>NZ_JAFUSK010000049.1 GCF_017471675.1 Pseudobutyrivibrio sp.
ATCGCAACAGGGTGGGTAGAGGGGTTCGAACCCTCGACCTTCGGAACCACAATCCGACGCGCTAACCAGCTGTGCCACACCCACCATAAAATACATGTGCCAGAAGGGATTCGAACCCCCGACCCACGGCTTAGAAGGCCGTTGCTCTATCCAGCTGAGCTACTGACACATATTCAACAACTTGGCAAATAAAAAGCGGGTGATGGGAATCGAACCCACGTATTCAGCTTGGAAGGCTGATGTTCTACCATTGAACCACACCCGCATATTAATTATTTATTTCTAAGTCGGGGTGACAGGATTCGAACCTGCGACCCCCTGGTCCCAAACCAGGTGCTCTAGCCAAACTGAGCCACACCCCGCTAAGTGCTGTCCTGCGTTTCGTATCTGTCCCGCGAACAAAAAGAAGTATATATTAGAACCGGCTTAATGTCAACAACTTTTTTGAAATTTAATTGTTAGAATTTAACATGAAATATCTGACATTCTAACAAATCACTATATGCCCAATTCAACAGGGCTCACAGCTATATAATACACACTTAAATATACTAAAAATTCCTCCAGGCACTGGCATACCTGGAGGCTGTAAAAGGAGTCTAATAACTTCCCCAAGAAACCCGGTTAGAAACTCAGGGAAAGGAAATAAGCAAATTTAACAATAACAATTAAATTGCAGCAAGAGCTTTACCTAATTCTTTGCACTCTGCCTCTGCTGCTCCATCTGGAGCATCCTGGCAAATAACGCCCTCACCATTTACTACTGTTGCGCCTGCAGCTGTCATACGATCAACCCAATCGCGCATCCACTGTCCATCTCCCCAGCCGTAAGAACCGAAAAGACCGATAGTCTTACCTGAAACAAAGCCCTCTAAATCTGCAACAAATGGCTCCATTTCACCTTCTTCGAGCACCTCTGCACCCATTGCAGGGCATCCTAAAGCAAAAGCCTTAGCAGATTTAAGCTCATCTATAGAAGCATCGCCAACATAAACTACGTTAGCCTCGCCGCCAGCCTCTGTTACACCAGCGCCGACTGCATTTGCCATACTCTCTGTATTTCCTGACTGTGACCAAAATACAACATTAACTTTACTCATGATTTTACTCTCCTTAAATAAAAATCAAACTGCTACATCTGTAGCGCCTGTTGCATAGTACGAAACTATACTTTTAATCGAGTATCCTTTTGATACCATGCGAACCATGTCATCCTTTACAACATCAAACTTTTCAAATAACCCCTGTGCCTCAGCCACATCAGAATATACTTTCCAGTAGCCGGACAACAAGAAATTATCTCCCCCATTTTTGATAAAGCCTTCCACATCACCAAGTGGGTATCCTAAGAACACACCCATTTCGTGAGGGAAATCCTTTCTACAATGAACATAGGCATCATAGCGCTTTTGAAAATGTCTTAGACAATAGCCAAAAGCATCTGTCCTATATCCATATTTAACAAGAAAATCTCTAACCTCATCCTTTGAAAGATAACTCATAAGCATGTCCCTGTTAAAGACTAAAAAGATTACCCGTTTCTTGTCATACACCAGGCGGTACCCCAACAGCCCGGAGTGTCTTAAGACCATTCTGACTTTATCCTCTAAGTCTTTAGGAACAATGAGAAGATTGGATGTCTTAAGTCCCGCGATTGTAGGTGCACACTGCAACACCAGCTGCAACTCTATTTTTCGCCTGTCCATGGAGCAGATCATCTCAAATACTTCTTCGCACATGTTATCGTCCTCTTTCTAGGTTAGCTCTTGCTAACTGTGGTTATAATACTCTACCAAAAGTTCGATGTCAACACTTTTTTCACAAATTTTTATTTAATGAGAAATTGTTTCGATAACAGCTAATCTGAAGCTATTCCAATATATGATTTAATCCCTGGGCAATGATTGTTACTACATGTTCATCTGCAAGGCTATAGTATATCTGCTTGCCTTCACGGCGGCTTTTTACCAGCTTATTAGTACGAAGAATCTGAAGCTGATGTGATATGGCAGATTGAGTCATATCAAGAGCTTCAGAAAGGTCGCATACGCAAAGCTCAGATTCAAATAACGCAAATAATATTCTTACTCTTGTGCTATCCCCAAAGACTTTGAAAAGCTCCGCAAGATCATACAATGCATCCTCATCTGGAAGCTCATCAAGTACTTTGTTTACCAATTCTGTATGTACACATTGCTCATCGCAACACTGAGCATGTTTTTCCATGTCTACCTCCTGAGTATATCTCGCTTGTTACGCAAACAATAATAAATATTCTTTCGTCTACTGATGTCTCCTTCAGAAAATTTATTATTGTTTACTACAAGCTATCTTTACTCTTCTTAATCATTGCTTATTACGCCATCTAGCATCGCATGGGTGTTATCCAAGTGTTCCGTGCTCCCGCAAGCCATCTCCCATTTCAGTCAAGGTAACCTCCCTAAAGGGTCCCTCCTTAACTGAATGGGGGTCTCCGTTCCACTTCGGTCGTTGCTAAACAAAGGTCCACTGGACCTTTAGCAACCTCTTGCTCGCGCCTGCCATGGTTGAGTAAACACCCTTGTCCTAGCTATACAGCTGTGTCTATTTTACACGTTATGCACACGTAGGGCGCGGATTGCGTTTAATACGGCAAGTACCATAACGCCTACGTCTGCAAAGATTGCAAGCCACATATTAGCAATACCTATTGCACCTAAGATTAGGCAAGCTACCTTGATGCCTATTGCAAAATAGATGTTTTCGTATACTATGCGCATGCATTTCTTAGCGATATTTATGGCCTTGGCAATCTTCATTGGGTCGTCGTCCATAAGGACAACATCAGCTGCTTCTATGGCTGCATCAGAGCCTAATGCTCCCATGGCAATACCTATATCGGCCCTTGATAATACAGGGGCGTCGTTGATTCCATCCCCTACAAATATAAGCTGTTCATTTTCATTTTTGTCAGCAAGAAGCTCCTCCACCTTTGTAACCTTGTCAGCTGGAAGAAGCTGTGAATATACCTTATCTAAGCCTAAATCATTAGCAACGATTCCAGCTACCTTGTCACTGTCACCTGTAAGCATTACTGTTGCTCTTATTCCAGCCTGCTTCATGGCTTTTATGGCAGACTTTGATGTTGGTTTAAGCTCATCTGATATCAGGATATAGCCTACATATTTGTCATCAAATGCAACATGAATAACAGTTCCTGCGGCAACCACCGTGGCAGGCTCTACACCTACATTTGCCATGAGCTTTTCATTACCTACATTTACTGTAGTATCTCCTACAATAGCCTTTATGCCATGACCAGATATCTCCTCTACATCAGACACGCGGCTGGTGTTAATTGGCTTACCATAGGCTTCCTTAAGGCTCTTTGATATAGGATGATTAGAGTAGACCTCAGCCATTGCTGTCTTCTCTAGAAGCTCTTCCTTGGTAATACCTACTGGAACAATTTCTGTAACCTTAAATACACCCTTGGTAAGAGTACCTGTCTTATCCATGACAGCAATCTTAGCCTTTGAAAGCATATCAAGATAGTTAGAGCCCTTTACGAGCACACCTTCCTTACTAGCTCCACCGATTCCTGCAAAGAATGTAAGAGGGATGCTGATTACAAGAGCACATGGGCAGCTGATTACAAGGAAAGTAAGAGCTCTGTATACCCACTGTCCCCATCTTGGTTCTAGCCCTATAATCAGGCTGACTACAGGTGGAAGTAAAGCCAGACCAACTGCGGCATAGCACACAACTGGAGTGTATATTCTTGCAAACTTTGAAATAAAGTTCTCCGGCTTCGATTTCTTAGATGAAGCATTCTCCACCAAATCAAGAATCTTAGATGCAGTAGACTCACCAAATTCCTTGGTAGTCTTAACCTTGATTACGCCAGACATATTGATACAGCCTGATATTACCTCGTCAGAAGGCTTTACGCTTCTAGGTACACTTTCACCTGTTAAGGCTGCTGTATCAAGGGTAGATGTGCCATCTACAACCACGCCATCAATTGGAATCTTTTCTCCTGGTTGAACGATTATCTCGCTGCCAACCTCCACCTCGTCTGGATCAACCTTTGTAACCACGCCATCAATCATCACATTAGCAAAATCAGGTCTTATATCCATAAGAGCAGAGATGTTCCTGCGGCTCTTTCCCACCGCGTATGACTGGAAAAGCTCACCAATCTGATAGAACAGCATAACTGCCACACCCTCGGTGTACTCTCCAAGTGCCATAGCACCTACTGTTGCCACAGCCATAAGGAAATTTTCATCAAACACCTGCTTATTCATAATCCCCTTAAAGGCTTTTCGCAAGATGTCATAGCCTATTGTAAAATAGGGAAGTAAAAACAATATAAACCTGAGTATACTTTTTTCCTCAAGTGGTAACAGCAACAACACAATCATCATAAGCGCTGCTGCAATTATTCTGTATAAAACCTTCTTTTGTTTCTTATTCATAATTGGTCTCCTAGTTAGTCTCCTAGTTGGTCTCTCGCTTGTTACGTTAACAAGAAAAATATTTCTACGCTCAACATAGAAAGTTTCGCTTAAGAAATATTTTCCTTGTCAACTACAAGCTATTTTCGCTGTGCATAGATAGCCTGTAGCAGACAATTCTAAAAGAAATTAACCGAGACATTAGTCGAGTGTATTTTTTTAGGATTGTCTGTGTAACAGGCGAGCCAATAAACAGAACTTAGATAAAGATTTCGCAGTCGTCCTCAACCTTCTTACAATTAGCAAGAACCTCTGCCATAACAGCCTTAACATCAGCGCCTTCCTCAAACTCCACGTTCATCTTAAGTGCCATGAAATTAACTGTGGCATCAGCTACACCAGCAGTATTCTTAGCTGCCTGCTCCATTTTGTTAGCATAGTTTGCACAATCAACATCAATCTTGTAAGTTTTCTTCATAGTGATTTCCTCCGTCCCCAATGGGTTATTTTTTTAATTTTATATATGAGCATTTGTTCATATGTTTGATTAAAATATAAACCTGCAGACAAAATATGTCAACAGGTTTAATGATAAATAATATTAATAACCATTTATTTGTTACTATTCACGGACATTCTAAAATTTTATACATGTGGATTTAGCTAAGGGGGAGCATAGTGCACTCTGGGGACTTGTTAATGAATCAACAGAATGAGCCCGCTAGAAGCATAAATCCGTCGCCCTAGACTATTGCACAATCGAAGAATTACTGATTTTCTAAATGCCACAACTCGCATCTTTTATTACACGTGTTCTTTCAAGGTTTGACAATTCTGTCGCAACTGTATGTATATCGCATACACACTCAACCTAAAGAAATAGCAGTGGCAGCAATATTAGTATTAATTGCATGATTTTGGAATGAGCCTAGTAGAATCTTAAAGTAGTTTTTAAATGTTTTCGTATGGGCTGCCACGGACGGCAGCCCAAGGCTGATAGCGAAACGGACTGAGCTTGAAGCCGGTACGAAAAACATCCAAAAACTGCTTTTAATTCTACTTGGCGAATGTAATATGAATGCAATTAATACTAATATTGCTGTCACTGCTATTATTTAAACATAACAAGTGTATGCGATAGACATACAGTTGCTTCGAATAGTCAAAGCCGTGAAAGGACACGTGACGTATGCTCATTTGTGGCATTAAGAAAATCAGCAATTCTTCTCCAATGATGCAATAGTCTAGGGCGACGGATTTACGCTTCTAGCGGGCTCACTTCATATAAGAACAGCAAGTCCCTAGAGTGCACTACGCTCCCCCTTAGCTAAATCCACATTCTATAAGAAAACATGTCCGTGAATAGTAACAATTATTTTATAATATCATAGATATAATCAGCGATAATCTTGTAGCCTTCGGCGTCGAAATGGATTCCATCACGGTAGCGTTCTTCTTTGCCTACAGTAACGGAATATAAATCGATTACCTCTACCCCCTCTTCTGCCGCTACCTTTTCCACAATATCTCTAATCTTACCGGCCACTACCTTAGGCTGAACCTGATATTCTGCAATATCAGAACCGTCTAACGAAAAGCAATATGGTGAAATCATTAGATATACTGTAGGGTTAGTGTCCAGATTCTTATAAGTTTGAACCAGGCTTTTAATGCCCTCTTCGTAAGATTTAGCATTCCAATTGTACGTCTTGGAATCGTTGGTGCCAAGCATGAGAAGAACGATATTTGGCTCTGATTCCAGTGATTTTTTGTACTGGGCTGAATCGATGTATGGCAAATCTCCATCAGCCGATGCGGTGGCATTTCTCAAACCAAAGTTGGATACAAGATGTGATGTACCAAGCTTTTTTTGAAGTTTGGCAGGGTAGGAATCCACCTCCCTGGTTTTAATCACTCCACTTCCGTATGTCAGGCTGTCTCCCACACAGGATACCCTGATTCGCTCATCATTTCCTCCGAAAAAACCAGAGTTAAAAAGTACAAAAAACACCAGCACTACTGCTGCAAGTAATATAACCATTTTTCTTTGAATTAATCCTTTTATTAGCTCCATATTCTATATACTATCACTTATAAATAAAAACTAAAAGCCCGCGATAATAAATACCGCGGGCAAATCTAAGAGAATATGATGAAGATATTAAACCTTCTATTTAATAGCATTCTTTCTATTATTCAAAATCTCAAAAACTACAGCGCCAAGAAGTACGACTCCCTTTACAACCTTCTGCCAGTTGGCATCGATGCCCATGAGGGACATACCAAGGTTGATTACACCGATAAGTGTAGCACCGACAATCATTCCAAATACAGTACCGCTACCGCCATAAGCACTAACACCACCAACTACGCAGGCTGAAATTGCATCCATCTCGTAGTTTGTACCAGCTGTAGAGTTTGCAGCTGAGAAACGTGACATTGTAAGGAATGCAGATATAACTGTAAGCACTGCCATGTTAAGGTATGCAAGGAACATGATTTTCTTTGTGTCGATACCTGAAAGACGAGTTGCCTCTGCGTTACCGCCGATTGTGTAGAAGTAACGTCCTACATCTGTCTTAGATGTGATAAAGCTGTAGATAAGAACGATTACTGCCACCCAGATAAGTGCATAAGGAACACCACCTGCAAGTGAGAACTTATATGCAAATAACATAATTACAAAATCGATAAGAACGCATTTAACAATAACTGTAACTAGGCTGTCGGCAACATATCCCTTCTTAAGCTTTGTTGCACGGCTTCTAAAAAGAAGAAGTACAACAATAACTGAAGCAATAAGACCGATTACAATACTTGTCATATTGTACTGAACACCATTAATTCTTGGGCCACCAAAAAGGTCATTCATCTTGCCTGTGAACATTGCACAGAACTCCTTTGGAAGTGGGCTGATGTTAGATGCGCCATGCATTAAAGCTACGCCCCATCCACGAAGTGCAAGGAAACCTGCAAGTGTTGCAATCCATGGTGGAATATTGATGTAAGCAATTACAAATCCAAGTAGGCAACCGTAGATAACACCAATAAGAAGCATTACAAGAATACCTACAGGAGTAGAAGCTCCATTTGTTACCATTACCTTAGCACCGATAACACCTACAAAGCAAACGAATGAACCGCAGGACAAATCGATGTTACCACCAGTAAGCATACACATCAGCATACCTGTTGCAAGAACGTATACATAAGCGTTTTGTGTGATAAGTGCGTTAAACTGGCTTGGAAGAAGCATTGTACCATTTGTCATCACATTGAAGAAGAGGACAACAAGGACCAGTACAATGAGCATTGTGTTTTCTTTGAATATTTTTAAAATTTTGTCTTTCACTTTTATGATCCTCCCTTCCTACTTCTTTTCTCTCTTTGATACTACGTCAAAGATAACTGCTACAAGAAGTACAAGTCCCTTTACTACCTTTTGGTAGTTGGCGTCTACACCCATGATTGACATACCCTGGTTGATAACACCCATCAGAAGGGCACCGATGATTGCTCCGAATACAGAACCTGTTCCGCCGTATGCACTTGCGCCACCAATGAAGCAGGCACCGATTGCATCCATTTCATAGAACATACCATAAGTAGGCTGAGCACTTGCAGCTCTTGCTACAGTAAGGATACCAGCGATAGCTGTTAAGAATCCCATATTCGTATATGCAAAGAAGTAAACTTTCTTTGTGTTGATACCTGAAAGCTGTGTAGCCTTCTCATTTCCACCTACTGCATACAGGTAACGACCCATTGTAGTTTTTGTGGTGAAGTAATGGTATGCAAGAACTACGATGATAATCCAGATAAGTGATGTAGGAATACCCTTGTAGCCTGCGAGCTTGTATGTAACAAAAAGGATTACTGCTGATATAAGTACAAGCTTAAGATAAAATCCTACAGCTGATGTTGTTGCATATCCTTTTCTTGATGCTGCAATTCTGTTTCTTAAGGAACCTATTACAAATATAGCAACTCCGATGATTCCTGCTAGCATACATGTAATATTGAGCCCATTTCCATGGAAGAAATCTGGAATGTAGCAATCAGCACCACCACCGAAAACATTAAGATATGTTGGGTTTGTGATAGAAACTGCATAACCATTAAGTACTACATTTGATAAACCTCTGAATGCGTACATACCTGCAAGTGTTGCAATAAATGGTGGGACATTTACATAAGCTACCCAAAAGGCCTGCCATGCACCAACTGCCACACCAACAAGAAGCATTACAAGTACTGTAAACCATACATTCATTCCCTTGCTCATCATAACAGCGCCGATACCACCGATGAAGCACACTACCGAACCAACGGAAAGATCGATGTTACCACCTGTTAAGATACAAAGCAGCATACCAGTTGCAAGAATGAATACGTATGCATTCTGTGAAAGCAGGTTGTTAATATTCTGTGGCAAAAGAATTGTTCCATTTGTTCCCACATAGAATATTCCAATGATGACCACCAGGGCGATAACCATGGTGTATTTTTTGATGACTTCTGATAAATTGAATGAAACCATGTTTTCTCTCCCTTCTATGATTTTAAGATGCATGACATGATGCTTTCCTGAGAGGCTTCCTCACCTGCCATCTCACCTACCATCTTGCCTTCATTCATAACGTATATACGGTCTGACATGCCAAGAACCTCTGGAAGCTCTGAGGAAATCATAATTACTGATTTTCCTGCTGCAACCAGGTCATTGATGATGCAATAAATCTCGTATTTAGCACCAACATCAATACCTCTCGTTGGCTCATCAAGAATAAGCACATCAGGATTTGCAAACATCCACTTAGCAAGAAGAACCTTCTGCTGGTTACCACCTGAAAGATTACCAACATTCTGTTCAACTGTAGGACACTTTGTTTTAAGCTTATCCCTGTATTCCTCAGCAACCTGATATTCCTTATCCTGGTCAATTACATGCTTGCTGCAAATCTCTGAAAGATTAGCAAGTGTTGTATTAATCTTAATAGGATTTGTAAGAACAAGTCCGTTGCCCTTTCTATCCTCTGTAACGTATGCAATCTTGTGCTTGATAGCATCCTTAATATTCTTAAGCTTAACCTCTTTGCCGTTAAGGATAAGCTGGCCTGAAATGTTAGTTCCATAAGCCTTACCAAAGATACTCATTGCAAGCTCGGTACGTCCTGCACCCATGAGACCTGCGATACCAACAACCTCGCCCTTGCGAACGTTCATTGATACACCATCAACCACCTTTCTTTCAGAAAACTGTGGATGATATACTGTCCAGTCCTTAACCTCCATTGCGATATCACCGATTTTCACATTTTCTCTCTTTGGGAATCGGTCTGTCATTTCACGACCAACCATGCCCTTAATGATTCTATCTTCAGAGATATCATCAACGGTTTTATCAAGTGTTTCGATTGTAGAACCATCACGGATAACTGTAATATGGTCTGCTACATAAGATACTTCATTTAGCTTGTGAGAGATGATAATAGACGTCATACCCTCCTGCTTAAACTTAAGTAGCAAATCGAGAAGTGCCTTTGAATCAGTCTCGTTAAGAGATGATGTAGGCTCATCAAGAATAAGAAGCTTTGCATGTTTTGCAAGAGCCTTTGCGATTTCTACCAGCTGCTGTTTACCAACACCGATATCCTTTATAAGAGTACGGCTACTTTCTGTTAAGCCAACCATTTTTAGGAACTTATCAGCCTCAGCGTATGTTTTATCCCAATCGATTGCCGATTTTCTTCCCTGCTCATTGCCAAGGAACATATTCTCACCAATGGACATGTAAGGAATAAGTGCAAGCTCCTGATGTATGATTACGATTCCTTTTTCCTCGGAATCCTTTATTTTCTGGAACTGACAAACCTCACCATTGTATACGATGTCTCCTGTGTAAGAGCCGTATGGATAAATACCACTTAAAACGTTCATAAGAGTAGATTTTCCCGCACCATTCTCACCTACAAGGGCATGAATCTCACCTTGCTCTACCTTAAGATTAACGTTATCAAGGGCCTTTACTCCAGGGAACTCTTTGGTGATGTTTTTCATCTCAAGTAATATATTTCCCACTTAAGTCTCCCTCCTTATAACTTAATACTTTGTTTAGCATCTTCAAGCTATTCTCTTCTTTAAAATAGGGCGAGCATTGCTCGCCCCACTTAAATCTTTATTATTACTTTAACTGATCCTCTGTGTAGTAACCAGAATCGATAAGTAATTCTTTGTAGTTGCTAGCATCTGCGAATACAGGGTCGCAAAGGTATGAAGGAATTACAGCATTACCATTGTTGTATGTCTCTGTATCGTTAACATCTACTTCTTCACCGTTAAGAATCTGACCTACCATCTTAACAACCTGTGAAGCAAGTGTACGTGTATCCTTGAATACTGACATAGACTGCTTTCCAGCGATCATGTTCTTTGTATTTTCAATATCGCAATCCTGACCTGTTACGATTGGATACTCGCCATTGTAGTTAGCTGCAAGAGCGTTCTCAACACCAAGTGCTGTAGAATCGTTTGAGCAGAGGCAGATGTCAAGGTCTGTTCCATCAGCATAGTAAGAAGAAAGGATATTCTCCATACGTGACTGTGCTGTCTCTGTAGCCCACTGTGCTGTAGCAACATCAGAGAACTCTGTCTGACCAGACTTAACTGTGATTGTTCCATTGTCGATGTATGGCTGAAGAACATCCATAGCACCCTGATAGAAGAAACCTGCATTGTTGTCGCCTGGGTCACCAGCTGTGATTTCCATTGTGAACTTTTCAGTTGTATCCTTGAGTTTTAATTCCTTCTCAATGTACTCGCCCTGAACTGTACCAACCTTGTAGTTATCGAATGTAGCGTAGTATGAAACAGCGTCTGTGTTCATAATCAAACGGTCATAAGCAATAACAGGGATACCAGCCTCAGAAGCCATATCCATTGCCTCACCAAGTGATGAAGCCTCGATAGCTGCAACTACAAGTACGTTGCATCCTGAGTTAATCATGTTCTCAATCTGAGAAATCTGTGTCTGCACATCATTTGAAGCATACTGAAGGTCTACTGTGTAGCCAGCTGCCTCAAGCTCCTTCTGCATGTTAGCGCCATCCTGATTCCATCTCTGGAGATCCTTAGTAGGCATTGCAACGCCAACCTTTGTTCCACCTGCTGCACCACTTCCTGTGTCTGTAGACTCAGTAGCTGTGTCCCCACCTGTAGCAGCTCCTGTGTCTGTTGTCTCTGTGCTTGTGCCGCAGCCTACAAACATTGAAGCTGCAAGAGCACCTGTTAATAGTACACTTAATAACTTTTTCTTCATTTCTGAAAAACCTCCCTTTCGTTTAGGTGTGTTTGATACTAAAGATAATGTACCATTAAGAGGTCTAAAAATGGTTGCTACTTTCTTCACATTTTTGTCATACTTTTTTAGGACACAAAAATAGGACTAGCACTTTTTTGTGCTAGTCCTGTTTTACAATCACAATTTTTTACTAATACCCTCATCCGCCCCTGCGGGGCACCTTCTTCTCCGCTCTGCTCCGGTCGGCTCAAAGCAGAGGTCCACTGGACCTCTTTCGCCCCTAATTTAGGGGAAGGCTAAGGGATCATTCCACATTCATATACACATCCTCATGTGAATGAAATCCCCCGGCAATAATCACATCATCGATATTTTCTTTATTAACTGCCACTGGATCTATGGTGACATATGGCACATCAAAGGAGCCGTCACTTATGGTGGTATCCACTGATAGTGAATCCCCGGTGGCAAGCTTATATGAAAGCTCTGCTGCCTGTTTGGCAAGCTCACCTACAGGCTTGTACACAGTCATTAGCTGGGTGCCCTCCACTATGTGCTGGCATGCTGGTAAATCCGCATCCTGGCCTACTACAGGGATGGCTCCAGCCAGCTGACTTACTGCAAGGGCTCTGATAACAGATGTTGCCACATCATCATTTCCACACATGATTGCATCTGCCTGCCTTATTGTGTCCATGTTGTCGTATACATAGGCGCCACCAAGCTCAGCCTTCCAGCCGTCACAGTAATAGGTATCAATTATCTCTACCCCATTTTCTCCTACTACAGAATCAAAGCCATCGCTTACAAGGGACACATTATTATCTGTATGTGGACCGCAAATCTTTACTACCTTTGTGGCGCCATTCTCTACTAAGGCTTCCCCTAGCATCTGGCCTACCATATTGTTATCAAAGGATATGTAAAGATCAGTGTTGGCATTTGGTATCAATCTATCATAGGAAACAACTGGAATATTATTTTCCTTGGCAAGTGCTACTGCATCACCTAGCACATTTCCATCTACAGGGATAATAACCAGGCAATCTACACCTTTATCCACCAGATACTCTATCTGCTCTATCTGCTTATCCACATCACCGTTGGCATTTTGAACATTCACTGTAGCTCCAAGGCCTGAGGCTGTGTCCACAAACACATCTCTGTCCTTTTCCCAGCGTTCAATTACAAATGAATCGAAGCACAAGCCTATTTCTATGCCTTCATTATCCTTGACACTTGGCTTATCTGCCGTGGCTTTCATACTGCCGCAGGAGCAAAAAACCAGGGTAGATGCTGCCACAAGCGATATTATTTTTGTAAATCCTCTCATACATTATCCCCTTTTTATCTTATCCCTTTGCGTAATCAGTAGGTGTTTTTCCTGTATATTTCTTAAAGTTTCGTGAGAAATAATTAGGGTCCGAATATCCTACCTCAAGTGCAATTTCCTTCATGGATTTATTTGTAGTCTTTAGCAGATTCTTGGCTGCCTCAATCCTAAGCTTAGTCAGATAATCAATGAAGTTTTCCCCTGTCTCTTCCTTGAACACCTTAGAAAAATAGTAGGAGCTTATGTTTACCACTCTGGAAACATCATCTAGTGTAAGCTCCTTCATGTAGTTTTCATCTATGTACTGCTTAGCCTTATTCACAGCACTCATGGATTGCTCTTCATGCTTGTTAGATACCCAAAATGCCGCAGCCTTTATCTTTTCTACAAACCATCTGCCTACATCGGATAAACCAGCCAGGCTAAGAAGCTCTGACAGATAATTAGATCTGCTTTGAAACTCGTACATTCTACCTGTCTTTTCGTATGCTAAATGCTCTGCCCATAATACAAACTCCAAGCATTTCAGCCTGATGCTGTCATTATCATGAGAATAATTCTCTTCCATCCATTCAAAGAAGGTCTGAGCCAGGGCTGTAGATTCGTTTACATTTCCAAGGGTGACCTCGTTAAACAAGCGTTTTTCCAAATCCATAGGATAATCTTCTTCATATCTGCAGGCCACAGGCATATCATCCACATGGGCCACATGGCTGGTGGTAGATATAAGCACTGAGTTGCTTTCCTCATAGGATTCACTCATTCGCTCTAGGGGCTTTACCGAACCAAAGCCGATTCGAAAATCCATATCAAATCGTTCTGAAAGCTTTCTGCAAAGGGCTCTGGCGTTTTCCACCACCTGATTTCTTTCATTATAAGAAAGAGTTGGCGAATCAGTAGGAATCAGAATTGGGATTTTGTTAGACATAACAGCCCCCATGATTCCCTTAATATAATCCTCTGTGATGGTGTGGATTTCACGGTAAGCCTTCTGGGCTTGGATTGATACGGCTACAGCACTGGTCATGTAGTTGCCTACAAGCTCTCTACCAAACACCATACATGCCATGTAACCATATTCCGAATCAATGCCAAGAAGTGTCTTGTAGTTATCAATATCTTCCTTGAAATATTCCTTAAAAAGCAAATCCTGAATAAGACCATTTTCTATAATAGGAACAACTGTCTCAAGCTTCTCCCTAACCTGTAAATCGTTGCTACGTTTCCTTCGTTCTCCATCGATTTGATTCATGGCCTTGCCAAGCACATCAAGGATAGCTTCCCTGCTAACAGGCTTATTTAGATAATCAAGCACTCCGATAGAAATGGCATCCTTGGCATAATCGAATTTGTCATAGGCTGTCATTACGATGAACACCACATGGTTGTTAGTGCGCCTGATTTCCCTCATAGCTTCGATGCCGTTAATTCCTGGCATTTGGATATCCATAAAGGCAATATCCGGCTGAAATTCTTCTGCAACCTCGATTACCTGACGGCCAGTTTTGGCTGTGCGGATGTCGCATTTGCTTCCGTATTCTTTTTCTATTATGAATTTAAGTGAATCGATGACGATGCCTTCGTCATCGGCTAGTAGTATTTTGTACATGTTTAAAAACCCTCATCCGTCGACTGCGTCGACACCTTCCCCCTTACAAAAGGGGAAGGCTTCTTTTTTATCATTTTGGTAGATATAGGATGGTTTCGGTGCCTTTATCTTTTCCTTCTGATATGATATCAAGCACGTCGTCCCTTTCATAGAAAATATTTAACCTTTCTATGCAATTATTTAGACCAACTCCGTTGGAATCAGACTTGTTAGGATTGCTTACAAAGCTTCCATTTAGGATTTTATCTAAGGTTTCCTTTTCTATGCCTGCTCCGTTATCCTTCACACTAATACAAACGTAATCTCCCAGCTCATATACAGATAGCTTTATCTTTTTAGCCCATTCTATATTGCGCAAGCCGTAGTTGATACTGTTTTCAACTATAGGCTGAAGTATCATGCTTGGGATTTTGATATCAAGCAGGCTTTCGTCTATCTCCTTTGTAAACTGGATTTCTCCAGCAAAACGAACATTTATTATGTAGATATATATATCAACCAGCTCAATTTCTTCCTTCAGGGTAACTACGTCCTTGTTTTTCTTAATATTGTATCTGAAGAAATCTGCCACACGCTGAATATAGTTACTGGTTCTGTCCGCCCCTTCCATCATGGCAAGCTGTGCACCTGCATTTAAGGTGTTAAACAGAAAATGAGGATTAATCTGAGACTGCAAATATTTAAGCTCCGCATCCTTTACATGGTTTTCCATAATAAGCTCGTTCTCCCTGAGCTTTCTTGTTGCTTCCATAGATTCTGTGAGCTTTGCAATATAATCCTTGATAGAGATAACCATCTTGTTAAAGGCACCTGTAACAACTCCCACCTCATCATTACTTCTAACAGGTGGAAGTGGTACATCAAAATCTCCCTTGGATACACTATCCGCAGTAGCTGCAAGCCTGACAAGAGGACCTGCAATGGTAGATGCTATAAGCACAACAAACGCCAGATTGGCAAGACCAATGATAACTAATGTAATAATATTTAGCCGCTCTATTGTCTGCAAAGCCGCCATCATAGCCCCATAAGATTTAGAGTTATTAACAAACTGCTTATTATTAAGACTATTAATACTACTTTCTATATAGCTAAATGTCCTTGTTGCCTCTTCGTAAATGTTTTTGTATTTTTCTACATTACCTCCACGCTTACTTTCCACAGCCTGGTTGGTAAGCTCTAGGTAGTTTTGAGACATGTGCCTAATGTTGCGCTCCATGACACGATTTTCATTGTCATCCTTGTTATCGTCTAAGGCTACTAGCATATCGCTATATTCCTGTTCTCGAATGTAATATTGCTCTAATGCATCGCTGGTCTTAGTATTCAGATAACCTTCTGTAGCATTTTGAAGGCTTTCCAATGCTGTATTAAGCTGATTCAAAGCATTGTTACTAGAATAAACAACGTCCAAGGAATTAAGCACCCTTGTGGTACCAAGGTATAACATCATATTTACAAGAAAAAGCAATATAGTAGGCAAACAAAAAGCCATTATCATCTTTTTTCTTAAGGACATGGATTTGATACTTTTTTTACTCACCATCCACCTCCTGAAGCTCATCTGCTACATTGCTTGCATCAATCAGCTTAGCCTCTACACTGACATAATCAGAAACATTACCTGCCTCCTTATATTCAATAAAAGCCCCTGCTGCTGCCTGGCCCAGTGCCTTAGAATCCACATACACTGAGCTTGCAATAACCCTCTGTTTGATACCTGTTAGGATGGTTGAGGATTTATCACTTCCGAAAAGTAATATTGAACCTACCTTATTGTAGTCAATCATAGCCTGATAAAATGAAGCTGTGGTCTTTTCATCAAGACAGATTACCACCGGTGCCAAATCGTTTTCCTTAAACATGTTCTGCACATATTCTTCTATGGCAAAAGGCCCTGTTTCTGTAATAGCTCTGGCTTCAAATTCTAAAGGAGCATTTACTATATCAGCCCCTGTAAGTGCTGTTTGGATATTGTTAATAAAAGCATTTTCATCAGCAACACTTACACTATCAGCCCCTAGCACCAATACCTTCTTTTGCTTTACAAGATTGTCCACAAGAGATGTGCCGTAAAGGCTTGCTATAGAATAGCTGTTAGCACCTATGTAACTGATTCTGCTTTCAGCTTCCACATCAGTACCTAAGGCAAATACCGGAATCCCCCTTTGACTTGCTCTGGCAAGCATTTTTGTAGTTTCTTCACTGTCATCCCCTTCTATAAAAATAGCATCGCAGTCCGACTCAATAGCCATCTCAATAAGCTCTGGCTTGCTATAGCTTTCATCAATAGACTGAGAAATCATGTCTATATAGACACCATTCTCCTTACCGTATTCCTTTGCTGCTTCGTACACCTGCTTCCAAAAGGTTGAATCATCATCAGAAGAAATCATTACCACATAGGAATCGTACTCGTTGTAGGTAGTTTCTGCCATCAGTCCCACTGCTTCATCCATTCTCTGCTTGTACAAAACAGTGCTTACAATTGTAGCAATAAACATAAAAGCAACAGCGCAGCCTGCTGCAATAGCAAGCGCACTGTTGCTTCCTAATTTTCTTTTGCCCCCTAATAATCCCATAACATTAACCCTACAATATCTTACCTATTGAAAAACTCTACGAATTCCTCATAGCCTTCTGCTGAAAGCTGCTCCTTCTGGAACTTCTTATTCTTGTTCATACGTACTACAAGAACTGTCTCACCATTTGCACGGGCTGCCTTAGCCTGCGCCATAACCTCTGTAAGCTTATCTGCTGGATACCCCTTCTCAACAAGATAAGCCACTTTCTTGTTAGCACCTGGCACCTTGAAGCCCTGCTCCATAAGAAGAAGGATAATACGCTCAAATCCAATTGAGAAACCACATGCAGGAGTGTTCTGACCTGTAAAGTTACCAATCATCTTATCGTAACGTCCACCGCCGCCGCAGCTTCCGCCAAACTCTGGAATAGCAATCTCAAAGATTGTACCTGTATAATAGCTCATTCCACGTACAAGTGTAGGATCAAATACAAGCTCAAACTCAGCTTCCTTAGTAGCATTAACAGCTGTTGCAATCTCACGCATCCAGTTAGCTACTTCTTCATCAAGGAACTCACCAAGCTTAGAAAGTAAAATTTCCATGCCTGCAGCAACATCCTTAACATTATCAAGTGCGTCAAACAAATCTACATATTTATCGATAGATTCCTGTGGATAACCAGCCTCAAGAAGCTCCTTAGAAACTCCATCAAGACCAATCTTATCCATCTTATCAAGTGTAATGAAGATTGAATCGTAATCCTCCTCAGCAAAGCCTGCGTATGCAGCCATAGCCTTAAGGATACGACGCTCGTTAATACGGATTTCAAAATTCTTAAAACCGATGCGGCCAAGTGTAGTAGTGGTTGCAAGGATAAGCTCTATCTCTGCAAGGTTGCTAGGCTCGCCTAAAATATCGATATCACACTGAGTGAACTGACGATAACGACCACGCTGAGGTCTATCAGCTCTCCAAACAGAACCAATCTGAAGTGACTTAAATGGTGAAGTAAGCTCGTTAGCATGGTTAGAATAGAAGCGGCAAAGAGGTACTGTAAGGTCGTATCTCATACCAAAATCTACAACATCCTCCTCAGTAGTAGCCTCTGGGATGTTAAGCTTCTCGCCACGCTTCATTACCTTGAAGATAAGCTTTTCGTTCTCGCCACCCTGCTTATTTGAAAGATTGCCAATAGACTCCATTGCTGGTGTCTCGATTGGTGTAAATCCAAATGAGCGATATGTCTCCTTAATAATAGAAGTAACATAATCTCTAACTTCCATTTCATAAGGAAGTATATCCTTCATTCCGTTAACTGGTTTCTTGTTTAAAGCCATTTTAAATCCTCTCTAAGTCTTTCTCTTTTTCTTTCTATCATTTCATCAATTCTGTCCATGTAAAGCTGAACATCCTTGACATTCTCACATCTTGTAACTGTGGCACCATGGTCTGCAACAAACTTACATGAACAGCCTGCGCCAAGTGCCATTATAGTTTGTTTTTCTTCCATTATCAAGATATTATAGAGTCCTTCTTTGTCAGAAGTTGCATATCCTATGTTCTCAAGGTTAGCAGCCATGTTCTTTTGCCTGTATAGATAGTAAGGCTTAAGGTTGAGCTTATTAGCTGTTTCAAGGCATGCATCCATGTGAGCCTGTGAGTTTTCGATTAAATAATCATCATAAGCTTCCTTATCTATGTTAAGCCTTGCAGAATGCTTCAAAGCCAGTGAATGGACAGTCAGATTATCTGGGGACAGCTTTTCAATCTCTGATAATGTGTATCTTACATCTTCTATTGTCTCACCTGGAAGCCCAAGTATTAAATCCATATTGATATCATCAAAGCCAAGCTCCTTGGCCCAGCCATATACCCTGTAGATATCCTCCACCTTATGGAATCTTCCTATTAAATCCAAAGTCTTTTGATTCATGGTCTGTGGATTAATAGAAATCCTGGTGATAGGATGATTCTTCATAATTTGAAGCTTCTCGTAGGTGATGGAATCTGGACGGCCTGCCTCGATAGTGTATTCCAGCAAATCTGTGGTGTTGAAATATCTATCAACCAGCTCTAAAAGCTTCTGTAAATGCTCTTCATCAAGGGATGTTGGGGTTCCCCCACCAATATAGATAGTGGTAAGCTTTTTATCCTTACATGCCTCAGCGGTAAATGCAATCTCCTTTTCAAGAGCATTTAGATAATCATCTAATTTCTTCTTCCAAAGACCTATTGGATATGAAGTAAACGAACAGTAAAGGCAGGTGCTTGGGCAAAATGGAATTCCAATATAAACAGAATACCCATTGTCATAATCAATTCCTGATAAAAGCTCATGCTCCTTGTGTGAAACCTGAAGGCTCAAGGCTATCTTTTCATCTGATGTAAGGTAGGTCTTTTTCATGTAATCAGCTACCTCTTCATCTGATGCGCCCTGTTCTATCATGCCAAGGCTAATTTTGGTAGGACGAATGCCTGTAAGTGTCCCCCAAGGCAAAGTCTTTCCTGTGCGCTTGCTTATGCTTTCATAAATAGCAAGCTTAAGACGATTCTTAGTATCAGGCCTGTTGGAATAATCTATCTCAACCTCCCTGCCATCTAATGTAAGCTTGTAGTCTGCGTATTTAACGTCCATGGTAAATAAGATGTCCTCATCAGTCGGTGCATCCGCAGTGCCGATGCGCACCTCCTGCTTAGGATAAAATGCCTTTACCAGGGAATAAATGTCGTATTCAAAATTATCTTCGTTTAACTTTACGTATATCATATCTTTGTTCCTAATTATCTATGGAGCTTACTATCTGTGCATACTTTTTGTTATCAAGATAGTAGTGCTCTCTTGCACTTTTACTATCTGATTTTGATTTTCAATCTTAGATAGTAGTATGCTGTGGACTTATTACTACCTATATTTGATTTTTTATAATGGATAGTAGTAATATTCATATTTCTTACTATCTAAATCATTTTTTCCTTCGCAGATAGTAAATGTTTGTCATTCAGCTACTACCTCAGCTCAAAATTTCTTACTAGATAGTAAATAATTGTTAAGTAACTACTATCTCAACTCTAATTGTCTTATCAGATAGTAGTTCTGTTCTTATTGGCTACTATCTAATATTAAATCTTTCTTTTAGATAGTAATTATAGGTTTTTGATTTTCATCAGAAAATCAAGAACCGGAGATTGACCAATATTTTCTAAAAGAAAATATTGCTTGGCAAAGCCAAGTTCTTGTGGGCTTTTTCCTTAAGTAGCCCACAAGAAGTTATAGTTCTGATTTTAGCTCAAATAAGGATTGTATAATCGTTCTTCGCTAATTGTGGTTGGTTCGTTGTGGCCTGGGTAACAGATGGTGTCGTCATCCAACACTAGAAGCTTACTCTTAATGCTACCTACCAACTGGCTCATAGAGCCGCCTGGGAAATCAGTGCGACCAACTGAACCTGCAAACAGTGTGTCCCCTGTAAACACAATGCCTTCTTTTTCAAAATAGAAGCAGCAGCCACCTGGAGTGTGACCTGGTGTAAACAGACACTTTACCTTAAGTCCTGCCAGCTCTATTACTTCATCATCCTTTAGAAAGATATCTGCCCTGTATGTTTCGCTGCTTCCATACATATCTGCAGATAGATTGATAGATGGATTTTTAAGCTCGTCGGCGCAGGCCTCATGTGCGTATATCTTAATCCCGTATTCATCTGCAATGGTAGCAGCCTCACCAGCATGGTCAAAATGCCCATGAGTAAGAAGCACTGCCACAGGCTTAGTGCCAGTCTGTGCTACTGCAGACTTTACCCTATCTGCCGCAGAGCCTGGATCGATAATAATAGATTCTTTTGTTTCCTCATTAATAGCCAGATAGCAATTCTCCATCGCTGCTGGCAACATCACTTTTGCTACTTTCATATTCCTCTCCAAAATAGTAGAACAGCTATCTACTTTGAAATAGCTGTTCCAACCGCCAAATTTATTAAGTTCTATATTATCCTCTAGGGCGTTCAACATCTATGATTGATTCAACCTGCTTAATCTTCTCAACTAATGAGCGAAGCTGTTCACGGCTCTGGGTGCCGAACTTGATGGTGATTGTAGCAACGCCCTGCTTGCTGGTCTTAGAATGGATTGAATCGATATCGATTTCTCTTTCAGTAAAGATACGAGTAATATCTACAAGAAGTCCTGTACGATTGTTGCCGTAGATATTGATTTCTGTAAGATATACGCCGCCCTTCTTGCCTTCATCCTCAGAATCTGTAGCCCACTCTGCCTCGATTAATCTTTCCTTTTCAAAATCAGGTAGGTTAATCATATTGATGCAGTCAGTACGGTGGATGGAAACACCACGACCTCTGGTTACGAAGCCAACGATTTCGTCACCTGGCACTGGATTACAACACTTAGAGAAACGAACTGAAACATCATATATACCGCTTACTGTAATGCCGTTCTTAGATTTAGGCTTAATCTTTTCGTTGCCACCTGAATGCTCAGCAAGAACATCCTCATCGGTCATCTTAATAGGATGATCCTTCTGCCATTCAGAATACATTCTGTTAATGACAGCGCCTTCCTTGATAGCGCCCTGGCCTACAGCTGCAAGACAATCATCCCAGCTGTGGAAGCCGTATTTATTCTTGATTAATTCCTGATATTTAGGCTTGTTTACCTCTCCAAGGTCTACTCCCTTTTGCTTAGCAGAACTGATGAGCAATTCCTTACCCTTAGCAATATTCTCATCCTTGGACTGGCTTCTGAACCACTGATTAATCTTGTTCTTAGCCTGTGAACTCTTAACAATGCTAAGCCAATCACGGCTAGGGCCGTTTGTGTTCTGAGAGGTGACGATTTCGATACGGTCACCATTTTGGATAACGTAATCAATTGGAACAAGCTTGCCATTAACCTTAGCACCAATCATGCGGTTACCTACAGCAGAATGGATGGCATAGGCAAAATCGATAGGTGTAGAGCCGTTAGGCAAATTCTTAACATCTCCTGATGGAGTAAAACAAAATACTGTATCCGAAAACAGATTAAGGTCTGATTTAAGAAGGCTTGAAAACTCCTTATTATCGGAAATCTCCTGCTGCCACTCAAGGATTTCACGAAGCCAGGAAAGCTTCTCTTCCTCGCCCATAACTGTAGAGCCTTCGCCGCTTTCCTTGTATTTCCAGTGGGCTGCGATACCGTATTCACTGGTGCGGTGCATTTCATAGGTACGAATCTGTATCTCAAAAGGCGAACCGTTAGGACCGATAACAGTAGTATGTAAGGACTGATACATGTTAGGCTTAGGCATAGCAATGTAGTCCTTAAAACGTCCTGGAATTGGAGTGTACATCTCATGGATTACACCAAGGGCTGCATAACAATCCTTGATAGAATCAACAATAATGCGCACTGCGAACAAATCATATATCTGATCGATGGTCTTATTCTGATTAACCATCTTCTTGTAAATGCTGAAGAAATGCTTAGCTCTTCCGTATACCTCTGCATCAATATCAGCATCCTTGATATGCTTAGCCACATCATCTACTAAAGAATTAATATATTCGTTACGCTGATTCTTTCTGAGGGCAACCTTCTCCACTAAATCGTAGTAGGCTTCTGGCTCAAGATACTTAAGTGATAAATCATCAAGCTCTATCTTAACCTTGCTGATACCAAGACGCTGTGCCAAAGGAGCGTAAATTTCCATGGTCTCCTTAGCCTTTTCCTTTTGCTTCTCAGGGCGCATATACTTAAGCGTGCGCATGTTATGAAGCCTATCTGCAAGCTTAATAAGGATAACGCGAATATCCTTAGCCATAGCAAGAAACATCTTACGAAGGTTCTCAGCCTGGATTTCCACCTTATCCGCATCGTAATTCAATTGACCTAATTTGGTAACGCCATCAACAAGCTCTGCTACTTCCTCAGAGAACTCTGTTGCTATTTCTTCCTTAGTATATATGGTGTCCTCCACCACATCATGAAGAAGCCCTGCAACGATAGTCTCTTTATCAAGCTCAAGATCTGCAAGAATGATTGCAACGCAAAGAGGATGAATGATATAAGGCTCCCCAGACTTGCGAACCTGACCCTCATGAGCCTTGCTGGCAAGCTGATAGCCCTTTTCAATCATAGAGATATCAGTGTTAGGATGGTACTTGCGAACCCTATCGATAAGCTCACGGTAAAGCACATCAGGGTCAACAAAATCTTCCGTAGCGATGACACCATGTCCATCCATAGCAATCTTGTTCTCAAGCTGTTGTAAATCGGCCTGATTGTAATCTGACATGATATCACCACCTTTCCAAAAATTTTTATTAAATATTATATAATTTAACAGGGTAAAAAGCAATAATGCCATGCTGAAACTTTTGGCAAAATCTAGACATTTTTATGTTTTTTTGATAAACTATTTCAGGTTTATTTTAATTGAGTTTTTGAAAGGACTATTTTTAATGATTCAAGCAAATAATGTCACTCTTCGTTTTGGCAAGAAAGCCTTATTTGAAGAGGTTAATATCAAATTTACAGAGGGTAACTGCTACGGTATCATCGGTGCTAACGGCGCTGGTAAGTCTACATTCCTTAAGATTTTATCAGGTCAGCTTGAGCCTACCAGTGGTGAAATCACTATGAGCCCTGGCAACCGCCTTTCATTCTTAGAGCAGGACCACTTCAAGTATGATGAGTTCACAGCTCTTGATACAGTTATCATGGGTAATCAGCGTCTTTACGATATCATGAAGGAAAAGGACGCTATATATATGAAGGAAGACTTCTCTGACGAGGATGGTATCCGTGCTGCTGAGCTTGAGAGCGAGTTTGCAGAGATGGATGGTTGGAATGCAGAGTCAGATGCAGCTACACTTCTTAACGGACTTGGAGTTGATACAGAATTCCACTACACATTAATGAGCGAGCTTCCTGGTGCTCTTAAGGTCAAAATCCTTCTTGCACGTGCACTTTTCGGTTCACCAGATGTTCTTCTTCTTGATGAGCCTACTAACCACTTGGATTTGGATGCTATTGCATGGCTTGAGGAGTTCCTTATTAACTTTGAGAACACAGTCATCGTTGTATCCCATGACCGTTACTTCCTTAACAAGGTATGTACACAGATTGCAGATATTGATTACGGTAAGATTCAGCTTTACGCTGGTAACTATGATTTCTGGTATCAGTCATCACAGCTTATTATTCAGCAGCGTAAGGAAGCTAACAAGAAGAAGGAAGAACAGATTAAGGAATTGCAGGAATTCATCCAGCGATTCTCTGCTAACGCTTCTAAGTCTAAGCAGGCTACATCTAGAAAGCGTGCATTAGAGAAGATTCAGCTTGATGACATCCGTCCTTCTAGCCGTAAGTACCCATACATCGATTTCAGACCAGCTCGTGAAATTGGTAACGAGGTTCTTTCAATCGAGAATCTTACAAAGACAATTGATGGAGAGCTTATTCTTGACCATCTTACATTTAATGTTGGTCGTGAAGATAAGATTGCTTTCGTTGGTTCTAACGAAAAGGCAAAGACAGTATTATTCCAGATTCTTGCTGGTGAGATGGAGCCAGACGAGGGAAGCTACAAGTGGGGCGTTACTACAAGCCAGTCTTACTTCCCTAAGGACAACACTAACATCTTTAATACAGACCTTCTCATTGTAGATTGGCTTACACAGTTCTCTGAGATTAAAGATGCTACTTATGTACGTGGTTTCCTTGGCCGTATGCTTTTTGCAGGTGATGACGGTGCTAAGAAAATGAAGGTTTTATCCGGTGGTGAAAAGGTACGTGTTCTTCTTTCACGAATGATGATTGAAAACAGCAATGTGCTTATGCTTGACGAGCCTACTGACCACTTGGATATGGAGTCTATTACAGCCTTAAATACAGGACTTCAGAAGTTCTCAGGCGTAATCCTCTTCTCTTCTCGTGACCACGAAATCGTACAGACAACAGCTAACCGTATTATTGAGATTCTTCCAAATGGACAGATGATTGATAAGATGACTACATATGATGAGTACCTTGAGTCAGATGAAATGGCTAGAAAGCGTACCGTACTAGAAATGTCTTCAAATGATTTAGATGACTAAAATTAAAAGCCTTGCCAACCGGCAAGGCTTTTATTAATCTATGCACACAACCTTTAGTGCACAATTAGAAACAAATTCAGTGACAATCCCCTTATCTTTTAGCTCGAAAGCCTTTCTAATAACCTCGTCTACTGTACAGCAATTAATGATCTGTCCTACTACCATTTTTTCATACCTCCTAAATTTGTGTTTGTTTTTGTTTCTGAAAAGATAATACCATGTGATTTGTCACATAAGTGTCACACAGGATATATTAATGATTTTTGAGATTCACATTCAATTTCATATTCCAAAATCATTCGGTAAAGTAGTCAATTAGATTATCGTCACAGTCATAAATTAACTTAACAGTAAAAAAGTCTTTATTTGTATTTAAAAGCTCCAGGAAAACTTTATCCCCCTCCCACAGGTTTAGCTCCAGCACTTTATCAATATCTACCCACTGCAGCTCGCCCTCATCACACTCCGCCTTCATCTCTCCAGTGAAATCATCACAAGTGTAAAGAAAAGTATGCTCTGTCACATCACCCATTACAAATGTAATAAATCCCCTGGCTGTGATTTCGCCAGCCATAAACCCAGTCTCCTCATATATCTCTCGCCTAATGCAATCCGCTGGTGACTCTCTTTCTTCCACATGTCCACCTACACCAATATACTTCCCCGCGTTAATATCATGCCCCTTCTTAGTGCGATGCAGCATTAAATATTTATTATCCTTTATCAAATAGCACAGTGTTGTAAATGTCATGAGCTTCTCTCCTTTTCTTTCGCCTTAGCCTAATTATATCATCTTCGGCCATTGTTTTGGCTCCCGCATTTCTTTTGCTTAACCAGGGTGACAGCCAGCGGCGGGGTGCGGTGGTTATGCCTATTGTTTTTGTTGTGGTTTTTGTATGGCTCTTCAACCGTTAGTTGTACTTTAGCCTTTTGAGTATGACTATATGAGGATTCTGATGTTGTCATACTTGAAAATTGTTGGATTGTGGCATTTTGTATAGTTTTAAGTATGACTTTTTGCTTATTTCTATGGTGTCATACTCTGAATGAAGATGAAGCGTACCTCCATCAGTCATTCTGCGTATATTTTCTTAGATTTCGCCAAAAGTCATACTTTAAAATACGATATCACCCTTGAATACCTTGATATGAAGTATGACTGAAGGATATAGCCACATTTGTCATACTTTATTTTTTCAGCATTCAAATGTGAACAGCCAGCGGCATGATGCGCGGTGGTTATGCCTATTATCTTTTATGCCAGAGATAGCAAAATCTCTATGTATATCAGTTGTAAATTCACGATACCGTGATATAATATTGACAAGGAGTAATGTTATGCCAGTTATATCAAGATTTAATGGTATTGTGATTAGAATGTATTTTCTTTCCAGTGAACACAATCCACCACATATTCACGCTATTTACGGTGATCAGATTGCAGCTATTGATTTTCAAAAAAACGAAGTTATAGAAGGTGATTTACCTTTACGCGTACTTCAATTAGTACTTAAATGGACTTCTTTACACCGAAATGAATTACTGAAAATATGGGAGACACAAGAATTTGTAAAAATTCCCCCATTAGAATAGGAGGCGTTTATGTTTCATAAAATTAAAGATATTCAAGTCACTGATGATTATAAATTAAATGTCTTGTTCGTCGAAGGTCAACGAAAACTATACGATATTAAAGCACTTGCTGAAAAATATCCAATGTTCAATGAGCTAATTGCTAATTCCACTTTATTTAAAAGTGCAAAAATTGATATTGGTGGATACGGCATAGTATGGAATGATGAGCTAGATATTTCATGTGATGAACTATGGGAAAATGGTTTGAAAATTAATTCTCCTTTTGACGGACTTATGGCACTACGAGATGCCACTGAAATGTGGGGATTAAACGAAAGTACCCTCAGGCATGCCATTATGTACGGAAAGTTCATTCTAGGAATTGATGTATGTAAATTTGGAAAACAATGGGTCATTTCATATGAATCTATGAAAAGAGTATACGGTGAGCCAAAGGCTAGCTAATTTAAACAATGCGGAATTACCTTCAAGTATGGCAATTCTGCATTTTTTATTTTTTCTAGCCAGCGGCACGATGCACGGTGGTTATGCCTATTTATATGTGTAGCTAAGGAATTGCGAAGTGATTAACTTATTAAGAGACCTGGCATAAACACGCAGATGGATAGGCTTCGTTCTCGTGCGTGTATGGATTAGTTACTTATGACACGCACATGGGTGATTCTTGCTCTCCTGCGTGTCGGGATGGGACGCTTGTGACACGCACACAGAAGACTATTGTTCTCCTGCGTGTATGAGGTAGCTGATTAGGACACGCATTGGGAATACTTTGGCTCTGGTGCGTGCTTTTGCTTTTATTTTACACTGGTGACAGAGGAATGGATGCGCGGGATGTATGCCTATTTATAGGTATGTATGGGTTGGGTATCACTATAGAGATGAAGGACATAATAGGTGATGGAATATGTGGTTTCTATAGCTTGTCGTGTCACAGAGGCAACGAGTTAATTGCATTTGTAATAGACTGTGTGACAGTAATCAGGTGAACTAGTGCAATTTCTGTCACAGGCTGTACGTAATTATAATGTTTCTTTGAATCTGTGTGACAGGATTCGAGGATTTCGGACATGATTCTGTCACAGATGCAATGTTTTTTCTGAATTTGTGGCAATAGCTGTGACAGAGTTTTGATGTATTTGCTCTTGTTCTGTCACAGCATAAATGTATTTATGGGATTTGTAGATTTTTTTGTGACAGAAAATAGGTCTATGGATTGGATTTCTGTCACAATGTCGACGTAATTCAGAGATTTTCTGGGGTTTCTGTGACAGAATCCATACATAAAGCAGGGCGACAGCTAGAGAAGGATGTGCAGGAGCTATGCCTATTTTTATGCACATATAGCAAGAGCACCCCGAAGGGTGCTCCGCCTATAAAGGAATTAGTATTGATATGAAAGTATCTTATCAAGATTAAGGTGTTGTAGTTTCCTCTGTCTCTGTAACTCTGATGTTGTTAACTTCTCTAACCTGACCATTTGCTGTATCTAGCTGGCTCTGCGCTGTGTTTTCCATAGTTGTTGCATCATACAATGCCTTGTCAGCATCAGATTTGTTTGTTGTAGCAGTCTCTACAGCCTTATCAGCAGTTTCGATTGCGTCTTCATCTTCCTTAATTTGGCCATCAATATCCTCTAGAGCAGTTTCCTTAGTAGCCTTGTCTTTAGCTAAAATGTCGTTATCTGCCTTCTCTTTGTCAGCATCGTATTCACCATCAGTATCTTCGCCATAACGCTCTTTAACCAATAAAGACCTTTCAAACTTAGCGTCATCGACTGCCTTAGTAGCTGCATCTACTTTTGCCTGCTGCTCAGCCTCTACTTTTGCCTTATTATCAAGAGCAGCATCTGTTGCCTCCTTTGCTTTTTCTACTGCTGTAGTCTTGGTTGCAACATCTTCTTGTTTTGTTTTAAAATCATTTGCATTGTTTGCTGAAGTAGTTGCTTTACTGTAAGCAGTATTATATGCTTTATTTAAAGCCTCTATTGCAGCAGCTGCAGCTTCTCCAGCAGTTGTTCCAACTTGCTCAGCTGTTTTGTAACCAGTTAGCTTTGAGACATCTGCTTCTGCAGCTGTTTTTCCATCCAAAGTTGCTGGAGTAGTAATAACACCTGCTGTCTTTAAATTAGTTTGTGCAGTAGATAATGCCTCTTTTATAGAATCATCTACAGCAGCATCTGCTGAAGTACCAAGCTGTCCAAATGCGTCATTATAAGCCTTTACAGCTGTTGCATAATCTGCTATCGCTTGTTCAGCTGCTGTTTTAGCACTTTGGTATGCAGAATCAGCTGCCGCACGTTCTGCTCTAGCCAAAGCCTTGTCATCTACCTTACCATCAGATGCAACACCTGGTACGGCCTTATTCAATGCAGTTTCAGCTTCTGTAACTGCCTTTGCATCCTTAGTAGCTACTGCGTCAAGATACTGCTGGTATAGTTCTACAGCCTTATCTGTTTCAGTTCCATCATCTGCAATATATGCATCTGTTGAATCTTTCTTAGATTCATCTATCTTGATTCCTGCTTCATAAGCCGCTTTGTATGTAACTTTCTCAATTGCTGTAACCAATGCATCTGTTGCAGTCTTAAGATCCTTTACAGTACCTACATTTTCATCAACTACAGCATTTCCATCTGTATCTGTTTTTATCGAACCATCAGTTCCTTTTTCATATGCAAAAGCTTTCTCAGCCTCAGTTACAGCTGCAGTAGCTACCTTCATAGCATCAGCCATATCCTTTTTAGCTTTAGTCTCAGCCTGCTTTGCTTCGTCAATGGTTGCTTGAGCATCTGCAAGGTTCTTATCACTTACAGCAATTTGATTATCAATCGCATCTATATAGCTCTGAGTAGCTGTCTTTTCAGCAACTGCAGCATCCTTTGCATTCTTTGCTGCTTCTGCTGCAACCTGGGCAGCTTTTAATGCTGTATCCGCCTTATCAACTGCTTCTTGAGCTGCTTCCTTATTTTTCTGTGCAGCATCAAGTGTTTTTGTAGCCGAATCTACAGCACTTGCTGCAGCATCTGCTGCTGCACTCTTGTTAGCTGCTGTAGGATGTGTTTTTGCTGTAGTTATTGCTGTTGCAGCTGCATCTACTAGCTTCTGTGTATCATCTACCGCTTTTTGTGTGGTTGTATTAGAACCTTTATCTCCTGCAATGGCATCTACTGCATCACTAACAGTTTTATTTGCTGACGCTAAACTAGAAACATTTGCTGCAGTTAAAGCTGCCTGTGCCTCTGTATTTGCAGTATTTGCAGTAGCTAAAGCCTTAGCTGCAGATTCAGTTGCAGCCTTTGCTGTATTGTATGCCTGCTCTGCTGCAGTTGCTCCAGGTACAGCTGCGCTTGAGCCACCGCTTGCTCCGCCTGAGCTGCCGCCAGAAGATGAACTAGAGCTGCTGCCTGCTGCCGTCTTTACGCCACCTGGGAGGATGTTCTCAGCTGGGAAGCCGCCGAGGGTACGGTGCTCCTTGATACCGTTTGTAGCGAAGTGCTGGTAGTAAGATGCTGTGTTGTCGCCAAATGCTGCTGCAAGGTCAGGGTAAGCTGCCTTGTATGCATTTACATCAAAGTACTGGTTAATCTTACGGCCTTCGTTGATACCAAATGCCATGAAGTGCTGGAATAATTTGTCAGCGTCTGTTCCGAATACTGCTACTACGTCTGGATAGAGCTGAGCATAAAGCTTAGCATCAAAAATCTGGCGAAGTGGCGAATTAGCAAGGTCTTCAGCACTAGCTGCTCTACCTTCTTTCTTACCGAATGTGTTGTAGTGATTCTCCAAAGCCTTTGGAGTAGTTCCTACTACTGCTACTACATCTGGGTTCTGCTTTGCATAGTAACTTGCATCAAATGCTGCAAATGCAGGCACTGATGTAGCAACTGTTGTTGCAGCAACTGTAGCTGCCATAAGTCGTACAAGTTTCTTGTTTCTAGTCATAGTGTAAAGTCCCTCCTGCTATTATTATTTCTCCCTCATGTAACCATTAATACCACCGTTTGGTAGCACGAAAGAGTAAAATTTTTTCGCCACCGTTTGGTAGCATCTTTAAATGTACTATACCACTGTTTGGTAGCATTGTCTAGAGAAAATCAATTATTTAACATATTTTTCACACTTTTAAGCCTTACATCACCTCTTTTACAGATAACTCAGCTATTAATATGTTAAACAACAGAAAGGAACAGCTATGCTACTAAGACGCCTGGAAGATTTAAGAATAGACCACGACCTGACTCAACAGCAAGTTGCAGATATCCTATTCTGCAAGCGAGAGGTCTACAGAAGATATGAAAAAGGAATAAGGGAACTGCCACTATCCTACGCCATTATGCTTGCGGATTATTATCAGGTTTCTCTAGATTACCTTGTAGGCAGAACAGATAAAAAGAATTAAGAGATGATTTGAAATTTCACACAAATTCATCTCTTATTTTTTTGTGCAATTCGTGGAACTTGTGGTAAAATACAGGGTCAAGTCTTTTTCTCCCACCCCTATCTGCTACAATATCTATGTTGCTTAACTGAGGGGATAAGGGGAGTAACTGAGTTTTGAAGAAAATTCAAAACAAGGAGAACAATGAAGTGAAGAAGAAGTTAAGAAAGGCATTGGCATTATCGGCTGCACTGGTATTTACGGTAATGTCATTTATAGCTTTTCCTGTGCTAGAGGTAAACGCAGCAGCAGTGACACCTGAAACAGGAAACATCTATTACATCAAAAACAAAAACAGCGGTCTTTATCTCACAGTAGAGAATGACTCGGCTACAGCTGGTGCCAATGTGGTTCAGGCAACTGGCACTGGTTCATTAGGACAAAGATGGATTCTTGAAAAGAATTCCTCTACAGGAAACTACAGAATCCACCCTGCCACAGATATGACCGGAGGCATATCGCTCGATGTGGCAAACGGTTCATCTGAAAACAAAACTAACATCCAGATTTGGAGCAACAATGGCTGCTCAGCTCAGAATTTTGCACTCAAGCCAGCAGATTCTAACCTGGGCTACTATATAGCTACAGAAGTAAGCGACTTCAATTCAGTGGTTGATGTAACAAGCGCCAAGACAACTACTGGCGCCAATGTACATCAATATGCAAATACTGGAGCAAATAATCAAATTTGGTATTTCGAGCAGGCTCCATGGCCTTCTAGCAACAGTTCAAGCAGTTCTAGTAATTCAAACACCTCATCAAGCAGCAGTTCATCAAGCACATCAACATCATCATTACAGACAGGTTACATTTCCGATGGTTGGTACTACATCAAAAACGTCAACAGCCAGAAATATGTAGAGGTAGCTGACGGCAAGGATGAAAACGGCGCCAACGTACAGCAATACCAAGGAAATGGTTATCCATGCCAAAGATGGTATGTAACTAATGTAGGTGATGGATATATTACCCTGAAAACCGGTATGTCCAGCGGAAGAATGATGGATGTTACCGGAGGAAAAGCAACAGATGGAACTAATGTAGAGCTCTACAACGAAAATGGCAAAGACCCTCAGAAATTCAAGCCTATAAAAACATCTACTGACGGAGTCTTTTGCCTTACAACAAAATGTTCAGGTGATAAGCAGGCTGTTGATGTATATGGTTGGTCTACAGCAAACAAGGGAAATATTAACACATGGACATATAACGGATTAGCTTGTCAACAATTTGTATTTGAAGCCATTAATACCAGCAGTTCTTCAAGCCAGAGCTCATCTGCAGCTTCAACTACAACAAGCTCATCACTTAGCACTGTATACCCTCAGCAGCAGCTCAATTTTGTAAATTGCAGTGATGGAAAATATGTAAATGACAATGGTACAAACGGTGGAGTTCTTACTTCAAATGGCACTAGTGCCACATCAAACAGATGGGTTCTTTCATATGTAAGTAGCGGTGTATATAGAATCATCAATGTTGCTACCGGCTATTGTTTCACACCATTTTCCAGCAGCGTAACATCTGGCAACGGTGTTGCCGCAGCCAAGGTGGCATCTGGCGACAAATCTCAGTACTGGAAGATAGTTGCTGTAAAGAATGATGCTAATGGCATTGCCCTCAATTATAAGATTGTAAATTACAACAATTCAAATCTTGCACTAACACTTTCTAATGGCAGCTATAAGCTGACAAATTATAATGGTTCTACCAGCCAGTGTTTCAGAATAAATTCCTCTGGAGTTGAAGGCTTTGCTGGATATTCAAAGGATATGTCAGGACGAGAAAAGGCATGTATTACAGGTGGTGTTTTTGGCCAGACTGTAACTGTTAATTCACTTAGTGACCTTCAAAAATATGCAGCCGGCTCTACACCTTACACTATCGTTATCGGTGCAAACATGTCACAGAATGCTCTTACAAAGGTAAACGTAGGAAGCAATAAGACATTTGTAGGCTCTTATAATGCCCACACACTAAACAATATACACTTTAGAAACATTCAGTCATCAGGTAATAACATCTACAAGAATATTACGTTTACACACTCTGTAAGCATTAACAATAACGATGATATTCAGATGTATATTTCAGATGGAAATAATTTTTGGCTGGATCACTGCTCTTGGCCAGGACATGATATGAATAGAGATGCAAGCATTCATCATAATGACACTGACAAGTTCCTCTATGTTGGACTTAAGGCAAACTTTGTTTCAGTTAATGATTGCTTCTTTGGTGGGCACAAATATGGATTAATTCTAGGATATCCTGGTGAAGACGGCCATGGTACATACACAGGCTACCCTTGCATGACCATAAGCAACTGCTACTTTAAGCAGACTCTCACCCGTGCGCCTGGATTGATGCGCTATGGATATTTCCACTGCTATAACAACTATGTATACGATTTTGACTTAGGCTATACACCTTATACTGACTGCAATATCTATTCAGAGAAAAACTACTTTGAAGCTGGCAGCCACAAGGGATGTGTTGTAAATGCAATGGATTATATAGGAAGATTCACAGATAGTGGTAGTGTATTATCTTGGGATATTTCTACAGCAAAGATTGCTGGAGCATCTAGCTTTAGACCTGGCAATAATTATGGGTACAGCACACGAGACCCACAATCTGCAAAGAATTGGGCTGTAAAATATGCTGGGGCACAGAGTGGTGCTTTGACATATTCTAGTAATTAAAAAAAGCCCCCTCATCAGTCAGCTGCGCTGACAGCTTCCCCCCAGGGGGGGAAGCCTTTTGAGGGGAAGCCTTTTGAGGGGAAGCCTTTTGAGGGGAAGGCTTTTTTTTAGGCTACAGTGCCTTCTATATTAAAGTAATTCATTTTATCATTTAGATTAACTGCTAAATCTCTAAGTTCATCGGCAGCCTGTGTAATAATTGCAAATGTTGCATTTAATTCCTGCATAGAAGCTGTTGTCTCTTCTGATGATGCTGCGTTCTGCTGAGAAATTGCAGAAAGCTCAGAAATAATATCATTAAAGCTCACCTTTAATCCATTTAATAGCTCTACCTTATCAGCGATAGTCTTTGTGCTAGAATCAACGCTATTTACATTCTTAACCACATAATCCATATCAGACTTTGTTGAATTAAGCTGGCTGTTCTGCTGATTAAATGCTACGTTAAGCTTTTCAATAGTCTCAACACTCTTCTCTGACTCAGCAACAAGCTTTGCAACAATATCATTGATTGATACAGAAGCTTCCTTAGACTGAACTGCAAGAGAACCTATTTCTGTAGCAACTACCGCGAATCCTCTTCCTGCATCACCAGCACGGGCAGCTTCAATAGAAGCGTTAAGTGAAAGAAGATTTGTCTGGTCTGAAATAGATGTAATTGCGTTAGATGCTTCTGCAATATTCTTAACCGCATCATTTGTAGCCTGAATCTGAGTATGAATTTCTGCCATTGCAGCCATAACCTGCTCATTTTGCTGCATAAGCTCATTAATAGCATCAACAGTCTTGTTAGCATCCTGAAGCATCTCTGTAGCAGCCTTTGAAAGCTCTAATACGCTATCAGAAATATCCTCGATGCTTTCGCCCATCTCCAATGTATTGTTAAGAGAATTCTCAACACTTTCAGCCTGTGATACAGCGCCCTTGCTAATATCCTCAACAGCATTTGAAACCTGATCAGCAACATGTAAAGCTGTATCAGCACTTGAAGCAAGATTTTCACCTGCATTTGTTACCTGGTCTGAAAGATCAATAGATGTCTTAATTACATCCTGGAGCTTATCACGAAGCTCCGCTGAAGTCTCAGCAATAACACCAATCTCATCTGTTCTATCAAATGCATGATCTTCAATATAAAATGATAATTCACCATCCTCAAGCTTCTTAAGTCCAGCCACAATTTCATCTATAGCATTTGTGGATTTCACAATCATTCTATGACCTAAAATAAAAACTAATACAACGAAGAAGATGTAAACACCAATCATAATTAGTCTTGCGTTAAGTAAAGCTGAGGCAACGGAATCTGTTTCGCGGCCTGCAAATATCATACCTACAACTGTTCCGTCAGTATTCTTAAGTGGAATATAGTATGCATACCACTTGCTATCACTACCATTAATATTAAAGTTAGTTGCGAGATAATCCTCACCACTTCCAACAACCTTAGCTACAACTTCTTCAGATGCCTGTGTACCTTCCATTCTCTGACCACTTTCATCTGTAAGTGATGTGATGTATCTAGTTTCCCCGTAGAAAATAGTGAAGCTTACACCAGTCTGCTCATGTAATTCATCTAACTGAGCCTGAAAATCATCATGTAGTGCATAGCTTCCTTTAAGAATCTTTCCTGAAGATGTTACTTCCCAGTCACCATCCCACTGGCTGTTAAGTGCACTCTGAAGGAACATAGCTGATGTATGTAATTCCTCTGAAAATGAATCAAAATATGCCTTCTTAACATAGCTCATTCCAATAATTGCAATTGTAGTAGACATTAATAATGCAAGTACAGCTGCAAACCATAATATCTGTCGAACTAGTTTCTTGTTCTTCTTCATAATCTTACCTTTCTTAAAAACCCGTTCACAATTAATTCACAAAAACAAGCAAGATTATAAAGGGCAAATAATCAAATTGCAAGCAATATGTTATACTTTAATAATATTTATTAATATTGGATATTTTTATAATGTTATCAAACTATTCCTTAGTACATTTTGCACTTATAAATATAACGTGGGATTAATAAGAAAAAGAAAAAATCCGCAAAGAACCTATATAATACGAAAGAGACGCCAGCGGAGCGTCTCTTTCAAAAGGGAGAATAATGTTATGAAAAAATTGTATCTCTTTCGAGATGAGTATATATTAACTGAAAATTTTGTCAAAGTAGTGTAAATAGTGTGAATAGTCTGTGAAAAGTATTCCCGTTCAATACTCTCCAAAACAGCCACCTGCTTATACCAATTATTCAACGTACACTAGCTATGACAGCTTCCCCTTTAGTTGGTGTAAAACAAAGATCCACTGCATCTCTTTCACTAAAAGGAAGAAGCCTTCCGTATTTACTGAATTGTCTCAACCTTGATTGTGTTTGTATTACCAACAGTACCATCGATAGGACCACCTGTAAGTACTACCATATCCCCGTTTTCGAGCTCAAGCATCTGCTGTACACGCTTTGTAGCATGGTAGAACATAACATCAAGTGACTTAAATTTATCAACAAGAACTGGTGTAACACCCCAGCTAAGAGCAAGTCTTAACCAAACCTTCTTATCAGTTGTCATAGCAATAACATCTACTGGACAACGGAAACGGCTTACACGCTTTGCTGTGTAACCAGACATTGTGCAGGCAACGATAGCCTTAGCATTAACATCAATAGCCATAGAACATGTTGAATGGCAAACAGCATCTGCTGTAGAAGAAATTTCCATTTCTTCCTTGTGGAAACGTCCCTCGTAATTAATATCATTCTCAGTTGTTTCAGCAATTTCTGCCATTGTTGCAACTGCCTGTACTGGGTATTTACCCTGAGCACTCTCACCTGAAAGCATGATTGCACTAGTTCCATCATATACAGCATTAGCAACATCTGAAATCTCTGCACGTGTAGGACGTGGATTAGAAATCATAGACTCAAGCATCTCTGTAGCAGTAACTACACTCTTACCAAGTGCACGTGCTGTAGAAATAAGCTGCTTCTGAACTGCTGGAAGATTAACGAATGGAATCTCAACACCAAGGTCACCACGAGCAACCATGATACCATTAGCAACTTCAAGGATTTCCTTAACGTTATCAACACCTGGCTGATTCTCGATCTTAGCGATAACAACGATATCCTTACCACCGTTCTCGTCAAGGAATGTTCTAAGTTCTATCATATCCTGCTTTGTTGAAACAAATGAAGCAGCGATAAAGTCAATGTCATTTTCGATACCGAATAAGATATCCTTCTTGTCCTGCTCTGAAAGGTATGGGCCAGACATAACCTTGTTAGGGAAGCTCATAGACTTCTTATTTGACATAGTACCGCCAGATGTACACTTTGTGATAACATCGTGACCCTTGATTTCTGTAACCTCAAAAAATACGATACCGTTACATACTGAAAGTGTATCACCAACAGATAAATCCTCATGTAGCTTCTTATGGCTAACTGATACACGTGTCTCATCACCTTCAACATCATCTGTTGTAAATGTGAATGTGTCACCTTCTTTAACTGTAACAGAACCATCCTTAAATGTACCAATACGATACTCAGGTCCCTTTGTATCAAGGAGAATAGCAATTGGAAGGTTAAGCTTCTTACGAACCTTCTTAACTAAGTCCATCTTCATACCCTGCTCCTCATGGTCGCCATGAGAGAAATTCATACGGGCAACATTCATACCAGCCTTTGCCATTGCTGTAAGGGTTTCCTCGTTCATGGAAGCTGGTCCAATTGTACAAATAATCTTTGTCTTTCTCATTGTATAACTCCTTCTATATAAACAATAACTACTATAACTAAAATTTAACCCAATTTATATTAACACCAAATAGTGGGTTCGTAAACTAGAAAATAGAGAAAAATATTGGGAGAAAAAAATAAATGAAAAAAACATATACTTGGTATAACTTAGCATGCACTTAGCATACCCTCATCAGTCAGCTGCGCTGACAGCTTCCCCCTACTAAAGGGGAAGCCTAAAAAAGGACTGTGGTCTAAAAAGACCACAGTCCGATTAATTAAATAGAATTTATAGTTTTAGGATTCCAAGTTTGGCTAGGATTGCAAGAATTGCTGCACCTATAATAACTAAAGCTGCAATTATAACAACAACCGGGCTTGTTCCAGAAGACTGTCCGGCTTCTGGTGTTTGCTCATCTGAGATTGTTGTCTCTGATGTAGTATCATCTACTGTCTCCTCTGATTCATCTACCACATCATCAGAAGCTTCATCAACCACTTCATCCTCAACAATTGTCTCATCAGAATCTTCAGTCTTAGTATCTACCTTATCATTCTTAGGCTTTGTAGACTGGTTGCCGCCTGCTGCAGGAACCTGAGCATCAGGAATCTGTGCCTGAGCACCAGTATTGCCAGCGACAACTGGAGTAGTTGCTGCTGCACCTGAACCAGTGCTGCTTGAAGAGCCTGAGCCGCTGCTTGAGCTTGAACCACCACCTGAGCTTGAGCTTCCGCCTGAGCTTGAGCCACCGCTTGGTGCTGGTGTAACAGTCTCATCCTTAGCAACCTTTACTGCTGTAGAATAATCCATAGCAAATCCATCGCTAACGGCTGTAACCCTTGCTGTAACAATAGCCTTTCCAACTGCAATTGCTTTAGCCTTGCCAGCTTCAAAGCTTACTGCTTCATCATTAGATGTATACTCTACCTTAACCATCTTTTCGATAGCATCTGGAAGAACGAATAATACCTGCTCCTCACCTGGCTTCATGGTTAATTCAACCTTTGATTCTGGAATCATATCAAATGGGTCTTCGTACTCATCTGCTGGTGTAAGTGCCTTGATTGAGCTTTCAATGTGAAGTGTTGCATTGTCAATCTCATCGAAGGATGTTGCAGCCTTTGCTTCTGCAATAGCACTGCGAAGTCTATCTGCAGATTCCTCTGTCATAAATGAAAGGTCATAACCCTCAGCAGTTTCGATAAGTGCGTTTAATGCTGCTTTATCAAGTGCGTCAACTACAAGCTTAAGCTCTACATGTCCCTTTACACCATCAACCTTTACGTCAGCTGTAAGGGTAATGTCATGCTTCTTATCATCGATAGTAACTACACCCTTATTTGAAATCACTGATTCATCAGATGACTTCCATGTAATGTTGCTTCCAAGAAGTGATGTAGGAAGTGAAAGGTCATATCTAATCTGACCTGCCTCTGTGTTGCTGCCCCCTATTGCATCAAAACTACATGCCAGCTCTAAGCTACGCTGAACTCTGCTTTCTTTAAAAGCCTCTGCAATTTCCTCAACAGTACCTTCGCTCATAGCCTTGTTGTAGATTTTGATGTCATCAACCTTTCCATCAAAGCATGCATCCCAATTGTTAGCACCAAAAAGGATAGAATCGTTTTCACTTCCCAATGGATTGTTAGAGATGCCACTTACAACCTTTTCACCATCTACATACATGGTGATGTTACCATCAGTACCAACAAGTGCTACCTGTGACCAAACACCGTTTGGAACTGTTGGATTACCTACTGTTGTCCAGCTCATTGGCTTGGCATTTCCAATAGTCTTTACTCCATCTGTTCTTCCCCAGAGCTTGTACTCCTGGTCTGCGCCATCACCTGAAAGTGCCAGCCAGTGCTCCTTATCATGGTAACCAAGTAACATCATTACCTGATTGTCAGCCTGAGATTTGTCTGGGCAAACAGAAAATGTAATTGTAAAGTCGGTTCCATTAACCTTGTTTCCAAGATCCAAACCAAAATCGTTGAAATCCACAGCCTTGCCATTGATTCCATCTACGTATGTTATTTCACCATTATAGGCTCCCATACCCTTTACAATAGCCTTGGCATCACCAATACCATCTTCAAAGTCATAGGATGCCACTAACCCCTGGAACATATCAGCCTTTACAATACTTACTCCTACAAAAGGTGTAGCCAAAGCAAGTAAAGTGACGCCAGCTATCAGCCCATAAAATTTCTTTTTATTTTTCATCATCATTCTCCTTGCTTCTAATCCTTGTAATCCTTGTCTACTACATTGATAACAATTGTTGCTTCGTATTCATTACCCATGTAAGAATATGTCACCTTAAGCTCCTTCTTGCCTGTAGCCGCTGTTACATCTACTGGAAGGTCAAGCTTAATACCGTCCTTGATTGTTACCTTGCTTCCGTTATCAAGAGTAGCTCTGATTCTGATATCATCAGCCTCAACTGTCTCGCCTACTGCATACATTCTTACTGTCTTGCGAACCTTTGCTGACTTGATAGTCTCTGCTGCAATCTGTCCGCCCTCAGCAATCTTTTCTGTATTGAAGCTTGCTGCATTCTTATCAGGTGTTTCTGTAAGGATGAGCTTGCCACCTACTGAAGCGATATAGAAGCCATGGTAAAGAGCACTTTCAAATGTTACGCCTCTACCATTTAATCCCTTGATTGTTCTGAAGGTCATAGCCTTTGCTTCATCTGTGGTTCCATTTACATCCTGTGAAAGAACAAGATTGTAGCTTCCATCAGATAAAGCCTTGCCAACTGTAAGGTACATACCTGGCTTGTAATTTGATTCAAGTGAAACAAGAGCTTCATTGTTCTTATTAAGCTTGCCAGGATTGATTTCCCATTCAGCAGTTTCACCATCATATTTGCTGTCACAGCCAACCTTCTTTCCAGTCATTGGATAGTCGCTGTCGCTTAATGTGTTTTCAAACTCCTGAACGTAGATAGGATTCTTGTAGTAATCGTAAATCTTGCTTACTGTTCCTGTTAAACCTACTGCAGTCTTTTTGATGTATGGGATTGAGCCATCCTCATTTACCTTAAACTCCTCGCAGCAGGCAACTCTTCTGAATCCACTACCGTGTGGAAGACTTCCATCGTGGTAAACGAAATATGTGTGTCCCTTGAAATCAAATACTGCCATGTGGTTTGTGTTAGATGTAGCTGAAGGCTCCATAACAACGCCGCCGAAGGTCCATTCATTGTTAAGGAAATCTTCTAAGCTGTCACAATATGCATAAGCCATCTGCTCACGCCAATCGTAAGCGAAGAACATGTAGTAACGATCCTTGCCGTTTACGTTATGCTTATAGTAATAAGGAGCTTCTGTATACTGATGTCCTGAAGGCATTCCCTTGATTACACCAACCTTGATATCAGCATTCTTCTTGTCAGATGCCTTCTCAACTGAAAGCTTATCCTCATCACCATCCTGATCCTTGATAGAAATCATGTCCTCGTTTAATTCGCAATTGAAGAAACGAACATTACCCCATCCAAGGATTCTATGCTCTACTCCCTTTTCATCCTTCTCAATCCAGAAGGTTGGGTCGATATCTTCCCAAGTAGATACACCATTGTAGGTATCTACATTCTTAACAAGTGGATGTCCAATATCCTTAAAGCCACCTGTTGGTGAATCAGATACTGCAACACCGATGCACTTGCCACCGCCGTAGCTGCTCTTTGCCTCTGAGCAATAATAGAAGTAATACTTGTCACCGTACTTAACCACCTGACCAGCCCATGCACTGTTCTTATCCTGTACCCAGCTGATGTCAGAATCGTTAAGATATTCGCCCTCATACTTCCAATTCTTCATATCCTTTGAAGAATAGCATCTCCAATCAGGCATCTTGTAGCTTTCTGTTGTAGAAGTGTCGTGGCCAACGTAAGCATATACTGTATCACCATCAACTAAGATAGATGGGTCACCACCGTAAAGCACATCACCATTTTCATCAAAGCCAAGCATTGGGTTGCCTGATTTACTCTTTTCTAATGTAACTTCCTCGGCATCCTCAAAATCATTCCAATCACTTCCAGTAAGTGCTGAATATTCATCAGCTGTTATTGGCATTACGTAACCATGACGATATTTAATCTTGTTGTATGAACCGAGCTTATCATCAGATACGAATTCAAAATCACCTGATGCCAAATCTGTAGTTACTACTGGATAGTAGCCCTGTCCTCTTGCAAATCTATCGATGAGCAAGCACCACTGATCCTTACCTTCTTCATTCTTCTCATTTAACTTGAAGATGATAGGTCCTTCTACTGCACCAACCTTTCCAGGTAATGTCTTATCTAAGAACTTAGAACTGATATCTGTAAACTGACCAAGTACGTTGTCAGCAACGTCAATCTTGATTGAGCCGTTTGACTCGTTCTTTGTGTAACGATAGTACTTGCCATCGTTACCCTTAATCATTGTTGAATCGATTACCTTAATTATCTTGCCACTCTTATCTCTTCCGCCCTCGTGATAAAGCTGTGGTTCTGTGAAATGAACAAAGTCACGAGTCTTTGCATAGTAGATTGCATGGTTCTCATAATCCTGAGTAATCTTTTCATTTTCATCTACTTCAAGTGTTGTTGCAGACCAGTAAACAACGTACTCACCTGTTACATCGTCATAGACAAACTCTGGTGCCCATGTACATCCAGCATTTTCTGGAGCTATTTCTGCAAGCCATGGCTTAGACCAGTGAACTAAATCGTTTGATTCCCAAACAACAATGCTGTGGCTACCGTTGCTACCAGCCTGACCCCAGTCTCTGTTATGATAGATGCTAAGATCTGTAGAAATCATGTAGAACTTGTCTCCCTCTGGAGTACGAGCAATGTACATGTCTCTAAGTCCACTTTCACCGATTGTGCTTTCGATGATTGGATTGTTGTTGTTCAAATCCTCCCAGTTAAATCCATCCTTTGAAACTGAGAAGTAAACCTGCTCATCTGTAGCTGCCCCTTCTGTTCCTGTGAAATGAACGAATAGATATCCTACATATTCATCAACAGCCTTTGGTGCAGCAACAACTGTACAATCGTAAGCCTTTGTTACTGATACATCATTCTTCTTAAAGGTCGCTGTAAGAGTTACCTTTGTGTCCTCAGACTGTCTTGTTACAACACCTGCTGGGGTGCTGTCATAACCCTTATTTGCCTTTACCTTTGTGCTGATTACTTTTTCATCAGATGATGACCATGAAACAGATACTCCATTAATCTCATCTGGAAGGGAAATGTTACCCTTGATTTTGTTCATATCAGGAATCACGTAATTGTTTGCTACATATTCAACATCACCGATTTCCTGTAAGCGTGCAACCTTACCTGCTGTGTAAAGTCGTGCTACATCATCTGCCTTGTAGGCTCTTTCGTATACCTTTACGTTGTCAAAATATCCTCTGAAATAAGCATCTCCTGAGTAGAATGACTTGCCAAGGTAACCTAACAAATCCTCTCCTAATTCAGAAACCTTAACACCTGTGTTTTTGTTAACACCGATAAGCTTGCCATCTCTGTAAAGTGACATCCTGTTTCCATCCATTACGATGGTGATGTTGATCCAGGTTCTTGATGTATTTGGATATTTAGCTGATGCCTCAACCTTCTTTTCGCCGCCACTGCTTTCTTTTGTAATAGCAAGCTTTTCAGCTGTTGGCATTGCTTTGTAGAATAAATACTTTGCATTATCCTGACCAACTGTAAATGTAAAGTAATTTCCTGTACGTGTAACCTCGTTTACATCGAAGGAAATAGTCATCTTATCTCTGCCATCAAAGAATCCCTTAGGGAATTCAAGATAAGCATTGTGACCACCAACTGATGTGTCACCGTCTAAGTAAAGAACCTTGCCGTAATCCTTGTCCTCTACTACCTGTCCCTTTACAACCTTACCATCATTGCCATTTCCAGATGCATCCTTGATGGCGTTCTTTGTAAGACCATCGTTAAAGTCATACTGAAGAACTGGTTCAGCCTTTATCTCTTCACCTTCAACTACAACATTTACCTTGAATTTATCTCCATCCTTGATGAAATCTGTATCACTAAGATTAAAGATTGGAAGTCCATCCTCATCAAATAGAACTGTCTTTACATATGCATTTCTGCATGGGTCGTAAAGTGGGTCACCTGAATGAGTGGCATGTGTCTTTGATTCTCTTGCGTGATATACAATTACAAGATTTCCATTTTCATCATAGGTAAATGAGTTGTGGCCAGGACCTGAAACCTCATCATCAAAGTCAGAGCTTGTAAGGATTGGATAAGGAAGCTTTGTCCAATTGTTAATATCAAGCAAATCTGCCTTTTCATCTGCATACATAAGACCTACGCAATATTCAGAACCTGTACCTGATGCAGAGAAGGTCATGTAAACCTTTCCATCCTTTTTGAATACTCCAGGTCCTTCGTTTACTTTATATCTAACAAGCTCCCAAGCAAATTCTGGCTTTGTAAGAAGCTTTGCCTTGCTTGTAAGCTGTGTAGGATTTTCAGGGTCTATGCTTGCGATGAATAAGTAGCTAAGTCCATCTGGGTTCTGAGAATTCTTTGTCTCGTCAGCCCAAATGAGATAGTGCTTTCCATCTGCCTCAAAATATGTCATATCAAGTGACATTGCATTTAATACATTGTCACCGCTAACTGGCTTAACCAGCTCTGGCTCACCCCATTTGTCAGCATCTAACATGCTTTCCTTCTTAGGGTTACCTTCAAACTTAATCATAAATGGTCTGATGTTAAAGGTAGTGCCGTTTCCTGTGTTAAGACCTGCTGTTGCAACAAGATACCAGCTGTCGCCAATCTTGTGCATCTCTGGTGCCCAGATAAATCTGCCAAGAGATTTTGATGTGTTCTCATCCCAAACTGCAACCTCCTCAGCTGACTGAAGACCTGCAATTGTCTTTGCTCTTCTAAGAATGATTCTGTCGTAACCATCCTTGTCGCCGCTTCCTACCATTGGGTAAGATGCTGTGAAATAGTAGTATCCATCGTCCTTGTTATAAACAACATATGGATCTGCTCTTTCAGGAACAAGTGGGTCAGCTGCGTCTGTAAAGTTTCCAGAACCGCCAATCACACCTTCAAGTGTGTAGGTGCCAGGAAGCTCAAGGTCAACATTTTCAATGCTATCCTCTGTGAATCTAAGAGAATATTCCTTCTTTGTTCCATCTGAATACTCAGCCTTTACAGTGTTCTTCTTAATATACTTTGAAAGAATCTCTCTAAATTCTTCCTCTGAAGTAAGAGCATCTACCTTTATCTCATCTGTAGGAAGGCTTGAAAGAGATGTGTTATAAGGATTGGTAAATTTCTCTGTAAGATTATCATATTCTGACTTAGTAAGTCCTAGAATACTTGTGCTTACAGCATCCTTTGGTGCAAGACTTTTTTCTTCAAAGCTGTAGCCTTCAATTAGCACTGCCTTGTCAAAGCTTTCCATATCCTTTGATGTTACAAGATATGTGCCATCATTTGTCTTCAGATAGATTTCATATCTTTCATCAGTCATATCATATTTAGCCTCAATCTGCTTTACATTTGAAACAGATGAACCAGTAGATACTGATTTTTCATTCTTATATGAAATCAAATCATCACTTTCGTATACAATCAGATTGCCAGAAGGGCCATCTGCTGCAACCATGTAAAAGCCCTCTCCATCTGCCTGTCTAAGTACAGTTGGACTCTGATATGCCTTGCTACCTAGGCTTGTGTACATAATAGGTTGATTCTTATGAAGTGCCTCAAAACTTCCATTCTTTTTAGCAGCAATCTTCATAC
>NZ_JAFUSK010000050.1 GCF_017471675.1 Pseudobutyrivibrio sp.
ACTGCAATAAAAAACTTACGGTAGATGCAAGTCTGCCTTATTTGCGTGCTCAGAAACAAAGGAAATGGCAGGAAAAGCAAATGTTTTCCTGCCATTTGTTTTAGGCGATTACGCCTGTCATCTTAACTTAATGACATTGGCACAATACGTGGATCTTTTTTTTCGCCAACAATTTTATATATTTCTTTCTTGAATTTTCCTGCCTGGGCCACCCAATGTCTGTACTGTCTTTCGTCCATATTGTTTATATCACCCCAGTGGTCATATATCTTTCTATTTATATAACCAACTGCTCCAAGCTCAATACATTTTTCTCCTTTTTCTTCACTAGAGACTACAACCACAGGAATCGCACCAAAATGTCTTATGAGCGGAATTGCGGAAGTTCCTATACCACCATAACCTCCCCATACCAAAACTATATCGCCTTTACGAATCTCATTACCCTGCCATCTATTTAGCATTCTGTAAACAGTAACTCCAGTAGCAGTACAAGCTGCCGCCTCTGCCCAATCTAAAAACTTTGGTTTCTTAACACATTGACAAGGTTTCACCTTACTGAACTGCGCAAAGCCACCCCAATTCGCCTCATAACCCCATATTCTATAAGATGGGCTGAAGCAAGGATCCTCTCCGGACTTGATAAGAGGACAATTTTCATCATATTGAGCCCCTCCTACACAAACCTCATCTCCAACACTAAATTCTGTTACTCCAGCTCCAACAGCATAAACAATTCCGCTAGTCTCAGAACCGCATATATGAAAATCCTGTCGTTCATCGTAATCTCCATTATCTTCAACTACATTTTTGGGCTTTCCGAGTGCCGCCCATACACCGTTATAATTGACACCTGCCATGCGGTTAGCAATAATCATTTCTCCCTCTTTTAATTTAGGGATTTCCACAATTTCTTGTTTAAATGCTGTATTTGGACTACCCAACCGATCCGTACGTATAGTCCATGCATACATATATTTTGGCAGTTCGCCTAATGGAGGAAGCTGTCCTACATCATATATATCTTTAACCATTTATTTTACCTTCTAATTCTAGTACTAATTCGCCAAGAGCCTTTCGATCCACTTTTCCAAATGCAGTAAGTGGAAGTTCATTCATTTGTATCACCTTGTCAGGAATTTTGTATGTAGCAAGACCGTTATCTGCTAGTTGTTTTTTTAGCACATAATCATCTATTGCTTCATCACTGACAACACATGAAACTATTGCTGTTCCCATCATTTCATCTCTAACACCTAGAACAGCGCAATTTCTTATATCAGAAATTTTTAATATAGCCTCTTCAACTTCAGAGGGCATTATTTTTTCTCCAGCTCGATTTATTTGTTCTCTAATTCTTCCAAGAATCCTAATATTGCCATTTGCCAGAATGCACGCTTTATCTCCTGTTTTATAGAATCCATCTTCTGTAAAACATTCCAAATTTTTATCGCCTAATCGGAAATATTCTTTGATTGTATAAGGTCCTCTTGTTATTAATTCTCCTTCTTTACCATCCTCAACCTCTTGTCCATCCAAATTTACTATTTTTATTTCGTCATATTCAGAAATAGGCTTTCCTTGAGTATTGATTATTGTTTCTCTATCATCACTCAATGAGGTTGTACATATTAATCCTTCAGCAGTACCAAATACCTGTATAAGATTTGGTGATATATAAGAAATTATTTTTTCAGCAATGCTTCTATCAAGCATTGAGCCACCAATAAGAATTTTCTTTAAACTTTCTAATTTCCAGCCGTCCTCATCTTCTTCTAAAACATCACAACAACATTTTGCCAATGCAGGAACTAAACTTGTATAGGTAACTCCATACTCCTCAATATTCTCAAGTATCTCTAATGGCCCTAAATCATTTGAAACAACAACACATCCTCCAACATAAAATGTTCCAAGTATCCCCGGTACACATAATGTAAAATTATGGACAATAGGCATGCACGCCAAATATACTTCATTCTCTGTAAGTTCGCAGCGTTTAGCAGCCATTTCTGCATTATATATATAATCCATGTGCGTTCTTGGAATCAGCTTTGGAATACCTGTGGTTCCGCCCGATAATAACAGTAGCGCTAAATCCTCAGGTTGTACTTCATTTTCTACAACCGGTATTCTTCCACTTGTCTCTCCACATTTTTGAATCTCATCCTCAAAAATAATTTTTTTTATAAATGTATATTTGCTAGCTAATTTTTCGATTCTCGCTTGATAGTCCTGATTAAAATAGCTACGCATTCCAATGAAGAATTTAGGCGTTGCTACACTTATTATTCCTTCTAGCTCATTTTCCCCATATGCCGGCAATACCATAATAGGTATTGCCCCTATTTCAAATAATGCAAAAATAGAAAAGATTTCTCTAGATGAGTTGGCTAGTTGAACAGCAACAATATCTCCCAGTCTTATCCCCAGTTCTACGAAATAGTTTTCAATTCTTCTAACCTCATTTTTCATCTCTCCATAGGTGTATTCACTTTCGCCTTCTCTTATCGCTACATTATCTTTGAAATTTGTGAATATCCTTTCAAGATACTCCGGAAAAATTTTTTTCTCTATACTATACATATCTCTTTCCCTTTTTATCTATTATCTTTCAAACTCTCAACCATATTGATTCCATAAATTTTTCCTTTAGAAATCTGAAGCGCAAAAATGTAACTAATCACAAGAATTACCAAACATATCAAAATGCTCTGGGGACTAATCACAGCTTTTATATAACAAGCAAAAGTCTTAATCATAGCCTTAAAAAATATCTGACACACTAATAGGCTAAATGGAACGCTTAAAATAATTCCAATAGGCACCAAAATATTGTTAACATTTAAAATTGTTTTATTAATTTCATGTTTCCTGTATCCCAAAACCTTTAACATCGATATGTTGGTTCTATTTTCATCAACAATCATATTGACCGTCATATATATAAGGAAAACACAAATAATAATTCCAATTGCTATCATCATTTTTATCATCTTATTTGTGGACTCTAAAACTGAATTTAGCTGTTCATCAAAAGACTCCTTAGAAGTCGTGGCGATTATTTCATCTTCAGATAAACTTAGTTCTTTAGAGCTTACTACCATGTTGTAGCCTTGTTCATCTGTATCCAAAATTCTTCTAACATTTTCACTAGATGTATATATATTTTTTTGCACATCATCATCAACAATATCTGTCACCGTTATTGTTTCCATTTTCATTGTGACATTATTTAGAATTTTAAATTTATCCCCACGTTCCAATCCATATAGTTCTGCAACTATATGTGTAATATAAAAACCATCATCTAAAACTACTTCTTTTCCATCAAGATTTTTTAGATTCAGCATTTTTGAAGTATCATTCCCGCCAATAACATTTATCTGACAATCGTCTTCTTTAGCTCTAAATACTCCATATATATATCCTTCTTGATTATAAATTTCGTCATCAGTTTTATAGCAATTTAAATAATATACATACTCAAAGTTTCCTATTTTTTTCAGACTAGTATCAATAAACTCAGATGTAGAATTATTGCAAATAAATCCCAATTCCATGACAAAGCAACTTAATATTATTCCCAATAGAACAGCTACCGTTCTGAGTTTATTATTTACCAAAATCCTATATTGAAAAATTCGGCTAAATTTAATACTAGTCGCATTTTTTAATATGTGACTTTTTTTCCTACTTCCGTCATCTCTTCCTGTCAATAATATAACAGGCTTAATGTTTAACAACTTTCCTGAGGTTCTCAAAGTAATTAATAAATAAAGCAAAGTAGGACCAAACATGCATGCAACAACTGCAACTGGTATCAATTTAATTTGTCCAAAAATTTGTTCAAAATTTTTGGATATAAAATCTGAAATTATATCCAACGTAAAGAATGAAATAATAATACCTAACATTCCACCAATTATTCCTGGAATCAAAGCATATCCCGCATAAAAAGCATTCAACTGACGTTTTCTATACCCCAATGCGTACAATGCACCAACTATTCTCTTTTCCTGTTTTATCTTTCGTTCTAGAATAACCGATATCATAAAGACTACTAAAAGAAGCATAACTGGTAGCACAATTACCGACATAGCAATAAAGCTCTCCGGGCTTGTATTTGCATAGTGAATTCTTTGGTTATTTGCATCATCGATATAACTTGCAATTATATTTTCATCACGTATCTCATCCAAGAAAGCATCTATTTTCTTATCATCGTTATAACGTACCGTATAATAAGAGGCTACATCTTCAAATCTCTGAATTTCTGATGACTTAATAACTCCTATACAAAAGTTTTTGCTATCCGGATAACTATCGGTCTGATCTTTTAATGGATAAATATAATCAGGTCTTGCTACATAACCAACAACTATATAATCTTTACCATTTAATCTAATCTCATCATCGATTTTAATGTTGTTATTAACACAGTATTTCTTACCTAAAAGAATTTCATTATTATCACTAATATCTTTGCCTTCTATAACTTGATATTTGTTTATATCTGTGTCATCGCTAAACAACCTTATAGTCTTTTTTTCTATATTTACATCAACATAATCCTGCTTATCAATTACAAGATTATATTTTTCTTCAAGTTCCTCTTTATTATCTATATCTTTCAATACTACAAATTCTGCATTTTCAATATTCTGCTTATCACTAAAACGCTTTATAGTTTCTTTTACTCTACTTCCAGAAGTAAAAATAGTTAAAAATAGAAAGATTGTTACCGCTGTTAAAACAGAAGCAGAAATATAAAATGACAAGTTTTTAAATAAATCCCTCTTATACCTTCGAAATATAATCATAATGCTATGTCCTCTACTTTAAGCCTACTATCATTTATCTTATTCTCTATAATTTGACCATCATGAATCCTAATGATTCTTGAAGCCATATTGCTGATTTGTTCGTTGTGAGTAATAATAACTATTGTTGTTCCGTACTTTTTATTAATTTTCTCAACAAACTCAAGTACATTTTTTGATGTTTTAGAATCAAGTGCACCAGTTAACTCATCACATAACAGCACCTCAGGATTCTTAATCATAGCTCGACCTATAGCCACTCTCTGTTGCTGTCCGCCAGACAATTCATTTGGAAACCTTTTTCTATAATCATCTAAATCTAGTGCCTGTAAAATGCCATCTAAATTCAACGGTTGCGATGAAATATCTTCAACTACTCTAATATTTTCTTCTACAGTTAAGTCTGGGATTAGATTATAAAATTGGAAAACAAAACCAATTTTTTTTCTACGATATTCAATAAGTTCCTTCTCAGAAAAATTAGAAATTTCTTCATTACCAATACTTATTTCGCCTTCATCTACGGTATCGAGTCCTCCCAACATATTTAGCAATGTACTTTTTCCCGAGCCAGAAGGACCAAGTATTACACATATCTCACCATCTTCTATTTGAAGATTAACTTTTTTTAGTGCATAAACTGCCGTTTCATCCGATCCATACTTTTTTTGAACATTATTCATAACAATACTCATACGCTTTTCCTCCATGTAGTATTAATAAATTGAGCATCTCTTTTGTAGTTTGATTTATCTATTTTAGGTTAGATGTATGTAACTTCACTGGATAATTATACACAAACCAAAAATAGTGTCAATGCCTAAATATTTTTTTTAAAAGTTTTTTAGAGTTTTTTTATCAACAATAAAAGATGTGGCATTAATCCACATCTTTTCTAATAAAAATATTCAAAAAAATTTGTTTTATAAATCAATTTTAACGCAAGAAAAAAATTTATTTATATCCGCTACATCCACTGAATATTTTTTTATAATTGATTTTTTTCCCGTGAAAACAGAATAACAATACCCATCATTCTCCCATGTATGGAACAATTCATCCAGCTTTACATCTGTTGTATCCAACATTTTTATTTTATCATCTATACCACTTCCACTACATTTACAATATGCTTCCTTTCGCGTCCAAATTTTATAAAATCTTCTTGATCTATCACTATCCTGGCTATTATTAACATATTCAATCTCATTATTATGAAAAACCATTTTCATTATCTGAAATGGAGCTTCTTGAATTTTCTCAACATCTACGCCTAACTCTTCATCACACACCCCAGTTATTATTTTTCTATCGGAATGCGATAAATTAAACTTGATATTAGAATTACTAATCCAAGGCTTTCCATTCTCGGATTTAAGATAACATTGTTCTTCGACGCCAACGCCAGTTGTTTCATTAACAACTTTTCTAACTAATAGCCCAGCCAATAAACACCTTTCTTTATCTTTTTCAAATATAAAATTATTAATTGCTTTCTGTCTGCTTAAAGAAAGATATTTACTATTTTTTAAATCCACATTAATATTATCATACATTGTCAGTTCGTATAGATTTACGTCTAGCATTATCATCGTAGTGACCTCGCATTGTGTGATGTTAATTTACTTTTTTATTTTTCATAAAACCTTTATTATTGAAGGTTGTAACTAGCCCACTCAGAATAAAATGAAAATTTCATTATCTACTTATCTATCAACAAAGTCTTTATTTCATGCTTCAAAAAAACGGAATTCAGAATCTCACAGTTTTATTTGTATTTCCCAAAAAACACTGTGCAATCAAATAAAATATACCACAAATTGTATTATATTGCAGAATAAATATACTACTTCAATACCATTATCACAGTGTTATTTGCCATAAACTCTATAAACAATGCAAGTAGTGGTGCCTGACCACATTTGTGTCAGGCACAGCATTTTTCCTATTACAACTTAATTGTTTTGGGCGGGTGATAACGTAAAATCAGTATTTTCATGTGGGATGCACCCAAAATCTCACAGCAATCCATTCTATTTTCCTTAAGATTTGGCAAAGCCACCCTACTCACAGGGTGCCTTTATCTGAATATCTATATTGAATTAATACTGAACCTCTACCCCCAAACTCTCCTGGGCGTCTGTCCAGAGCTCGTTCCATGAATCCATGATTTCATCGAAGGTCATGTCGCCAATTGAGGCGTGCTCGATAATCTCTTGAATCTTTCTATCTCCGCCATTGTTTACATTAAGCTCGCACTCGGAGTTAAGTTCGTTAAGAAGATCCTCCTCGCCCTCTAATGCTGGGGAATCATCAACAAACTCTACGCCTTCGAAGGAAAGCTTGGTATCAGTATTCTTTGTTGCTACTGGAAGTCCATCCTCATTGTAAGAATAGCCTGAATCCTCGGCCATCCATTTAACAAAGATAAGTGCAGCCTGCTTCTCATCTGCTGTGGCGTTTACATTGATACCATAGCAATAGTCAGCGCCGGCCTTAGCATACTGCTTGCCATCTATTGTGATAGGAAATGCCATGTAGCCGATATCATCTGCATTGGCACCAGCTGCCTTCATCTGTGGGACTGCCCATGAGCCAAGAACCATGCAACCAATCTTGCCGTTGTTGATCATGCCCTTGCAGCCTTCCCAGTCAGTGGTGATATAGTCATCCTCTGTAAGACCCTTAGCCACAGCATCATACAGAATCTTGTAGACTGCATAAGGATGTGTGCCGTCACCATAATCCTTGAATGGATCCTTGGTGTGAAGCAGCTTTTGGTTCATGTAATCTGAATCGCCTGTGGCGCTGACACCTGTGTACATATCCCATACGCCCATAGTCCAGCCAGCTGCGTAGTTGGTATAAAGAGGAATTGCCTCTGTGTTGTCCTTAATCTTTTGAAGGGCATCTAAGAATTCCTCTGGAGTCTTTGGAAGCTCCGTAACTCCTGCATCGGCAAACACCTTTTTGTTGTAAACTATGCCCTGTGTAGTAGCGGTAAATGGTACACCATAAACCTCCTGCTGGTACATACGCTCCTCAGCATAATTGATTAGCTTTGACATTGTATCCAAGTCACCATAAGACATGAAATATGAGCTGTAATCAGCTTTATCCACTGCCGGGATACCCATGATAGTTTCGTAATCACCTGACTGCAGATGCGTCAAAGCATCATCAGCATAGTTAGTATCTGTAGTTATATTGACAGTTATTCCTGGATAGAGCTTATTAAACTCAGCCAAATACTCCTTCCACGAAACTCCGCCGTACTCATCTGAGTCCATGTCCGTTCTATTGTTAAACATTGTGATTGTGGCTTCCAAATCTGTGAAATCCTCACCTAACACAATGTCTGCGTACGGTTTTAAATTTTCATCTGCCCCAGTATCTACTGCTGCACCTTCATTTGAATTTCCACACCCCGTCATGGCAAATAGCATAGAACCTGCTAAAATGCCTGCCAATACTTTTTTAGCTTTCATTTTCTTAATCTCCTTACTATTAACTTTTCCAGACGTCTTAATGGAATTATACAAACCGCTATTGCTATTTACAACGGAACAAAAGGCCTTTTGCATGGCTTTTATCCCTTTTTGATTTACATTTGCACACTTACAATTGTGCCTTTTCTTCTTCCTTGAAGGTTTTGTTTATTACTATCAGCATGGTTGTAAAGCATGCCAGGCCGCCAACCACATTGCTGATAGGTTCTGCCAAGAATACTCCCATGGTACCCATTTTGAAAAAGTATGGAAGTATATATGTTAGAGGCACAACTATCACTACCTTTCTAAACAATGAAAAGAAGATTGCATGATACTTCATTCCAAGTGATTTGAATACCACCTGGCCGGAATGCTGAAATATCATAAACACGAAGGTGGAAAAATACACGTTAAATGCGGCAACGGCATCCAACATGATAGTCTTATCATTACTGAAAGCGCCAATGATTGTTTCTGGCGAAAGCTTTATAAACAACCATACGCCCATGGTATAAGCCAAATCCAGCACAAACATGATTAAGATAGCCTTTTTTATTCTGTCGTATCTTCTAGCTCCATAGTTGTAGCTAATAAGAGGAGATGTTCCTTCTGTAATAGCAAGGATTGGTGTCTCCATCATCTGACGGGCACTGTTTACTATGGTCATGATTGATATATAAATATCTCCACCAACTGTAGAAAGTACATTGTTGCAGGAAATCTGCACCACCGCATTTGTAAACTGCACTATAAATGCTGCTGTTCCAAGAGCCACTATTTTATAAATATATTTTAAACTTCTTTTTACCTCGTTCAAATTAAGAAGATGAAGCCTGTAGGCATAGTCCTTTTTATACAGAAATTTCAGCACATACAAGGCTGACAGTGCCTGGGATATTACTGTGGCGATTGCTGCTCCCTCTACTCCTAAATCAAACAGAAAAATAAAGATTGGGTCTAATATGATGTTAGCTACTGCTCCTACCATCACTGTAGTCATACCCACTACTGCATAGCCTCCTGCTGTGATAAAAGGATTCATACCTGTTGCTATCATAGAAAATATGGTTCCAATCAGATATATCCTTAGATATGGCATGGCATAAATAAGGGCCTCGTTGGACGCGCCAAAAACTCTAAGTATTCCCTTACCAAACAGTTCTCCTATTACAGTTAACACCACTGCAGATGACACTAGTAAGAAGAAGGATGTGTTTTGATAGGACTTAGCAACTCTATCGTCTCCTCTTCCCCTTTCAATAGAAAAAAGCGGAGCTCCTCCGCTTCCATACATATTTGTAAATGCACTAATTAGTATAACAATAGGAAAGCACAGCCCCACTGCTCCCAGCGCCGCTGTGCCAATTCCGTGAATCCTGGCAATATATATTCGATCCACAATATTATAAAGGAGGTTTAATATCTGGGCGACTAGCATTGGCAATGCTGCCGATAATATATTGCTAAGAGTTCCACCATTTTTAAAATCTATCTGTTTCAATCCACTACTCCAAAATGTATTTTTTCATATTATTAAAAACAATATCATAGGCCTCTGGCCACATATGAATTCCGTCTTTGGAAAGCTCTGGCCTTAAATGTCCCTCGCTATTGCACAATCCATCATTCACATCGATGAACTTATAATTGAATTCCCCCGCAAGCTCCCTTGCCACTGCGTTTGCTTTATCAAGGCGCTCTAGCCTATAATTTACACTGGTGATATAACCATCCCCCGGCATGTCCTTGGCAACCTCAGGGCTAACAGGATAGTATGCCATCATATAGACTGCAGCGTCTGGAAGTTCCCTCTTTATTATATTAAGCAGCCTTCTGTAGTCCCCCTCAAATTTCTCCTCAGTCTCATCAGGGATACTGATATCATTAGTGCCGATGTTTATAAATATCTTAGAAGGCACAAGCTCTAGCACCTGTTCCTCCACAGCCTCTATCATCTCAGGGATGGTGTATCCACCAATTCCTCTGTTATAAATCACTGCATCTACACCATGATTAAGTGCTATCTCGTTTATAGGAAACTGCTCCATCAAGGATGAGCCTGTAAAAAGAATCTGCCCCTTTTGCACCAGTGTATTCATATGCTTGTATATTTTTCTTTTTAATTCCTTTTCCTCAAGGAAAAACTTTTCTAATTCATTCATTTTAAATTACCACCCCTGTTAATTTAAGAAAATTATATAAGTATATATCTTTAATTACAAGTTTCCAGGACTTTCGCTTACCTTGATTTTGCATTAATTCTATTGCATTTGCATGGTGACAAAACAAGAAAGAGTTTTGCTTTGCAAAACTCCAGTAGTGCGAGCCGGCAATTGCTGAAAGCAATTATCTTCCTATGCCGGCGAGACACATCTTTCAAGCGAAGCTTGTTTTTTACTTAATAGGATATTACAGAGTAATTTCCTATTAAGTAAAAACACCGCCTGACATTTGACTATCAGACGGTGCATTATTATGAAAAAAGTATTGGGAAAAACTTAGTTAAGACCTGTCCACTTCCACTCAGCGATTTCAGGCATATCAACACCTACATCATGGATGTAAGTCTTGTGCTCTACGAGCTTATCCTTCATCTTCTGCTTGAGGAATGCGCCCTTGTTACCAATCTGTGGCATGTTGTTAAGCATAGCAATAACAAGGTTGAAACGGTCAATCTTATTCTGAACTCTCATATCGAATGGAGTTGTGATTGTACCTTCCTCATGGTAACCATATACGTGAATGTTTCTGTTAGTTCTTGTATATGTAAGCTCATGGATAAGTGTTGGATATCCATGGAATGCGAAGATGATTGGCTTATCCTTTGTAAAGATTGAATCATATTCAACATCTGTAAGACCATGTGGGTGCTTGTTACTTGGCTCCATCTTCATAAGGTCAACTACGTTTACGAAACGAACCTTAACCTCTGGCATCTCCTTGTGGAGGATGTCAACAGCTGCAAGAGCCTCAAGTGTAGGTGTGTCACCACAGCAAGCAAGTACGATGTCTGGCTCTTCTCCTGTGTCTGTTGAAGCCCAATCCCAGATACCGATACCCTGTGTGCAGTGCTTAACAGCCTGCTCCATTGTAAGCCACTGTGGTCTTGGGTGCTTAGATGCAACGATTGCGTTTACATAGTTCTTGCTCTTTAAGCAGTGATCCATTGTTGAGAGCAAGCAGTTTGCATCTGGTGGAAGATAAAGTCTTACCACGTCTGCCTTCTTGTTAGCAATGTGATCAAGGAAACCTGGATCCTGGTGTGTAAATCCGTTGTGATCCTGCTGCCATACGTTTGATGTAAGAAGAAGGTTAAGTGATGCAATTGGACGTCTCCATGGGAGGCTGTTGCAAACCTTAAGCCACTTAGCATGCTGAGCTGCCATTGAATCGATGATTCTGATGAAAGCTTCGTAGCTTGCGAAGAAGCCGTGACGACCTGTAAGAAGGTAACCCTCTAACCAGCCTTCACACATGTGCTCTGAAAGCATTGAATCCATTACACGACCATCCTTTGCAAGGAACTGATCTGTGCCTTCTTCGATTGGTGAGTTCCAATCTCTATTTGTAACCTCGAATACCTTGTTAAGACGGTTAGACATTGTCTCGTCTGGTCCAAAGATACGGAAGTTTCTCTGATCCTCGTTAAGCTTGAATACGTCACGGATGTATCCACCAAGCTCAATCATATCCTGCTTTTCAACAGAACCTGGAGCTGGAACATCTACTGCGTAATCGCGGAAATCTGGAAGTCTAAGGTCGTGAAGAAGCTTACCACCATTAGCATGTGGGTTAGCGCCCATACGTCTGTCTCCCTTTGGAGCAAGCTCTTCAAGTTCAGGAATAAGACGACCATTCTCATCGAAAAGCTCCTCTGGACGATAGCTCTTTAACCACTTCTCAAGGATTTCCATGTGCTCTGGCTTGTCCATCATAACTGGAACCTGGTGAGCTGCAAAAGATCCTTCAATCTTGTTTCCGTCTACTACCTTAGGGCCTGTCCATCCCTTTGGTGTACGAAGAACGATCATTGGCCATACTGGTCTTGTAGCATCGCCTGTCTCTCTAGCGTGCTTCTGGATAGCCTTAATCTTATCCATACACTCATCAAGAGTCTCTGCCATCTTCTTGTGCATAACCTTAGGGTCATCACCTTCAACGAAGTGTGGCTCCCAGCCCATACCTGTGAAGAAGTTTACAAGCTCTTCGTGTGACATACGAGCAAGGATTGTAGGGTTTGAAATCTTGAATCCGTTAAGGTGAAGGATTGGAAGAACCGCACCATCTGTAATAGGATTTAAGAATTTGTTTGACTGCCATGATGTAGCAAGTGGGCCTGTCTCAGCCTCACCATCACCAACAACGCAAGCTGCAATGAGCTCTGGGTTATCGAATACTGCACCAAATGAGTGAGCGATAGAATATCCAAGCTCACCACCCTCATGGATTGAGCCAGGGTTTTCTGGAGCAACGTGGCTTGAGATACCGCCTGGGAATGAGAACTGCTTGCAAAGCTTCTGCATACCGTCGATATCACGGCTTACGTTTGGATATACCTCACTGTAAGAGCCTTCAAGATATGTGTTAGCCACGAAGAAGTTTCCGCCGTGACCTGGACCAGAAATAAGGATCATATCCTGGTCATATTTATTAATTACACGATTGAGGTGTACATAAATAAAGTTCTGTCCTGGTACTGTTCCCCAATGTCCTACGATTTTCTTCTTAACCTGCTCTCTTGTGAGTGGCTCACGAAGGAGTGGATTGTCAAGAAGATACAACTGTGCTGCTGCGAGATAGTTAGTTGCACGCCAGTAAGCGTCCATTTTCTCTAAGTACTCGTCAGTAATCTGTGTGTGATTCATTTTACATCTCCTTTAAATACTTTAGAATTTCCTAAAAGACAAAAACCATTATACAACAATAGGATGTACATTGTACATCCTATTTTGATAATTTGTTAAATTTTTATCTAACTGCGATATATTATCTATTTTTTTGTGTATTTTGTAGAGTGCATTCTTTACCTTTTAGGGTTCTTTTTTTGCGATTTACTATTAGCCCTATATTATTTCAGCTTAGCAATTACATCTAAAACGATACTAATAGATTGCTCTGCAGCCTTACCAGCAAAGGTATTGTAGTCCATTGCACTACCATCCGCATCGGAAATAGAACGAATAAGGGTAAATGGAACATTATTGACATAGCATGTGTGAGCGATACTTCCGCCCTCCATATCTGCTGCTATAGCATCAAATCTCTGGCGGATTGTCTGACGTTGCTTATCAGTATCAACAAACAAGTCACCTGATGCAATTACACCTGTCTGATGATAAATTCCCTTAGCCTCAAGCACCTGACAAACTGCATCCTTTAGTCTTTCATCAGCTGGGAAATTAATAATATTAATTCCTGACACAAGTCCTACAGGATCGCCAATTGCTGATGTATTCATATCATGCTGCACTGCAGACTCTGCCACTGCCACATCAAGCACCTTAAGATCCTTAACGAGCGAACCTGCCACGCCAATATTAATCACATGGTCTACTCCAAAATGCAAAATCATAATCTCTGTGCAGATTGCAGCGAAGACTTTACCAATTCCTGAAACTGCGGCAACTACTTCCACACCACTGATTTCACCTGAAATGAAATCTACGCCGCTGATTGTCTCGAATCTTTGCTTCTCAATTGAAGGCTTAAGATTCTCAATCTCTATCTGCATTGCACCAATAATACCTAACTTCATTTTCTACCTCCTGGGTTATGGCTCGCCTGTTACGGTCTCAAGCCTTAGATATTTCCTTCGTCGACTAAATGTCTCCTTCGGAAACACTAAGAGCTTGATACCTACAGGCTATTTATACTCTTATAAATTACAGTTACAAAAAATTATATTCGCTCTCGACGGGATGTCTCCTTGGGAAACATATTTTTTTGTTACCTACTGGCTATTTATAGGCTCTTGAGACCTACCAGCTATTTATACTCTTACTAGTTACAACGAGCTTTCTACGATGGATATGTGAACTCCATGTTTGTCCATGAGTTGAGGACGTCTAAGTAACGCTGGCACTCCTTTTTGGCAAGGGCAATGTCCAGGTTTTCGTAGTGACCGCACTCGATGGCGCTCTTTCCGAAGACGTCGCCTTCGTGGTCTACTGTCTGTTTAAATACTTTTTTAACAACCTCGAATGTCTTCTTTGAATCAACGCCCTTTACAACTAGATAGAATCCTGTTTGGCAACCCATTGGACCAAAGTAAATAACGTGGTCTGCAATTTCTGAATTGCGGATATATGTTGCAATCATATGCTCAACTGAGTGCATTGTTGCATTATCCATGTAGTCGCCAGCATTGGGCTTTCTTGTTCTCAAATCATAGGTGATGATATCACCGTCATCTACACGTGAAATATAAAATCCAGGTGTAAGGATGTTGTGATTGATTGTAAAACTCTTAATTCTTTCCATTTTAATCCTATGGTCCTTCCTATATGTTATAAACTATTCCCTTGGCAAGCTTGTCTGCTACATCTGCTCCCTTGAAGGTCTTTACGATTTCAAGTGCAAATGGGATAGCTGTTCCCATGCCACGACTTGTGATGATATGGCCATCGTGACAAACTGGGTCTGTAGAAAAATCTGCATCTAACAAATCCTTCTCCATGCCTGGATAGCAGGTAGCTTTCTTGCCCTTAAGGATACCAGCCTTGCCAAACACAGTTGGGGCTGCGCAGATGGCTGCAAGTCCCTTCTTAGATGTATTAAAGCCATGTATCTGATCCATGAGAGGCTCGCAAAGCTCCAAATTAAGTGTGCCTGGCATTCCTCCTGGAAGCACCAGCATATCTGCACTTTCAAAATCAGTATTCTCTATCAGCTTATCGCAGTATGTTGTAATGCCATGTGCACCTGGCACCTTCTTATTTCCTGTGATTGAAACCATCTCTATTTCAATATCAGCACGCCTAAGTAAATCAACAACTGTAAGTGCTTCGATTTCCTCATGACCTTCGGCCATAAATATAAGTACCTTGCTCATTACTACCTCCCTATTTATATATTTATTTAAATCCTATGATAACATAAAACATGGGAAAAATCTGTTAGTAAAAAAGTAATAATCTAGCACATATTATCATTTCGCCACATTCATATTTTTTGTTGATTATCTATTATGTCGTATGAGTAAAACAAAGGCTGTGCTCATATGCACAGCCATATACGATAATTATTTAAGCAATTTCTGTCTTCTCTTTCATTTCGTCTACTGTAGTTACTTCTTCCTCCGAAGTATCCTCTTCCTCATACACTATAGCCATAACCAACAGAAGAACAATTATCACTCCGCCAGTAATAAAAAATATAACATTTGTCGCAAAACGAACCGTAATTATACCAACTAAAAACGATATAATTGGGACGGCTGCAGCTCCTGACGCATTCATTATAGCTCCAGTTCTTGCAATATAATCTCGTTCCACAATTTTGTAAAAGGTAGCATTAATATACGTAGATAAGAGTGAAAATATGAATCCTACTATAATAGAAATTGTTCCTACAATAATATATTTAGCAAATTCATTATTTATAGTTAGTCCAATTAAAGGTAGTAATATGTGATACAATCCCAATATTAATCCAACTGTTACGATTAACTTCTTTCCAGATATTTTATTGGCTATCATAGGAAATACTATTGATCCAATAAGCATACCTGCACTAACTGTCAAACTAAATACAGATAACATAATTGCATTTGACTTTAACACTTCCGACACCATTGGCGCCTGCAAACTATTAATTGGAACAAAAACTGCATTACACAAAACAGAAAGAAGTATGAAGTTAAATAATAACTTCTTCGCAACAATATATTTTCCACCTTCCTTCAGAAGCTTGACATACGAGCCTTTAACCACTGTTTCATTGCTCTTTACTTCATGTGTGTTCATGGTAAGAATTATTAATGCTGAGCCAAAGAATGTGGCAGCATCAATGCCAACAGCCACTGATACACCAAAAGTTGCTATAATTCCTGCTGCAACTGCCAATCCAACCATTTCAACTACTGTTCCAACACTAGAACTTAATGATACACCATAATCTATTGTTTCTTTACTCAAAACTCTTACTACCACTGCACTAGAACATGGCATTCTAAATGCTTCCGCGCTAGAAATTATTATGGTTGTCGCTATTAACATCCATGGTTGAAGCATTCCACTATAAAATGATAAGGCAATAAACGCTACACATAAACCTCTTATCAAATCAGTAACAATCATAACATTCTTTTTATTCATTTTTTCTATGGCTGCTCCAGCTATCGGTTGTAGAAAAATAGTAGGTATTTTATTAATTCCAAATATTAATGCCGCCCATGATGCACTTCCTGTTAGAAGATATACCAGCCATTCATATGCAATGGCATCTATAGAATCACGAAATCTATTAACTATATTCGCAGATATTAGCTTCAAATAATCTTTTTGCTTTAATAAGTCTTTGTAACCTGTCTTACCGCTTTCCATACAATCCTCCTTTAAGTTGCTACCCTAACACCCAAATCACCATCAAAATCAATAGCTTTTATACTTAATCCAGTTGGTGTCTTGGAAAGAACATAATATGAATCTTTCCTCGTAAAGCATCCAGTCTTTAGTGCTTCTATAAAATCAAACTTATGAAATATGATTATATTGTCACTATTATTTGCCTTATTCAGATTATAGTCTGCTATTTCCTGTTCGAATTTAATCATTTCCATTATCTCCTCTGATGTGTCAGCAAACTCTTTAATCAATATTTCGTGAACCATTTTATATATTATTGTTCTAGTGGCTAACCCGCCAAAAGATTCATTTACTGATAAGTGATTCACCTCATATTCTGTATTCTTTATAAGTTGCTCATATTTCTTATAAATATCCACAAGATTACATTTTTTTAGAAGATAATTCACTGAAAACTTATACATTCCTTTTCCAGCAACAAACGCTTCTAGAAGAAAGTCAATTCTTGTATAGTTTTTTCGTAAATCCGAATCAAATGTATAGTACTGGACAAATATCTCTTTGTATTTTAAAATCATCTCATTAAGTCTGTCATTAAATTTATTAGCGTTATAAACAGATAACTCTATTTGAGATGAATCAAAGTACAAACGATCATTTACCTTTGCAGTTTCCTTTGTGTTAGGTAAAGGTATAAAAAGATGCAATTGGACATTCAATACATCCTTTATCAGTAAACGTTGAATCATATTCATGGTTTCCCTAAAGTCCTTTTCAGTTTCTTCTGGAAAACCATAAATAAATGATACCGTAAGATCAAATCCATAATCCTTTAGCTTCACTATTTTATCGACTGCTTCATCCAACTTAAGATTTTTATTGACAACTCTCTGAAATGATTGTGAACCAGTTTCTATTCCCATGTAAATAGATTGACAGCCTGCCTTTTTCATCATTTGCATCATTTCATCATCAAGGGCATCAATTCTAGATGAGCATCCCCATGTAAATCCCAATCTACTGTCTATCATAGCTTTGCAGAACTCCATCAGATGAGCCTTATTAACAGTAAACATATCATGTTCGAGAGAAAA
>NZ_JAFUSK010000051.1 GCF_017471675.1 Pseudobutyrivibrio sp.
CAGTTTTTGTATGTTTTCCTACCGGCTTCAAGCTCAGTCCATTTCGCTATCAGCCTTGGGCTGCCGTCCGTGGCAGCCCATATGAAAACATTCAAAAACTGCTTTAAGATTCTACTAGGCTCATTTCAAAATCATGCAATTAATACTAATATTGCCGCCACTGCTATTGCTCTAGGTAGAGTGTGTCTGTGAGATACATACAGTACCTTCGAATAGTCAAAGCCGTGAATAGAAAAATAGAGGCCAAGCGGTTTGCCTGGCCTCTACTATAATTAAAGGAGAAATAATGAATCTATTAGATAAGTGAAGCTACACACTTCTCAACTTCCTTCATGTCAGCTGTTGGCTCAAAGCGAGCAACAACGTTACCTTCACGGTCTACGATGAACTTTGTGAAGTTCCACTTGATCTCTGAATTGTTCTTGTAATCCTTGTCAATTTTCTTAAGCATAGCGCTCATTGCAAGAGCCTTAGGTCCTTTGCCGAAGCCCTCAAATGTCTTCTGTGACTTAAGGTACTTGAAAAGCTCAATAGCTGTCTCACCATTTACGTCAGCCTTCTTCATCTGAGGAAACTGTGTGTTGTAATGAAGTGAGCAGAACTCGTGAATTTCTTCATCTGTACCAGGTGTCTGACCTGCGAACTGGTTGCAAGGAACATCTACAATCTCAAGTCCCTTGTCATGGTATGTCTCATAGATGCTTTCAATATCTTTGTACTGTGGTGTGAATCCACAACCTGTGGCTGTATTAACTACCATTACTACCTTACCCTTGTAGTCAGCCATTGCCTGAGCTTCACCATTTGTCTTCTCTACTGTTAAATCATAAAATCCCATTCTAATTTCCTCCTTGATAGGTACGGGCTGTGCCCTTTTGTTTATAGTTCATTTAATTGTGCGCAATCTTTATTTGATGATTTGATTGTACGCAATTTAATTTTATTTGTCAACTACTTTTTTTATTTTTTTTATAATTCTTTTTTGGTAAAATTATATTGGGTTTAAAAATGGTAAAGGGGAGTTGAATAATGTTACTTACATCTATTAAAAGAATCTTAAAGAATAGTGCTATCTGCGCTACTGTTATTTCCACTGTTGTATTTTCTACAACCATTTCTTCACAGGCTGCTGCATATTCCGTCACACCAGAAACCGGGGTACTCTTATCCTGCGTTGGAACGGAAGTTTTCTCAGATGCCAATCCTGGAACCTACGTTACCACTGTAAAGGCCAACACACCTGTAAATGTAATTGGCCGCACCAGTAATGGTTTTTGGCAGGTGGATGTTAATGGTACGCCATACTATATTTCCCAGCAGGCATTGTCTACCATGCCAAATAAAACAGCCTATAGGCTTACATCCTTTGATGCTGGTGCAGTGCTTGTTGCCAATGCTTCAAATGGAAAGCTTATATATTCTCAAGGAGCCATGGATAAGCTTGAGCCTGCCAGCACCACAAAAATCATGACTGCATTGCTTACTGTAGAGGCAATTGAAGCAGGGCGAATATCTTTAGATACACCTGTCATGGTTTCGAATTCTGCCCTTGCTACACTTCCATCAGACGCAAGCCATGTATCTCCTAGGCTTAGTCCTGGAGAAATAATGAACGTAGACCAGCTGCTTACAGCTATGATGGTTAGCTCCGATTGTCAGGCCAGCAATGTGTTGGCAGAACTTGTGGCTGGCTCAGTTCCAAATTTTGTTGCCATGATGAACGCAAGAGCTGCTCAGCTTGGTTGCGTCAATACCAATTTCACTAATCCATCTGGCTATCCTGATGTAAATATGTACACCAATGCATATTCATTATATATAATCACATTAAATGCTATTTCACATCCACTGTTCAATCAGTACTTTGGTAAGACAACAGCTGTGCTTCCAGCCACTAACACTTGCCCTACACCTAGAGTCATTTCAAACACAGACTCTCTTATGGATGTAAACAGCGTTTACTACAATCCGTCAGTAATAGGTGGCAAAACAGGCAGTGCCAACCGCGCCGGTCAATGCCTGGTTTCAGTAGCATCCTCTGAAGGCAAGACTGTTATCTCCGTGGTGCTTGGAGCCAAAACAAGAACAATGTTTGACGGCAACAGGGTGGCTATGCGCTACGCTGAATCTAACCGCCTAATTAACCTTGGATTTGAAAACTATTAAAATAAGGCCACCTGCAAGTAACAGCGGGTGGCCTTTATTGTGTCAATATTAATTTACTCTACAGCATTGATTAGAGCAAAAATCTCTTCTTTGATTGCTGCGTTTGTAGCAAGTGCATTCTCACGAGAATCACGGTTTGAATAGAAGTAGAACTTAATCTTTGGTTCTGTTCCTGATGGTCTGATTGCAAACCATGAACCGTTATCAAGGAATAATCTGATTGCATTCTGTGGTGGAATGTCCTCGTAACCATTAATGTAATCGATTACCTTTTCTACCTTTGCGCCAGCAACCTCTGTTGGCATGTTCTCACGGAACCATTTCATCATTCGCTGAATACGCTGTGCTCCAGGAATTCCCTCTAGGATAATGTTTGGCTCGTCCTCTGCGAAGAAACCGTACTTAGCGTAGATTTCCTGAAGAACATCCCAAAGTGTCTTGCCCTGCTTTCTGTAATATGCAGCTGCCTCTGCAACCATCATACCTGCAGAGATACCGTCCTTGTCGCGGATATCTTCGCAGATAGCATATCCGACAGACTCTTCATATCCAAAGAGATATGTGTAACCATTCTCATGAAGATATGGGATTTTTCCACAAATGTTCTTAAATCCTGTAAGAGTTTCAAACATTTCCACACCGTAAGCCTTAGCCATGATTGTAGAAAGTGTAGATGTAACGATTGACTTAACCATTGCACCCTTAGCTGGTAAAGTTCCTGCATCCTTGTGACCTTCTAATATGTAATTAACAAGCAGATATCCTGTCTGGTTACCGTTAAGAGGTACATAGTTGCCCTCGCTGTCACGAATCTCAATGGCAAATCTGTCTGAATCAGGGTCTGTAGCCATAAGAAGCTCTGCACCAAACTTACGTCCATACTCCTCTGAAAGCTTAAATGCCTTAGGGTCCTCTGGATTAGGATAACCTACTGTTGTGAAGTCAGGGTCTGGATTTTCCTGCTCAGGTACGATTGTCCAGTTAGAGAAGCCTCTGTCTGTAAGCATCTGTCTGAATGGGATTGAACCGCAGCCGTTAAGTGGTGTGTAAACAAGTGGAATGCTAAGGTCAAGCTCGTCTCCTTCGTGAATTGCAAGAGACTCTATCTTATCAAGATATTCTCTATCATATTCCTCACCAAGAACTGTGATTTTGCCAGCCTTTACGCACTCATCAAAATCAGCCTTCTTAACGCCATTCCACATATCTACAGCATTAATGCACTCTGTCATTCCATCTGCAATCTCAGATGAAACCTGGCATCCATCATCCCAGTATGCCTTGTAGCCATTGTATTCCTTTGGGTTATGGCTTGCTGTGATGTTGATACCTGAAACCGTACCAAGTCTTCTAATCATGTAAGCAAGCTCAGGCGTAGGACGAAGGTCTGGGAAAACATAGACCTTAATTCCATTTGCTGCAAATATGCCTGCTGCAAGCTGTGAAAATTCCTTTGAGAAGTGACGTGGATCATGGGCAATAACAACACCCTTTTCCATTGCTTCCTTCCCCTTTGAAACGATAAAATCAGCAACACCCTGTGTAGCCTTGCCAACTGTGAAGAAGTTCATGCGGTTTGTACCTGCACCAACCTTACCACGAAGTCCTGCTGTTCCAAATGAAAGATCCTGATAAAATCTATCCTCTATATCCTTTTCATCGTTTTTGATAGCTTCAAGCTCTGCCTTTAAAGGGTCATTTGCTTCAAGCTTTTGTAACCACTCGTTATATCTTTCCTTGTAGTTCATAGTTCCTCCTTATTAATCAGATAAATCAATATCCATATTTATATTAAAATTATATTGTGGATATGCCTTACTTATAGCATCAACAATTGTGTTAAACAATTCTCTTCGGTTAGTAGCATCAAAGCTAATTACTAAGTCAAAGCTTACTGTTTGATTTGCTTCATCAAAATAAAAACCGTGGATTTGCTTAACATACTCGTATTTCTTTGCAAATTTGGATAATTCTTTTCTTAACAAATCTGCTGGTGAATCTTTTTTATTCTTGCAATAGATGCCGATTCCCTCTAAAAGTACCCCTGTTTCACCAAGGACTTTATGTGTAATCTCTCGCTGCAGCTGGTCAAGGCGCGCCATATCCATATCCTCATCTACCTCGATATGGATTGAACCTACATAGCGCTCTGGACCATAGTTGTGAAGGCTAAGGTCGTATGCACCAAGGACATCGTCAAATCCTACAACTACTCGCTTTACATCATGACTTAGCTGCATCTCAATTCGCTCACCCAATATATGAGAGATAGTGTCTGCAATCATTTCATAGCCTGATTTAATAATGACTATAGAAATGATGGCACCAAGCCATGCCTCAAGGCTTACACCTGAGAAAATAAAGATAATAGCCGCAACCAGTGTAGATGCTGAAATTACAGAATCAAGCTTTGCATCTTCGCCTGAAGCCACCAGGGAATCAGAATTAACTTCCTTGCCCACCTTTTTAACATAGGTTCCTAAAACAATCTTTACCACTACAGCAACAGCAACGATAATAAGACTGCTTGTTGTGTATTCTGGTATAGATGGATTTATAATCTTCTTTACCGACTCAATTAAGGAAGTGATACCTGCGTAAGATACAATAATTGCTATAATTGCAGCACTGATATATTCTACTCTTCCGTGTCCAAGTGGATGCTTCTTGTCAGGCTCCTTACCTGCAAGCTTTGTTCCAACTATCGTAATTACGGATGACAATGCATCACTTAAATTGTTAACAGCATCAAGAACAATAGCGATAGACCCTGTTACAGTACCAACAAATGCTTTAAAAGCGGCTAGTAGGCAGTTAGCACCAATACCAAGGATACTTGTTTGAATAATCTTTTTGTTTCGTTCCATGTTAGCTACTTTTTATTCTTAAGATTCTTAACGTAAGTCTTAAGCTCCTCCTTCGTTTTTTTATTCAGTTTTTCCATTTTCTTAAGCACATCATACTCTGCTGTGCCCTCACTTGCGATGAGGAAATCTACCTCACCAGCCCCCTTAGAAGGAATAGTATCCTGTAAAACCTCAAATGGAGAAACATCCAAAACATCACAGATAGACATAATCTTATCTGCCGATGGATTAGTTTTCTTTCTTTTCCAATCACTGATGGTACTCTGGGCAATGCCAGTGCGAGTAGCCATCTCAAGCTGCGATACCCCTTTTTCCTCCATTAACATAAAAATTCTCTCACTAATAATCATAATGCACCCCCTCCATTATTGCATATACGATAATAATATTTATTATACTCAATAATAATCTTAGTCACAAGTTTAGCCTAAAGCTACTGATTTGCCTTTTCTTATCAGAAACCAGAAAGCTACAGTGATGCATGATGTCTTTGCTTTTCATTATACATAAGCCTATCAATAATCTGTTGAAATTCCTTTGCACTCATTCCACTGGCATGATAATATTCTTCAAATCCACAGCTAACATCAACTCCATTTGGCCAGCCATGCTTTCTACTAGCCTTTGCTACATCAGTGTGAAGAATATCAATCTTTTTTGAAACCTCATATTTAGAAGCCTCTTCAACAACAATGCAAAACTCATCGCCACCAAATCTGCCAATATACGCATTTTCTCCAAAAATATCAACAAGAATGTCTGCAACCACCTTGATAGCTTTGTCACCTGCATCATGACCTAAGCTATCATTGATTTCCTTGAAATTGTCAATATCAATCATAACTGCAGTAAAATCCCGACCTGTGGACGCAGCATTCTTAACCATATCCTGCATCTTAATATCCAGACCACGCCTGTTTAATAAACCAGACAGATAATCTACATTAACGTCTCTGCTTTGGTAGAAGAAAAATAGTATAAGGCATCCCAGTGAAATACCTGCATAGGTAGTGTCAAGCTCAGCTAAGAATACCTGTAATACAGAGCCTATAAATGAAAATGCTGGAAGAAACAGCACCGCCTGCTTGTATTCGCTCATAATATTATTTCTAAATGCAATGGCATATACCACCAGCAAACAGATAAAAATCATTAGCAATATGGCTCTTGGATAAAAAAACTCTCCCCTATAATAAACACCATCTTCAAAATAGTAGAACCATTTTGTCTTAAATACTGTAGCCAAAAATACCAAAACAAAGTTTGTAACCGCAAAAAGCTCAAAGGCTATTCTAAAAGTTGCTCTAGGCTTTTTATTTCCATCATCCATCCAACAATCCATATAATAGACTGCAAAAAGAATATCTACAGGATCTAATAAAAAGATAATGAAGTACCCTATCTGAGAGAAAATTAAAAAATCGTTTGGATAAGTCTCTCCAATTCTACCGATTGACTCCGAAAGCAGTAAAACAAGGGTGCATTTTAGTATAGCGGAATATTTACGCCCCTTTTGAAGCCGTGATGATTTATTCTGAAAAATCAGCAATAGCACCAATAGGAAGGACGTGAAAAAGTTAAGTGTTATCCAGCTTGCTACCTCAACCATATTTCACCTTTCATCTAACTAATCCCATTAACGAACATACTACAAGTGTATGATACCATATAAAATCCATAAATCTGTGAATTAAAAAAATCACCTGAATTAGCTGATTCCATAGTAATCAGTTGTTTCAGGTGATTTTACCTATATGCTAGTGTTATTCAAGAATAATCTGATATTCACTAGCAAAAGCATCACTAGGATTTAGGCTGTTGCCATATTCTCTCTCTTCAAGCTTTTGGTTAAAGCCCACTCTATCGCATCGCCCGAACCATGGTTCAATACATACAAATGGTGCATGCTTTGCAACTGGTGACCACACACCAAATAAAGGTGTAGGGCATGTCACTGAAAGAAGAGGCTTTTTATCCTTGTCTAAAATAGTCACCTTATCTGCCTGTTCATCTTCTATCACCAAGGCATCCTTTGAAAAAAGCTCATCGGACATCTTAAGAATTCCATCTTCTAATGAATAATTATCCTTTTCATCAGAAAGGCATCCACTGCCATCACCAGCAATAACATTAGCTGTGATTGCTTCTAATGCCTCCCCTGCCTTTTCAAATCGAAGATAATCTGTATCAAGATCCACGTTAAAAGCAGGATGTGCTCCGATTGAAAAATACATTTTTCTGCTGTCAGTATTTAATACATTCCAACATACCTTAACTGTATTTTCCTCTATTACATATGTAATAGTAAGCTTGAAATCAAATGGATATTTTTCGTGGGTGCTATCATCAGAATTAAGCTCAAAAACCAGCTTGTTCTCACTCTCACTCGCCAATGCAAAATCCATATCTCTGGCAAATCCGTGCTGTCCCATTTCGTAGGTCTTTCCATCATATACTGATTTCTTCTGATAGTAGCTACCTACAACCGGGAACAATACAGGAGATGTTCTTCCCCAAAATGCAGCATCAGCCTGCCACATCATTTCTTTATTATCGTATTTACGAATCAAGGATTTTATCTCTGCACCATGTTCTGCCACTGTTAGCTTAAGGTTATTATTTTCAATTGTATAATTCATTTGTCTCTCCTAATTCAAAGTCCTTCTATCTTACATCCAACTATTTACTATCTTGATTTCTTCCATGTATCCTGCGTCATCATTTGGTGTTTCAAGGATGAAAGGAAGCTTCTGAAGAGCTGGATGAAGAGCTATACGTTTCATTGCTTCCATGCCAATAAATCCCTGACCTAGCTTTTCGTGGCGGTCTTTTGCGGCGCCACATTCATTTTTGCTATCGTTAAAATGAATAGCCTTTAAACGGTCAAGCCCTATTATTTTATCAAACTTAGTAAGCACACCATCAAAATCATTTACTATATCATATCCACCATCCCAAATATGGCAGGTGTCCAAGCAAACACCAAGCTTATCGTTTAAGGTGGTGCGGTCAATAATTTCTCGCAGTTCTTCAAAGGTCTTACCCACTTCCGAGCCTTTACCAGCCATAGTCTCTAGCAAGACGGTGGTTTGCATATCAGGCCACAGTGCTTCGTTTAATCCATCTGCAATCTGTTTAATCCCTGTTTCAACCCCTTGGCCTGTATGAGAGCCGGGATGAAAATTATAAAGCTGATTTGGAACCTGTTCCATTCTTTGTAAATCCTGCTTTAGCATATCCAGTGCATTTGCCCTGGTTTCAGGCTTAGCAGAGCAAAGATTCATAGTGTAGCTGGCATGCGCCACCAGCTTACCAAATTTCTTTTCACCTAAGATTTGCTGGAGTTTTTGCACATCATCTCCATCTATATCCTTAGCTTTTCCACCACGTGGATTTCGTGTAAACCAGGCAAAGGTATTGCCGCCAAAATCTACCATGGTACGCCCCATGGCTTCATATCCATTAGTCACTGACAAGTGACAACCTATGTATATCATATATTACCTCTAAATGCTTTATAGTAGCTTAGCTACCATACTAATAACTTTTCCAAGATTTTCTATATCTGTGGAAACTTCCCCTGTTTCAAGGGAATGATTTGCCTTTGGAATTACCACATAGGTAAGTGATAACTCATCGCAAAGCTGAGTACACATATCTGTATCGCAAAGTGGGTCAGCATCACCATGGAAAACAAAGCCCTCGCATGGATTAATATAGGCAAAGGTTGTTTCTATAGGAGTTAAAATAATCTGGTGTGCTTCAAGCTCATAGGTCATATTGTACCTGGCAGCCAGTGCTGAACCAATACTTTTTCCTATAAATACAATCTTTTCATAATCCGTAAATACGATATCTTTTAACTGCTCTGTAACCTGCTCAAATGCATTATCAAAGGCTTCCATCCTTTTTTCTTCATCTGCCTTGATTACAGAACCAGGCTCTGGTAAATCATACTTTATTTCTACAACTTCGTAATCCTTAGCCTTTGCAAGCTTTTTTGAATAATAAAGAAGTGGTTTATCTGTGTGATAGCCTATCCCTGGAAAAATTACTGCTAATTTCTTACTCATACTTTCCTCCGTGCCTTCTATACTTCAAAATCCAGGCAACTTCTGATTTTTGTGTAAGGTCTAACCTTTCCATCTGCCACTGCTACATGCTCTGGATGCACTGCATAACCCTTTAGGGCATCCTCATTTTCAAATGTAGAATCAAGCATCAAATCTGCATTTGAGCTGGCAAGACCATTGATGTTAACCTTGATATCAATCATACCTGGAATCTTTCCTGCAAGACCTTCTAATCCTTCCTTGATACCAAGCTTTACCTGCTCCTTCTCCTTGGCTGAAAGCTCATCCTTAAGTGTCCATAAAATAATGTGTTTTACCATTGTTATCTCCTTTCTTATAAACCACCCTTCATACTCCAATTCCCCTGGTTTTATAATAACCTCTTAATTTCTTCCATACGGTTATTTATCATTTTACCATAAAAAAACTGTAATATACTAAGAGCTAAACCTATATCAATTATTCGCCCTATTAACAATAAATATTCCAAGACTCACAAGTACAAGCGCCACCAAGTATTTTAAAGTGATTGTCTGCCACTCTGACAAGAATATTGCCGAAAGGATTGCTCCAAAAATTGGATTCGTAAATCCGTATATGGTGACTGATGATACTGGATTGTACTTAAGTAGCACACCCCAGATGGAATAAGCCACTGATGATATCAATGCCATATAAATAATGAGTGGAATGCCGGCAGGGGATGTCATGTGAAGTCTGCCACCAGCCAGTAATCCTACGATTATCATTATAAGACCACCAATAATAAACTGATATCCGCTGAGCGTGACAGGATTTTCCCTGAGGGAATATTCCTTAATAAGTACTGATGAAATAGCATAGGATACTGAAGCTATAAGGATAAAACCTTCGCCATTTATTGCAAAGCCTGCGCCCATGTCGCCGCCAGCTAAGCTAACCAGTATCACACCTGCAGCCCCCAGCACGCAGCCTACCATCTTATTGGTAGTGAGTTTTTCCTGTTTCCTCACAAGGGAAGCCATCAGGATTGCGAAGAAAGTGCTCATGCCATTAATAATAGATGATTTCACTCCTGATGAGTGTGCAAGTCCCATGTAGAAAAAGAAATATTGAAGGACAGTCTGGAAGATGCTGAGCTTGCAAACCATTCCCCAAGACTGCTTTTTAGGATACAATAACTTTTTCTGTAATAAGCTGCCAAAAACAATCGCCAAAATTCCTGCTAAGAAAAATCTGATTCCCGCGAAAAGAATCTGTGACATGCTATCACCAGCGCCTATTTCAAAAAGCCTGTAGCCAATTTTTATACTTGGAAATGCACTGCCCCACAGCAAGCAGCAAAGTATTGCCAGACCGCATACTACAATTTTGTTTTTTAATATACTTTTATTTTCCATCTAATATCTCTACTTACTTTATAATTGGACTTTGCATGCCCTACAGATTAGTTGTTAAGCTGTTTCCAATCCTCTTTTGTCATGAGATTTACCACATTTGTCCTAACCTCATTTAAAAGTGGCACCTTAACATTTTCATCTGTTCTATTATACTTGAATCCAAGCTTTTCTTGAACACGTTTTGACTTTTCATTTCCTTGGAAATATGCGCACCAAACCTTTGAAGCATTCAAATCTTCAAAGGCTCTTTTTAAGAGAAGTGTGCAGGCCTCAGGCATAATGCCCTGACCCCAGTAAGGCTTTCCCAGCCAATAACCAAGCTCGCACTCATCCTTATTTTCATAATGAAACATCAAATCAGCAGTGCCGATTGGCTCCCCTGTCTCCTTCAAGCAAATGGCATAATTTTCAGGATTCGTAAATACGTTATTTATCACGTTGATGCTTTCTTCTATTGTCTTATGAGCAGGCCATCCGCAAGGGCTTCCAACCTCTTTTTCTTTTGCCATGCTAAATAAAACCTCTGCATCATCCTCTCTCCAATGGCGAAAGCCTAATCTTTCTGTCTCAAATAAATATTCAGTTTTTGTGCTCATGTCGTCATCCTCCTACTCGTAAATATGTTAAACAATGGGCAGGTGCTTGTGTACACCTGCCCCTATTGCAGTCGTTTTAGCTAAGCTTAGCTTCCCATTCAGCTTCTTTAAATCCAAGCAACACAAAGTCATCTCCTATCACAAGTGGCCTTTTTACAAGCATTCCATCTGTTGCTAAAAGATTTAGCTGCTCATCTTCACTCATATCTGGAAGCTTCTTAGAAAGCTCCATGCCACGATAAAGCTGACCGCTAGTATTGAAGAACTTTTTAAGTGGCTGACCACTTTTCTCATAAGCCTCCTTAAGAGTTGCTTTGTCCGGATTACTTCCCTTAATATCTATGAGCTCATATTTGATTTTATTATCATCTAGCCATTTCAAAGCCTTCTTGCATGTAGTGCATCTTTCATAGCAATATACTTTCATAACCTAATACCTCCTACGAATATTTTAAATAGTATACTAAACTCTTATTTTATTGACTAGTACTATTACCACTTTTACATTTGTTTTTATCTTTTGATTTTGCTAGACTAGCTTATGGATTTTATTAATTTCATATTATGAAAGAGGTTAAGATGATTAAAACAATTATTTTTGATATCGGTGGAGTGCTTATCGGCTACGACTGGACTGCCTATCTAATGAAAGAGTTCAATAATGACGTAGCACTTGTTGAACGCATAAAGGAAAACGTATTTGGTAATCACAAATGGGATGAAGTGGACCGTGGTGTTTTAACAGATGACGAATTACTTGCGTCCTTCACTAAGGATGCTCCTGACATCAAAGATGAAATCACACATTTTTGGGAGACCTGTGGTGATGCATTATGGCAATATGATTTTGCTAAAGACTGGATTAAAGAGCTGAAAGCCAGAGGCTATCAAGTGCTTTATCTATCAAACTGGTCATATCATTTGCGAAAGCTTGCTGCAAAACAGATGGATTTCCTACCTTTGCTAGATGGAGGCGTTTTCTCTTGTGAAGAAAAGCTAATTAAGCCTGACCACGCAATTTATGAGCGTATTGTTGAAAAGTACAATCTGAAACCAGAAGAATGTGTATTTATTGATGATTCTGAGCGCAATGTAATTGGTGCTAGAGAGTGCGGCCTTTACGCTGTTCATGCCAAGGATAAAAACCATGATATAGCAGTTTCCGAATTAGAAGCACTTCTTAACCAGTAATTTTAAGGAGCTAGTTGACTTTATGAACATAGAAAACAAAAATGGAGTATCATTTTTAACATTTGATTCATTTAAGACTGCTGGTGTCAAGCATGGCTTTTCCACCAGAATAGGCGGTGTCAGCGAAGGCGTTTTCGATTCCCTAAACCTAGGCTTTAACAGAGGGGATTTAGATGAAAATGTCCGTGAGAACTATCGCAGAATCGCATCAGCACTTGATATGAATTATGAGCGCATGTGCCTGTCAAAGCAGACTCACACTACAAATGTAATCATTGTGGATGAGAAGGATGCTGGAAATGGATTAACAAAGCCTTTGCCATACGATGATGTGGACGGATTAATCACAAATGTAAAAGACATGCCGCTAGTTACATTCTACGCAGACTGTGTTCCACTATTCTTCTATGATCCTGTAAAGGAAGTGGTGGCATTGTCTCATTCAGGCTGGCGTGGAACTGTTGGCAAAATCGGAAAAGTGACAGTTGAAAAAATGCATGAAGCATTTGACTGTAATCCTTCTGATATTTTGTGTGGAATCGCTCCTAGCATCTGCAAGGATTGCTATGAAGTTAGTGTAGATGTGGCAGAAGAATTTATAAAAGCTTTTGGTGATTCACATAAAGCAGAACTGCTTCGTCCATCTATCTTTAATCCAAATGACAAGGATAAATATATGCTTGATTTATGGGCTGCCTGCCGGCTGGTGTTTCTTGAGGCTGGCATTCCTGAGGAGCATATCGAAATTACGAATTACTGCACCCGCTGCAATCCCAAACTTTTCTATTCCCATAGAATCATGGGAGCTAATAGAGGTAGCCTTGCAGCATTTATTTCTTTATAAAAATAAGACCTTGAAGAGACTTATTCATTAAGCTTTTCAAGGTCTTTTTAATTTACGCTTATTTCTACATTGCTGTCTAGCTATGATAGAGTTTATTTCCTTCGTAACGTGGTTCGCAGGTGAGTTGCATACCTAGCTGCTTAAATACTCCCACATCCACTGAAGAAAGAATAACTGAGGAATGTACCTCTGCACCATCCATCTGTGGGATGCAATCGTATGCCTTCTTTGCATTTTCATTGCTTATAGATTCCATAGAAAGAGCAATCAAAAGCTCATTCAAATGAAGATGTGGATTGTGATCTCCCAAATGCTGTGTCTTAAGGTTCATAATTGGTGTAAGCACTTCTGGCGAAATCAGCTTTACTTCATCTGGTATTCCTGCCAAATATTTTAAAGCATTAAGAATCATAGCTGATGAAGCACCTAACATCTGAGATGTTTTGCCTGTAATGATTTGACCATCTGAAAGCTCCATTGCAGCACATGGCACACCTGTTTGTTCAGCTTTAATATTTGCAGCGGAAACAACTAATCTATCTGCTGGTGAGATGCCGGCCTTTTCCATAAGAAGCTCTAGCTTCTGAATAGCAGAATCACTACCATCTCCCTTACGCTTTGCAACTACAGCCTCATAATAGCGGCGGATGATTTCTTGGTTAGATGCATTGCGGCACACATCGTCATCAATAATTGCATTACCAGCCATATTTACACCCATATCTGTAGGTGATTTATAAGGAGATTCTCCTGAAATTTTTTCAAACATAGTCTTAAGTACTGGGAATACTTCTACGTCGCGGTTGTAGTTTACAACAGTCTCTCCATAGGCATCAAGGTGGACTGGGTCAATCATGTTCACATCATTTAAATCTGCTGTTGCTGCCTCGTATGCCAGGTTTACAGGATGATTTAATGACAGATTCCATATTGGGAAGGTTTCGAATTTGGCGTAACCAGCCTTAACCCCACGCTTAGACTCATGATAAAGCTGCGAAAGGCATGTGGCCATCTTTCCACTTCCTGGCCCTGGTGCTGTAACAACTACTAGCGGCCTGGTTGTTTCGATATAATCGTTCTTTCCAAAGCCTTCATCGGATACTATGTATGGAATATTTGATGGGTACCCTGGAATGATGTAGTGTCTGAATACCTTAAGGCCTAGTGCCTTAAGCTTTTTCTCGTATGCTACAGCAGATGGCTGCTCTGCAAACTGAGTAAGTACAACAGAACCTACATACAAACCATAGCTTGTAAAAGCATCAATAAGCCTGAGAAGATCCATATCGTAAGTGATACCAATATCCCCACGAACCTTGTTCTTCTCAATATCTCCTGCCTTGATAGCAATTACGATTTCTGTTTTGTCTGCAAGCTCCTTGAGCATAGTGATTTTTGCATCTGGCTTAAATCCAGGCAAAACTCTTGATGCATGATAATCATCAAAAAGCTTTCCACCAAACTCAAGATAAAGCTTTCCACCAAACTGGTCTATGCGCTCTCTAATATTCTTTGATTGCATCTCAGTGTATTTTTCGTTACTGAATCCTAATTTCCTCATAATTTCCTTCTTCTAAAATGTATTTAATTAATGCCTATAAGTTTATCATGGATTAGGGATTAATCCAATAATTTTGGTATAAAATAAATCATTTTTTCTTTCATAGTGCCCTCCATTTCTTATGTGTTTTCTTGTTAGCTCATATGTTAAGGGCTGCCCCAAGGGCAAGGTCAACAGCTTTTTTTGAAATTTATTCAATTTCCATTCCATACTTATCCAAATCTACCTTTCCGTTTTGGATGACAATTCCATCAGCCTCCAAAAGCTCCTTCTGAGCCCAGGCTCCGCCAAACACATACTCGCCAGCCAGCTCGCCTTTGGAATTTACTACTCGATAGCAAGGAATATTTTCAAAATCCGGATTTTTGTGGAGGGCATTTCCTACAGCGCGGCTCATTTTAGGATTTCCTGCCATAGCAGCCACCTGTCCGTAGGTTGCCACCTTGCCCTTAGGGATGCGCTTTACTGCTTCGTATATACGTTTTGTGGGAGAATCTGTTACCAGGTCATAGCTTTCAGCAATCATTCGTTTAACATCTTCATCAGGAATACTGCCATCTAAAATTATAGTGTTCCAATGCTCCTTGTTTTGGTGATATCCAGGAAGCACCGCATCATAGGTGCGTCTCCAGAAATCTCTCCACTCCGGGTCGCATTTTAGATTCAAGCAAATCTGCCCATCCTTTTCATAAGACCATAGAAAAGCCTTCTTGCTAGGTTTCACCCTTATCAGCTGCCAGTTCTGGTCGTGAAATGGAGCCTCCTGATACGTATATGGAAATGTAAGGCCGTAGCTTAGTGCCTCTTCTCTGGTTTTCATTATAATCCCCCTTTTACCACACAAATGGAATAATTCTATATTTTACCCGCTCTTTGTACTGCTTGTATCCAGCGAGTCCCTCTTCAAGTACCTGTTCCTCGTTTCGAATGCGCTTTGCAATGATTGGAAGATATACAAGCATTATAACAAATGAAAATATTGAGCCTAGAATGATTGGCATAGATAAGAATAACAGAACTGTTGCCATATACATAGGATGACGGACGATTCCATAAAGCCCTGTGTCTACCACCTTTTGGCCTTCCTGTACTTCTATAGTTCTTGAAAGATATTCATTTTCCCTTAGCACTTCTGCGTATAATGCGTAGGCTAAAAGAAAAATCACTGTACCAGCAATCGTCACCCAGGCTGGCAGCACTAGCCACGAAAATCTGAAATTTAAACCTGCAATAACGAATGAAGCTAAAAACATCAGTCCACTGAACAAAACCACTTCTTTTTGCTCTAACTGTTCTTCCTTTGCATTAAGTCGCTTTCGCAAAAGAGATGGATTTTTCTTCATTAGAATCAAACCCGCTACAAACATAGGGATAAAAAGCACTGCCATAAAAAGCCACGCCTGCCAAAAGTCAAAGCTTCCTGCCGCTGGAAAAAGCAGCAATCCCACTAAGAGCACGCCTGCGAAAAATTTAATTAGTGCTGAACAAAAAAGCTTCTGCGTATTTATTTCCATTTTATCCCTCCAATAATTGCCAACTAACTCCTCATTTGATTATAGCAAATCCAGTGTCAGCTGTTCATATCTCTCAGGCAAATCATTCAGATAATTAAAGCAATCATCAGGTTTATAAAGGATATTATGAGCTTTGCAGGTGTCCTCAAAAAGTCGCATTAGCTTGTGGCTGTTAGGGCTTGGAACATTATAAGAATTGCCATAAGTCTCGATGTATTTTTCTTTCAATCCTGGAAAATTTTTATCCAAAGCTTCATAAAAATACTCCCTGTCACCTTCCCTCAGGGTCACGCCCATATCAAAGCAAATAATGCCCTTCACACCTACGCGAATACATTCTTCAAGTATCGCATTTACGTTTTCTTCTGTATCGTTTATAAAAGGAAGAATCGGCGTCAGCCAAACCACTGTTGGAATGCCACGCTTTTGCATCTCCTCTAACACCTGTATTCTGCGCTTTGTGTTGCAGACATTTGGTTCTAGGATAGCGCACAGGTCATCGTCATAGGTAGTCAATGTCATCTGCACTACAGTCTTTGCCTTTTGATTGATTTCATCCAGCAAATCAATATCTCTAAGTATTCTGTCTGACTTTGTCTGAATCGCTATGCCAAATTCATATCTTGAAATAATTTCTAAGCACTGCCTTGTAAGCTTTAGCTGCTCTTCACAGTGCATATACGGGTCAGACATGGAGCCTGTGCCAATCATGCATTTCTTTCTTTTGGATTTAAGGGCGCCTTCCAAAAGTTCTGGTGCATTGCTCTTCACCTCAATATCCTCAAAGGCATGGGTAAACTGATAGCATTTGCTTCTGCTATCACAATAAATACAACCATGTGTGCACCCGCGATATATATTCATACCGCAGCGACCATTATTTGTAGTTAGTATCCCCTTCGCATTTACGAAATGCATTTACTCCTCCATTTTCTTTTGTACAGTGGCATATCATACTCATCTTTCCCATTTTCTACAAATCCAAGAGTTTTCCAGAATCGTACCGAATCTTCTTTCGTACTGTTGATTTCATAGTAAACCGCACCATCCTGCTTTGTATATTGCTCTAAAGCTTTAAAACATTCATGGCCCCAGCCCTTATTTCTGAATTCCGGAAACACCCAAAAATCCAAGATAAAACACTTACCATCTTCACTTGAGTATGTGTTATATTGTGCAGCTCCTATCTTCTTTTCTTCGCTCACAAAATAAATCATATGATGCTTATCAACAGCTCTCTCCATATGTGCCTTAATAATTCCACGATACTCTTCCCCTGAAAAATATTCTATATCCTCCTCGTCACTTATGATGTTTTCATCAACAAGATATTTAAGATGTATCTTCCAAAAATCATCAATCTGGCTAACTGGTATTTCATCAATACGTATTTCATCACTCATTTGCATGTCTTCTCCCAATATTTCTCCTTTAATTCCGTTTCAAAGTCATCCCTCTGAGCATTTTTTACTTTTGGGATGCATTTTAACAAAATCAAACTAATCCTAGATACATTTTCAATGTTCTCGGCTTTTCACAAACTCATATACCTTTTCTGACCATTCCCATATGTCCGTACAATCATTGTCTAAATAAAATGTCCTACTCTCCAAATCATATGGAATGATTGCTTTAAACACAGCTCTTTCAGCCGATGGTATAATAATAGTATCAACCCAATCAGACAATTTTACTTCTTCCTTAATCTTTAGTGGTAATACGCCCTCAAATGTTGCATTTGGATGTTTTACAATTTCATCATACCGAAAGAAAAATCTTACTCCTGGTGTAAAGTATGTGCTTAAATCTTCCTCTGTGGGAAAACGCTTCAGTTTCCTCTCTATAACCAATCGGTCCCCGGCCTGACAGTTTCCCCATGCAAACATTACATAATCAAAATAATCTTCTGGGTCATTTGCTGCATTTCTGCTTTCTGCTTTTAATACCGATGCCGGAACACCTCTCCATTTGGTAGGTGCTTGTAAAGCTCCACATTTAAAAATCTTTACAGCATTTTCAATAGGTGCCGTGTGGCAAACGAAATCAGTCATACATCCTTTATACCTTGGGCAGGCTACACATTCTGTAATCTTTTTGGGAACTGCTACGCGCTCGCCCGCCTCATAAATTGACCTATAATTATCAATAGCTCTGACTATGGAATCAGTTGCTTCTATAGTGCACTCCCTACCATTCCTTTGCTCATAACTTTCAAAATCCAATATGGTTTGAATTTCCCATTCTGTAATATAAGGGTAGTTAGTGAGCTTTTTGTAAAAAACACCATCCCAGCACTCAGTACAATCAAATTCTCCTATTTTAATCAACATTTAAAACCTCAATTTTTCTATTGGCTTGTCCGTTCTAACCAATAATGTCCTTGTGTTTTTCAACCTCATTTTTATATCCATAAGAAATGACGTGACATCGTGCAGCCAGGTAACTATTCGAATCAGCATATTTTTCGTCTACTCCATGGTCACTTATGAATCTTCTTTGCTCTGATTCAAAATCAGCATGTCCTGCACTAACGAAATCAACATAATCATTGATTCTAACTCCGATATTCTTTAATCCCATCTTTTTCATGAATACTGGTACTCTCACTCCAACTTGATAATCTCTGCCGCCAGATTGTTCTTCCGATAGCCACCTTTGCTTTAGGAAATCATCGATTTCAAACGGATCATAGTTGCTATTGTCTACAAAAATACCAGCATTTTCCATGCGTCTACTTGGCTCAATACATATAACTAATCCATTCTCTTTTACTGCACCAATCATCTTCTTCAATATATCTTCCGGCTTTGTAAGATGTCGAAGCAACGCCTGACATATAGCTATATCATATTCTGATGTAGGCTCATACTCATTTAAATCTGCAACTTCAAAGCAGACATCCTTTTGTCCTGCAAAAATTTCTTGTGCCTCAGCTATAAGTGCCTCAGAAATATCAATCCCCTTATAGGTACTTCCCTGCGGAACTAACGGCATCAGCATCTGAGCCAAATATCCATATCCACAGCCAAAATCAATTATTCTAACCGGCTTATCTATCTTCCATACATATTTTACAAGGAACTCAAAATAATCATTGTTCCACAAATGCTGTCTTGTGCTGTGTAAGTATTCCTTTTTTAATCCCCAATCTTTATTACTGCTATCAGGCACTTTCTCACAATCTCCTTTTTTAGAATCTGGCTATCGTTGAATTCTATAATATATAAAGCTATCATCTTCCTTTACATATTTGAATCCAACTTTTTCAATAACATGCTGACTTCTGGTGTTCTTTTTCACTGTATCTGCATTCACAGCAATCATTCCCAGCTCATCAAAAGCATACTTGATTGCAAGCTGCTCCGCCTTTGTACCATAGCCTTTTCCCTTAAAATTATCATTTTGCATATGGATACTGAGAGTACATTCATTATTGTCATAATCTATTTGCTTTAGCTGTAATTCGCCGATTGGCTTATCAGACAGCATTATCACAAACATTATTCTTGATGAATCCTGTTTTGAATCAAAGTATCTATTTACCGCATCTTCAGCGTATTCATATGGCTTGAATAGGCTCATATCCATATAGATAGCTTCATCATTTTCCCACTCTTTATAAAGCTTATGGCACAGTTCTCTTGTCATTCGTTGCAGTTTTAGTTCTTCCATGTTGTCCTTAATCCACCCTTTCGTATGTCATCCAATTTCAGGTATTCGACAGTCTTCCGCGCACTTTCGGAAAGAAAATCATTGTTCATATCTGAATTCAACCTCATCAAGTTTACCAGTAATATGATTTCTATTTTCTGTAGGAACAAATCCCTGTCGCAAATACAGGCGCTCCGCTCCCTTGTTATTCTCTAAAATCCATAGAGATGGGATTAGTCCCAACTTCTGAATCTTAGCAATAACATAACCAAGCAATTGTGTTCCATATCCTTTGTTCTGGTGCTCTGGTAAAACATATAAGTCTTCTATAAGTCCCTCATTTATCGACACAACCGCAACTGGCTCTTTATCATAAAGCAGATAAAACTTGCTACCATTCTTCATTTTTGCCCTGATATATTCCTTTTGATGTTCAACCGTATGCTTCTGTATGAAGTCCTCATTGCAAAAAGAACGATGTGATTCCTGCCAAGAAACAGAATGGATTCTGGCTGCATCAGATATGTTTTCTTCTGTCACTGGGATAACTATGTTCTTTTGTGCCTCTACCACTGTAAAGTCATCCATGTCATACATCTTTCCAGTCTCTTTAAATCCATTCTTATGCCAGAAATGTTCTGCCTGAGGATTCCCTTTTACCCATCCTAACTGAATATCTGAGTATCCTTGGCTGCAAATAAACTGGCTCATTTCACTAATGATTGCACTTCCAACGCCCTTTCCTTGTACAGAAACATCAGTCATAAAAAATCCGATATAAGCAATGTCTTCATCTGGATATCCCAATATCAAATCCATTACTGCAATCAAATTATCATTATCAAAATATCCTAAATAGAATTTATCTTCCCTTCTCTTTCCCGGTGGTAGTGCCGTCATATCAGCCTTTATACTTTCAGGAGTCACAAATGGTGGACAGAAATCGTAGTACAGTGTATTCTTGCTACATAAGCTATAAATACTCGAAACATCGCTCTTTCCAAGCAGTTTTACTGCATATTTTTGGGAAAGATTGTCAACTTTTAACTTCATCATCTTTATAGTATCCTTTACTTTTCATTTTCCTTGCACCAGCACAGTATTCGAATGACTATAATGCAATAGAAAAATCTTCGTATGAATGTACCCCACTTCCATGATGCAATCCTCCATTTTGTTCAAGTTGCCATAATGCCTCTTCAATATCACCAATAATTGAGGTAGGTATATTAATTGCATGGTGTCCTGGAAATATTCTATCTACACTTAGTTTCCTAATTTTTCTTATAGAATCATAAAACAATAAAGGATCTGTAGAAAGATAATTAACATACAAACATCCTTTGTAAATCAAGTCACCCGAATACAAATACTTTCTGTCAGGTTCGTAAAAGCAGCAATGTCCAGGAGAATGGCCTGGTGTATGAATCACTTTAACTAAACGTTCGCCCAAATCAAAGTAATCGCCATCATGAAGTATAATCTGAGGCTCACCTTGAAAAACGTAGTACTTTTCAATATCAAAATCTCTAGGAGCATCAAAGCTCTCACGAGTCAAATTTGCCTTCACAACGCTTAGTGGCAAAGGGAACTTCCCGTTAAGCCATGGCTCTTCCAATTCATGAACAGCAATATTATCAAATAACGAATGTCCGCCTATATGGTCCCAATGAACATGTGTAGTTACCACCATCACTGGAAACTCAGTAATGGAATCAACAACTGCTTTAATATTAGCAATTCCAAGGCCAGTATCTATCAAAATCGCCTTTTGAGAGCCAAGCAGAAGATAACACCTTGTTTCTTCCCAATGTTTATTTTCACATATTACGTATGTTTGATTATCTATTTTTTCAACTGAAAACCAATCATTCATAACCCTACCTTATATCCAATCCTAACCTGATTATAGCTTCAATAATTCCTTTGCTCTCTTAAGAACATGAACTTCCCTATTTGCAACAAGCCTTCCCAGGCTCGTACATCTGCACCTTTCATATTCCCCAAGGTCTTGGTGTCATCAACGTAGTTTTTTCTATCCCAGGAAGTACATCATAAATTGAGCAGCCCATCAGCTCTTCAAAATACTCTTTTATACTAAATGCTACTTCCCACCCTTTGATATAGCCTTCCATAATGCCATATCTTCTTGTGACATCAACAAATCGCTTTTCTAAAATAACAAAGCCATAATCTGTTGCAAGAGAATCGCATAATTGAATTAACTTATCATAATCATCTGGCTCTCCGTAATTCATGATGTAATCCTTTATGACCTTCTCATGTTCAGTTTCAGGCTCATAACTGAACTCATCCTGCATTCGAAGATAAGAATGGGTCATGCAGATTCTGGCCACCTCATCCCAGCCTTTTTCCATACAATATTTATATCCATCATAAACATGGGTCGGAATATCGGTTATTCCAGCTCTTCTGCCTATATCATGCAAAAGCCCACAAATATAGGCTTTTTCAGAATCTAGCCCCGGCACTTTTTCTGCAATATATTTGGCTGCAGCTCCTGTATTCATAGAATGCTTAACCCAAGGACCTGGATTAAGTCTGCCTGCTATTTCTAACTCTTCAATTGCCTCATCAGCTGTTGGTAACATCTAATCTCCTCCATTGCACTTGCGCTTTAATAATCCCACTATCCCTGATATCCATTACAACTCCATCTCATAGCAAAGCATTGGCTGCTCATATATCTCGCACTCGCCAACCTTGTTAAATGGAAAGGCAGAATAACATTTAAGTGCTTTTAAATTATGTCTGTTTACCAAGAAATGCAGGCTTTTATAGCTTCTATCTCTTAGCTCTTCCAAGCCTGTTTCTATCATTTCTTTTGCTAAGCCTTTACTTTGACAATCAGGGCTGACTGCAAGACGTGAAAGTTCTCCGCCAGGTTGTAATTCAGATGTCCAACACTCCAAATTGTTAACCTCTTTATCGTCATCAACAGATATTGCGGCTATTATCTTGCCCTCTTCTCTCATTATAAGTAACGCATCTCTAGATAAATCAAAATCTATTGTTTCCATTGAAGGATAGTCTTCATTCCATGGGCAATATTTTCTACCCAGCTGGGATTTATATAGTTTAAGAATTTCGTCTTTGTCTTTTGCTGTAGCTTTCTCGATTACCCGCATGTTGTCCTCCATTTCTTATTACTACAAGTCTGCATCCACAGAACTACCATCCTTATGCCTTACAACTCCATCAATTATTTCCGCTGATTCCCTTGGAATAGGTAGACCACCTTAAAACTTCAGGGCAAACAGAAATGACCTCATGACCTTTTAAATATTCAAGAGTCTTTCCATCCTGTACTCGTCCACCTAGCTCCTCAATTCCATATTATGTCCAATAACAATTGCCTTCGAATCCGTGCCATGTCCTATTTCAGATGTTTTAGCCACAGGCAATGTATTAGGAATATGTCCTTTTAGCAAATCAAATACACTTTGTTTTGCGCCTGACTTTTCATACGCTGTAAATGTTCCAAGTATTATTCCCTCTACTTGTTTAAACACTCCCATCTGTTCAAGTTGCGTAAACAGCGCCGCTATTTGGCTAATCTTACCGCCATACGCTTCCAATAAAAGAATTCTGCCTTTCATATCAGGCCAGTACTCTGTTCCCGCCAGTTTTAGCAAGCATCTTATATTTCCACCTACAACAATGCCTTCCATTCGTTCACCCTGAAGAAATGTATATTTAATATCAAACAATTCATTATTCTTTTGGGATACAAACTCCGCATATCGTTTTCTCTGAAGTTCGCCATTAGCATAAACCAAGTTCTTAATCTGATACAAAACAGAAGATTTTCCCGTTTTTGTAAAAATAGCATTTATTATAGTTGTAAGGTCACTGTAGCCCCAAAACATTTTATTGGTAGCCGCAATAACATCCCAATCCAAGTATTTCAAAACGCCATTTGCCAAATCTCCACCGGATATATCATATATGGCATCAATAGAATCATCTTGATAAAAGCCCATCAAATCCTCAGCGCGTTCCTCATCCGTTCCGCTAAATGAATCTTCCTTAACGTAGATATGTTTTGCAAACACAACCTCTATTCCTTGTTCATAAAGAATTGTTTCTAATTCCTCATTCTGCTTTTCCCATTCTTTCAATTGCCCGTCCGAGCATGCTGTTATTCCTACTTTCATTAGTACCTTCCCGTCATTCTCCGTAGCTTCTTATGTTTCAAAATTGTAAAAGGATATTTTGCAATTTCAACTTCTTCTCATAATACTATATATGTTGCATATACGCATTTTATCTAATATCAAAAAATCTTACAATATATAGGTACATAAATATAATCCTCAAAAGCCTATTATAAAAGAAACTCTCTTATTTTCTCCTCAACAAGCTTCACATCTATAGGCTCATCTGAGGATTCCATCGTTGTAATCAAATCTCTTCCTTGCCAATAACCATTTTTTTCATAGGCTTGTATCTTTTTAAAATTCTTTACAGCATACTCTATATCAGATGTCATTCCCAAATGCTCCCAGTAAATAGTCTTTCTAGTGCGCAGGTTAAGGACAACAAAATCAGGATAAACTGTGCTATATCCAAGTTCCAACATAGGCTCGTATTGGTAAGGGACCTTGTACTTGGCCAATGCATCTGCGATAATCTTTTCAGATTTAGAACGTACCATCTCCCCGCGATTTGTCTGATATAGACCTTTTTCTGGAAAAGTATTTTGGTTACCGGGATGTTGCTCTAACCATCTTTGTATAAAAACCGATGTTGGTTCTACTAACGGAACTAACATATTCTTTCTGGAATCAGGCAATTTATCATACAGTGCCTCAATAGAATTTATGTCATAGCCTAAAATAAACTTGTTTAATCTATTCCGTAAATCAAATAGCTTCTTATCTACTGAAACAGCATATTCCTTTTGAATCAATTTCTTTATAAGCTTATATTTCTCTTTTCCGGCATACTTGCGTTTACCTGACTCTTTATCTACAAAATAGTATTGATGACAGCCTCTAACAGTTGAAGCTTTCACTCCATAATCCGGTAGGTTCTTTAATTTAGTCAAATTCTTTGTATTTACCTTTATTAATTCATCCAGTTCTCTTAACTGTTCTTCTAGTTCTTCCTTATAATTTCTCAAATTTTCCTCCATTTCTTTCTTACATGCATCCCATCTACGGGAACTATGTTTTTGGGATGCATTGAAATTTATTTAATTTTCAAATATGCATCCCGCTACCACCTTTTACCCATTTGGGATGCATGTTTTTCAGAAATCCAACGGGATTTCGTTCCCAATAAAAAATGTAGTAGCTCTTTATGCATCCTTATAAGTGCTTTTAAACAACAGGATGCATACATAACATTAGCCGTGCATCCTATAACAAAAATCTCACTAATGGGATGCATACTCCATATTTTGAATGCATCCCAATTCACAAATTCCTATTGTAGGATGCATAACTAAGTAAAATCCGCAAATAAATCTAATAAATTCATCTTGGAATAATTGGCGAAATGAAAATTCTGCCTTGATAGTGATATATTACACCACTCCTGCAAACGACAGCTATGAATATAACTCCTATCCAAAGAAATGTCAACAGAAAAACTTACTACTTTATCAATATGCTATGACGAATAGTATCAAAAAAGCCCCGGAAACATTGAATTTTCAATGTTTCCGGGGCTCCAATTTTTGTTACTCAAGTTCCACTGTTCCAGGTGGCTTAGAAGTAAGGTCGTACATTACGCGGTTAACGCCCTTGACCTCGTTTATGATACGGCTCATGACGCGCTGCAATACCTCGAATGGAATCTCAGATGCTTCTGCTGTCATAAAGTCGATAGTTTCTACGGCACGAAGGACTACGGCGTAGTCATAGGTGCGCTCGTCTCCCATAACGCCAACGGAACGCATGTTGGAAAGGGCTGCGAAGTACTGGTCTGGAAGCTTCTTAAGGCCTGCTTCAGCAAGCTCAGTACGGTAAATATAGTCAGCATCCTGTACAATGCGAACCTTTTCTTCTGTAACTTCACCGATGATACGGATTCCAAGGCCTGGGCCTGGGAATGGCTGACGGAATACCAGGTATTTTGGTAAGCCAAGCTCTAAGCCAACCTTGCGAACCTCGTCCTTGAATAGGTTGCGAAGCGGCTCGATGATTTCCTTGAAATCAACATAATCAGGAAGACCGCCTACATTGTGGTGAGACTTAATTACAACTGACTCACCACCAAGTCCTGACTCAACAACGTCTGGATAAATAGTACCCTGTGCAAGGAAGTCTACTGTGCCAATCTTTTTAGCTTCTTCCTCAAATACACGGATAAATTCCTCACCTATTATCTTACGCTTCTGCTCTGGCTCTGTAACACCTGCGAGCTTAGCGTAGTAACGCTGTGCTGCGTTTACACGAACAAAATTAATATCAAAAGAACCAGCTGAACCAAATACTGACTCTACCTCGTCACCTTCATTCTTGCGAAGAAGACCGTGGTCTACGAATACGCAAGTAAGCTGCTTACCAATTGCCTTAGCAAGAAGTGCTGCAAGAACTGATGAATCAACACCACCAGAAAGTGCAAGTAACACCTTACCAGAACCAACACGCTCTCTAATCTCTGCTATTGTATGCTCTACAAAGGAGTCCATGCGCCAGCTACCTTCTGTACCACAGATATTACGAACAAAGTTAAATAAAATTTCCTTACCCTGCACAGTGTGAAGAACCTCTGGATGGAACTGAATAGCGTATAGGTTCTTATCTAAGCACCCAGCTGCTGCAACCGGGCAATCTGCTGTATGTGCAAGGATTTCAAATCCAGGAGCCACCTTAGAAATGTAATCAAAATGACTCATCCATACTATAGTAGACTTATCCACTCCTGCGAATAATGAATCATAAGCTCCATCAATAAAGGTCTCAGTTTTGCCGTATTCACGAACTGGTGCCTTTTCAACCTTGCCACCAAGCACATGCATCATAAGCTGTGCGCCGTAGCAAAGACCAAGCACTGGTATACCAAGTTCAAAAAGCTCCTTAGTATAGGTAGGTGCTCCTTCTTCGTAGCATGAATTTGGTCCACCAGTTAGAATAATTCCCTTTGGATTCATTTTTTTGATTTCTTCTAACGGGGTACGATAAGAATAGATTTCGCAGTAGACATTACATTCTCTGACACGACGAGCCACAAGCTGATTGTACTGTCCGCCAAAATCGATAACGATGACTTTCTCCTGGTTCATAGATACTCCTTATGTGTTTGTTATAAATTTTCCTAAAGTATAGATTAAATTTTCAAATTCTTCAACCAAAAACATTAATATAAATAGGATTTCATTCGATACAATATGTAGAACCTTGATTTTCGTCTAAAGGAGTTCCTATGAATATAAGTGTAACTAATTCATTAAGCTTAAGATTGTTTTATAATGGCAATGCCTCTATCTCCCATGGCTCATCTAGAAACAACGAGCTTACTGGCACATTGTCTATGGCAGATGCCAGTGCTTTGCGCAATGCCATTAGAAAGCTGCAGGACTATGAATTTGAGGACGCATCTAAGACCTTAATCCAGGAGAAGCTAAAGGCCTTTACGGATACAGTGAATAATACAATTACATCCGCATCAAAATATGGGGCAGGTGATACATCTGTCAAAAACGCTGTGTCAAAGTTAAAGAGGCTTAATAATGATTACGCGTCAGAATTGCAAAAAATCGGTATCACTGTAAATAAAGATGGAACCATGTCACTATATGAAAATGCTTCCAAAACCTACTCTTCTAAGAAGATTGACAGCTTTTTTGATGTGGACAGCGAATACCTGAATAGCCTATATGATACCGCTAAAAAAATCACCCGCAAAGTAGATGTTAGAATTTAGCTTGCACTTTTGCCTCTTTTGGACTAGAGTATGAGTGGGTACTTGTGTATCCCATTTTTTTATTGGAGGCAATATAATGATTTTTGAAAAAACCTCAAAACGAGGACTTAAGATTATCATCGTTGGCTGTGGAAAGGTTGGTCGCACACTTGTGGATAGACTTTCCAAGGAAGGCCACGATATTGTTATCATAGATAAAGATCAAGACAGAATTGATAATCTAACAAATCTATATGACATAATGGGAATCCAGGGTAATGGTGCCAGCTATAGCATTCAGCTAGAAGCCGGTATTAAGGACGCTGACCTCATTATTGCCGTCACAAACTCTGATGAGCTTAATCTATTATGCTGCACTATTGCAAAGCAGGTAGGTGATTGTGCTTCTATCGCAAGAGTTCGAAATCCTGATTATTCAAAAGAAATTTCATATTTACAGGAGAAGCTCGGCCTTGTAATGGTTATCAATCCTGAGTTTGAAGCTGCAAGAGAAATATCATCTATTCTTTCGCTTCCTTCTACCTTAGAGGTTTCTTCTTTTGCTCACGGGCAGGCTGAACTTGTTGAGTTTAAGATTGAAGAAGGTAATGTGTTAGATGGTCTTACAATTAAGGATTTGTCTTCTGCTATTACCAGCAAGGTGCTTATTTCCGCTGTTAAAAGAGGCAACGATGTTGTAATTCCTACTGGTGATTTTGTATTACATGCAGATGATATTGTATCTGCTGTAGGTGCCAGAAGATTTGCACGTACATTCCTTAGTGAGATTGGATTCAAGACAAGACAGGTTAAGGATTGCTTGATTGTTGGTGGTGGTAAGGCTTCCTTCTATCTTGCTAAACTATTATTACAGGCTAGAATTAACGTTAGAATTATCGAGCGTAATAAGGAGCGTTGCGAGGAGCTTTCTATTGCCTTACCAAAGGCTACTATTATTAATGGTGATGGTGGCGATGAATCCTTGCTTCGTGAAGAAGGTATCGAATATGTAGAAAGCTTCGTTCCTCTAACAGGAATTGATGAAGAAAACATCCTTCTTACACTTTATGCAAATCAGGTTAGCAATGCCAAGGTTATCACAAAGGTTAACCGCATTAACTTTGATAATGTATTATCACAATTGAATTTGGGTTCAGTGATTTATCCACGCCATATCACTGCAGAATCTATCATTGCATACGTACGTGCCAAAAGTGCTTCAGGTGATGGTGATGATATCCTTACACTTTATCATTTATTTGATCAGAAGGTTGAAGCTATCGAATTCAACATTAGTGAAAAGTCAAAGGCTGTTGGCGTACCATTTTCAGTGCTCCAGTTTAAAGATAACGTGTTAATTGCATTTATCAATCGTAATGGTACAATCATTATTCCTAGTGGTTCTGACACAATAGAGGTTGGAGACACAGTAATGGTTGTTACTACACACACAGGCTTTGCCACAATACTTGATACTTTGAGGTAGTCGGATTATGAATCATTCCGTTATTCGTTTTATTTTAGGTTATGTTATTGGATTTATGGGATTGTTTTTGATGCTTCCCATACTTGTTGCTGTAATTTATCATGAAAATGTATGGATTGACTATGCAATTGTTGCAGTTCCATGTCTTCTGATTGGAATAGTAAATAGCTATTTCAAGCCAAAGCAGTTTTCCTTTTATTTGAAAGAAGGCTTCTTTTGTACCGGAGCTTCATGGGTGGTGCTTTCTATAATTGGTGCTCTTCCACTATACCTTAGTGACGAGATTCCACATTATATTGATGCATTGTTTGAGGCAGTTTCAGGTTTTACCACAACAGGTGCTTCCATCATTGATAATGTAGAGCTTCTTAGCCATGCATCACTGTTTTGGCGAAGCTTCACTCACCTTGTTGGTGGTATGGGAGTTTTAGTATTCCTGCTTACAGTTATTCCCCTTGCAGGTGGTGATGGTTCTCAGTTCAATCTTATGAAGGCTGAGTCCCCTGGACCTTCTGTTGGAAAGCTTGTTCCAAAACTTAAGAATACTGCCCAGATGCTTTATTTGATTTACTTGGGATTATGTGCACTTGAATTTATTCTTTTGTTAATTGCAGGCATGACACCATTTGAGGCAATCAATACAGCCATTGCTACAGCAGGTACTGGTGGATTTGGTATTTACGCAGACAGCTGCGCTGGATTTAATGTGGCCAGCCAATGGATTATTGCAATATTCATGTTTATATTTGGTGTTAATTTTAACTTTTACTATTATGTGCTCTTCCACCATGCAAGAGACGCATTTAGAATGGAAGAAGTTAGAATGTATTCCTTCCTGACTGCTATTTCTATTGGTATTATTACTGTAAATACATTAGGAAGCAGTGCAGGGCTTTTCGATGCCCTCACTAAGGCGGCATTCCAGGTTACATCAGTTCAATCATCTACCGGTTTTTCTACTGCTGATTTTGCTCAGTGGCCACAGGCCAGCAGATGTGTACTTGTACTTCTCATGTTTATCGGTGCTTGTGCCGGTTCTACAGGTGGTGGTATCAAGGTTTCCCGCTTCGTGCTTATGGGCAAGGCGGTTCATAAGGAGCTTATTAGCTACATTCATCCTCGTAGCGTCAGAAAGACTCTCATGGATGGCAAGCCGGTTAACCACGAAACAATCCGTTCTAACAACGTATTCTTCGGCACATTTATGCTGATATTCTTTGTTAGTGCATTTATACTATCATTTGAAAACCTTGATTTTTCTACAGTATTTACAGCTGTGATTGCCACAATGAGTAACATTGGACCAGGTCTTAGCCTGGTAGGACCAGCAGCCAACTTTGGATTCTTCTCTGATTTATCAAAGATTGTATTGATTTTTGATATGCTTGCAGGAAGACTTGAATTGTTCCCAATTCTTATGCTATTCCACCCTAAGATTTGGAACGATTTATTCTCAAAACGTCGTTGTAAAGAATTAAAGAACGCAGGAAAAGTATTAAAATAATGCAAACAACTATTATGAAGATGACTGATGCTTTCGAGCATCAGTCTTTTTACAAATCAAAAGAAAATATAAAAATTATCGACTGCCGTGACATAGAAGGTACACGCTGTTATTTGGACGACTTAGCTAAGGAGCAGCTTCTTAAAAGAATGGAGGCTGCTTCTTTAAATGGACTCCATTTTATCGATTCTGGCAACTACCACTATCTTACATTACTGTGGTTGCAAAGGATTAATACACCATTTAATCTGATTCTTTTTGACCATCATCCTGATAACCAGCCACCTAGCTTTGGACAAATTACATCCTGCGGTGGATGGGTTTTAGAGGCTACTACAGAGCTTTCTAACCTTAAGCAGGTATTTACCTTTGGTGTAGGGGAATTTCCAGATATTAGCCAAATTCCAACGGATATCCCTATATATATTTCCATTGATAAGGATGTACTTTCAACAGATTTTGCCGTCACTGATTGGGACCAGGGTGATATGACTATTGATGAAATGATTTCTTATCTGAAAGAAATTATTAAAAACCGCCAGATACTTGGTGTAGATATTTGTGGAGACAGTGGAGAATACGCTGAAAATGGAGCCTGTATTAATAATCAGATAAATCAGACTCTTTTTGACTTTTTCGCCAATTTTCTTTAAACTATAGATAAGAAAAATGATTGGAGGGAAACCACTATGTATCCAGTAATTACTATTTCAAGAGAATTTGGCAGCGGCGGTCATAGCATTGGCGAGGCTGTTGCAAAACAGTTGAATATCCCATTTTATGACGGAGAAATTGTTAATCGTGTAGCTGTGGAAAGTGGCTATGCAAAAGAGCTTATAGAAACCCAGGGAGAATATACATCTTCTACAGCAATGTGGTTTGATATTTCTGCTGCTGGAACAATGTATTTCCAAAGTCCTCAGGATGAAATCTTCATCGCACAGAAAAAGGTTATCCTTGATTGTGCAAGCAAGGGGCCTTGCGTTATCGTTGGTAGATGCGCCGATTACATCCTTAGAAAAGAAGGTGTACGCTGCATGAATGTTATGATTCACGCAGATATGGAGCACAGAAAAAAACGAGTGCTGGAGCGCTATGAAAACATCGAAAATGTAAGTATCGAAAAGCGTCTTGCTAAGAAGGACAAGCAGCGTAAAACTTACTACAAATATTACACTGATAAAAGCTGGGGTGATTTCAGAGAATATGATGTTATCTTAGATAGTGGATCTCTTGGTGAAGAGATGTGCGTAAAGACTATATGTGAATTAGCCGGTGCATTTCCGGAATAAAACAAAGAAAGAACACCCCTCGTAATAGTCGGCAAGCGCGAGCAAGAGGGCCCCATGGAGTTAAGGAGGGACCCTTTAGGGAGGTTCCCTTGACTCCAATGGGAGATGGCTTGCGGGAGCATGTAAAACTACAGGGGGGTGTTTTATTTTTTTATACCTGCGATAATACATTTACGCAATCGTCGCAGATTAAATCTCCATGCTCTAGCAAGAATGCTCCGTCGAAGCTTTCTGTAAACATCTGTGTAGCAAATTCTGCTAAAACTAAGATTACTGCTGATATCTGACGACGTGTAAGCTCAAAGTTAAGCTTGATGTAATAGTCATCACCGTAGCGATAAAGTGCACTCTGCATTCCATCGTACTTTGGAAGATGCTTGCATAGTAAAATAGCTGCATCCAAATCAGGTAAGATTGCCCAAAGTGGTGTATCCAAATACTGGGCTGTTACCTCATCTGTGTCATCAGTTATAGCCTGAGCCTTCTGAACCGGCACATCTGCTGTGCCAGGGCCAGCTGCTACCATAGCCGGTGTAGAACCTGTTGTATTTTTTGTGGTAGATAGTGTTTCCTGTAAACCAGTTAAATGCTTCTTCAATTCCTCAATTGCAGTGGCAAGTCCGCTGCTTGAATCCGGGGATATAAGTAATGCAACATCACCCTGTGGCATAACTGTCATCTGAACACTATATGCCTTTGCATGAGTCTCAATACCAAGTGTTTCACACGCCTCTGCTAAAATATCCCTAATAAAGCTCTGGGTCTTTTCCTGGTCACTGACGAAATCACCAAGCTCCATGCCGCTCATTTCCATTTCTTCTTTAGTGATGACACATCTAATTTTGTCCTCACCTATCTTCTTGAACTTCATCAGCTCCCCTCCTTTCAAATATGGACGTAATAAAAGTTTAGCAAATCGAATTAAAAGTGTCACGGAAATTTCTGTATATATTGTGTGAAAGTTTTAAGAACTAGTTTTATATTATTTAACTATTCCGACGATATCATTTATATCGTCTATTTTCTTCCGATTCATATAATCTATAACACCATCAAGTATATCCACTGTGGCTGTAGGATTATAGAAATTTGCTGTTCCAACAGACACTGCTGTAGCACCTGCCAACATCATTTCCACTGCATCTTCCCATGTGCTGACGCCACCCATTCCGATGATTGGGATGTTCACTGCGTTTGCACATTCATATACCATTCTAACTGCTATTGGATGAACTGCTGGGCCAGACATACCTCCGGTCTTATTTGCCAGAACAAAGTTTTGACGCTCTACATCGATTTTCATTCCTGTAAGAGTATTGATAAGCGAAATTGCATCTGCTCCTCCGGCCTCTGCTGCCTTTGCCATAACCTTGATGTCTGTAACATTCGGAGAAAGCTTCATAACAATTGGCTGCTTGGCATGCTTCTTTACAAGCCTCGTGATTTTCTCTACTGCCTTAGGGTCCTGTCCAAAGGCGATACCGCCTTCCTTTACATTAGGACATGATATGTTGATTTCAAGCATATCAACCCTGCTCTCTTCTGCCAATCTATCAACCACCTCAATATATTCTTCGGCTGAATGACCGCAAACATTAACCAGAACACGAGTATCTTTATAATTTTCTAGAAATTTTAGATCACGATTGCAAAATACTTCTACTCCAGGATTCTGCAAGCCAATAGCATTAAGCATTCCTGAACTTACCTCTGCAATACGAGGTGTAGGATTGCCTGGCCATGGTACATTTGCCACGCCCTTTGTAACAACCGCACCTAATCTATTTAAATCTACAAACTCTGAGTATTCCATACCAGAACCAAAGGTTCCAGAGGCCTCCATAATTGGATTTTGAAATTCTACTCCCGCAATTGTAACCTTAGTATTCATTATAGGACTACCTCCGTTGATAGGAAAACTGGACCATCTTTACATACTCTCTTATTATTTACATGGCTATGGTCATCTACCTCTGTAGACTGACATACACAGCCTAGGCAAGCTCCTACGCCACATGCCATACGCTCTTCCATAGAAACATAGCATTTAGCACCGATTGAAGCTGCGTACTCTGCCACACCTCTTAGCATAGGCTTTGGACCACAGGCATAGATTACATCTGCTTTAAGGTCATTTTCCTTCATAGCATCCACAACTGTTCCGTGGACACCTGCTGAACCATCGTCTGTGGCAAAAATCACCTCTCCTGCTGCATCAATAAAATCGTCAGCAAGGAACAAATCATCTGTACGATATCCAAGTACTGCTGTTACATCACCACTAAGTTCCTTAGCAAGCTCTAGCATTGGAGGTACGCCAATACCACCACCTACTACGATAGCCTTACCTGCCTCAAGAGGGAAGCCGTTACCTAGAGGTCCTAAAACTTCTACAGTATCTCCTGCCTGAAGCTTTGAGAACTCTTCTGTTCCCTTGCCTACTACACGGTAGACAACTCTGAGAGTGCCCTGTGCCTTATCAATCTCACAGATGCTGATTGGGCGTGGAAGTAGCTTGCTTCCATCGTTTGAAAAGATGTTGATGAATTGGCCAGGGATGGCGTATTGTGAAGCTGTTGTAGCTAAAAGCAAACTGTAGATATTATCTGCAAGCTTGTTAGAAGCTACAATCTGCGCTATTTCTTTAACTTTCATTTATTTGACTCCTTTTAGTTTTTACCCCTCATCAGTCACCTTCGGTGACAGCTTCCCCCCTATATAGGGGGGAAGCCTTTTATGCTAACGCGCTACGAATATCTGCAAGCATATCCTCAACTGCGGCGCGGCTGGCTTCAGCGAAGTTTGCCTCACCGTATTTTGCGTACTTTTCCTGCTGGTAGGCTGCGATAATTCCACGGCTGGAATTTACGATAGCACCAAGTCCATCTTCATTGAAGAAGTTTACAAGGTCTGCGCCTTTGCCTCCCTGTGCGCCATATCCTGGCACAAGGATATATGTATGAGGCATAAGCTTACGAAGCTTTGCACCCATTTCTGGGTAAGTGGCACCAACAACAGCACCTACATTAGAATAGTTGCCATCCATGCTTTCACTGCCCCACTCTTCAATCTTTTCAGCCATGTGCTCGTACAATGGTCTGCCATCAATTAATCTATCCTGGAACTCACCAGAAGAAGGATTAGAGGTCTTGCAAAGTACGAAAATACCCTTATCCTCTTCATTACAAACATCAACAAAAGGCTTCACGCCATCTGTACCAAGATATGGATTTACTGTAGCCATATCTGCGTCAAATCCCTGATACTTATAGTCCCCAACCTGAACAGAGCCTAGATGTCCAAGGGCATAAGCTGTAGATGTTGAACCGATATCACCACGCTTAATATCTGCGATAACCACAAGACCAAGCTCCTTAGCATAATCAACAGTCTTCTTATAAGCTATCATGCCTGGGATGCCGAAGCTTTCATACATGGCAATCTGAGGCTTAACAGCTGGAATCAAATCAGCACAAGCATCCATAATCTGTCTATTATAATCAAACATGGCCTCGCCAACTGCCTCTAGGGTCTGGCCCTGCTCTGCCATGTGCTTCTCAACCAGTGACTTTGGCATAAGCTTCATAGTAGGGTCAAGTCCCACAACAATAGGTGCATTCTTCTCAGTAATCTGATTAATTAATCTTGAAATCATAATATATCCTCCAGGTTTTTATCTCGCCTGTTACGCTATCAAAGATAAATATTACACACTCGACTAGGATGTCTCGCTTAGTAATATTTTTCTTTGACAGCTACAGGCTACTTTTACACACTACAATTATTTATTGCATACCCGACGAGAGTCTCGCTTAGTAATATTTTTCTTTGACAGCTACAGGCTATTTATACACAACCTTACCACCGAAGATGGTGGTTACCACTTTGCCGGTAACCTTACGGCCTTCGTAGGGCATGTTCTTAGATTTGCCGGCGAAATCGGCGGCGTGGATTTCATACTCTACGTTTGGGTCGAAAATGGTGATGTCGGCTGTTTTGCCAACAGACAGGTCGCCTAAAGCATTAAGGCCAAGGATTCTTGCAGGATTGCTACTCATGTAGGCAGCCATCTGCATAGGGCTAATTACTCCCCCAAGAACAAGCTCGGTGTATGTAAGGCTTGCGCTTGTCTCTAATCCTACTATTCCAAATGGAGAAGCGAAGCCCTTAGCCTTTTCTTCTGCTGTATGTGGAGCATGGTCTGTAGATATTACCTCAAATACTCCCTCTGCAAGGCCCTTTCTTAAAGCCTGCCTATCTTCTGCAGTTCTTACAGGAGGATTCATTTTATAGTTGCCATCACCTGGCACAATGTCCTCCTCAGTAAGAGTAAAATGATGTGGGCAAACCTCACCAGACACCTTAACGCCTCTGGCCTTTGCCTCCTTAACAATATCGTAGCTTTCCTTTGTAGAGCAGTGACAGAGATGAAGTGTGGCACCTGTTTCCTCTGCAAGCATTACGTCTCTTGCTTCGATAATGTTTTCAACAGCATTGCTGATGCCCTTTTCTCCCATGGAATCAGACTTTGCACCCATGTTCATTACTCCACCCTGAACAAGATTTATGTCCTCGCAGTGGGCAAGTACTGGTACACCCTTTTTTGCCACAATCTTCATGGCCTCACGGTACACACCTGAATCCATAACAGATTTGCCATCCTCGGAGATTGCAGGAATTCCTTCTTTAATCATCCCCTCTAAATCAGAAAGCTCCTTGCCTTCCATCCCCTTAGTAACTGAGCCTACCTGAAGTACCCTGGTAAGCCCTACAGCTTTTCCCTTGTCGTGCACATACTTAACAAGCTTCGGATTATCAACAACAGGCTTCGTATTTGGCATTGCAAGCACTGTTGTTACACCACCTCTGGCTGCTGCCTTAGAGCCAGTTTCAATATCTTCCTTAGCAGTCTGTCCAGGATCTCTGAAATGTACGTGCATATCAATGAACCCAGGGAAGACCATACAGCCCTTGGCATCAATTACCTCATCAGAAAAAACGGGAACAATGCCAGCCGAAAGGGCTGATATACTGTTCCCGTCTATCTTAATATCTAATATTTCGTCTGTGTTTGTTGGTGGGTTAATCACCCTACCATTTTTGATAATTAGGCTCATGCTATACCTCTTTCTTCTAAACTTTCAATAGTATAGCATAAACCTCTTCAAGATGAAACAAATAAACCTAAATTAAACCACTATTTAAGTAGCAAAATCTACATGCTGAATCCCCCCAGCACGACCATCTGATTCATGTAAATATATTCCTGATTCACGTATTGCAGCACGAGCTCTTTGCTCATCGTCATGGTTAATATATTCTGTAGGAATTCTACCTAAATATATGGCTCCTATATCAGATTGCTTTAGGGTATATAGCTCCATATCCCCTTTTTCATTCATAGACCATACTCTTAGCTTTTCAAAGATTGGGTCATTTTCATCTATCCAGCCATTGCAATCCTCATCAAATACCGCCAGTTCCCCAAAGCCATCTCCTGAACGGGTTCCAAACAGCTCCCCGCCATCATTAATCTCGCCATCCTCGTTCTTATCTAATGCTAAAAACCCCTGGCCTGCTGCAAGCTTATTTATCTCATCCATGTTCCCATCACCATCTAAATCAAAAAAGAATGTTTGATTGGATATATTTGCAGGGGAATCCGATAGATTTATTACCAATGGGTCTATAAATCTGCTAAAGGATTCTTGAATACTGGTGTACTCTTCATGTAATGATTCAGACATTTCAAAGCCGTAATCAAAGCTGATTCTTCTACCATCGGCAGTTAATGCCGTTCCCTTAGATGAATAGGAAAGGGATTGGGTTTCTGTCCTTTCATAGTTTACAGATGTGGTCTGTGCAAAGCCTGTGTTTTCACCAAAGAAATCCTTTAGTATATCAGAAAACCCCTTCTTTTCCCCAAAGATTCTTCCTAGCAGCAGTACCCTAAGCAAATAGCTCATAGTCTGCATTCTGGTTTCTCTGTTTGCAAAAAGAGAGTTTTCTTGTTCATCTTCAAGTGCACTAATGTCCTTAACCTCGCTAGCTCCTTTCTCTTCCCCATTTTCTGGAAGCTTAAATGTGATGTCTCCAATTTTAATAGCTGGAGTGTGGCTTACCTGATAAGTAGCCTTCGTAGTAACTGAATAGTTACTTTTTGAGGTCATTTGAACCTCAGAGTTTTGAATTACCATGTTCTTCCCTCCTATAAATGATGGATACTATTTATAAAAGGAAATTCCGTTTTCCCATCACAGGTTTCTTAAAATAGAAAAACCAGGAAAGCAATCGCCCTCCTGGTCCTGTGATTATCGTCCGTGTAATTATATATCGGAATAATTGTCCTCTTCCTTAACAGATGCTGCACTTCTTTTTAATAAAAGCAAACCGCCATAGGTCACCATCAAAGCTAACAGCACGCTAAAGAAAAATGAAATTAATGTGTCTCCACTAAATGGTAAAAATTCTGAGAAGAATGTTCCTACTAAGTTATACAGTATATGAACCATAATTGTTACCCAAATATTATCATATAGATGCATTATATATCCCAGGCCAAGGCCTAAAACAAATGCATAGCATCCCTGAATAGCATTCATATGGAAAGCTCCAAAAAGAATTGCCTGAACAATTATAGCCAGATAATATGGCATAACCTTTTTGGCCGCAGAAAATGTAATTCCTCTGAAAATGAATTCTTCTACAATTGGCCCTAAAATTACTGCATATATGCCCATTAAAACAGATATTTCATCATCAAGACCTGCACTTTCAAGAATCATTTCGTATTCTTCCATCCATGCTGGGAAGGCTGTACCAAGTGCATTCATCAAAAACACGCTAACATACTGCATACCAATACAAAACATCAAAAGGCCTGCTATAGTAACAGGAATATTTTTTGAAATGCCCTTAAGGCTATATGTCTTATTCTCCATAAACATTTTATGGTAGCAGCTGATAAATATACACATACCTACTGCAGAATATAAAACATATATAATCCCATTCACAGTATCCGATAACATTAATTTTAGAACACTATCCATCAGCTCATCCCATGTTGCCCCTTTAAAGGTGCCAAGAACATAAGCTACACTTCCTTCTAATACTACAATAGAAGCAATGTACTGGATTACTAATGCTAAAATACATGGAATAAAAATCCAAAAAATATACTTTCCTCTGTTGTCTTTATTCTGGTTCATATCAATTTCCTTACTTGCATTTAGTGTAATTCAAGCTTGTCTAAATGCCAAATATCGTCTACATATTCTTGTATAGTTCTGTCTGATGAGAACTTGCCTACATGAGCTACATTCTCAAGAGCCATCTGTCCCCACTTAAATCTATCCTTGTAAGCCTCCTGAATCTTCTCATGAGCTTCAACATAAGATGCAAAATCCTTTAATACAAAGTATGTATCAGCCTTTGCTGTACACTGTGTATTAAGCAACGAATTGTATAAAGGTCTGAATAGCTCAGGATTATCAATGCTGTAATATCCATTAACAAGCTGCTGCAGAACCTTCTGAATACGGTAGTCACTATTCATTATATCTACAGGATTGTAATCATTGTTCTTCTCATGAGCAATAACCTCATCTGAGCTCATACCGAAGATAAAGATATTCTTACCGCCTAAATCCTGGTACATCTCCACATTGGCACCATCCATAGTGCCTATTGTAACTGCACCATTAAGCATAAACTTCATGTTACCTGTACCTGATGCTTCCTTAGAAGCTGTAGATATCTGCTCTGAAACATCTGCTGCTGCAAAAATCCATTCAGCATTAGATACCCTGTAATCTTCAATAAATACAACCTTAAGCTTGCCATCAATTGATTTATCGTTGTTGATTACAGCCGCAACATTATTAATAAGCTTAATTATAAGCTTAGCATTCTCATATCCGGCTGATGCCTTAGCACCAAAGATAAAAGTAGTTGGGAAGAAATCCATCTCTGGATTTTCCTTAATCTGATTGTACAGATACATTACATGAAGAATATTTAAAAGCTGTCTCTTGTACTCATGCAATCTCTTAACCTGAACATCAAAGATTGAATTAGGGTCAACCTCAATGCCATTATGGTCAAAGATATATTTAGCCAGACGCTTTTTGTTTTCATGCTTAATCTCGATAAACTCATCGATAGAGCGCTTATCATCAATGTATCTTTCAAGCTTCTCCATCTGAGAAAGATCAGTAATCCAACCACGGCCAATCTTAGATATTACCCAATCTGAAAGCTTGTAATTGCCATGCATCAAGAAACGTCTTTGGGTGATACCGTTAGTCTTGTTATTAAATTTCTCAGGATACATCTCGTAGAAATCATGAAGAGAAACATTCTTCAAAATCTCTGTATGAAGGGCTGCAACACCATTTACAGAAAAGCCTGCTGCAATAGCCATGTGAGCCATCTTAACCTGACCATCTGCAAGGATTGCCATACGGCCTACCCTTGCCTCATCACCAGGGAACTTAGCCCTTATATCATCACAGAATCTACGGTTAATCTCCTCAACTATCATGTAGATACGTGGAAGCAGATTCTTGAAGATATCCTGTGGCCATTTTTCAAGAGCCTCAGACATGATAGTATGGTTAGTGTAAGCCACACAATGGGTGGTAATCTCCCATGCATCATCCCATCCAAGACCATGCTCATCCATAAGAAGTCGCATAAGCTCTGCAACTGTAAGTGTTGGATGAGTATCGTTCATCTGGAAAACTACCTTCTCAGGAAGTCTCATTATATCGTTATGATGGCGGAAATACTTAGCAAGAGCACGCTGCAATGAAGCAGATACAAAGAAGTACTGCTGCTTCAAACGAAGCTCCTTGCCCTGTATATGATTATCATTAGGATAAAGAACCTCTGTAAGGTTACGGGCAAGGTTCATATCCTCAACCGCCTTATTATAATCGCCTCGCTCAAAGGAATCTAATCTAAAGACCTCCTTTGGCTTAGCATCCCAAATCATAAGTGTATTTACCATACCATTATCAAAGCCTGTAACAGGCATATCATAAGGTGTGGCAATTACTGAATTGTAGCCCTCATGAACATACTTGGTAGAACCATCTGGCTGGCTCTCATAACGAACCCAACCACCAAATTTTACCTCGAATTCATACTCTGGGCGCTCCAATTCAAAGGGGTATCTTGTCTGAAGCCAGTTGTCTGGAACCTCACGCTGATAGCCATCCTCAATCTTTTGCTTAAACATACCATAATGGTATCTGATACCACAGCCATAAGCCGGGTACTGAAGTGTTGCAAGTGAATCCAAGAAGCATGCTGCAAGTCTTCCCAAGCCGCCATTTCCCAAAGCTGGATCTGGCTCCTGGTCTTCGATTGCATTAATATCTACCCCTAATTCATCAAGGGCATCCATAACCTCTGTATAGCCACGCATATTAATCATATTATTGCCTAAGAGTCTTCCAATCAAAAACTCCATAGACATATAATATACGCACTTAGGATCCTGTTTATTGAACTCCTTTTGGGTGTTCAACCAATTATCGATAACTACCTCGTTAACTACTTCGGAGCAGGCTCTATAAATCTCCTCCTCGGTAGCCTCCTCAAATTCCTTCCTAAACATGATTTTCACACGATTAACAATTTCGCGTTCAATCTCTTTAGTACTTGGCATCTGTCTCTTCATACTCAAAACCCCTCCTATATACGTATTATGTGCGTAGGACGTATAAGCTGCTCCTAGTTCTCCGTGCTCCCGCAGGCCACCTCCCATTGCAGTCAAAGGAACCTCCCCTTCGGGGTCCCTCCTTAACTACATGGGGCCCTCCTGCTCGCGCTCGCCAAGGATAAGAACAGCTTATACTAGTTTACGAATTGCTTCCAATGTAGTAAGAATAGCCTGTAGTGCACAAATAAAATATTTCTTAAGCGAGACGTGCTGTCGAGCGTAGAATTATTTTGTTTGTGCACGTAACAGGCGAGCCACAACGTAGTGGCTAGCCACGGCGTGTTACTGCTAGTGTTACCTTTTCGCCGTTGATGTTCCATTCTTTGATGTGGTCGCCGGCGGTGCCTTCGGCGATTTCATCTGCAAGAACTTCGCCTGCGATAAGGTTCTTATTCTTAGCGAAAATCTCGTTAGCTTTATCGGTACCTGCATATGCTACGCTGATGCGGTCCATAACCTCGAAATCAGCTTCCTTACGCATAGTCTGAATCTTTGAAACGATTTCTCTTACGAAGCCTTCCTCAAGCAGCTCCTCTGAAAGATTTGTATCGAGAACTACTGTTACGTAGTTGTCTCCGTCTGCTACGAAGCCTTCTGTCTGGGCCATAGAGATAAGTAAGTCTTCCTCTGCAAGCTCGATAGATGCATCAACCTCTGGCAATCTTAATACCCCATTTGCCTTAAGCTCTGCATAAGCTGCGTTTCCATCAAGTGATGCAAGTGCCTTCTGGATACCGCCAAGGAACTTACCATACTTAGGTCCTACTGTACGAAGCTGTGGCTTGAATGAGTATGATGTGAATGAAGATACATCATCTGTAAATGTAGCCTTCTTAACGTTAAGCTCATCCTCGATGATAGATACATACATTTCATCAAGCTCATGCTCAGCCTTGATGTACATCTGGCCGATTGGCTGTCTATTCTTAATCTGTGCTGTGTTACGGCAAGCACGTCCGTGAACTACAATCTTAAGAAGCTCATCCATATCTTCCTCAAGCTTCTTGTCAATGAATGCTTCATTAACAACTGGGAAGTCACAAAGATGGATTGACTCTGGTGCTGTCTTATCTACTGAGCGAACCATGTTCTGGTAGATTTCCTCTGTCATGAAAGGAATCATTGGTGCTGCTGCAAGTGAGATTTCCTTAAGGCATGTGTAAAGAGTCATGTAAGCATTAATCTTATCCTGCTCCATTCCCTTAGCCCAGAATCTGTCACGGCAACGACGAACATACCAGTTAGACATATCATCTACAAACTCATCTAAAGCACGTGCTGCCTCTGGAATCTTGTACGCGCCAAGATTGTCATCAACAGCCTTGATGCTTGAGTTAAGACGAGAAAGAATCCACTTATCCATAACTGCAAGCTTATCAAAATCAAGCTCGTACTTTGTAGGATCAAACTCATCAATGTTTGCATATAAGATATAGAAAGCGTATGTATTCCAAAGAGTTCCAAGGAACTTTCTTTGGCCTTCCATAACTGCATTCTCACCAAATCTCTTTGGAATCCATGGAGCTGAAGATGTGTAGAAGTACCATCTAATTGCATCTGCGCCCATCTTCTCAAGTGCATCGAATGGATCAACAGCGTTACCCTTAGACTTAGACATCTTCTGACCGTTCTCATCCTGAACGTGACCTAAAACGATAACGTTCTCATAAGGAGCCTTGTTGAAAAGTAAAGTTGATTCAGCCATCAACGAATAGAACCAACCACGAGTCTGGTCAACAGCCTCAGAAATAAACTTAGCTGGGAACTGCTGTTCAAATACTTCCTTATTTTCAAATGGATAGTGATGCTGAGCAAATGGCATAGCACCTGAATCGAACCAGCAGTCAATAACCTCTGGTACACGCTTCATTGTACCCTTACATTCTGGACATGTGCATGTAACCTCATCGATGTATGGACGATGAAGCTCGATTTTTTCAGCCTCAGGTCTGCCTGAAAGCTCTGCAAGCTCCTTGCGGCTACCGATAGAAATCTGCTTACCGCAATCAGGACATTCCCAAATGTTAAGTGGAGTTCCCCAATAACGGTTACGAGAAATACCCCAATCCTGAACGTTCTCAAGCCAATCGCCGAAACGTCCCTTACCGATGTTCTCTGGAATCCAGTTAACTGTATTGTTATTTCTAATCAGGTCATCCTTAACCTCTGTCATCTTGATGAACCATGATTCTCTAGCATAATAGATAAGTGGAGTATCGCATCTCCAGCAGTGTGGATATTCGTGTTCGAACTTAGGAGCATCGAAAAGCTTACCTTCCTTATCAAGGTCCTTAAGAACCTCTGGGTCTGCCTTCTTAACGAAGAGACCTGCATAAGGAGTTTCCTCGGTCATCTCACCCTTGCCATCTACGAACTGAACGAATGGAAGGTCATACTTACGACCTACCTTAGCATCGTCCTCACCAAATGCAGGAGCGATATGTACGATACCAGTACCATCTGACATAGTAACGTATGAGTCACATGTAACGAAATGAGCCTTCTTGTGCTGCTTTTCAGCTGCAACGCCTGCACACTGGAAAAGTGGCTCATATTCCTTGTACTCTAAATCTGTACCCTTGTATGTCTCAAGTACTTCGTAAGGCTTAACGCCCTCTTCTGTAGCAACCTTTGAAAGCACCTTATCTGCAAGTGCCTCTGCAAGGATGTATGTATATCCATCAACAGCCTTAACCTTGATGTATGTCTCATCAGGGTTTACACAAAGTGCAAGGTTAGATGGAAGTGTCCATGGTGTTGTTGTCCATGCAAGGAAGTAAGCATCCTCACCCTTGATTTTGAAACGAACAACTGCTGAACGTTCCTTAACTGTCTTATATCCCTGTGCAACCTCCTGTGCTGAAAGTGGAGTACCGCAACGAGGGCAATATGGAACAATCTTAAAGCCCTTATAAAGAAGCTTCTTGTCCCAGATAGTCTTAAGTGCCCACCACTCAGACTCAATAAAATTATCATCGTATGTGATGTAAGGATTATCCATATCAGCCCAGAAACCTACTGTTCCTGAGAAATCCTCCCACATACCCTTGTATTTCCAAACGGATTCCTTACACTGCTTAATGAAAGGCTCCATTCCGTACTCTTCAATCTGTTCCTTACCGTTAAGGCCAAGAAGCTTCTCAACCTCTAGCTCAACTGGAAGTCCATGTGTATCCCATCCAGCTTTTCTAGGCACGAATTTACCCTTCATAGTCTGGTATCTAGGAATCATGTCCTTGATGGCACGTGTCTCTACGTGGCCAATGTGTGGCTTACCATTTGCTGTTGGAGGACCATCGTAAAATGTGTAAGTCTCCCCCTCTTTTCTTGAATCCATTGACTTCTGGAAGATGTCATTCTCTTCCCAGAACTTCAATACCTGCTTCTCCCTTTCAACGAAGTTCAGGCTAGCGTCTACTTTGTTGTACATATTAAGTAATTCCTTTCTATGAGGATATCCTTTCTCGTCAGATATCCCTTCTCTTACTATTAAAAATGCCAAAGTCGGCACATTTAACCAAAATTAAAGTGTGTCATCAAAATCCACTTCAGGATGTTCATCCTCACCTATTTTTCCATCAAATAAATTGTTTAAATCATCCCCATTTGGATCATCAAATATATAATTATTTTCATCATCGTATGGCTCTAAATCATCATATATACTATCAATACCATAATAGCCATACCACTTCTCCATACCATCTTTATCATTTGCAAGATTTAAGATGCCATCTACGTTGCTAAAGATAAAATTCCATGCCGCTATACAGCAGGCGATACCAAGCACTGATGTAACAATACCAGTAATAGAAAAAATTCTGCCAAGCTTATCACTACTTCTAACAAGAAAAACTATTCCAAGAATAATAGAAATAATTGAAGCAATGATATTGATACCACATAAAAACAAAACAAACGAAATAATACCAAGCACCATAGAAGCTACAGCTATTCCCAAGCCATCTGACTTTGGCTTATACCCTGGATCAATATAGCTATATTTAGGACCTGTATACTGCCCGCTCTGATTCCCATCATCGAAGCCAAACTGTTGATTTTGTTGGCTTTCCTGATTATGGTTACTGTTGTAATCCATATTATCTTCGTCTTCAAACATATAATCGTTATTCATAATTCACCTACTATACCTAATATTAACCTAATCTTAATTATGATAACTGTTTACACCTTTTTTTACAACCCCCTATAGATGCGACCTTCCTAGTTTTTCATGCTCCCGGAGGCCACCTCCCATTGCGGTCAAGGGAACCTCCCTAAAGGGTCCCTCCTTAACCGCATGGCATGTCCTCAAAGGCATCCTTGCTTTGCAAGGAACTTTGAGGGCCACCGATGTAAGCTCCGCTTACTAGACCAACATTTTCCTTCATTACATTCGGAAAATGATGGTCATATCCTCCTCGCGCTTGCCAAGGTTATGCAGGTCGCTAAAGAAAAAAGCCACCCAGCTAATATAACTGGGTGGCAAATGACTAAGTGATATTAGAAATCTGTAAGATTAGCTGCACGTCTCTCAAGGAAAGCGCCCATTCCTTCAGCCTTATCATGTGTAGAACATGTAATACCGAAGAGGTTAGCTTCCATCTCAACAGCGTTCTTGATATCCATGTCGTATCCGTTGTTGATAGCAGCCTTTGCGATAGATACTGCGTAGCTTCCCTTTGAAGCAATCTTAGCAGCCATAGCCTTAGCTGTAGACATAAGCTCTTCTGTAGTTGTTACCTTGTTTACAAGGCCGATTCTGTATGCTTCGTTAGCATCAATAGAATCACATGTGAAGATAAGCTCCTTAGCACGTCCCATACCAACAAGACGAGCAAGTCTCTGTGTGCCACCGAAACCTGGGATAATTCCAAGGCCTGTCTCTGGCTGACCAAATGTAGCGTTCTCTGAAGCGATACGAATATCACAAGCCATTGCGATTTCGCATCCACCACCAAGTGCAAATCCGTTAACTGCAGCGATTGTAACCTGTCTCATATTCATGAGCTTAAAGAATGGAACAGAAGCTCTCATACCGAATGCTCTAGCCTCTGCAGCTGTGAAGTTAACCATCTCAGAGATATCTGCACCAGCTACGAATGACTTAAATGCATTATCCTTCTTGTCAGGACCACCTGTAAGAATAAGAACCTTAACATCATCTCTTGCCTCGATTTCTGTTAAAGCTACATTAAGCTCATCAAGTGTCTCTGAATTAAGTGCATTAAGTGCTGCTGGACGTGAAATTGTAAGAACTGCAATCTCATCTGCAACTTCAAGCTTTAAGTTGTTAAATTCGCTCATAGTAATCCTCCTCTTTAAGGGTCTTGCCCTTTTTCTCATGTTTATAATAGTAGTCTATTGTTAAACTTTTGTCAATCCCAATTAAGTCATTATATATCTTCTTTCATCTTCTTTTTGTTTGCATACATAGTTGAATCTGCTCTCTCAAAAACATCCGATACAAACTTGTCCGCTTTGTTGAACACAGAAGAACCTACAGCAATTGTGACTTTACCATTCTTCTTATTCTTATCATTGATTTTGGTAATCTTGGATATTCTTGAATTCAGGCGGTCATAGTCTTTTCCTTGAACTATTGCCACAAATTCATCTCCACCAATTCTAAAAACAGGGCTTCTTGAAAATGCATCGCAGATTATCTCACAGCCCTCTTTTATGTACGCATCACCGGCCTGGTGCCCCTTTGTATCATTTATTTGCTTCAAGCCATTTATATCGCATACAACAATGCCAAATTCAAAATCGGAACCTGTTTTAATCTGCAGGTTAATACGTTCCTCTTCATCCACATAGGCTCTCTTGTTTTTAACACCTGTGAGCTGATCCTTAAATGCCTTATCTTCTGCGGCCTGCAAGTTGGCAGCATACTCCTGCTCCATCATAAACTGATTTTCAATGTTCATTATACCTACAATAAGCTTTGGACCGGTGTTTTCCTCCACAAGAGTGGATCTAAGCATTACATGAATAGTTTCATCCTGTAATCTGAATCTGTACTTATGTATGAAGATGCCGTGATTCTTAATATTTGTGAGAACATTTTCCTTAGTAAATACAGATAAAAATTCTCGCAAATCATCTCGATGAACAATACGCTTGGCATTTTCTCTGGACTCTGCAAAGAAATTATCATCATCCATTGGTATATTAAATTCATCCAACTCATCTGTTGAGTTGAAGCAAACATAATGCTCTGTATCTGGATCAACTAAATAAATGCTAAATATGTCACCAGCAAGAGACATTACGCGAGAATACATAATCCGCTCTTCTTTAACCTTTTCTATTAATTTTCGTTCCTTAATCTGGGCATCTATATTATTGATTCCAATCAGTATGTGATTTCTGTCACTTCTAACCTTAACTGCTTTCAAAATAACATATGTAGGAACCCCTTGTACCATTCTTCGATAGGTAATGGAATAAGCCCTCTGCTCTTCAATCATCTTTAAAATATTTTCTTTAGTAAATGAGTTTCGCATTAATTCGATGTCATCAGCATACACCCTTCTGCTATACTCATAATCCAGTCTTCTAAAGAAATCCTGCCCACGCATTTCAACAGACACATCCCTGTTAAGGCCATCTGGATTGTATTCTACATAATCCTCTGTATCCATATTAACAAAGAACAAATCCACATAATCCTCAGACAGTGCCCTTGCTATATAGTTATAGGTAAGTGAATCAGCATTAGTCTGTTCCTCATTAACCTGTAAAACAGCTATTACAACAGCTGCAACCTTTGTCACAGGATTAACTGCAATTCGTTGAACAAGCATTTGAATTATACGACCATCGGAAGTTCTATCATCAATGATTCTGCGCTTACCATTCTCACCGCATTTGCGGATGCTGTTCATGGTATATACTCCAACAGATTTATGATTCTTGCCAAAAATATATTCTGAATAAAGATTTGCATTAGGAAAATTCTTATCCATAAATTTCTTGAAGGATTCATTTCCCCTTACAAATCTTAAGCTTGTTTCACTTGTTTCCAATATTGCAATTGGAAAGGTATCGAAATAATTAGCCAATTCATTAGAATTATTTCTTGCAAAGGATATATCATATAAGCTGATTTTACCTACAGCAGAGTAGTAAGAAGACTCTTTAGGATTTTCAAAGCCTATTGCAGTTCCGTTTTCGTATCTGGCAAATATCTGACTGATAGGAAGAGGTTTGCAATAAATAAAGCCCTGAAGCTTTGTGCAACCTATCTCCTGCAAAAAATCTATTTGCTCTTTAAATTCAACACCCTCTACTACAGTCTCCATTCCAAGAGACATTGCAAGCCTAACAAGCTCTGTTAATATAATTCTTGCTCTCTCACTCTTTTTTATCTGTTGAACAAAAAACATATTGATTTTCAGGGCATCAAAATGTACCTTCTGCAATATAGTAAGAGCAGCATCCCCGCTGCCATAATCGTCCATCCATACCTGGAATCCCAAATCTCTAAACTGTTCCAGTTGAGAAATAATATAGTCATTTCCTGCTGAAAGAGTTTCCTCTGACACCTCTATGGCTATTAACCTTCTGGAGATATTTGCTTTTTCTACTCTCTTGGCAACCTCCTCAACCACATCGCAAGTATAAAAATCCACCTGAGACAGATTAATAGATGTAGGAACAACATATATTCCCCTTCTAATCTGTTCATTCATCTTAGCAAGAGCAATCTCTAACACATATAGATCCAGCTTGTGAACTATATTCACCGCCTCAAGAGATGGAACAAAATCCATAGGATTAAGCATGCCAAGCCTAGGGTCTTCCCATCTCACCAGGGCTTCTTCTGCGCATACTCGACCGTTAGAGGTACGTATTATCGGTTGAAAATATACTTCTACCCAGCCTTCTGCAAGCGCCCTATCAAAATTGTCTATTAAGTATTTGCTCTTATTAAAAGTGCCCCCCATTTTATCCATTAGACGCTTAACCTCCTTTGAATCTCGCCAGCCACTTCTCTTCCCTTAAAAATAATTGCTCCTACAAAAAGGATAACACTTATTAACAAACATACTATCCAGGCAATTGGACAGTCTCTTTCCATAAAATAAAAAACAATATATGGCAAAATTCCAACCACAAGATTTGTTAACAGATAAACCATAGCATTGCCATTTTTATCTAACATGGCAAGTACAAAATTAGCTATCAATGTTCCCATTACAACAATCGGTGCAATCCAATCGGTAACTAATGAAAAAATCCCCACATAATAAGCTGTAATTCCAAGCATTACTAACACTATGAATACAAACAGGGTCATTATTCTTGATGAGCTAATGCCTTTTTTGAATAGCCTCATTATTCCAAATTCAAATACAATCAACCACATCGCCACTATAAGACTCCAGTGAATATCAAGCGTTGGCCACACCTTAAGGTTAAACAAGAAATCCAAGCCCAGGCTTAGGATAACCATGGACCAAACTATAAAAAGCTGTAGCTTATAGAAGAAAGATTGAATCTTTAATGTGGTCTGCTGTGGAAAATAAGGCCTTTCTGCCTCGCCGTTTAATCTACTTTGGCACAGTGGGCATTTTTTAAGATTGCCGCCCACTTCTATTTTACAATAAGGACAATTCTTCATTATCGAATCACCTCCGTCGCATATATTCTGATATTTACCCCATCCTCAGAAAGACCTCGCACAAGGTTCTTAACTACCCTTGTGTTTGCGTATGGAGAAGAGATTCCAAGGGATAGCTCCCCATTATAACTATACATGGTAGAAAACAGATTAGCCGAGCTACAAAAGGCACTGTAGTTTTGAATCATAGATGCCACTTCCTCTGGTGGCTTCTGCACACCAAGATTAGATAGCACTACAGACACCTTTTTATCTGTGACCTTTGAGCCATATCTTACCACCCACTGCTTGATAAAAAGTGGTACTGCCCTAACAGGAGCCACATATTCCATGGTCTCAAAATTGTCCATCTGCTTTTTGATATTTTCTTCTGTAAGATTAGCCTTTAGCTTTTCATCGAACTCTTTAGCCAAATCTTCAAGGGAAATGTCCTCATCAAATACATGAGAAACATTTACATTGTTAAAGAAATTACGTGATGTGTGGCTAGGATAATAGTTTCTAAGATTAACAGGCAAGGATACATTAATAGGTGTTTTACGCTTACGTGGTGGCATATCCTCCATAATAGCAAGCATAAACCTTGCCCCTATATAGCTGGTAAGGGAAACCCCAAGTTCCTTAGCCTTAGGAAGTATCTGTTCTGTAGGCATGTGAACCTCAAAGAACTGTAATTGGTCGTATGGAAGCTTTAGCCCACTAGGGTGATAAGCGTACTTAAGGGAAGAGCCCTTTAATCCCATTCCACCAAAAAACTGCTTATAGCTATCCTGATTCAAGTCATCCTCAGAAGCTCCTGAATGGATGGTGGTATTTTCGTATCTGCCAGGATATTTAAGCTTCAGATAATCTAAAACAATAATGTTCAAAAATTCCAACGCACCTGTTCCATCTGAAATAGCATGGAACAAATCAAGATTGATTCTATTGCCGTAGTATGTAACCTTATAGTGAAGCATTGCTCGCCCTGGTATGTACAAAATAGGACAAACCCTGCCATGCTCCTCTGTAACCACCGGCTGAATATCAGTATCCTCCATATAGTGCCAAAAGATTCCTCTTCTAATACGCACCTGAAACTGAGGGCGAATCTGAATAGCCGATAAAACTGCCTCCTGTAAAAGCTCCGGGTCTATATCCTCCCAAAGTGTTGCGCTTACACGCAGTGTTCTTGTATCTCTCTTTGCTGCTGTTGCAAGAAAAACCTTTGCAACATTATCTACCTTATACCAATTGTCTCTACTCATTATTTATCCTTTACTCCCAGGCTACATATAGATTAGGTTTGACAGGTAATCCGACAAACGCTTCATAGCCCTGTTTGCCAATGGCAATGGCATTTGCTGATACACATGCCACCCATCCTTTTCTATATCAATCACTGCATTGCAGCCAGCCTTATGCATCTTTTTTTGTAAAGATATACTGTCATCCAGTAAAATCTCATTCTTGCCTACCATTATATAGGTAGGTGGAAATCCCACAAAACTGCCATTTAGTGGGCTATATATTTCATCTGCCGGATTTGCATCCTTACCTATATATGCTTCTCTAACACCTAGCACATAATCCTTTGTAAGAATCGGATCCTTTTCTTTACAGGCTTCGTAGGATGAAGCCGTTGCTGTCATATCTGTCCAAGGGCTAAATAGCATCATGCACCTTGGAGTCAGTTGTTTTTCCACTAAAAGCTTTCTGGTCATACATAATACCAGATTACCTCCTGCGGAATCACCTGCAAAAATCACCTGCTTAGCACCGTACCCTTTATCCATCAGATAGGACCACACCTTCATAGCATCCTCTAAAGGTGCGGGATATTGATACTCTGGTGCCAATCTATACTCAAATGAAACTACAGAAAACCCTGTTGATACTGCAAGCTTGGCTGCAAGAATCCTTGCATATCCTAAGCCCCCACAGGTGTAGCCTCCACCGTGAGCATATAGAATGATATACTGAGGATTATGTGCCAAATCCGGTTTAACCCATTCGCAGGAAATGTCCCCTGTAGTAAAAGCTTCTACTGTAACTCCACCTGTAGGCGCAGCAAGCTTCCCAGCTAATTCCATAGCGGACCTTTGCTTTTTTAAGTCTTCATCCGTTAGGGATTTGCCACCAATAGAATTAACTGCTTTGATAGCCTTCATCAACGGATCATTAAGATTGATTTTTAATAAAGCCATACTTTCCCTCTTAATTATACTATTTTTATTATAATAATTATGAGCTTCTTTTTCTATAAAATCAGCAAGAAACATTTAGTAATATACATTTTTATTGCTTTGAGTAAAATTTCACAGTTTTTTCACATTTTGGTCACAGTTTGACACCAAATGTAAAGCGTTACATGATAGAATGTCTTTGTACAGAAAAAGCGTTAAGTCTTTTTTAGGGGAGGCGCAGCATGGATATAGCTGAGATTTCTATGAATTTAAGTCAAAACCAGCTCCTTTCAGCAGTGGGGACTGCTATGCTCGGCAAGACTTTAGATGTCGTAGAAGGACAAGCCGAGGCTTTATCAAAAAGTATGGATATGAATTCTCCTTCTTTGGAAAGCTTGGTTTATCCTACGTCAGGTACCATGATTGATATGCGCATATGAGTTATAAATGTATTTTGGTTTTTACTATAAAAGAGCTTGCCCGTTGCAAGCTCTTTTCATTTGCGTTATAGTTATTAACCTATATCAATTACTTTCAAATATCGGTAAGCAATTCACAATATAAAATTTTCTTTCTATGCTTTATTCACATTTTTTACATTGTTAGTTCACCTGTAGATAGTATTATAATTACATCGCAAGACAGAAGCGATGAACCATTTTTTTCATAACATTATTCTCCCTTTTGAAAAGCGATGCCCCGCCGGCATCGCTTTTTACCTGTCTAAAATTAATTAAAAACAGCTCTTTCGTTCTATAACCTTAGGTTCGAGCATAATATGCGCTTCTTTACGTGGAAGTGTACCATCTATCAAGCCCAGAAGGGTGGTCGCGGCAACTTTGCCAAGCTCCTCCTGTGGATGTGCGATGGTTGTGATTCCTTTGCTGTGGGCAAGTAGGGAATTGTCGAAGCCTGTCACAGAAATATCGTGAGGCACACTTCGCCCAATATTTTGAAGACCCTTTATAACATCGGCGGCTATCTCGTCATTGTAGCAAACCACTGCATGACAGGATAAGCCGCTTTCTAATATTCTAATTAAGCCTTCCATTGGCTTCATTGTTTTATCCTTAGTGTGGTACCAGATAACTAAATCAGGATTGTAGGCTATGCCGGCAGCCTGTAGTGCCTTGATGTAACCCTTGTGGCGAAGGATGCCCTGGGTGTCGTCAGCCTTAAAAATGCCAGCAATATTTTTGTGTCCTAGACCAATCAAATGCTCGGTGATTAGCTTTCCACCTTCCACGTCATCAAGCATTACAAATGGACGGTCCATCATTGCTTCGTAACAGCCTTGTATGAAAACGTATGGGATTCCCATAGCATCCATCTGGTCGTAAAGAACCTGGTGCTGACAGCTGATGGCACTTTGGCTAGGCTCGATAATCATGCCATCGATGTTTTTGGATAACAATTCTTCCATACACCAAGCCTCACCCTTTCTGGAGTTGTTGGTAGTTTTAAGAAGAATACTGTAGCCGTTTTCATCTAAAACCTGATTAATCCCCTGTATTACCCTAGGAAAGATATAGTCTGACATATAGGTTGAAACCACAGCAATATTTTTAGTATGTCTTTTATGATTTTTACGAGTTGCAACAAATGTGCCACTTCCGTGCATTGCGTAAAGGTAGCCCTCAGTTATCATTTCAGATAGCGCTTTTCGTACGGTTTGCCTACTAACTCCATACTTATTTGCTAATTGGTTCTCTGAAAGAATTTTATCTCCCTCTTGATACCGTCCTTCATTTATTAATTTTTTAATATCCCTTATTATTATGTCTTTTTTAGAATAATTCATCTTTCCAAATTATCATCTATTGATAGTTCTATTATAGCTATCTAACGCCATTCCCTTAGATATTGGATTGTTTTTATACTCTAGTGTTTTTGAATTAAATCCTATATATGATTCAAAACCAAGGAAATACATAGCTAAACACATAGACAATTCATCAGTTTGCGCATCAAGAGTAGATGCTATCGCCCTTAATTCATCTATAACTGTATCATTCGGCACACATACTTTGTCACTTTCGGAAACAACTGATTCTATTATTTCAGGAAGCTTCAAGCACATTTGATAAAAGGCATCTTCTTCCCCAGTAACTATATCGTAGAACTGGTCAATACTAACTCTTCTAATTCTTTTATGTGATACCTTGTTTCCATCAACACTTGTTTCCCATTTAATATTCTGCGAATGCTTAGCAATAGCCTCTACTAAAAAACATGCACAATCATCATCTGACAATAGTTGATTTTGCATTTTTATATATGTTTTAGCAGCAGAAGCTGAATTCATAGTGTTATGTTTATTCTTCATCTCAACATAAACAGTATGAACTGTATCTCCATCTGGAAGTATGATTCCATCATCATTCTTATAAATTACGTCCCAGCCACCATCTTTTCCATTATCTGGCACATAGCATTTATCGATATATTGAAAAATTCTTTGATGAAAATAACCTATATCATTATTATTAGATTTATCTCTCTGTCTTGATATTTCATTGCTAACAATCTCATCCCAAGATGCCTGATATACCATTTTGTCAAACAATATCTTTATAGGGTCAACAATATTACTATTAAACTTTTTAATATCGTATGGCTCCAATTTTGTACCATACTTAGTTATGGTATTTTCAACATGTTTTCTAAAATCTTCTTCTTTTATAAAACTAAGCTCCCAAGACATATACATTTTCCTCCAAAGCTTTCTTAATCTGCGCCGCGACTTCATATCCCAAATTAACCGGAACAGCATTTCCCACTTGCTTGTATTGAGACATAATACTTCCGCAAAATTCCCACTCATCTGGAAAACTTTGACATCTAGCATTCTCTCTTATAGTGAAAGGTCTTGCCTCAAGTGGATGACAACGTTCTGTTTGCTTTTGAGATGGAGATGTCAATACTGTCAATGAGGGTTCCTCCATACTTAATCTTCTTAAAATACCCGTCCTTCCACCAGCCATATACCAACAGCTTTTCATATATTCTTTTGCAATTTCAGGATCAATATCTCTCCAATAGCCTCCAGGAGGAACAAGTTCAAATATTTTTCTTTTCTTTTCTCCGTATGGAGTGTATGGAGAATCAGGAACATTATATAAAATATCTTTCAAAACAGGCTTATATTCATGTTTTTTTGGAAACTCAAACTTTATTTGATTTGCCAAATCTTTTCTTATTCCAACAGTTATAAGCCTTTCCCTTTTTTGAGCTACCCCATAGTCCCAAGCATTAAGCACCTGTTTTTCAGTGACATAACCAGCATCTTCAAAAACATTAAGCATGGTTTTATATGTTTTTCCACCATCATGTGTTAATAAACCTCTAACATTTTCAAATAAAAACATTTTTGGTTGTAACTTCTTCAAAAACACTGCGTAATGGTAAAACAATGTGCCACGAGTATCTTCGAAACCAAGTCTTTTTCCAGCATAAGAAAAAGCTTGACAAGGAGCACCGCCTGACAATAAATCTAAATCGCCTTTTTTTATATTAAATAATTCTTCCAAATTTTGATTTGAAACATTTGCAATATCATCATGTATCACGTTCCAATTTGGCCTGTTAGTCTTAAGTGTATTGCACGCATCTGCGTCAAATTCCACTAATCCAATTGTATTAAATCCTGCTTTTTCAACACCAAGTGCCAAACCACCTGCTCCAGCAAACAGTTCTATTGTTGTATACATTTCTACTCCCTATCTATAATTTATTGTATAGATTATAACACTAAATATATGCATAAATTAAGAACAATTATTTTTAGCATTATCATCCATGTAATTTTATCATATTAAAAAAATCTGGTCCATCCATATTTAAAAAAATCCTAGCAGCTAACTACTGCTAGGATTTTATATACTATAGTTTCTTTATACGCTCAATTGCTCTAGCGGTATTTTCTGTGGATCCGAAGGCTGTCAGGCGGAAGTATCCTTCACCGGATGGTCCAAAGCCTGCTCCAGGTGTTCCTACTATCTGAACCTTTTCTAATAAGTAATCGAAGAATTCCCATGAAGTCATGTTGTCAGGAGTCTTAAGCCAGATGTATGGTGCGTTAACGCCACCGTATACCTCGAAGCCTGCATCCTTAAGACCAGTATATATTGTCTTGGCGTTATTCATGTAGTAGCCAACCTGCTCCTTAATCTGAGCCTGACCTTCTGCTGAATAAACTGCCTCACCAGCGCGCTGGATGATGTATGGAGCTCCGTTGAACTTAGTGCCGTGACGTCTAGCCCACATTCCGTGAAGTGATGCCCCATCAAATACCAAATCCTTAGGTACTACAGTATATCCAAGGCGTACGCCAGTAAAGCCTGCATTCTTAGAGAAAGAATGAATCTCTATAGCGCATGTGCGGGCACCTGTACATTCATAGATGGAATGAGGTACATCTGCTTCAGAAATATAAGCCTCATAAGCTGCATCAAAAATAATCAGGCAGCCATTTTTATTAGCATAATCAACCCATTGCTGAAGCTGGCTCTTAGTAAGAGTAGTTCCAGTTGGATTGTTAGGAAGGCAAAGATAAATAACATCAGGTGTCTCACTTGGAAACTCTGGCACGAATTTATTCTCTGCTGTTGTAGGCATATAAATAATATCTGACCACTTGCCAGACTTGTCATCGTATGTGCCACCTCTGCCTGCCATAATATTAGAATCAACATATACAGGATAAACAGGGTCACATACTGCTATCTTAACATCATCAGCGAACAGCTCCTGAATATCTGCAGAATCTGACTTAGCTCCGTCTGATACGAATATCTCATCTGCACTAATATCACAGCCTCTAGCCTGAAAATCTGTCTTAGCAATAGCTTCTCTTAAGAAAGGATAGCCTAAATCAGGTGCATAACCATGGAATGTGTTAGCGCTGCCCATCTCATCAACTGCACTATGAAGTGCCTTAATCATAGCTGGTGCAATAGGCTGAGTAACATCGCCAATGCCAAGTCTGATTATATCAGCATTTGGATTAGCCTCAGAGTATGCTGCTACCTTCTTAGCTATTGTAGAGAAAAGATAGCTTCCTGGAAGTTTTGCAAAATTCGAATTTACCTTAAACATGTCCGCCTCCCTTTTAATATTTAATTATCTGGTTGTTATTCTTTTAACTATTCGCTCATAGGATAAATTTCCGCCGAATAAATCCAAACACGAGCCAACAGTAAAATCCATATTATTATCGCTGAGATAGCTGATAAGCTCGATGTCGCCATAATCAGAGACGCCACCTGCGTATGTGATTGGCACTCTCTTATAGCGGGCCAAAAATCCAACTAAATCTCTGTCGATTCCGTTTTGTCTGCCTTCAACATCTGCTGCATGAATCAAAAACTCATCACAGTAATAAGCTAATCTATCAAGGAAATTGTATGTGATAATCTCCTTTGAAACCTTCTGCCAGCGATCTGTAACAATTACATATTTATCATCAACTCTGGTGCACGACAAATCAAGAACCAAGTGTTCTCTGCCAACAGCATTTGATATGCGCTTAAGGGCATCATAATCCACCCTTCCATCATTAAAAACAAAGGAAGTAACGATTACATGGCTAGCACCTGCATCGATATACTCCTTGGCGTTTTTATCATCAACGCCTCCACCGTACTGCATGCCATTTGGGAATGTGCTAAGTGCTTTGATAGCCTCTTCCATAGAAGCCTTGTACTCCTTGGTGCCTTTCATATTGAGGTTAATAATGTGACCACCATTTAGGTTGTCAGCCTTGTAGATATTTGCATAATAAGCTGCATCCTTATCGGCTACAAAATTCTCCTTTGGCTGTCCATCAGCCTTTCCCAAATCTGAGATAGTATCTCCTACTATCTGCTTTACCTTTCCGTTGTGAATGTCAATGCATGGTCTGAAACGCAATTTCTCGTCCTCCCCTGTTATAGTTTAGTCATTAAGCAAGTAAAAATTAACGTAAATTATAATCGCAACCAGAAATATTTTCAATTACACTTTCGTAGAAAATTGTGGCAATTTTCAATAAATATTCGGTATCTTTCACACCTGCTGTCTCATAGCAAGAATGCATTGCAAGCTGAGCCAATCCTATATCAACACCATTGATAGAAACATGGGCATTAGAAATGTTACCAAGTGTAGAACCACCTGCAACATCAGAACGGTTTACAAATGTCTGATAAGGCACCTTAGCCTTGTTGCAAAGCTCTGTGAAAATGCCAAATGCAAGACCATCAGTCATGTACTTCTGATTAGCATTGAACTTGATAACAACGCCCTCATTCATAAATACCTTGTTAGTAGGGTCACTCTTCTCTGGGTAGTTTGGATGAAGAGCATGTGCATTGTCAGCAGATACCATAAATGAATTAGCAATTGCTGTTAATAATGTAGAATTATTTCCACCCATTGCCTCGTTAATTCTAACAAGAGCATCATAAAGGAATGTAGAATCAGCACCCTGCTTTGTTCCACTTCCTACTTCTTCGTTATCAAATGTTACATGAATCTGAACTGCAGACTCTGAATTCTTAGCATCAAGAAGTCCCATCATTGAGCTGTAAGAGCACTGAAGGTCATCTAATCTTCTGATTGAAATGAACTCATCCTTAGCACCCCAAACCTTACCAGGCTCTCTGTTGTATAAGAATAAATCGCTTCCTAGGATATCGTCTTCCTTAACAGATAAGCTTTCAGCAACAAACTTCTTAAGGTTAAAATCTTCATCCATAGAAACAAGTGGAAGCATATCCTTTTGCGCATTGTACTTATAGCCGTCATTTGCCTCACGGTTCATGTGTATAGCAAGGGATGGAAGCATGCACAAATCCTTGTCTAAATTAACAAGCTTTGTTTCAATACCATTCTTAGACTTAACAATGGCGCGACCAGCTATAGAAAGAGGTCTGTCAAACCATGGCGCCATAAGCATTCCGCCGTACTTTTCTGTATTAAGCTTTACATAGTGGCCTTCCTTCATCTCAGGCATTTCCTTAATACGGAAGCTTGGTGAATCGCTGTGAGACGCCATAATCATGAAGCTCTTGTATTCAGCCTTTGGCATTCTAAATGCAAGAATTGATGAACCGTTTCTTGTAACGAAATAATTCTTACCAAGCTCAAGCTTCCACTCCTTAGCCTCTGAAAGCTCCACAAAGCCTGCATCTAAGAATCTTTGTCTTTCATTTGCTACAACGTGAAACTGTGATGGACTCTCCTCTATAAATTCAAATAAACCTTTTACTGTTTCATTCATTTTTTCTTTCCTTCTTTCTTTACTGAATATCCAAAAGTCCCTTTAGGACTGGTTAGGCCATAATATGTTCCATGGGAATAAGCAAGCAGATTGGCTTTTTCAAGTTCAAACTTGCCAGTTTCATTCATATAGCTTTCATCTGCATGTACAGCCAAAACATCTGCTACAAACATGGTGTGACTGCCATATTCATGAGCTTCTTTAACTCGGCATTCGATGTTGACTGGTGATTCAACAATGAGAGGTACATTGATTTCATCAGCTTCTTCCTTATGAAGATTGCATTTTTCGAATTTATCAACATCTCTTCCGCTTTGCACTCCACAAAAATCTGTAGCAAAGCTAAGCTCCTCAGTAGTTAAGTTGATTGCAAATTCCCCTGTGTCTTTTATCATCTGATAGGAATATCTGCTAGGTCTTACAGATATATATGCCATTGGTGGATTCGTGCAAACTGTACCTGTCCAAGCTACTGTAAGCACATTATCATTGCCATCCTTATCACGGCATGTAACCAAAACAGCCGGAAGGGGATATACCATATTTCCTGGCTTCCATTTTTGTTTTCCCATGTTCACCTCCTAAAAAACTACCCTACTAATATACTCTAAAAAATTCCATAAGAAAAGGGGCTTGCACATAAGCAGCCCCACTTAAAATACTATTTATAAATCGGCATTCTTGTAGCAAAATCGATTATCTTTTTTCGCTCCTCAAACTCAGCCTTAAATTCCTCTTTCTTTTTCTCCAATTCCTTTTTTACCTCATCGGTAATTGGCGTTCCCCTGTACATTGCGCAATATCCATACCCTAACATAACTACCCCTCCTCCTAAATTTGCAGGCAACCCCACTCGTTCAGATTGCCTTTTGCAAATTATTAGTGATAGACATATTCTAGCAAATGTATATTGACAATGTGTGACGATTTAGTTAATTCTCTGATTTTTCTTCCATCATTTCAGAAAAAGTTCCCATATATACATTATCTTTCCCAAGAAGGAATTTTAAATCATCCATAAAAGCCTTGGTCTTAGGGTCATTTTCGAAGCCTCTAGAAATTATTTCCTCTAAAAACTGCTCCCCGATTTCAGAATCAATAATATAATCTCTATCCTCTTCAAAATCGTCAAAGCTGCGGTTCTTTACGTATTCCCCTCTGAACTTCTTGTATTCGGCGGCTTTCTTGCCATCGTATCGCATTTCATCCTGCTCAATAATGCGAATACAATTAAGCATATCCTCAGCATCTGATAAAGCATTATGCTCCACATATCCACCAAGACCACAGATAGTCTTCATATCTGCAAGAGACAGATTTGCATCAAGTCCATCTGTAACATCTAGGCTTACTTCCTTTTGGATATTTTCAAAGGTGCTGATAAATTTACCTACACTACGCTTAAGTGGCTTTTCCAGATTGCGAGACTCAAAATCCCTTTGAAAGCTGTTTTTATCACCGCCCCAAACACAGATTTTGCCAACCTGATATTTGCGAATCATGGTGATAAGCTCTGTCATTACATCCTCATAATCCGGTGCAAATTCCAAGTCCTCATTAGTAAGACCAGTAAGCTCTGTAATAAGTGGAGGCAGCTTGTGCCCTGGACGAAGTCTGACTGTGGAATAGAATCTGTCAAGCTCCTCATGGGCTGGGTTAGTAATGATTACACCAACAGATATTACATCCTCAATAGAGCTTTTCTTATACCTTGCGCTTAAATACTCAGCATCCAAAAATGCCTGATTTTTCCCCTTGTAGCCTGCTGGCGCAGTCTGACTCGGACCCTTTATTTTTTTATTTGAATTATTAACTGTTGCCAATATTTATCTCCGTAAAATAACTAATTAATTACATAAATCTTATCATGTTTTTGAACCATCAACAACCTTGTAAAATTCTTCCACTTAATAGATTGTTGTTTATGTTATCATACACACAATTATTTCATAATTTTAGTTTATAATAACTCTTACAAGTGGGAGTGTGTTTACCAGGTCAGGAGATACATTATGGCTGATATCAGTGTAAAAAACAATATTCATATAGAAAACACAACGGTCACTAAGGCTGCGCATTCTTTGGATAGTTCTAAGCCATCTTTAGATAGTTCTAAGCCACCTGTTAGTGAAAAACATCCCCTTTCAGATAAGTCAACTGATGTTTTAACCAAAGAATATGGCCCTGTTGTATCCTCTTCAAAGGATGGAGATACTGTCCGTGTTAAGCAAGATAATGGTGAGGAAACCAATCTTCACAAGATACTGCAGGAAGAACTAGAAAGATTGTCCGAAAAGAAGTTTGAAATGCCTGATTATGAGGTTCATACTGCAACTAAAGAAATTCAGAAAAACACCTGGGATATGGCAGAAGAAGCAAGTACAATCACATCCTTTGCAGGCTATTCCGATTCGGAACTAAAGCAGCTATATCTAAAGGGTGATATTTCTCAAATAGACTATAATCAGGAAATGGAATCAAGAACTGCCAGAAAAGCCTCTGAGGCAGAGGACTTACAAAACTTCAACAACACCACAGCTAAAAGCTTTGCAAAGCTATCTCAGATTGAAAACGATGCTAACACCGTAGATTTAATCGAATCTGGCCAAGTATCAGATACCATTCCAGATGAAATAAGAATCCAGGCCCTTCAGAATTTCGACATACTCTAACCGCCGCAGATTTAATTCTATATTTTACATAAAAATCCTTGCTTAGCAGGGATTTTTTTTTGTGTTTATACACATTGTATTTTTTTGTATTTATATAAATACATTTAATTATGTTTTTATTCAAATACATTGTTAATTTTTTATCAGACCTATGTTATATTGTAAATGAGCTAGTACGTTAGTTATATCTAACTGTCCATGGTATAGCTAACACAACCCCACTAGCATAACCAATAACATTTATAATTTCAGAAAGGGATTGAATCAATGGCAAATCACGATTTCGCACAATGGAATGGTTTCGTAGGTCGCGTTTGGAAAGATAACGTTGATGTACGTGACTTCATTCAGAACAACTACACTCCTTATGATGGAGATGAGTCTTTCTTAGCAGGTCCTACAGATGCTACTAACACTCTTTGGGGCAAGCTTCAGGAGCTTCAGGCAGCTGAGCGTGCTAAGGGCGGCGTTCTTGACATGGAAACAGAAATTGTTTCTTCACTTACTTCTTATGGCCCAGGTTACATTTCTGATGAGACAAAGGATCTTGAGCAGATTGTTGGTCTTCAGACAGACAAGCCACTTAAGAGAGCATTCATGCCTTACGGTGGTATCAAGATGGCTGAGCAGTCTTGCAAGATGTACGGTTATGAGCCAAGCGAGAAGCTTCACGAAATCTTTACAAAATATCATAAGACACATAACCAGGGTGTATTCGATATCTACACTCCTGAAATTTTAAAGGCACGTCACAACAAGATCTTAACAGGTCTTCCTGATACATACGGTCGTGGACGTATCGTCGGCGATTACAGAAGAGTTGCTCTTTACGGTATTGATTACCTTATCGAGAAGAAGCAGATTGACTTCGCTAACACAAACCGTCAGGGTATGAGACGTTACGACTTCCAGCTTCGCGAGGAAATCACAGACCAGATCAATGCTCTTAAGGGCATGAAGGAAATGGCTGCTTCTTATGGCTTCGATATTTCTAAGCCAGCTGCTAACGCTAAGGAAGCTGCTCAGTGGTTATACTTCGGTTACCTTGCAGCTATCAAGACTCAGAACGGTGCTGCTATGTCAGTTGGTCGTGTATCTACATTCCTTGATATCTACATGACACGTGACCTTGCTAATGGCGTTATCACAGAGTCTGAGGCACAGGAAATCATCGATCACTTCACAATGAAGTGCCGTATGGTTAAGTTTGCTCGTATCGAGTCTTACAACCAGTTATTCTCAGGTGATCCAGTTTGGGCTACACTTGAAGTTGGTGGTATCGGTCTTGATGGTCGTCACCAGGTTACAAAGACTTGCTACAGATTCCTTCACACACTTGAGAACATGGGACCTTCACCAGAGCCAAACCTTACAGTTATGTACTCTAGCCGTCTTCCTGAGTCATTCAAGAAGTATGCTGCTAAGATTTCTGTAAACACATCTTCTATCCAGTACGAGAACGATGATGTTATGAGAGTTACATGGGGCGATGATTACTCAATCTGCTGCTGTGTATCTGCTACAGAGACAGGTAAGGAGCTTCAGTTCTTCGGTGCTCGTGCAAACCTTGCTAAGTGTCTTCTTTACGCTATCAACGGTGGTGTTGATGAGAAGACTCATGATCAGGTTGGTCCTGAGTACACACCTATCACATCTGAGATTCTTGACTACGATGAAGTTATGCACAAGTTCGATCAGATGATGGATTGGTTAGCTCACATGTATGTTGGAGCTCTTAACATGATTCACTACATGCATGATAAGTATTACTACGAAGTTTGCCAGATGGCACTTATCGATACACACGTACGTCGTTCATTTGCTACAGGTATCGCTGGTTTCTCACACTGTGTAGATTCACTTTCAGCTATCAAGTACGCAAAGGTTAAGGCTATCCGTGATGAGGACGGAATCACAAAGGATTTCGAAATCGAAGGTGACTTCCCACGTTACGGTAACGATGATGACAGAGCTGATGAGATTGCTGTATGGCTTCTTAGAACATTCATGAGCAAGCTTCGTCACATCCACACATACAGAGATTCAGAGCCTACAACATCTATCCTTACAATTACTTCAAACGTAGTTTATGGTAAGGCTACAGGTGCTCTTCCAGACGGAAGACCAGCAGGCGAGCCACTTTCACCAGGTGCTAACCCAGCATACGGTGCTGAGAAGAGCGGTCTTATCGCTTCTCTTAACTCTGTTGCTAAGCTTCCATACGAAGAGGCACTTGATGGTATCTCAAATACACAGACAATCAACCCAGGTGCTCTTGGACACTCAGAAGAAGAGCGTGTTAACAACCTTGTTAACGTTCTTGACGGATACTTCGATCAGGGTGCTCATCACCTTAACGTTAACGTATTTGGTAAAGAAAAGCTTATCGATGCTATGGAGCATCCAGAGAAGCCAGAGTACGCTAACTTTACAATCCGTGTATCTGGATACGCTGTTAAGTTCATCGACTTAACAAAGACTCAGCAGCTTGACGTTATCGCACGTACTTGCCACGAGGCACTCTAATATGTAAGTTGTTCCCCTCTGAAAGCCTTCCCCCATTGGGGGAAGGTGGCCCGCAGGGCCGGATGAGGGGATTTTTTATGAGGTAGATTTATGAGTGAAATTATAGGTTACGTAAATAAATTTGAAAGCTTCGGTGCCGTAGATGGCCCAGGAGTACGTTTTTTGATTTTCTTAAATGGATGTAAGATGCGCTGTGCATTCTGCCACAATCCTGAGACATGGGCTGAACACCAGGGTGAAGAATATACTGCAGACCAGGTTCTTGAAAAAGCTCTTCGCTTCAAGCCTTATTGGAAAAAGGATGGAGGCATCACAGTTAGCGGTGGCGAGCCACTTCTTCAGATTGATTTTGTATTAGATTTATTTAAGAAAGCCAAAGCTAAGGGTATCACCACTTGTATTGATACCGCAGGTCAGCCTTTCACTCACGAAGAGCCTTTCTATAGCAAATGGAAGGAGCTTATGAGTGTTACAGACACTGTAATGCTTGATATCAAAAACATCGACCCTGAGGAGCATAAGAAGCTTACAGGCGTAGATAACGCCAACATCCTTGAAATGGCAAAAGAAATATCAGATATGGGCATTCGTATCTGGATTCGCCACGTACTTGTTCCTGGTGGAAGCGACAATGATGAATTGCTACACCGTACCAGAGAGTTTATCGATACACTTGATTCTGTAGAGCGTGTAGAGGTTCTTCCTTACCACAGCCTTGGAGTTCCAAAATACGCTGAGCTTGGCATCCCATACCGCTTAGAGGGTGTTGAATCCCCTACCCCAGAGCGTATTAAAAATGCCAAGGAAATACTTGGCGCAAAATAGAAATAATTAGTTGCGAATAAAATGCAAGCTACCGCATTTCTCTAGATACGAGAAATACGGTAGCTTGTTTCATCGTTTTCACACAGCATTTTCAATTCTTCCAGCTCACCATACGGCAATTCTCTTTTCAGGAGCAATATACATTCCATCCCCCTCTTTTATATCATAGGTTTCATAAAACTCGTCAAATTGCTGCATAGTTACATTTCCCCTTAGGTAATGGAGAGGATGTGGGTCAGTAAGTGCACATTTTTCCATAAATTCAAGGGTGCCGGCTCTTGCCCAAAGCTTAGCATTTGCCTTGAAGAATTTGTCGTAGTCAAAGCCATCAATCTTCTTTGCCATTATGAGCATACACTTAAAGCCTGCCATATCTGCAATTGCCTCTGTCTGGATAAGCTGTCCCTTAATCGGTGTTCCATCATCGAATGCTACTACCTTATCAAAATATCCTACCAGTTTGTCGGCTCTATCCATGAATGCAGCATAGTCTTCTTCGGTCCACCAGTCCTTCACATTGCCATCAGCATCGTACTGAGCGCCATTTGTATCAAAGGCATGTGAAATCTCATGGCCGATGACTGAGCCAAGTGCTCCATACTTTTCCTCTATGGACATATCGCTTCTGTATGTGGCATCGCAGAAAAAGCCTGGAATAATATTTATGGAATTGTTAGTAGGATTATAATAAGCATTTGTACTGAGTATATTTATTCCCCAAAGCTCTTTATCCACTTTGCCGTTGATATGTGTCAGCTCCTCCTCATGATTTGATTTTGCATAATCAATCATTGCCTGAAGGTATGTTCCGCCTTCTTCCTTTGGAGTCACATAATACATAGAATCATCAGGCCACTTATCAGGATAAACTGCGTGAATTACAATATTTTCAAGCTTGTATTTAGCCTGCTCTTTCGTTTCTTCTGAAAGCCAGTCTATAGTATCAATCATCTCCTTGTATGTATCTATAGTATCCTGACAAATATCTGTAATTTCCTCCTTAATATCTTCATTCAGATATTTTTCAATATAAATACGTGATACATTATCAGAAAAATGATTCATAGTCGCATCATAGGCAGCGTCCTCATCAGATTTACTTTCACTTATGCCACTATACTCCCTTGAAAGCTTCTGACTTGTTCTGTATGCATCTTCATCAACAAATGTAATAAAGGATACTGCCGCTTGTACGGTCACATAAGCCATGATTTCATCAAAATTCTCTTCAGTATAGACTTCATTCAAGCCCTTCAACCAAGCTGGCTCATTAACATTGATAAGCTTCGAATCCGAATAGCCAAACTTTTCCATATACTGTGGAAGTGGATAGTTTGGTGACATTTTCTTCAAATCCTCCATAGTAACCGGATTTATTGACTCTTTGACAAAGCCAGGTTCACTCTGCTCAAGCTTGGTTTTCATAGAGGCTGCAATTTTCTTCTCAAGGCTAAACTGATTTTCGATAAGCTTAGCAATTTCTTCCTCAGAGTAGCCCAGCCTTCCAAGCATGTATTTTGCAGCTCCTTCATTATAGGTATTCCTACGCTTTCCTTCCTCTGTAAGCTCCCGATACTCTGCAGGATCTCGAAGTGAAAGTGTAGTACTATATATATCTACCTGATAAAGAGTTGAGTCATCAGCATTTGTACCCATATTCACATTTGTTAAATAATTGCCATAGACAAAATAGTCATCAGTGAGCATATATTCATTTAGTTCTTCTAAGCTACTGATACTCTTTAATTTATCAAAGAAAAACATTAACGGTTCAACGCCCTGCTCATTTCTTGTTTCCCAGTCAAGGAACAACTCATAAAAGCTTTGTGGCAGCTTCGCATCTCTCTTATCAAGAGTCTTGTCTGCGAGAATATCAAGGCATCTTTTCTTTATAGCATCTGCTGCATCAAAAATAGGAGTTTCGTTTGAATATCCTGGGCGCAGGCTAACATCCATAAAATAATCATGATTGACATTAAGATAAAAATCATCCTTCAAATCAGGATTAGTCTCATCTGTAACAATGCCGATGATATTGCTGTTTAGCCAAGGTGTCATTAAAGATGTGTCTATTTTAGATACACTAGCTTCCTTCTTAACATCCTCAGTGCTATCCTCTTTTTGGGACGCAAGAGTGGAAGTAGTGCCACATCCTGCCAATAATGACGCTGTTAATATCCCTGCCAACAATTTGGTAATTGCATTTCGGAAAGCAATTTTTTTCATAGTCTCCATCTCCTTATATGCTAAATATACAACCTAATACGATTATAAAAATTTTCACCATACAAATTGTGTATATTCCTTGAACTTTTAAATAATACAGTTTTTACTTTTACCAGCAAATATCCTTATGCCTGTGAATGCTTAAATAACAGATTCTTCACAATCTGGAAACATTTTAAGAATATAATATCCTCATCATTAAAGATTTGAGGAGGGCTTATATATGTATTTCGAAATAACAACTGTAACTGGAGAATTTGTTTACATTAACATGCAGCAAATTACTGCTGTAGAGCCTGTTGAGCATGCGGTGTGCACCTCAGATGGCAGTAGATATAAAATGACTCCTGATTCTTATGATTCTCTTATAAAGAATTTAGGGATTGTTTAACATGAATGCGTGTTTATTAATGTTTTTAATTTAATACTTACATTTTGGGTTTAATCATGATACAATTGCTTGGCAATTGAAAAGAGTATGGTTAAATTGGAAACGCACATCCTCCGGATGATAACGAACAACACATTAATTCTTAATAGTTATTCATTATCAGAAGGAGGTTTTTTATGCCAAAAAATAAGTTTCAGGATGTAGTTTATACAATTATCATGGCCACTATCATGGTTTACGGAATGGTGGTTTACAACGTAGCTCTTAACATGGGTGGTGTTAGCGGTGCCACTTTCTTAGCAGCTTTACATGAGCTTCCAATCATGGTGCCTATCGCATTTATCCTTGAGTTTTTCATCGTAGGTAAGATTGCTAAGGCTCTTGCTTTCACAGTAGTACGCCCTACAGATAGACCACAGTTTATCACTTATGCAATTTCTATTTGCATCTGCTGCATCATGTGCCCTATCATGAGACTTGTTGCTACTATCCTTTTCAAGGACACTAAGACATTTGGTACATGGGTACAGACATGGGCTATGAATTTCCCAATGGCTCTTTTATATCAGTTGTTCTACTGTGGACCATTTGTACGTCTTATCTTCCGCAGCATCTTCCGCGAGAAGAAGGAACAGAATACAAGCGCAGCTAAGAGCGAATCTAAGGCAGCATAGTTTATTTCATAAAACAAGCCTGACTGTAATTCGCAAGCTCTAATATTTCATTTGCTTCACATGTTAGTGAAGCAAAGAAATCATTAGGCTTGTGAATGTAACAGTCAGGCTTATTTATTATCCAATGTTATCGTATATACGGTAGGACTAGAAATTGTAAGCTTTGCTACTTTTCCATTGTAACTTCTTACTATCTTTATTTCACCATCATCCCCTGTGATGGATACATCTCCCTTTTGTAAAATAGGATTCTTCTTAAGGGCAATCAGTTCCTTCACCTTACTTAGAAATTGCTTGTCCCAATTACTCTCATCCCAATCAAAGCAGCGCCTGCAATCCGGGTCGTAACCTCCCTCCATGGCATGCTCAGTGCCATAATATATACATGGTGTGCCTGGCATAAACATGCTAAGGGCTAATGCAGTCTCAAGCTTTTTCTTATCCTTGCCACATTTTGTAAAGAAGCGGTCAGTATCATGTGAATCTAGTAGATTCAACATCATATAGTTTACCTGCTTCATGTTACGCATCAATATTCCGTTTAAATGTTGTGCTGTTTTAAGTGCATCACAGCTTTCTTTAGCAAAATAATCCAGGCATATCTTCGTATATGCGTAGTTCATAATGCTATCCTGCTGCTCTCCTTGAAGTGAAGGGTAAGCATCGTGCCAATTTTCACCAATAATTACGGCATCACTCTTCTTAGCCTTAACAACCTTTCTAAACATTCGCCAAAAATCGTGGGATACCTCATCAGCAACATCTAATCTCCAGCCATCTATATCTGCAACATCAATCCAATAGGTTGCTATATCAAGCAAAAATTTCTGCACATCAGGATTTGCAGTATTTAGCTTTGGCATATATTCGCAGTAAGCAAAACATTCGTAATTACGATTATCAAGGTCTGCCTTATCCCCATCGATAATGAACCAGTCATGGTACTTAGAAGCTTTGCCGTTTTTAACAACATCTTGAAACTGAGCCATCTTGTAGCTGCAATGGTTAAATACTGCATCACATACAATCCTGATTCCACGTGCGTGAGCCTCCTTAACAAGCTCTACAAAATCCTCTGTTGTACCAAACTGTGGGTCAATTTTCTTGTAATCGATTGTGTCATATTTATGGTTAGAATCTGACCAAAAAATTGGTGTCAGATAGATGGCAGATATACCTAAATCCTTTAGGTAATCCAGCCTTTTAATGATTCCTCGCAAATCACCACCTGCATGACTTCTAGGAGTAGGCTTATCCCCCCACTTCATATCGATGTAGGACATATCCTTATTCTCATTACCAATACAGAATCTATCTACAAATATCTGGTAGAACACTGTACCTGGCATCCAATCAACAAGGGGCATAACATCATTTTCATTGATATATGGTAACTGGAAGAAATTGTAAAAGCATTCATCAAAATCGTAAGCTTCTGTTAAGCCATCCTCACTGAAATAATACTTTTTCCCATTCTCATCAAGCTCAAAAATATATACTAATCGAACATCATTAATCTTTAGCTGAATCTCATAGTATGCAAATAGCTCATCCTCGTATTTAAGCGGTACATCCACTGTGAATCTTTTCTCTTTATAATCATATTTCACTCCGTATATCAGATTTACCTTAAGGCCTGCATCCGCATCCTCCTTGGCTGTCCTAAGTCTAATAACAACCTCTTCCTTAGACAATGCAAAGCAATATCTGGATTCTGGTATGTGTAGTAAAGCGTGTCTATTCATAATTCTCCTTTCCCAATACATATAGGTTAATTAAAGCCTTTTAGCTCCGCTGTTTAACCGTTTAAATTGATTAGATACTACACTCTTTTCACCACACTGTCAATAGGTTATATTGACAATCTCATAAATGAACTTCATAATTGATTTATCAATCGATTAAACGGTTAAATGGAGGCGTGAAATGGCAAGCAAAAAAGTTACCATCAGAGATGTTGCAAAAGAAGCTGGCGTATCTGTAGCAACAGTTTCTTACGTGGTTAATGGAAGGACAGATCTTAAAATATCTGATGAGACCAGAAAGAAGGTGCTTCATGTAATAAACCTTCTTAACTACTCCCCTAATCAGGCTGCTAAGGCTCTAGCTTCAAAAAGAAAGAACCAGGTTGGCTTTGCTATTTCCCATACAGATTCTGTGCTAAAGACGGCAGACCAAATGAAAATTATGAAGGATATAGCCGAGTTCTTTGGAGACAAGAACTATGATGTATTTTTAATACCACCTGCCCGCCTTGAAAACTACGGCCAAGCTGATGCCCTTATTTGCTATGATTTAGACAGGGCTACATTCTTAGCACTTGGGAACTGTAATTTTACCCCACTTCTTGCTCTTGATAGTTATATCAATGACCCACTATTCTTTCAGATAAACACCAATCTGGACAGACTAAAGGCAGCTGCTAATAAAAAATTCTTAGGAAAAAAATATCAATATGTAATGCTTGATACTTCCAATATCGAAAAGAAGGATTTCACTAAAAATACCTTTGATGATGTATTATTTGTATCCCAACCAGCAGACTTACAAGGAATTTCATCTTCGAATGTACTTATATCAAGTGAGGTTCTTTTGCCATTTATTCCTGACAAATGCAATGTCTGCTACGAGCCGGATATTACCCACAAAAAAATGGAGCTCCTTTTTGCAGCCTACGATAATGCTGCAAACAGAGTTCCAATTGAAAACCATAATTTGTGTTGTTAATATAGGAGTAAGTGGGACTACTTGTGGGCTTTTCCTTAAGTAGCCCACAAGTAGTTAAGTAAATCTATATATTTCTCAATATTCTATTTTGTCTATTATTACTCAAATTACGTCTTAAGTGTAAATACAGCAATAATTAATAATTAAATAGCAATTATTTGAATGCCATTATATTACAGAATTGTTACGATAATGTTGCTCGAGCAACGAAAACGTTTAAGACAATGAATGGAGGAATTATCCTTATGAAAAAAATGAATAAAAAAATACTAAGTGCTTCATTAGCACTTGGTCTTATAGCATCTTCTGTATCAAGCCTTACAGCATTTGCTGCACCAAAATTTAGTCCATACGATTTACTTCAGGCAGAATTAACTGCTGGTAAAAGCGGTGTAGAGGTTCAATCTGAAGGCGATGTGAAATACATCGCAGGTTTGGAAAAGGGTGATTATTTTGCTTCTGTACCCCTTAACTTTACATCTGGTGTTGCTGCAATTTCAGCTAATATCCGTACTACAGCACCTGGATGGTTTGAGGCTCGTTTAGATAAAGCTGATGGAGAAATAATCAGTACATTTAGAGTATCAAGCACAAACGGTGCATTTAAATCTGTTTCAGCTCCTGCTAAAGCAATTGAAGGAAATCATACTATATACTTTGTAGGTAAGGTTGGTAACATTGATATTGATTCATGGAAAGCAAATCTTGCTCCTGGTCAACAGCCTGTAACTCCTGAGCCAACACCTGAGGAGCCTACTCCTGTAGAGCCTACACCAGTAACTGCAACTGTTAATCCTTATGAAACAGTTGAAGGTGAAAATTCAGCTGAGCTGAAAGCCGCTGTTGTTACAACAGTAGACAACACAAAATGCGCTATGATTCGTTCGAATGGATATGCAGCTGCAAAGAATGTAGACTTTTCAAAGGGTCTTGCAGCCTTCACAGTTGCAGCAAAGGCTAGCAAATTAGGCGTTCTTGAAATCAGACTTGATAATCCTGAAAGCAAAGCCATTGCTAATGTAAAATTAAATGCTGGTGCTTTCTCAACTAAAACAGTTAAAGTAGCTTCTGGTATTGAAGGTACACATGATGTTTACTTTGTAAGTACAGCAACAGGCGCAACTGTATACTTAGATTCTTGGTCAGTAATGGCTCCTCCAACTAAGCCAGAGCCAACTCCTGAGGATCCAACACCAGTTGATCCTACTCCAGTAGATCCAACTCCAGTTGACCCTACTCCAGTAGATCCAACACCTGTAGATCCAACACCTGTTGATCCTACTCCTGTTGATCCTACTCCTGCTGAGTCAGGCCTTGCACTTGACTACCAGATTAACAGCTGGGGAACGGGTTATACAATCAACTTTAAGATTGTAAACAACTCTAAGAGCACAGTAAATGGCTGGACATTAAAGATTAAAAAGAGCGACATCAACGTTTCATCTGGTTGGTGTGCAAAGATTGCTGAGGAAGGCGAATACTATGTATTCACTCCAGAATCATGGAATGGCACACTTCCTGCTGGCGGAAGCGCAGACCTAGGAATCGTTGGCTCAGGACAAATTGGTAACTCCCTTAATTTCATTCTTCAATAATATAAATAATAAGCTACTGCTATTGACTACAATAAGCAGTAGCTTATTTTATTCATCTATTTTCTTGTCCTGCGAAGCAGGATTCTTGCTGACAATTTCATTGTTCCGTCAGCAAGAAGTCATAGCCTTTCCACCTTAATTTCCTTATACTTTTCATATCCCTCATGAAGCATATCGCATTCTAGTGCTCCATCCTCGTAGGTGAAGCTATATAGGTTGTATTCGCCATCAAGATAAGCGAAATCTTCTCCGTTGTCCTGGTAATGTGAGCCCCAGGCGCTGTCGCCAGCCACCATAAGAGTTAGTGTATCGTATGGCTTTTCACCTACATACTGCACATCCTCGTACATAGGGATAATGCTGCCTTCCTTGATGAAAATAGGTAGTACATCAAGTGGTGCATCCACAATAATGTGCTGATTGCCCTGATAGCGCTTACCATCCCAGTAGCTTACCCATGTACCAATAGGTAGATATACCAAACGCTTAGTAGCCCCCTGCTCTACCACTGGTGCCACCAGCATGTTTTCGCCCACAAGGAACTGGTTATTCAAATTGAAGGTATTCTCATCATCCTCGTAATGAAGCACTAATGGCCTCATCACTGGAAGACCTGTTATCTGACTTTCAAATAATAGGTCATAGATGTATGGCAAGAATCTGTAATGAAGCTTCACATACTTTCTGTAGATATCTACAACCTTATCCCCAAACTGCCATGGCTCCTGAAGTTTCTGTCCCTTAGCACAATGATTTCTGAAGAAGGTGCTAAATGCAGCTGCCTCAATCCATCTAACAAGAAGCTCCGGATTAGAATCACCGCCAAATCCGCCTATATCAGTACCTGCAATGGTAAAGCCGCTCATTCCAAGATTGCAAAGCTGAGGAATTAACATTTGTAGATGTGACCAAACGCTCTGGTTGTCACCTGTCCATACCGATGTGTATTTCTGAGCACCTGAATAGCAGGCTCTTGTAATAACAAGCGGACGCTTTCCTGTCAGTTCCTTCATTCCCTCATATGTGGCCATGCTCATGTAGTGACCATACACATTGTGAGCCTCAGCATGATTGGTAAGCCTATCATTTACAGAAAACTGCACATCAAGTGGCAATGGGCCTCTAAAGCTTGCAGGCTCATTCATATCATTCCAAATGCCCTGCATGCCAATATCAGTTAGGAACTTGTGATTATTAGCCCACCATTTACGTACATCCTCTCTACCAAAATCAGGATATACCGCATCGCCTGGCCAAACCTCGTTTACATACACATCTCCATCATTATCATGTGCAAAGTAATCCTTTTTAATTCCCTCATCATAAACGCTGTAGCCCTTGTCCACCTTAACGCCTGGATCGATAATGCATACTGCCTTAAAGCCATCCTGCTTAAGCTCATCTATAAGCTGGCCTGCTGGCTCGTACTCCTTATCATCCCATGTAAACACTCTATACCCATCCATATAGTCAATATCATACTGAACAGTTTCGCAAGGGATTTGATTCTCTCTCATTCCCTTTGCAACTCGTCTGATATCCTCAGCACATTCATAGCCCCATCTGCACTGATGATAGCCAAGTGTCCAAAGCTGTGGAAGTGGAGCTCGCCCTGTCAAATATGTGTAGTGCTCCACAATATCTGTCATGCGCTCGCCTGCCATGAAATAAAAATCCAGATTTCCATCATCCGCGCCGTACCAGAAATAATCAGTGCTTTCCTTGCCCAAATCCATATAGCTATGGAATGTGTTATCAAAAAACAAGCCGTAAGTATAACCATCACCTTTTCCAATCACAAATGGGATAGATTTGTACAGCGCTGGCATGTTCTCGTGGTGAAGCTGTGGAATGTCTGAATTCCAGTTTTCGTAAGTGTAGCCACGCTTGTTAAGGAAGCCTGTCTTATCGCCCATTCCATAAAACTTATCATTGTCGTTAAGCTTAAACAGCTGCTGTACCTTGTGATTTTTAAACTGGTCAGCATTAAAAAGATGTCCCTCGGCAATAAGTAGATTAAGAGCTTCTTCAGAAATTCCACCGAATATCTTTCGCTCACCAGTGAAGCTGGAAAGAATTTCATCCCCATATCTATCTGAGAATTCAAACTGAAAATCATCACCAATTCCCAGTATCACTTCCTTTGTTTTAATCCTAACGCCTGCATTATCCTCTAGTTCTTCCACATCAAAATCTGTAGGAACAGCCACATTACCTTCTATGGCAACAGATTTGTAATCCTTCTTCCATGTAGGCACATATACCCTGATAATCTCATCAGTAATAATCTCTACATTTACAGTCTGCTTTTCAAACTGCAAATGGACACAATTATCAACAACCTTTACTCCCGCGAACTTACCATATTCCATAAAAAAATTTTCCCTTCTTCCGCTATATTTTTTCTTATTTTACACTATAAATTCATTTTTGGAAACGTTTCCAGAAAATTTTTCTGTATATTTGAATGTAGCTTGCAGTCACGCTCTGTCTACGATAATAGCAGGGACGGCATTATTTTGATTAATTACATGATTTTGTAATGAGCTTAGAAAGATAAAAAGCAGGTTTTCAAAACCTGCTTTTTTAATTTTTCTTAGCGAATGTAATATGAATGCAATTAATCAAATA
>NZ_JAFUSK010000052.1 GCF_017471675.1 Pseudobutyrivibrio sp.
ACCGTCAGGATTCATAGTCACTGCGACTACTTGTCTCCTGATGAATATGAAAAATTGTATGAAAGGGTGAAGTCTCTGTCAGTTGCTTAACTGACAGAACCTCTCATTTTAATTTGTACTAAATCTTGACGCAGGACCATATCCATGAAAGTTGCAAGTGCATCCTCCGCTTTCATATCAATTTTTCTAAACGATTTTGCCATATTCTTTCTTATCTTAACCTATCAAAATGTGTCATTACCTACAACTACTAATATGTTTTCAATACTGAACTATAAACCCTCTCTCATCATCTTCCACAGGAATCTTTTCCTTCTTCAAATCATAAATATCAATATATCTATCATTCGCCAAAGATTTTAGGAACATATAAATTTCCTGCTCCGAGCCCTGAATTTCAACTGTAACAGAACCATCATATTCATTTTTCACATACCCTGTCAGGCGATACTGGTTGGCAATATAATTGGCCTTGTATCTAAACCCAACACCTTGCACACGGCCTGAGAAAACCATGTGATATCTAACTAATTCTTTCACTTAAATAATCATCCCTAATCAACTATATCGCTGCATCAATCTTATCAATCAATGTAATATCTGCTGGAAGCCAATCTACATCACCAAGCTGTTCCTTTGTAAGCCACTTGGCAGCTTCGTGCTCTTTTAATACCAAATCTCCACTTACTATTTCAGACCAGAAGCAATCCATCGAAAGATGGAAAGTGGGATAGTCATACTCAATAGTATCTATCAACTTGCCGACACTTATTTCTGTATCAAGTTCCTCCATAATCTCACGCTTAAGAGCTTCCTGTGGAGTCTCACCTTCTTCTATCTTTCCACCAGGAAATTCCCAGCCATCTTTGTAATCTCCATAACCACGTTGGGTAGCAAAGATAATAGGTTTATTCTGTTCATTTTTGGCTTTAATTACTGCTGCAACTACACGTATTGTCTTCATCCCTACTCCTCATCAAACCCGAAGTATCGCATTTCATTATACTTGGCATTGGCTTCTTCGCTGGCTTTCTTTTCACGCCATCTATCTATATCGCTGCAAATAGCAAGGGCCTCGTCGACAATAAGCTCTGCAGTATTGGGCTTTACGTTGTAAAGATATGCCATCATCCGTTGCATTGCCTTTGGGCTACCTAACATCTTTGCAATCTGCTCTCCCAGCTCATCTGGAAATCCCAGACTTCTTATGGTCTGCACCAATTCATCCCTGCTTCTAGCCCATTCTCTCTTAAAATCCATTCTGCCTCCTAAATGCGATACATGCCATTCACATTAAAACTCCCCACCGAAAAATGCCTTGGCGGGGAGTGATTTTAAATCTATATAGTGTCGGATATTCGCCAAATATTCTTTTCAAATCGTTCTTCCGATAAGAACTTTTTATAAAAAAGCGAATATAAATCCCATACCTCATCCTTATCGCGGCACTTTTTCTTGCCAGCTTCCAAGATGATGAATTTGACGCCAAAACATTCCACACGCAAACCGGTATCATAACAATTGTTGCGCAGATAAAATCCCAAGCGCCTGGTCTGAAGTCTTTTTTGCTCCTCGTCATCTGTGTAAGCTGGGTCTTCTACCTCTCCTATGATTCTATCTGCATCACCAAGATAGTCATCTATCAAAGTGAGAAGATTGGCTCCTACACCCTTATTTCTGTTCTCTGGGAAAATTGCTATGTAGTCTACAAGATAGCTGTTTTCCTGCTTAACCATAAAAGTGTAGCCAACTATCTGCTCATTTTCAAAAAGTCCAAAGCAATCATAAAAGCCCTCCTGCACCGACTTTAGAATCATATTCAGTGGTTTAAGCTCATCCTTTGGAAAATCTACAACCATGTGCTCTTGATAAAGCTTTGTTATTTGGTTTTCATTTAATCGTTGTAATTTCATTCTCTTTTCTGGTTTAGCACCAGGTGCTTTCATTTCCTCTCGTAAATTTACATCAAGCTCTTTCCGCTGCCCCAGGCATCGCCAACCTTCTCGCCAACTACATGGTAAGCATTGTTGAATGGATCAAATGTAATAGGCTTAACTTTGCTCACATCTACTTTACCATCTGTAAGAGCAGATTCATCAACGCTTACATTAACAATCTCGCCCTTTAGGATGCAGTTGTCGTGGTCGTAGCTCTTGACCTTACATTCCAGGCAAACGGCCAATTCATTAATAATAGGTGCATTCACATGGTTACTCTTTGTAGCTGTAAATCCAGTCTTTGCAAACTTGTCAGCATCCTTATTTCCAGATGCAATACCTACATAATCGCATGCTGCCACATGATCTGCATCTGCCATACTGATGGTAAAAGCTCCTGTCTTCTCAAAATTCTTGCAGGTCTTATGTCCTACCGACAGACAAACTGAAACCTCATTTGATTCACTAATGCCACCCCAAGCGGCGTTCATAGCGTTAGGAACACCATTCTCGTCGTAAGTTGCGATAATCCACACTGGCTGTGGATAACTTAGTGGCTTTGCTCCAAAATCTTTTCTACTCATAGTTGTATCCTCCTATTCAAATATAAACTATCGATTTACAACAATTAACTAGTTTTATGAAATTTTCCTTAATCACACAAACATCCTAATAGTTACGTGCGCACCCATTATTTATACCAGTATTGTAAAAAAAGCCCTGATTTCTCAGCGCCCTTGCCTGTTAAAAAGATACTTTAAACCAACTGCCCTTGTAGCATTTCTTTTAGCCCATAAGCCTAGTTAATAGCCTGGTTCTAATGTATTAAATCTCAGCCTGCACTATATGACCAAAATTTAATTCATCTTTATATAAGTCATACACATAAGCCGAACTTTCGCGATATAGTCCAGTATCCACATCTTGCAACTTATCAAAAATCTGCGATTCATAGAAATAATTCATTGCATCTTCATAATCAATTTGCATATCCTTCGAAATCATTTCCACTACATCCTGCACTACAAACTCTATTAATTGTTTTTTCTCATTCATAACTTACCTTCCTCAAAAGTGAAATAGCTTTCTCAGTATGAAATGAATACTGTGATGATGTCTTTTTATATATCATACCTCTTAACAAGGTATCAAAATCTATTACTTCATTTTCATATTGCCTGAATAGCATGGCCATATTATCATCAGCAACAGGCCCAATTACAATGTCAAATTTGGAATCCAAATTGCAAAGCAGACTGGAATAATCTGAAAAATCTCGATTTCTGTTATTCATAACAAATCTTGCCCATTCTTCCGATGTCTCTAGTCCAAAATCTTTAATATTCAAATCTGAACTCGTAAAAATAGAATCTTCTATTTCATAAATATTTAGTACAGGATTTCCACCATAAATCCTTGATACTCGTTCAGCCATTCTTTCAGCTTGCTCCGGAATATCGGTTAAATAGAATCCTCTTCCAAAATCCTTATTTGGTCTACATGCTGATAAGCTAATATTCTTAATGTCAACATTACTTCCATGATAAAGAATCATACATTGCCTCCATTTCGTCTACAAAGAACTTGAAGATCTTCAACAACATTTTCAAATGAAAGTAAGTGTTCCTCTTCATAAAAGTCTTTTAAAAACGCTATACCTTTATAGTCCCTAAGATATCTATATGCCTCTTTAACACTCATATTAAATGTATCAGCAAACACGTTTACGCAAGCAACTGTGTAATTAATCAATCTTCTCTGATAGCTCATATCCAGACCTCACAACCTCAATAAACTAATATTAGTCTAACATACTTTTGCCTCTATTCATATATACATACTATTGATAATCGCCTAGATACAGATGAACTTATCATCAACTATCTCATGTATTAGGTTCCATAGTTATCCCCATACTTTTTTATAATTCATTATATTTTGCACTGCTGCCTTTAGCCTTCTCCACTGGATACTTAGCCTCGTTCTGATCCATCTTTTTATTGATGATTTCATCAGGGTCTACACCAAGCTTATCTGCTAGATTCTGGCAATACACCATAACATCAGCAAGCTCTTCCTTTACGTGTTCCACATCATACTTTTCATCATCCCACTGGAAACACTCAAGCAATTCCGCTGCCTCTATCACTATAGACTTTGCTAAATGAACTGGTGCATGGAACTGGTCCCAGTCACGGTCTTCAGTAAATTTTCTGATTCTAGTAATTGTTTGTTCTGTCATTATTCTCAATCCTCTAACTTATTCACCTTTAAAAGCAGAAAATATATCTATAGAAGCAGCCATCTTTTTAAGTTCCGTAAGATGTTCCTTCAAATATCTTTCCAGCTGCTGCACTTCGATTTCTGCGAAGCCATCATTCTTGATTATTTTGCAGTCAGGGATTTTTCCTTCAGCTGTTCTAACGCCATCGTTAAAGGTGACAAAGGCATACTTGTCCCCTTGCTCGTTCCTGCAAACAGCAGATACTGACATGTTTAATTCCCCTGCTTTCAAATCTTCCATCTCATCCCCCGATAATTATTTAAAAAGACCACCAGCAATATCCTTGATTTCTTTCATATCAATCTTTCCATCGGCAAGAGCTTCCTTAACCTTCTTAACATCAGCTTCATCAACCTTGACACCAGCCTTGTCTAATAATTCCTTTGCTTGCTTAACATCCGCAGCTTTAAGCTTGTCCAAAAGATCCTTGTTTCCCGCTACTTTTGTAATAATGTCCTTTACATCCATTTTCAAATCCCCCTTGTCTTTAAATTAAACTACACTTCTAGTTCAATATGTGTAGTTATCTCTAATTGGTATTAGTTTAACACTTTCAGTGAGATAGTTCTAGCTTTAGGCGCTTGTTATCATTTGGTGAACTTATCTACTGTAGCTATCTATCAGCCTATGTCCACAAAAGCCCAGACTCTATAACTCGAGCCTGAGCTTTCTACATCTACAAACATTATTTGTGATTTATCCCCTCAAGAATCTCCCTTAGCGACCTAGGTTCATACCCCATCCATGGCTTCATGCAACCTACATTGATTGCCACTGGATGAGTGTCATGTAAATGACCACAATTAATCTTCATATCACTAAGTGCCTTCAGATACATTTCATCCTCGATGCTATTATGGGTGTGACCATACAAATGTATCCATCCTCGCCCCATATTTTTCCAACTAAATATTGGATAATGGCTTAACACAAGGTCATAATTTTTTCCTTCAAATGAATCATGCACTTCTTTGTAATCACATATTTCCGAAAACAATTGCTGATATCTGTAATCTGATACATCATCATGATTTCCTTTAACAAGAACCTTTTTGCCTTTCAAAGTTGAGACGTAAGCAATCAGATTTTCCTTTTGTCCACGTAAACTCATATCTCCTAGAATATAAACGGTATCTCCATTTGTTATTCTATTATTCCAATGTGTACGTATGTATTCATGCATGGCTGAAATATTGTCAAATGGCCGATTGTCAAATCTAATAGCAGCATCATGAAATAAATGTAAATCACTAATATAGTATTTCATCAAAATCTCCTCCAAGTCATCTATACTTCCAGAATATAAACCATACTAACCAAATACAACCTGAGCTCGATTTTTCTGAGCTCAGGTTATAGGGTTTATCTCGAGAATTCAAATTTATCTACAGCTTCAATAAATTCATAACTAATGTTGTCATGATATCTTTCTCTTCTGGATTTGATTCTGCAATCATAAGCGTAATAGCAACGAGCGCTCCATCACTAATAACTTTTTGCCCATCTCGTATTAATGCTTCGTTCTTATCCAAAAACTCTAGAAAAAGCGAGGCTGCTATTCTCTTACAGCCATCAGCAAAAGGATGATCTTTTATCATAAAGTACAAAAGATTTGCAGCCTTTTCTTCTAGTGATGGATATACCTCGCCGCCAAATACATCTTGATATACTGCTGCAAGAATTCCTTCGACTTTTCCAGTTTCTTTTTCAACACCAAATACATCTGAACTAAAACTGTCCTCCATATGATTAATCATATTTCTACAATCTTCATATGTGATTCGATAAACAGGCTTATTTCCATTTGGTTTCTTCAATGACTGATGATCGTACTGGTCTAAAAGAACTAACGCATCAGTATATAGATTGACTGCTCTTAGAACTTCTGCCTCTTCAATCTCCAATGTATTTGCAATAATCTTTGATTGAATTTCCACTGTCTTGTTAAGAGCTGCTAAGCGTTTTTCGTTTATAGCATAGCCCTTCATGATATACTGCTTTAAAACATTATTAGCCCATCGTCTGAATTCTATACCACGTTTGGATTTCACACGATAACCGACAGAAATAATCATATCCAAACTATAATGCTCAACATTATATCTTTTTCCATCACTAGCAGTTGTCGCAAAATTTGCGACAACTGAATTATCAAGTTCCTCCCTTAAAGCATTATTAATATGCTTGCCAATTGTCTTAACGTCACGGCCAAATAATTCTGCCATTTGCTGCCTATTTAGCCAAACATTCCCTTTATCCACTGGAACAGAAAGCTTTACCTCCTGATCCTTAGTTTCAAATAAAACTATTTCATTTTTCATTGAATAAGCTCCTCTTATATCTAACTTTTATTCTATCGTTTTACGCCTATAAACTCTACTTTGAATTATCATCCTCCACTACACTCAAATCTTCGTAGTCCTCTAGATTACCGCAAAAGGGAATCTTTTATGTTCTATTATTAACCATCCTCTCTCTCTTGTCATTGAACTTGTAGTTCAGTGGCAATTACGCTTATTGAAAAACTAATGTTTTCTCATAATCTATGATTACTAAAAATAATTATACTAATGTAAGCGTAGTTACAGCTTACGGTGTTAGGATATTAAAAAGCTCCCTCGAACCGCTTAAATTAGCAGTTTGAAGGAGCTTTTATTTCGTCTGGGATTTCTTTTGACCATGGCAAAAGTTTTTCAATTATTTCTTTTG
>NZ_JAFUSK010000053.1 GCF_017471675.1 Pseudobutyrivibrio sp.
AATAGAACTGGAAAGTCCGGAATATGAACCAATAAACTGGCCTATATTAGCTTGTGAAATTTGTATGTCGAACATAAAAAGCAAAAAGAATATAACCCCTGTTGCAAACAATAAAGCAATAACTGCCAAAGAAATAATTGTACCTTTATCAAGCTTTCTTTTCATAATCAATGACCTCCTGTATGTTTATGAAAAGATAATAACAGGTACGTCTGTACATATATATGTACTATTAAAAGGGGAGCAGGGCGCGATTTAGGGTAACAAAAAAGCACCAAAACTTGGGGCTTTGATTGATAGACTAATTATTTTTTAATTGAGTTCATGAAATCTGGCATCTTAATGTTGAGCTCAGGTATTGAACTTTCTGTAGGTACAGTTGGTGTAACTGGACGCTGTATAGGAGTAGGTGTAACAGGTCTGTTTACAACTGGTGGTGTGTTTGTAACACCTGACTGGCTTGCAGGAGCTGCTGCTCTATTCATGCTGCCAAGAATATCAGCACTAGACTGTCTTGGCTGTGAGCCGTAAACCATGCCTGTTGTGCTACGGAAGCTTCCAGCTGGAGCTGGATCACCAAGTCCTGTAGCAATAACTGTAACAGAAACTTCATCATCCATAGATTCGTCAACAGTGATACCAAGAATGATATTAGCATCTGCACCTGTCATATCCTGTACATAAGATGTAGCTTCGTTAGCATCATTAAGTCCAACATCACCGCAGATATTAACAATAACATCTGTAGCGCCCTGGATGCTTGTCTCAAGAAGTGGAGATGCAACAGCTGCCTTAACAGCCTCAAGAGCCTTCTCATCACCCTTAGCAGAACCGATACCTACGTGTGCTAATCCCTTATCCTTCATAACAGTAGTAACATCAGCGAAGTCAAGGTTAATAAGTGAGTTCTTAGTAATAAGATCTGTTATACCCTGAACAGCCTGGTGAAGTACACCATCTGCCATTCTAAAGCTTTCGCCAATTCCCATGCTCTTGTTGCAGATTTCAACAAGCTTCTGGTTAGGGATAACGATAAGTGTATCAACATTTTCCTTTAATCTTTCTATACCATTGAGAGCGTTGTTCATACGTGGCTTACCCTCAAACTGGAAAGGCTTGGTAACAATACCTACTGTAAGTATACCCTGCTCTTTTGCAATCTTAGCAACTACAGGAGCAGCACCAGTACCTGTACCGCCGCCCATACCGCAAGTAATAAATACCATGTCAGCACCTTTGATTGCTGATGAAATATCCTCTGCGCTTTCTTCAGCAGACTTCTGGCCTACTTCTGGATTAGCTCCAGCGCCCTTTCCGCCTGTAGTTTTTTCACCTATAGCTAAAAGAGTAGGTGCCTTGCATAAATCAAGGGCCTGCTTATCAGTGTTGATTCCGATGAACTCAACTCCCCCAATTCCCTCTTCAACCATACGCTTTACTGCATTGTTGCCAGCTCCGCCGACACCAACAACAATGATTCTGACAGGAGCTCCTGTTTCGTCAGTCGTAATGTTAATCAAAACTATATCCTCCTTTTATTAAACCTCTACGGGAGGTTGCAAAATCTCTAATACCAAATGCATACTCATAAATGTACACTAATAATATTATAGTTTTTCACTATATTTCGCAACCGTTTTTTAACAAAAAATCCATTTTCTTATTCTGAGACCTCATCTTTTTCAAATACAATATCTGTATTTTGATTAGAATAATTTTCAAGATGTAGTGTGCCATATAATCCTTCAATCTGTGGAAGTATCCTAAGCATCCTGTCAATCTTCTCTTCAAGCAAGTAGCTGTTTCCTAAAGCAATGCTATAGGTCTCATATCTTATAGTAATATGACTTTTTTCGTCATAAGAAATAGCATTAGGCATCAACTCATTTTTCCTAAGGATTTTAATTAATGATAGCAGGTAGCCCATTTCGTCATCACCTATTGGCAATGCCTTTCCAATCTCTGGTTCATCAAGGGAAACGCCATCAACCTGCATGTAGCCTCTATCAACAAAGGTTTCGCTTATTTCTGTAATATTGCCATCATAATCAAAATACAGGTACTTGCCATCCTCTGTCATGATATATCCTAAAATAGGCTTTTCATTACAAATAATCGTCAAATGATTAGGTCCCTTTATCGAAACATCAAATGACTCAATAAACTCTGCGTCACCTTTAGGAAAAAGCTTGTTTTTGATAAAAGCATATACTGTATTATGAGAGTAATCATCATCTATAATGTAATTAACTATTTCATCATTTGTATATAAATCAGTTCCTTCAACATCCACCTTTTTCAGAGGACAAAAGAAATAAGCTGCTGCCATAGCAATAAGTGCAAATATGACTATAGCAAGAATCAATTCTATTATTCCAAGGATGAAGCTACCTATGCTTCGTCTTCTACGCCTTCTAGACATCTTCATCCTCCTTGAATTCCATATTCTTTGATACACTAAGCGCAAGACCTAGCTCAGTAAGAAGAATCGCCACTGATGTTCCACCATAGCTAATAAGAGGCAAAGTAACACCAGTATTAGGCATAGAATTAGTAACAACCGCAACATTCAAAATAACTTGAATGGCAATGTGAGCCATAATTCCAATGCAAATATATGAGCCAAACATATCCTTTGCATGATTAGCAATATATAGAAGTCTATACAAAAGCAGAATATACAAAAGGATAACGCAAACTGCTCCAAATACCCCAAGTTCCTCACAAATAATAGAAAAAATCATATCGTTTTGAGCTTCAGGCACTATGTACTTTTGCATACTCTCTCCTAAGCCTTTTCCAAACAATCCTCCACTACCAATTGCATAGAGCCCCTGTAAGGTTTGATAGCCTGTACTGCTAATAAAATCTTCCGGATGTAACCAGGCTTGTATACGCCCAGCCCTATATCCTGCAAGTGGTATTGAAGCCAGTATCAGTAACACTCCTATTCCAATTGCCCCAACAAAATATAAATATTTAGGTGATGCAACAAATACCATAACAAAAGCTATTCCAAGAATTATAATGGCTGTAGACAGATTGTTGTAAGCTACTATACCAAACAAAGGAAAAGCAATTGCAAGTGTTTTTAAGGTCCCTTGAATTGTTCGTTGAGCTTTTGGAAATCTATCTATAACAAAGGCTAAAAGCAAAATAATAGATACTTTTCCTAATTCAGAAGGTTGCATTTGAATTGGGCCAAGCATTAACCATCTAGCCTGACCGTTTACAGTTTTACCTACAAAAATTACTATGAAGCACAGAAATATGGACCCAAGATAAAAAGGAATCGTAAGTGTGGCCCATCTTCTGTAATCAATTTTGGTAGAAAAAAACATACCCAAAAAGCCTAAGCATGCTGCAAATAGCTGTTTCTTTAAATAAGTCGCTGAATTACCGGTTTTTAAGGCTGCAGCGTAAGCCGAAGTACTGTAAAGCATAACCAATCCAAAGGCAAGGATAAATATAACGATAAGTAGTAAGGTATAATCAAAATTAAGCAACTTTTTAAGTTTTTTCCGTCGCCGCGCCTCTTTACGTGCGGCGGCATACTCCTGCTCTCTTACCATATACTCTTCCCCTATCCCTTAGACCAAATAATATGCAAAAACGCATAAGAAAATAGTAACTGTTGTAAACACAGCAACAACCTTTACCTCTGACCAGCCTCCTAATTCAAAATGATGATGAATAGGTGCCATTCTAAAGATACGTTTTCCTCCTGTAAGCTTAAAATAGCCTACCTGAAGAATAACCGATAGAACCTCTGCTAAATAAATAATAGCAACTATGATAATAAAGATTGGCATCTTTAACATATAGGCACAAGATGCTACAAAACCACCAAGGGCAAGGGAGCCTGTATCTCCCATAAAAATCTTAGCTGGGTGAACATTAAACATCAAAAAGCCTAAAAGTGCACCAATCATACCAGCAATCGCTGGAGTAATATCTGAATACAAATGAATTGCAGCTACTCCAAAGAAAGCAGCTATTACAAGTGTAACTGATGTTGCAAGTCCATCTAACCCATCTGTAAAGTTTGCTCCGTTTACTGTACCAAGAACTGCTAAATAAAGAACAACAACAGCAAGCCAGCCTATGTCAACAAACGCTCCTGTAAAAGGAATCCTAAGCTCTAAGGAAATATCTGAAAACTTAACCATATATACTGCAAAGCCAGTTGTTATAGCAATCTGTCCAAGCATCTTCTGCCATGCCTTTAAGCCATCAGAGCTGTGCTTAACAGCCTTAAGGAAATCATCGATAAATCCTATAATTCCAAATCCCAATGTCACAAATAGAACTGGATAAATATGTGGGCAAAATCTGGCATGATAAAAGCCTACAACGGCAAAAGCTATAAGAATCATAATACCGCCCATGGAAGGGGTTCCGTTCTTAGCCTTATGCTCTTTAATATATTCTCTTTCAGTATTTCCCATCTTAAGTCGTCTAAGAACAGGGATACAAATCGGTCCTAAAATAAGAACCAAAACAAAGCTTACTAGCATTGGTAAAAAAATTTCAAACATAATTAGACTCCAATCCTCTTCTATAAATCTCTATATTAAACAAATTATTGACCTGTTGTATCCTCCACTACTTCAGGTGTAGCTGATGGATCTGCTGTTGAATCTGCGCCCTCTGGTGTATCCTCAGAAACACCTTCATCTGGAACAGCCTGGGCTGCCTCTGTAAGAGACTGGGCTGCCTGGGCTTGTTCTTCTTCTGATAGAGAAGATTCAACCCCAAGGTATGGTAAAATCTGCTCAAAAATATTATGACAGATTTCCTGAGCAAAGCTACTGTGGGCCTGATTGTTACCGATTGCACCAACTCCAGGCTCATCTACAATAACATACACTACTACCTGAGGATTATCAACAGGTGCAAATCCTATAAACGAAACTAAATACTTATAGTTACCACGAGGAAGCTTCTCTGCTGTACCTGTCTTACCACCAATCCTGTAGCCTTCAACGCCTGCAGTCTTACCTGTTCCATCAGAAACAACATATTCCAAATAGCTTTTTATTAAATCTCCTGTTTCTTTGGAAATAGTTCTTTTTTGAATAACAGGCTCTATCTCAGAAACTGTATTACCATTTGAATCTGTAATCTTTGTAACTAAATGAGGTTCGTAAAGATAACCTCCATTAATCAATGAACAAAATCCAGTCCCAAGCTGAATCATTGTAGTGTTAAAGTTCTGTCCAAATGAATTTGTTGCAAGGTTAATAGCAGAATTTAAATCATCCTCACTATAGATAAGACTTGCTGTACTAGCCTCACCTGTTAAATCAATTCCTGTTTTTTGGCCAAAACCAAAAATAGATTGATATTCAGAAAAGGTTTCAGGGCCGATTACTCTTGCCATCTGCATTAAAGCATCATTGCAAGAATTAGATAATGCATCTGCAATAGTCTGCATACCATGTCCACCCTTGTTATGGGCAACACATTTTACCAGCTTAGGGTAGCCTGGAATCATTTCACCACCATCGCAGAAATAGGTTTCATCCCCTGTAAGCACACCTGTTTCAAGTCCCATAGCAACAGTAAATGGTTTAAATGTAGAACCTGGCTCATAGGTGTAGGTTGTGCAGAAATTCTGCCATATTTTGTTAAGCTCATCCATCTTTTGTTCCTGATCCATGGCATCTATATCTTCCTGACTGAAGAAAGGTGTCAAATCTCTAGGATTGTTCAAATCAAAATTAGGATACTGAGCCATGGCATAAATCTCGCCATTGTTTGGATTCATAACAAGCACTGCCGTGTGCTTAGAGCCAAAGGTCTCAGGCTCATCTGGATGCTCTGCATTCCAAGTGGCAGCTGTTGCCTCATTCCAATCTGCCACAGCCTTTTCTACTATGCTTTGAATATTAACATCTAATGATAAAACAATATTATTACCGTTTGTTGCATCGATTGTTGTCTGCTCTAAGTTGTTATCCGAATTAAGATAACCATAGGTACGTCCATTAATACCATTTAAAACAGAAGAATATTTATTCTCTAATCCAATAACACCTGTGTTACCACTGCTGGCGTATCCAATAGTAGCTGCCGCAAGGCTTCCGTATGGATATTGTCTGATATATTCTTTTTCAAACCAAATGCCAAATATCTTTCCCTAGTAGCCCTTCTCCTCTTTCTTTTCCTGGAACTTGGCCATCTCTTCATAAGCGACCTTCTTAGCAAGAATATAGTACTGGCTTGAAGCATTGTCTTTCAGCTGAGTTTTGATTGTTTCGGCATCAATCTCTTCAAAGCATTCTGTTACAAGATCAACTGTAGCAGCTATGCTTCCTTCAAACTTCTTCTCATTTCCATTCAATACCTTACAATCCAAAACTACATTGTATACATCTACGCTGGTTGCAAGTACTGTGCCTCTTGCATCAACAATATTGCCTCGTTGAAATGGAATAATGGTACTATCATAATCCTGCTGGGATAATACAATCTTTTCATATTTATCCCCACTAGTACGCTGAATGTACATTACTCGTCCTATCAGAACGACAAAAAGAATACAAACAACTCCAAATACTAGCCAGAGCTTACGTTGCATTCTTTTTAATATTTTTTTATTTGGTTTTAATCTTCGTCTTTTATTACTAGCCATTGTGTGAATCTCTATTCTATGGAATATCCTGGTATTGACTCATGTAGTCCGAACCATCTACACTATAATACACTATTTGGTTGTTAGTTGCATACACCATTCCCAATTCATTTATGGCTTTATCCTTAATTTCTGAAAGATTTGTTGTTGTGGATATTCTGCTTTCTGCCGCCTTATTATCTGCATTTACTGTTGATAGTTCATTCTGTAACTCAGCTATATGATTCATTCTAGTGGTAACATTTGTCTGCAAGCCTACATAACCAACTAACATAAGGCATGTAAGAATAACTGCTACTATCATATAACCTGTTAATAATCTATTTTTTCTAAGGGCTGCCGCACGTCTTCTATCTGTAATCTTTTGACGGCGCATTGCCTCTTCTCTCTTTTCACGTTCACGCTGCTGTCTTGTGGGCAGACTTCTAGCAGGGCTCAGAACAAGTTCTGACTCTTTTCTAACCGCATTACCCTGATTGTAATAATAAGTTCTTACTTCCTGCATTCTCTAACTCCTAAAATCTTGCAATTAAAACTAGCATTAAACTCCCTTTATTCAATACATTAAAACCCGTTTAATTTCCTCTTTCAAAGACTCTAAGCTTAGCACTCTTAGATCTTGAGTTCTCCTCTAGCTCTTTGTCACTAGGCAAAATTGGCTTTCTTGTAATTACCTTGCCCTTTGATTTTTTGCCACAAACACATACTGGAAAATCCTTAGGGCATGTGCATGGGTCTTCGTTTCTCTTAAAAGCAACCTTTGTTATCCTGTCCTCTAAAGAATGGAAGGTGATAATACAAAGCCTTCCACCAGGATTAAGCAAATCCACCATATCATCTATATGGTCTTCTAACACTGTCAATTCCCTGTTAAGCTCTATTCTAAGAGCCTGATATGTTCTCTTAGATGGATGGCCCTGGCCAACCTGAGCTTTTTTTGGAATACTTTCTGCAATTATTTTGTTCAACTGACCAGCTGTAAGAATAGGAGCAAGTTCCCTTTCCTTAACAATATTCTTTACAATCTGCTTAGAAAACTTCTCCTCGCCGTATGTAAACAATACTCTGGTTAAGTCTTCTGGCGAATATGTATTAACAATATCAGCAGCTGTCATATCGCTGTCCTTGTTCATACGCATATCAAGCGGAGCATCATCCACCCTGTAAGTAAAGCCTCTTTCAGCCTCATCAAGCTGGAAGCTGGATACTCCAAGGTCAAGCATAATTCCATCTACCTTTGTAACCCCAAATTCAGATAGCTTTTCTTTCATGAACTCGTAGTTACTGTGGATGGTGGTAACCCTGTCCTTAAATGGTGACAGGCGCTCACCTGCTGCCCTTAAAGCATCAGTATCCTGATCAAATCCATATAAATGGCCAGTAGTCAAGCGGCTTGCGATTTCATAAGAATGTCCGCCGCCACCCAAAGTGCCATCAACATAGATTCCATCTGGCTTTATATTCAAATTATCAATAGTTTCATGTAATAAAACTGAATAATGATTAAACTCCATTTAAATTCCCAATCCTAACTCAGCCATGTGCTCTGCTATTTCATCCATATCATCATAAGTGCCTTCATCCTGCCATCTTTCCTTTGACCAGATTTCTATTCTGTTTAAAACGCCCACAGATACCACTTCCTTATCGATACCTGCATACTCCTTTAGTGTAGATGGAATAAGTACTCTTCCCTGCTTATCCACATCGCACTCTGCAGCTCCTGCAAAGAAAAAACGAGAGAACTTTCTAGCATCCTTAGTGGTCAGTGGTATTTCTCTAAATTTCTCCTCGATTGTCTGCCACTCGCTCATTGGATAAACGAACAAACAACCATCAAGTCCCTTAGTGGCTACGAAATGCTCTCCAAGCTGTTCACGAAACTTAGCTGGCATAATTAGACGGTTCTTGGCATCTATATTGTGACAGTATTCGCCCATGAACATATCAGCATTTCCTCCTTTCCACCACTTTGTGACACTATATAACCACTTTCCTCCACTTTTAACTACATTTTATACTATAAATGCCATCTTCGCAACCCACAAACCGTGAAAAATCAATGTTTTCGCCCATCTTCAAGATGTGGTATAAAGTGGAGGGGATTACTACAAAAAGCACAATATCTGATAAAAAATGGCATAAAAAAAGACATTGGCTAACCAATGTCTTTAAAAAAATACAATTTATTTGTCATTTTGTAATGGATGTCTCTTCAGATAATATAAAAACAAACCACTTCCTACCACGACTGATATTCCAGCTATAATTTGTGAAACGGCCATATTTGTTCCCCACAGCTTAAGCTGGTCAGTACGAACTCCCTCGATCCAAAATCTTCCGGCACCATACACAATTAGATATGTAAAAAATACATATCCATCGAATTTCTTTTTCTTTCTAGTGCAAAGAAGAAAGATGAGTAACCCAAGATTCCACATGGATTCATACAAAAAAGTCGGATGAACAGATATGTAATTTACTCCATTTATTGTTACTAAATTAGTAAGCATTTCAGCAGTAACGTCTGACTGGGAGCGGATAGCATCTATAGGAAGAAGCATGGCAAAGAGCCCATCTGTATACTGACCAAAAACTTCTCTATTAAAGAAATTGCCCCATCTTCCAAATATCTGGCCAATTATTACGCCAAACATAGCTACATCCATAACCCGCAGAAAGTTAAGCTTTTTTATACGGGATAAAACATATATACATGCTATACCAAAAAGAACACCACCGTATATAGCAAGACCCCCCTGCCTAATATTAAGTGCACTGATTGGATTATCCTTATAATAATCCCAGGCAAATATTACATAATAAACACGAGCACCGATAACACCTACTATAATGGTAATAATGCAAATATCAAGGAATTCATCCTCATTAAAGCCAACGCGCTTAGCTTCCTTAAGAATAAAGCTAACGCCAATTAACATCCCGATTGCAATAATTACACCGTAAAAAGCAATGAAAAAGGATCCAATATAGAATCCTTTTCCAACATTATCAAGTGTAATATGCAAATTCGGGAAAATAATACTATTATTCACGATAATTATTCTCCCAGCTTGTTCTACTGTGCATCGTTAAACAGTTGATAAATCTCTATCTTGAGTGCATCAGTATCTGTCATCCCAACGAAAATACATCCGTACTCATGAACTCCATTATCAAGCTCATTAACTCTGACAACCTTAAATACAGTATCAATTGTTTCCTTTGTCCAAATCTGGATTTTAGCATCAAAACATGCTCCAACCTCAAATTTAACATCTGGTACTCTGAAAGCTAAACCTGTCTTAGAGATATTAACTACATCAACCTCCATGTATTTAACAGTGGTGATGTTGTCTTCATCGATTCTTTCGATTTCGACCTTAACATCAATATCAAGTCTTTTGTTTTTTCTCTTTTCTTCCATGCTCATGCCTCCCAAAATTATTTACCCCTTTAGATTGATGCCCTTATTCTTAAGCTTTTCGATTATATCGTCAACAACCTTCTGAACCTCTTCGTGTGTAAGTGTACGCTCATCTGTACCAAAGAGTAATCTTACGGTAATTGACTTGCTAGAGCCGTCAGAATATATATCGGCAACTCCTACATTTTTCAGGATATCTCCTGCTGTTACTTTTATTGTATCATTTATTTCGGAAAATTTCTCTGCTATAAATGATAAATCTACTTCAATTGAAGGATATTTTGATGGCTCATTGTAAGAAATAGGCTGTTGCTTAATATCAGCAAGTGTTTCTACATCGATTTCAGCAAATACTATTGCTGCCTTTTTATCTATCTTCTTAGATACTAAAGGATGTGCCACACCAAGCTTACCAATTACAGTATTATCAATTGATAAACTGAAAAGATTCTTTGGATGCTCATAGGAATGAGTAGCCTCAAGGTTATTATATGTAAGAGACTTATGTCTAACATCCTCGATTGTCTCAGCAATCATATCACGAAGTTCAAAGAAAAGCTGCTCAAGAGACTTTGTCTTTGAGAATAAAGTGATGCAAAGCTTTTTGTGTTCATCGCAAAGGCCATCTTCCTTTGTTCCTTCAACAACTCGACCTACTTCGAAAATACCAAAGTCTGTAGCAAAGCCGGTATTGTAGTTTACCTGGCAAAGCTGTGTAGGAATAATGGAACGACGAAGTGTTTCGATGTTAGGGTTTGTAGAGTTAGCAAGCTTAACATTCTCCTCCACTTCCATTCCAAGCTTCTTATATTCATCTGCATACTGCCATACATAAGAATGAACCTCATGAAGCTTAAATCTCTTAACAAGAATATCCTTGATTCTGTCCTCAACATTCTTGTCCTCTGCCATACGAACAGGGTAAAGAGGTGCATTTGTTGTAGAAAGCTCAAAGTTATCATATCCGTAGATACGTGTAATCTCTTCGATAATATCTGCCTTTAAGCTGATATCCTTAGTAGCACGATAAGATGGAACATCTACATGGAAGTTATCCCCATCCTGAGTGATACCAAAGCCAAGAGATGTAAGTGTATCCACAATATGCTCATTACTAATCTCTATTCCTGTGTACTTATCCACAAAGTTCTTATCAAAATCAAGGGCAATATGCGGATAATGGAATGCATATTCATCTGTAAGAGCTGATACAACCTTAACTCCAGGGTCAATTTCTGTTAAAAGCTTCATGAAACGAGCTATAGCAACTGTTGTCATTTCAGGGTCAAGGCTCTTTTCATAACGAGCAGAAGCATCTGTTCTGTGAGCAAGACGTACTGCGCTCTTTCTGATTGAAGCTGCATTAAATGTAGCTGACTCAAGTGTAAGTGTTGTAGTATCATCTACGATTTCTGAATCAAGACCACCCATAATACCTGCAATGGCAACTGGTGTGTTGTCGTTGCAAATCATAAGTGTATTCTCGTCAATATTACGCTCTACACCATCAAGTGTTGTGAATGTAAATGGCTTATCAAATCTCTTGATACGAATCTTTCCTACCTTACGAGAGTCAAAGGCATGCATTGGCTGACCCATTTCAAGCATAATGTAGTTTGTAAGGTCTGCAAGAAGGTTGATTCCTCTCATGCCACAATAGAAAAGACGAATTCTCATATTCATAGGTGCAACATTCTTTTCAATGTTTTCCACCTTGAGGGAAGAATATCTCTGGCAAAGCTCGTCTTCTATTTTTAAATCAATCTTTTCAAGATTGTCGTACTTACTTAAATCAAGTGTTGGAAGCTCCTTTAAAGGACGCTTTGCAATAGTAGCAAACTCTCTAGCGATACCATAGTGACCCCAAAGGTCAGGACGGTTAGTAAGAGACTTGTTATCTACCTCGAAGATAATGTCATCGATTTCGTATAAGTCCTTAATATCTGTACCATTTGCTACATCCTCTAAAATGTCCATGATACCATCGTTGTTATCAGAAATACCGATTTCCTTTTCTGAACAACACATACCAAATGAATCGTAGCCTGCAAGTGGACGAGGTGCGATTGTAATATCACCAAGCTGAGCCCCCACCTTTGCAAATGCAGTCTTCATTCCAACACGAACGTTAGGTGCGCCGCAAACAACATCTGTAAGCTTGCCATCACCTGCATCCACCTTAAGAAGGTGAAGCTTCTTAGATTCTGGGTGCTCTTCTACTGATTTAATCTCAGCAACTACTACACCAGATAAATCCTCACCTTTATGGAAAATATCATTTTCTACCTCTGCTGTTGCAAGAGAGAACTTACTGATAAGCTCCATCTTGTCTAAACCTTCAAGGTCAACAAAATCAGAGATCCAATTCATTGAAATAAACATGTCCTTTGTCCTCCCTTACTGCTCATCATCAGTGAACTGAGCAAGGCTTGAAAGGTTACCACTGTTCAGATCACGAATGTCTTTTATTCCATATTTCATCATTGCAAGTCTTGTAAGACCAAGGCCAAAAGCAAAACCTGTATACTTATCAGGGTCAATTCCACCTTCCTCAAGTACCTTAGGATGAACCATACCGCATGGGCAAAGCTCAAGCCAACCTGAGTGCTTGCATGATGGGCAGCCCTTGCCACCACAGTTTAGGCAGTTAATATCAAGCTCGAAGCCTGGCTCCACAAATGGGAAAAAGCCTGGACGAAGTCTTACTTTAATATCACGTCTGAATACCTCTGAAAGCATTGTCTTCATGAAGTAAATAAGGTTTGAAATAGAAATATCTTTACCAACCATTACGCCTTCCATCTGGAAGAATGTGTTCTCATGGCAAGCATCTGTTGCCTCATTTCTAAAGCAACGGCCTGGGAAGATAGCCTTGATTGGAGTACCATCTTCTATAAGCTGCTTACGGTATTTCTTGTAGATAGCATTCTGAGCAGCTGTAGTCTGTGACTTAAGAAGCTGTCCATTTTCAAGATAGTATGTATCCTGCATATCACGTGCTGGGTGATACTTAGGAATATTAACTGATTCGAAGCACTCGTAATCAGTAACTACTTCACTATAATCCTCAACTGTAAAGCCCATAGACTTAAAGATTGTCTCGCACTGGCGCTGCACAAGTGTAATAGGATGATAGCTTCCCTGCTCTAAACGCTCTGGAAGAGAGATATCAAATTCAGGAACCTTATCAATCTCCTTCTGTAGCTCAAGTGATGCTATTTCTTCCTTCTTTGCAGCAATCTTTTCAGCAACTGTGTTCTTAAGTACGTTAATCTTCTGGCCAAACTCCTTCTTTTCCTCTGCAGAAAGCTTGCCCATTTCCTTCATTGCAGCTGTAACACTACCTTTTTTACCCAAGTAAGAAACACGGATATTTTCAAGTTCTTCAGAATTCTTGATATTCTGAAGCTCCGCTTCAAACTTGGTGCTCAATTCAGATATTATATCTATCATGGCTTCCTCCCATAAATTAAAATCTCATTAGGTTAAAATTTTATCAGTAAAACTGGCTTAATTCAAGTTATAAATCGGTTATTAGCATGGCATCGCCAAATGAGAAAAACCTGTATTTTTCCCTAACAGCCTCCTCGTATGCTGCTAGCACATGCTCTCTTCCAGCTAGAGCTGAAACAAGCATAATAAGTGTAGACTGAGGCAAATGGAAATTAGTAATCAGCCCATCTATCACCTTAAATTCGTAACCTGGATATATAAAAATCTGAGTCCATCCACTCTTAGGTATAAGAGGCTTACCTGGCTCTGCTGCGGACTCTAGTGTACGAGTACTTGTGGTGCCTACTGAAATAACTCTACCACCATTTGCCTTGGTTTCGTTGATGATATCACAGGCTTCCTGGTTAAGTATGTAGTACTCTGAATGCATGTGATGATCTAAGACCTCTTCTTCCTTAACAGGACGGAAGGTACCAAGACCTACATGAAGAGTAACCTCTGCTATCTTAACTCCCATAGCCCTAATCTCTTCAAGAAGCTCTGGTGTAAAATGAAGACCTGCAGTAGGAGCTGCGGCTGAACCGTCATATTTAGCATAAACTGTCTGGTATCTATTTCTATCCTGAAGCTTATGTGTAATATAAGGTGGAAGTGGCATCTCTCCAAGCTTATCAAGTATTTCTTCGAAAATACCATCATAGCTAAACTCGATAATTCTGTTACCTTCATCTACGATATCTACGATTTTACCTTTAAGAATGCCATCGCCAAAGGATATTTCCATTCCAGGGCGAGCCTTCTTACCAGGCTTTACAAGACATTCCCACTGATTATCACTGATTCTTTTGAGAAGAAGTATCTCTACCTTGCCGCCAGTACCTACCCTGGCTCCGTACAGTCTAGCAGGAATTACTTTTGTATTATTGATAACAAGGCAATCCCCGGCCTTAAGATATTCCTTTATGTCATAGAAATGTTTGTGAATTGTCTCACCTGTTTTCTTATCCAAAACCATAAGTCTTGAATTACTTCTTTTTTCCAGAGGGTCCTGAGCGATGAGTTCTTCAGGAAGCTCATAATCAAAATCTTTTACTAACATATAACTTCTTTCTAAAAAATAAACTAAATCTTTCGCTAATAGCGCCTAGCCTAGTGTAGCACACTAATTATTATCAGTCCACTTTATATGATGTTTCTCTTTCATTCTGTTAATGAAATTGCGCCATGCAAGGCCAAAAGCCTCTTTGAAAAATACATTAGCCTCTGCTGCCATAAGCATAAAATACATGCAAAAATACAGCCAAAACATAAACATCATCATGGTTGCAAACGCCCCATACATTGAGTATGTATTAAGAACCTTAACCCAGATTGCAAAAATCAAACTGAAGATATACCAGCTTGCTGCACATAAAAAACCGCCAGGTAGCTGACTAAAAAAAGTAAGATGCTTGTTAGGCAATACTGTAAACAAAAACGTAAATACGATAACCAAGAATATGAATACAAAAATGCCTCTAAAAAGCGGTCTGATACCGACCACATAAGCCAAAAAGCCATAGTAGTTCTTAGCATAATACTGAAGCTTTTGTGTGAATACAAGCATTAGCATAATCACAACAATTACTGATAACAATACAAGGGTATAAAAGATAGCCTTAAATCGTCTTGCAAACCAGTTTCTAGTCTCTTCAATTTTGTTAACCTGATTAAGGCCAACCATTAAATTCTGAAAAGCCTTACCAGATGCCCATATAGCCATGACTATTGATATTGAAATCATTCCAACTGATGCTTGTGTAACAAGACCAACAACCTTTGCAATATATGGTGAAAATGTATCAGGAAGAACATCATATACAAGCTCATTCATATATTCATTAATAGAAGGCACATAGCCTGCCACCCACACAAGAAGCATCATAACAGGAATAGCTGACATAATCATAAAGTAAGCTGTCTGGGCTGCGTAAGCTCCTATGTTATCTCTACCACATTTATCTAAATATGTTTTTCCATAGCCTAAAAATGTCCACATAACGTTTCTCCTCAATCCCCTAAATATTAGCAAAGAAAAAGCGGCTATGCAACGCATAACCGC
>NZ_JAFUSK010000005.1 GCF_017471675.1 Pseudobutyrivibrio sp.
AAAATATTGAAAGTCATTTACTTGCGATTATACTTGGAAGCATCAAGTATTTCAAGGAGGTTATTATGCTTAACAAGGTGAAATTAACAGAAGCGGAAATGAGAGAGTTTGCAGAGGTTTTTGCTTATTATGATTATGGGAATGAGGAGATTGGTATGGTTCCATATTATCCGGGATATCCTGATAGAACGAGCCTTATAAACTATCTGGTGGCAATGATTAAAACAGCGAATGAATATAACGGCATATATGCAACTTCAGATAAAAAAGAGGGGCTTATCATTCTTACGGATACTACACATCCATATCCTGGCATTGCAATGATAAAGATGATGTGGAGAATGGCAAGGGCGCTTGGGTTTAAGAACTTTAGCGATATTATCAAGAAATTCCAGGCGGGCGGAGCAAGCCTTGAAAAGACTTATCGCGACAGCAAGAGACAGTTCGTTCAGATAGAACTTCTTGCGGTTAAAAAGGAGTATCAAGGCAAAGGGGTTATGCGTCCCCTTGTTGAAATTGCTTTTGAAGTGGCAAAGCAAGGAAAACTTTCGGTCATTGTTTCTACAGATGCAAAGCTGAAAAAAGACAAGTATGAACATATCGGAATGAAGCATGTGAATACAAGAACTTTAGGAGAAAAGAGCTTTATGTATGATCTTGTAAGAGAAGCATAATTATGATAGCGGTATTGACAAACATAAGTTAATATGGTTAACTATTAAAAGTTAATAGCATTAACTAAGATAAACTAAGGAGCATGCATTGCCAAAAGATAAGACTGTCACAAATGCGAAAATCATACAGTTCATGAAAGAAGAGTTTCTTACTTATGGTTATGAGAAGGCATCTCTTAATCGTATTTCTGCAAAAGTCGGAATTACGACAGCGGGCCTTTATAAGCACTTCAAAAGTAAAGAAGATATGTTTTACTATCTGGTTAAGGATACACTGGATGCTTTTCATGAGATGGTTCGAAGTGGCGAAGCACAGATGGAAGCAGATGCTTCTTATAATCCTTTCGATGATGATTGGGCTGTTTTCTGGGTTGAGTTTATTTTTGAACACTATGATGGTTTAAAGCTTTTGCTCTGCTGTTCGGATGGCTCGATATATGAAGATTTTGAAGAAACCTTAATCAGACATGAGGAGAAGGAAGATAAAAGGTATTATGAGATACTAAAAGCTTCCGGTAATAAGGTCAAGGAGATAACCGATATGCAGTGGCATATGCTTGCGACAGCATATACACATCTTGTGTTTGAGATAGTAAGGCATGACATGAAAAGAGATGAAGCGTTATCGCATATGAAATTTGTTAGCGAGCTGCTTTATCCAGGCTGGAAGGATATATATGGAATAAAATAATTATAAATCTATTAGGAAACTATGAAAGATCCCGGGAAACCGGGACTTTCTTTGTTTTATGGGTTAGTTAATACTAACAAAAATAATTAACTTAAAGGGAGGAACCTCATCATGAAAGAATGGAACAAAAAGAGTGCATTAAATATACTGCTTTATGCAGTTCTTTATGCAGTAGGAACAGCGATTGTGTGTGTTACTGGAGCGATTACGCCGGTACTGTTTGTGTGTTATCAGATTACGGCAGGAATATTGCTCTCTGGAATCATCATATACGCATTCAGAAAGGTAAAAGCTCCAGGAGTAGCAGCGTGCCTTGGGCTTGCAATGGTTCTGTTGCTTTTGCTGATTGGGGATGCAGTGGCATGGCATGTAATACCAATCATTATCATAACAGTCCTTGCTGAGGCAGTACGTGCAGTTTTCAAGTATAACTGGACAGGAGATGAGATCGGTACTGTGATTATGACATTTTCAAGTTTTGGTTATTACGGACAAATCTGGTTTAACAGAGACTATACCTATGAATGTGCTATAGAAGAAATGCCTGCAGGGTACGCTGATGGACTTATGGCAGCAAGCCCTGCATGGAGCCTTATTATAGTTATAGCCATCGGAGTAGTATTGTCTGTGCTGATATCAAATGTAACAGCAAAGCTTTTTAAAATTGACAGATAAAAGCCCTATTTTTTATTATTCCTTTAGCAAATGCTAACAAGTGGGGTATAATGTTATTAATATAGATATGTGGAGGTGGGGTATGGATTTATTCGTAAATGCGTGTACACGCCATGAATCAAGAACAAGGCGCTTGCTGAAAACTATTATGGTATCAAAAATGTGGAGCTAATCAAGGCTACAGGGCTTGATATATATGGAGCAGATGTTGAAGCCATAATGGAGGAAGTTATGCTATGAATAAGAATGAAAGCAAGTATTTTAAATCCGCAGAAAAAATGCATACAGCGTTGATGACTCTTCTTGATAGTAAAGATTTTGAATATATTTCTGTCAAGGAGTTATGTGAAACAGCAGGAGTAAACAGATCTACATTCTATCTTCACTATGATAATGTAAATGATCTTTTGCAGGAAACGGTTGAGGCTGTATATAAGGATTTCTTTGGGCGCTTTGGTGCTGAGGGCTCTGGAGAAATTAATATAGATGATAAAAATGAGGATGAACTATTCCTTATAACACCTAGATATCTGGTGCCATACTTAGATTTTGTGGAAGAAAATCGAAAGCTTTTTTACCTGATGTATGAAAAGAATGAGATGATGGGCGCTGATAAGACCTATGAAACATGGTTTAAGACTATATTTGCTCCAATTCTTACAAGATTTGGAGTTCCACAAAGTGAGCAGCATTTTATAATGGTTTTTTATCTAAAAGGTATTATTGGTGTTATCACAGAATGGGTAAGAGGTGGGTGCATTGAGTCAAAAGATGAAATTATAAGCGTTATACAGCGGTGTGTTATAAAGCCATGATGCAGTAAAACTATATATAGCATTCACGAATCAACACTTTTTGCAAGACGTGTCGGGACCTATACCCTTAGAATCGACATATTCTGTAAAAAGTGTTGTTCTTTTTGTGCACTCATTTTCCTATAATGACTTCAAGCTCAAAACAGAGAGCAAAAAATGTAAACAAGAGAGGAAAAGAAAAATGAGTGATACAAATAGGATTTATCTGGTAACAGGGGCAGCAGGATTTCTTGGAAGCACAGTCTGCCGAAAACTAGTAGAAAGAAATGAGAAAGTAAGGGCATTTGTACTTGATGGCGATAAGTCAGCAAAATATCTTCCCAAGGAAGTTGAAATAGCATACGGTGATCTCTGCAATAAAGCTGACCTAGAAAGATTTTTCGAGACTCCGGATGATGCGGAAGTAATTGTCCTTCATATCGCAAGCATCGTAACAGTCAACCCTGATTACAGTCAGAAAGTTATGGATGTAAATGTTGGAGGAACAGAAAACATCATAGAAATGTGCAAGGTGCACAAGGTATCGAAGCTTGTATACTGCTCATCTACAGGAGCTATACCTGAAGAAGAAAAAGGAACCATAAGAGAGTGTGAAGGCTCCATTCCGCTTGACCCTGAGAGAATTAAAGGCTGCTACTCATTGTCAAAGGCTATTGCAACAAATGTTGTACTTAAGGCGGCTAAGGAAGGTCTTAATGCCTGTGTAGTTCATCCATCAGGAATCCTTGGACCTGAGGATTTTGCAATGGGCGAGACTACAAAGACTTTAGTTGACATCATTAACGGTGAGATGCCTGCTGGAATCGATGGAAGCTTTAACCTTTGTGATGTAAGGGATCTAGCTGACGGACTTATTGGAGCAGCTGATAAGGGCAAAAACGGAGAGTGTTATATCCTTGGAAATGAGCCTGTTAGTTTTAAGGACTTCACTAAGCTTGTTTCGGAGGAGAGTGGATGTAGGCAGATAAAGTTCTTTTTGCCAATATCAGCGGCAAACTTCATTGCAAAGATCCTTGAGAATAAAGCAAAAAAAACAGGGGAAAAGCCTCTTATGACAACATTTTCTGTATACAACCTTGCAAGGAACAACAGATTTGATTCAAGTAAGGCAAATAAGGACTTAGGCTATACCACAAGGTCATATAGAGAGACCATACGTGACGAAATCAGATGGCTCAAAGAAACAGGAAAAATAGCGTAACTATAAAATGAAAAGGAGATAAAAAGAGATGAACGATTTAGATAAGGTTTATGCAGAAAGCGTAGCAAAGGATTACATGCCAAAGGAAACAAACAAGGTCAGACAGCTAAAAAAACTTGATGAGAGAGCAAAGCTTCCGGCATTTATAACAGCCATGACACTGGGAATTATTGGAACTTTGATTTTTGGCGCAGGAATGTGCTTTGGACTTGGCGTCTTTGGAACAGGAGTGGGTTTAATGGTCGTTGGAGTACTTCTTGGAATAGTAGGTGCTGCAATCTGTATCATCAACTATCCTCTGTACAAAAAACTTCTTAAAAATGGTAAGGAAAAATATGCCTTTGAAATTCTGGAACTTGCTAAAGAGATAACAGGAGAAGCATGATGATGGCATAAAAGATTACGAGGACTTTCTTCTGTATTCTAGAGGGAAGCCCCCGTATTCTTCCTTAAAGATTTTTGCAAAGCGGCCTTGATTACTGAAACCGCAGTTTATAGCTATATCCGAAATAGGAAGACGAGTCTATGTTTTCATAGCGTATTAAATATATTGACAACAAAAAAATTTTGTAGTAATATTTCAAATCGTAAGAATGATAATCCGATTATCGATAATTGAATAATCAGATTATCATTTATTTTTTGTTCGAAGGTTAGGAGTTTCTAACTATGATTACGTTTAACAAAGTCAGTTTTAGTTATAATCAGGAATCTACATTGAACAATCAAGTGCTATCTGATTTTAATTTGGATATTAAAACAGGACAGGTGATTGTAATAACAGGAGAATCAGGTTGTGGTAAGACTACAGTTGGTAGGCTTATTAATGGTCTGTCGCCCAAATACTATCAGGGAATATTAGAAGGGGAAATAGAAGTCTGTGGCATGCATCCTAATATGCAGGAATTATATGATACTGCAAAGGTTGTAGGTAGTATTTTTCAGAATCCCAGGACACAGTTTTTTAATGTGGATACAACTAGTGAAATCACATTTGCCTGTGAGAACCAAGGAATGGATATACAGCTAATTAAAGAAAAATTGGAAGAAGTTGTAACTGATTTCAAGATAGAGGATTTGTTAGATAGAAGTATATTCGAGTTGTCTGGAGGGCAGAAGCAAAAGATCGCATGTTGCTCTATTGCGGTAGCTGATTCAAAGGTGATTGTTATGGATGAGCCTTCTTCTAATCTGGATTTGCAGGGTATAGATGACTTGAAGGGAGTTATCGAGAAGTGGAAGGCCCAGGGAAAGACTTTAGTAATTGCAGAACACCGTTTGTACTATCTAAAGGATGTGGCAGATTTAGTGCTTGTAATGAAGGACGGAGTCATCAATAAAATCATAGATAAAAGTATGATGAACCATCTTACCATTGATGAAATGCAAAAAATGGGACTTAGAAGTTTTTCCATTGAAGAAGCTTTTGGTGGAAGCATTAATAGAAGGCAGATTTTTAGGAAAAGCGAAGCTGGCTATCATATTAGCAAGATGAAATTCAGCTATGGCAAATTTGCTGAAGCTATTGATATTGAAGATATTAGCTTAGAAGCTGGCAAAATTACTGCTTTAGTGGGATTTAATGGAGCAGGCAAAACTACATTTGCCAAATGTCTATGTGGGCTTAATAAAAAATCAAAGGACAAAATCCTCAAGGGGAAAACAAGGGTCAGTAAGGCAGATAGAATTAAGGATAGCTTTTTAGTAATGCAAGATGTGAATACTGAACTTTTTGCTGATAGTGTTCTCGGAGAAGTAATGCTTTCTCTTAGAGAAAAGTATGGAAAAGCTTTTGACGAGTCCATCCATGAGAAGGAAGCTGTGGATATTCTTAGGCTGATGGATTTAGATGGTATTAAGGATAGACATCCAATTTCTCTTTCAGGAGGTCAAAAGCAGCGGGTAGCTATAGCCAGCGCAATAGCTGCTGACAAGCAATTAATCATATTAGATGAACCTACAAGTGGATTGGATTACAAGCACATGGTGGAAGTAGGAAATGTTATGAAACTTCTTGCTGACATGGGGAAGACCATACTTGTTATAACCCATGACATAGAGTTGATTTTATCAACTGTGGATAATGTCATCTGCCTTGAAAAAGGTAAAGTGGTTGATTGCTATGAGTTGACAGATGTGACTAAACACAAGTTATATGATTTTTTTTACAGGGTAACTAGATGCACTAGGTCAGATGATTTTACTAGAGACAAAGTTGCATCAATAAATAAAGTGGAGGAATACTATGAAAGAAAAAAAGTTACAAACTAAAGATTTAATTATGGCAGGTGTATTTGCCGTGCTTTATGTGGCACTTATCTGCATTATGGCATCGCTAACGGGAATGTTTATTCCAGTGTATTTGATATTGCCACTTATAGCAGGAATAGTGCTAGGCCCAGTATATACTCTGTATATTTCCAAGGTGCCTAAAATGGGAGCCGTGCTTATCCTTTCAGTACTTGCCGGCTTTGTAATGTCTGCATCATCTATAGTTGTGCTGTTGTATGTGGTAGTGCTTGGAGTGATTGCACAGATTATTCTGACCAAAACTAACTATAGTACAAGTGGAATTAGAATTAGCTACATCATATTCGCATGCGCTACAGAAGGACCATTCCTCTCATTGTTCTTTGCAAGAGAAGGCTTCCTTAATACATGTGCCCAGTACTATGGACAGGAATACGCTGACAAGATTGATGCTGTAACACCTATTTGGGTTCTATTTGTTCAGATTGCTATCGCGCTAATTGGAGGGTTCATAGGTGGACGCATTGGAATGGGTATGAATGCAAAGCACTTTAAGAAGGCTGGTATAGCATAATGTTTAATGATTTTTCATTTCAGGGAGAGGGCTTCATAAAAATAGATCCTAGGACCAAGATGATTATTTTTATCCTGTGTTCAATTGCAGCACTTAGGGAATCTAGGACTTTATTTCAAGGCTTGCTGTTTTTCTTTACTTTTGCCCTTTTAATTAATGGTAAACAATTCATATTTGCCATTAAGATGCTTATATTATATGGGGTGATGATTGGTATAGATTTGTTAGTTATGATGTTTTGTCTACCGGAAGCTCTTATGATTTTGCTGATGGGAATAAGAGTGTTTAGGATGTTTCTTCCTGTTATGATGGCTTTTGCGATTATAATTAAGACCACCAGAGTATCGGAATTTTTAGCAGCTTTTGACAAGATGCATGTGCCTGAGGAAATAACAATTCCGTTTTCAGTAATGTTTAGGTTTTTTCCCACTATAGGGGAAGAATGGGACAATATCCAAAACGCAATGAAATTTAGAGGCTTTGCCTTAACTTTTAAAAATATTATAACCAGGCCTGCTTTTGTTTACGAGTGTTCAATCGTTCCATTGTTATCTGATACAGTTCTAATTGCTGATGAGCTTTCTGCAGCTTCACTCTGTAGGGGCTTAGGAGCTAATACTAAACGAACAAGTCTGGTGGAAGTTCGTATGGGCGTGTTTGATTATATGTTAATAGGATTTGCGATATGGCTAAATATAATGTCATATACTGCATATTAAAATTAGTGCCATTTTATGGCACTAAAATTTAGATCAATTGATAATTGGATTATCAATGGTGCGTTGATAAGGAGGATAAAATGCTTAAAAAGATTTTGAAGTACACAGGAGAGTACAAGAAATACACATTTAAAGCAATGATATTTCTAATTGTTGGACTACTCTTTAACGTAGTACAGTTCTTATCCATTTACAAAATGATTGATGGAGCAATATCAGGCGAAAGAACTGTGAAATACTACCTAATTTGGCTGGGAGTATTTTTAGTATGTGGTCTTATCTATATGATGCTTTATATATATGGATTGGTTCAGTCACATTTTAGTGCATATCACACCCTTAAGAACCTTAGAATATCTCTCCAGGGCAAGCTAGAGAAGTTACCACTTGGAATAATACAGGAACTGGGAGTGGGTTCTTTAAAAAAGGTATTTATTGATGATATAGACAATATGGAGTTGCTTCTAGCACACGCTCTACCTGAGGGATTTTCAAATGTATGTGTGCCAACAATAGTCATAATTGCTATGTTTTTCATCGACTGGAAGTTGGCGTTACTTTGTCTGGCGGCTTTGCCGCTTGGCATTATCTCTATGATGGCAATGTACATGGCAGGCACCAGCAAAATGGGGGATTTCTACTCATCTGCCCAGAAAATGAATGCAACGATTGTGGAATACATCAATGGTATGGAAGTAGTAAAAATATTTGGTAGAGATGGTGAAAGCTACAAGAGATTTTCTACTGATGTTATGAGTTATAGAGATTTTACCCTTGCCTGGTATAAGATGTGCTGGCCATGGATGGCTCTTTACGGAAGCTTTTTGCCATGTGTAGCCCTATTTACCTTGCCAGTAGGTGGCTACTTCGTATATACGGAATTATCAACGCTTTCAAACTTCCTATTAATACTTTGCATGGCATTTTCTATAGGACCTACTATTATGAAGGCTATGTCCTTTATGAGTGTATTACCTCAGCTCAATTATAAAATAGAAACCTTGGAAAATATTCTGTCTGCCGCGCCTCTCAAGGAAGGAACTTCTGAATTTAAAGGAAAGGACAGAAGTATTCAGTTTGAAAATGTGTCTTTTGCATACGATGGAGAAAATACTGTAATCAATAATGTAAATTTAGATATTGAAGCTAATTCTGTTACTGCACTTGTAGGTGAATCGGGAAGTGGCAAATCTACCTTGGCTAAATTATTAGTTCACTTTTATGATGTGACCACTGGAGTGGTAAAAATAGGTGGTCAAGATATTACAGATATGACACTTGAAAGTCTAAACAATGAGATATCATTCGTATCTCAGGAGCAGTTTCTTTTTAACATGAGCATTTTAGAGAATATAAGACTTGGCAGACCTGAAGCCACAAGGGCTGAGGTTATCGAGGCGGCTAACAAGGCTCAGTGTAAAGATTTCTTAGACAGGCTGGAGCATGGCATAGATTCCATGGCTGGAGATTCTGGAAAGATGCTTTCAGGTGGCGAAAGACAGCGAATAGCCCTGGCTCGTGCCATTCTTAAGAATGCTCCGATTATAGTTTTGGATGAAGCTACTGCTTTTATGGATCCTGAGAATGAGGAAAAAATGAATCAGGCCATTGCAGAGCTTATCAGTGAAAAGACTGTAATAGTAATTGCGCATAGACTTTATTCTATTAAAAATGCAGATAAAATCGTGGTTATGAATGAGGGACAAATTGTTGCTGCTGGAAAGCATGAGGAGCTTTTACTTAGCTGCGATAAATATAAGAACTTATGGGAACTTTCAGAGGGAACAAAGAACTGGTCTGTTACTAGCAGGGATGATGACCAAGCGAAAAAGGAGGAGATATTGGCATGATTAATTCAATAAAGAGAATACTTAATGTCTCAGGTAAATATAAGGCACGTATTGAATTTGCATTCATTTTTTCTTTTTTTAAATCACTTCTTCAAAATGCAGCTTTAGTGCTTGCAGTATTTATGGTAAATGGTTTTATGAGCAACAGTCTTGTTGAAAAGGACTTTATTAAATATGGAATAGTTCTTTTATCATGTGTGTTGCTCCAGGCGGTTTGCATTAATATTGCAGACAGGCTTCAATCAGGAGCAGGATTTATGCTTATGGCTGATTTGCGTATCAAATTGGGTGAGCATCTAAGGAGACTTCCTATGGGATATTTCACCAGTGGAAATATTGGCAAGATTAGTTCTGTTTTATCTACAGATATGGTATTTATCGAGGAAAATTCTATGATGACATTGGCTGACACCATCAGCGATTTTTTCTCAGCTATTATATTTGTAATATTTATGCTTGTGTTTAATCCAGTTATTGGAGTGGTTGCACTAGTTGGAACTATTACTATGATTCTTATTGGTGAGGGAAAATTCAAAAGTGGCATTTCCTTGTCTTTAGATCGTCAAGAGCAAAGTGAAAAACTTACTAATGCGGTACTTGATTATGTAGAGGGAATTGGAATTACAAAGACTTATAATCTCCTCGGGGACAAGTCAACAGAGATGAAAAAGAACTTTGATAAATCCTGTGAAGAAAGCTTACGTTTTGAAAATATTCAGGTGCCATGGGGAATAGCTGTGAATATTGCATTTGAAATTCTTTCTGCAGCAATTGCATTTACAGCTGTGTTGCTCTTTTTAAATGGTAATCTAAGCCTTACATACTTTTTAGGAACGATGTTATTTGTCTTAGATATTTTCATTCCGCTTAGAGTGGTATATATGGACTCTGAGAAGCTTACTATCATGGATAAATGTCTAGACAGAATAGACTCTGTTATGAATGAGCTTGAGCTGTCTGATGATAGTAATAAAAAGGTATCTAAGCAAAGCTTAAAGGTTCCTACTGTGGAATTTCGGAATGTAAGATTTTCTTATGATTCTAAGGAAACGATTTCTAATGTGTCCTTTAAAGTTATGGAAGGGCAGACAATAGCATTAGTTGGTCCTTCGGGAAGTGGTAAGACCACCCTTGCTAATCTAATGGCAAGATTTTGGGATATAGATTCGGGAGAAATTCTTATCAATGGAACTTCCATTAAGAATGTAGCATTATCATCACTTTTGGAACAGATTAGTATGGTATTTCAGAACGTATACCTGTTTAGGGATACCATCTACAACAATATTGCCATGGGTCGCCCAGAGGCTACTAAGGATGAGATTATAGAAGCAGCAAAAAAGGCTCGTTGCTATGATTTTATTATGTCCCTTCCAGATGGATTTGAAACTATGGTAGGTGAAGGAGGAGCGTCTCTTTCTGGTGGAGAGAAGCAGCGTATATCTATAGCTAGATGTATTCTAAAAGATTCGCCTATAGTTATACTTGATGAGGCAACAGCCAGCATCGATGCAGATAATGAAGCAGCTATTCAGCAAGCTATTAGCGAATTGTGCAAGGGAAAGACACTTATAATTATTGCGCACCGATTAAAGACAATAAAGGATGCTGATTGCATTCTGGTTGTTAATGATGGTAAAATCATTGAAAAAGGAAGTCATGAACAGCTGATGGAGCATGACGGTCTTTACAAAAATTTTGTTCAGATTAAAAATTCTGATTCAGGATGGTGTAAAAGGAAAATCGGTTAACAATGGCAAATAGAGATACAAGCATTGATCCAAGACTACTTAAGAGTGCCAGGAAGCACTTTAGAGAACATGGCTTCTTAGAAGCTCAGCTATCTGATATATGTAAGGATGCTGGTGTAACTACTGGGGCTGTATATAAAAGATACAAGGGTAAAGAGGAGTTGTTCGAGGCTGTTGTAAAGGATACTGTAGACAGCATGAATAACATCCTAAACGAATCACAGAAAATAGATCCAAACAGCTTATCAGATGATGAGTTGATAGGAGCGTGGACTAACACTGAGGAGATTACAAGGATTTGGTATACACGTCTGTTGGAGATGAAGGACGGTTTGGAAATACTCCTTAAATGCTCTGAGGGCACCAGATATAGTCAATTTCATGACCAGTGGCTGGAGAGAATGTCTGATATAGATTATGCTTATCTCAAAGTTTTACAGGACAGGGGATTAGCTGACAAATCTATCACCAGGCTGGAGCTTCATGTGATGGTATCTGCCATGTGGCAGCTTTATTCAGAACCTATTTTACATGGTATGACGGATGATGAGGTTGTCCACCACTGTAAGATAGCCGGCAAGCTCTTTGATTGGGCAAACGCCATGGGGATTACAACATGATAGCAAGACCAAGCGGCAGCGCCGCATCTGGTACATACATAATGTATGTAATTTCTAGTGAATTTTGAATCTAGGGGGGCTTATGAGAACAGCTAATGAGTATAAGGAACTGACTATAAAAGAATTTACAAAAGCAGCAGATGTATATGAATCAAACCATTCAGGGATCTATGAAATATGTAAGGAGGATTATCCTTATATTTCATCAGAGCTTGAGAAGGAAGATTATAATGAACTTTTGGATTGTGGATGTGGTACAGGTCCAATGATATCACTTCTTTATGAAAAGGATTCTACAAAGCATTATACAGGATTGGATATTACGCCTAGAATGATTGAAGTGGGAAAGTCTAAGAACCTAAAAGGGGTAGACTGGATTGTTGGTGACTGCGAGAATTTGCCTTTTGAAGAAAACACTTTTGATGTTGTGATTTGCTCTAACAGCTTTCATCATTACCCTAATCCCCAGAAGTTTTTTGATAGTGTACACAAAGTATTACGTCCAGGCGGAAGGCTAATTCTTCAGGATTATACAGCGCCAAAGGTTATTCTTTGGATTATGAATCATACAGAAATGCCACTTGCAAATCTGATTGGTCATGGTGATGTGGCAGCCAGATCACTTGATGAAATTAGAAGCTTTTGTGATAATTCAGGTCTCAGGGTGGAAAAGCTAAAGCGTGCCAGAAAAATGCGCATGCATTTGGTTGCAAGGAAAGTGAGTTAAAACTTTCTGCGGAAAGCCTTGCGGTAAGCGAGGGGGAGTAAGCCCTTGGCACTTCTGAAAAGCTCGGCAAAATGACCTGGGGAAATGTATCCTACAGCCTTAGCCACTTCGGAAACTGGTAAATCTGTAAAGGCAAGAAGATGCTCCGCGTGGTCAATCCTAACCTTTTGGATATATTCGGCTACAGTCATTCCGTAGTAAAGCTTGAAGGTTGATTTCAGCTTAGTGGTGCCCATGCATGCAATCTTAGATAGCGATTCAATTGAAATACGGTCTGCATAATGGTCGTTAATATATAGCCCAAGGCTTTTAAGCATCTCTTCATCTTTTGATGGTAGAGATGCTTTTTCTTTTTCATTCAGTTTTCTGTGTCGTTCAAATACTAGGGCAAGGGCTTCTCTAACCTTGCCGTCATAATAAAGGGCAGCGCTTTGGCTTGTTCCCTTATATTTTAATATCTCCCATAGAAGCTTTTTCATCTCAGGAAAATCTGCAGTTTCATCTATGCTTCTAAAGGCCGACTTTGGGTCTTCATAAATATCTCCAAAGCTACTTTTTAGAACTTCATGAAAAAAATCAGGTCGATATTCAATACCAATGGAGCGTATTGGAATGTTGCGATGAATCAGGGCTCGATATGGCTCATAGCCACCAAGAAAGCTCTTGATAACATTGCAACTCATACTGCGATATGGATTTAATTCTTCACCACTAATAGATTCATACCAGGTCACGCTTAAGCATTCTGGTAATTCAAAATCTAAGACCTGATCCTCATAAAAAGAGAAGTCATGTATTTTAATATTGTATTTTCCTGGAATTTCGTAATACCAATAATAGCCTTCACCAAGGTTTGGTGCAAAAGTATAGCAATCGCCCCCAGGAGGAAAGCCTTCTGGTGAAGCGCAGGGTATAAAATTTGTTTTTTGAAATAATTCTTTGTAATCGTCTTTTTTCTTATTCATTTCATTTTGTTCCAATCAGACACAATGTTATTTAAATTAGACTAAACTAACCGAATGTTATTGTATCATCGAGCCTTCTTAATTACAATGCGTAATTGAATTAAGTACAGGAGGATAATAGTTTCATGAGTAATAAAAAAGAAAAGCAGGGCTTAAGCTTACTGATGAAGTGGGCAGGAAAAAATAAATATTATATCTACTTATCCGTCTTTTTAGCACTTTTAGCCAGCCTATGCGGAATTGTTCCATATTATATTTTTTATAGGATGATTGACTGTGCTGTGGCAGGAAGCTTAAGCGCAGCTTACGGGCTTAAACTTACAGAGGCACTAATTCTTTTTACATTGATAAGGGTCATATGTAATGGAGCGGCGTCACTTTGTTCTCATAAGGGGGCCTATAACACACTCTATGATGTTCGCTGCATGGTGACAGAGCACATGGCAAAAATGCCAATGGGTGCTTTGAATGAAAGAAGCATTGGCGAGATAAAATGCGTTATGAATGAGGATATTGAAAAGCTTGAGCTTTTCTTAGCTCATAATCTACCTGAGCTAGTGCTGTATTTATCTGGTCCAATGGTGATATTTATTTGGCTATTCACAATTAATAACAAGCTGGCACTTTTAAGTATTTTACCTTTGGTTTTTGTGGTGCTTGTTATGATTGGTATGTTTGCAAGATTTTTTAAATTTATGGATGATATCAATTTGTCTGCAGGTCAGTTGTCAGCAACTGTATGGGAATATGTTTCAGGGATGCGTCTTATAAAAGCATACAACATGAGTGTTAGTTCATTTAGGAAATATTCTGATGCAATAGAGGGGCAGTTTTCAATGTGGAAAGCCATTGCAGGGGCTACAGGACCATTTTATGCAGTCTATGTTGTGCTTTTGGAATGTGGCATTTTGTTCCTTGTTCCAGCTGGAGGATGGCTGTTTGTTAATGGACATATTACTGCTGGAGTGCTCTTGCTTTTTGCTTTTATAGGAACTCAGTATCTTATGGATATTAGACCATTGCAGGAGCTATCGAATAATCTTTCATTTGCACTTAATGGTGTAAACAGAGTTAAGGAAATACTTGATGTGCCTATATTTGAAGGTGGAGTTGATTTTCCTAAAGCACATGATATTTCTCTTGATAATGTGAGCTTTTCTTACGATGGTAAAACCATGGTTCTTAAGGATGTTAATCTTCATATCAGAGAGGGCGAAAAGCTGGCAGTTGTGGGAGCTTCTGGAGAGGGAAAGTCTACGTTGATTCAGCTTATTGCCAGGTTTTATGATGTAACATCAGGGGTTATTAGAATCGGTGGTGTGGATGTAAGAGATATTAAGTACGAGGAGCTTTTAAATAATATATCTGTAATTTTCCAAAATGCTTTTCTGACTAAAGGTTCAATATACGAAAATATTGCAATGGGTCAGAAAACTACTCTTGAAGAAGTAAGAAAGGCTGCAAGGGCAGCTCAAATAGATGATTTTATTATGACACTACCAGAAGGCTATAACACTAAAGTAGGAAATTTTGGTGGAAGATTTTCTGGTGGACAAAAGCAGAGGATTTGTATTGCAAGAGCAATTCTTAAGAATTCACCTATTTTAATTTTGGACGAAGCCACTAGTGCTGCCGACCCTGAAAATCAGGTGGAAATAGATAAGGCCATAGATAATTTATGTGAGGGTAAGACAGTCATAATCGTTGCCCACAGATTAGGAATTACTGAAGCCTGCGATAGGATTGCGGTTGTGGAAAATAAATCAATATACCACGTTGCCCCGCATAAGGAACTGTTGGATATTAGCAAATACTTTAGAAAAAGTTGGTTGGATTATACCGCGGCAAGAAGCATTAAATATAGCATAAAGGGGGACAAAATCAATGAATAACAAGGCATTTTCAATTGGAAAAGGCTTAAAGCTTGCAATTTTTGGAACTGTACTAGAAGGTCTTCTTGCAGGAAGCAACTTTTTTATTTTATTTCAGGTGCTGGAATTAATTTTTGGCAAAAGCATTACTTTTGAGGACATCAAAAGAACTACATTGATGCTTGGAATTATTTTTGTGTTACGACTTATTCTTTATACTGTTTCTTACACTAAAAGTCAGATTGGCGGAGCTTTAGTCAGCAAGAATTTGCGAGTTACTTTGGGGGATAAACTAAGACGTATACCGCTTGGTGCTTTTACTAAACAAAGAATAGGATACTATATTAACGCCTCCACAAGCGAAGTGGCAGATTACGAGCAGATTCTTACCCATAAGCTTGCAGACATAACTAAGTATGTGGTTCTTCTTGTAGCAGTTTCGTTGTACTCAGCTTTTATGAATATAGCTGTTGGTTTAATAATGCTTGTAAGTTTATTACTATTGATTCCAACTATACAATTGTCTATTAGACAGGTGAAAAAATACGGAAAGGCAAAAAATCTTGCCAGAGAAGAAAATGTAAGTGCGATAACAGAATATTTGACTGGAAGCCAAACCCTAAGGTCCTATGGGTTGGCAGGAGAAAAAAATAAGTCATTAAGAAGCTCCATGAAGCACTATTCAAATATAAGCTATCAGTATGAAGGAGCAGTAGTTCCTATAGGCTTCGTATATATGTTTTTAGCCTATGTGGCAGCGGCCGCTATAATTTTTATATCAGTAAATGGAGTGGTGACAGGGGATTTGTCCATTCCAGAGATGATAACAATTAATATGCTCTCATTATATTCTTGCAAGGTGGAAGCGGCCCTATACGTAAGCCTGGTAGCATATAGAAATCTTCTCATATCAAAAGGAAAGATTGCAGGAATACTCATGGAAAATGAGGAAGTAAAAGCCAAAGAAGTAATTAATCCTAAGCATTTCAATATTACATTTGAAAATGTTAGCTTTGCATACGAAAAGGATCAGGCTGTTTTAAAGAATATTAGCTTTGAAATCCCAGAAAACAAGATTACTGCCATTGTGGGAGAATCGGGATCTGGAAAATCTACAATATTTAATCTCATTTCCAAATATTATGAGCCTGCTTCAGGAAGGATATATATAGGTGGAGAAGGTATAGGCAGTTCTTCCACAGAAATGGTACTTTCAAATATAAGCATGGTGGATCAGGATGTGTTTTTATTTAATGACACTGTAAAAAACAATCTACGTTTTGCAGCGCCAAAAGCCAGTGATGAGGAAATCGAAAACGCTTTAAAGCAGGCAAACTGTGATTTTGTTTATGGCCTTGAAAATGGGCTTAATACTTTGATTGGCGAGAATGGAAATAAGCTCTCTGGGGGAGAAAGACAGAGGATTTCAGTGGCGAGAGCAATTCTTAGAAATAGTCCAATTGTGCTTTTGGATGAAGCAACTTCTTCGTTAGATATTGAAAACGAGCTATTGGTTAAAAAGGCTGTACTTAATCTTTTAAAAACAAAGAGAACTGTGGTAATGATAGCTCATACACTTCCAATAATTCAGTTAGCGGATCAGATATTGGTAGTTAAGGATGGGGGAATCGCTGAAAGTGGCACTCATGATGAGCTTTTAGCTAAGAATGGGGCATATGCTGCAATGTGGCAAGCATCTTCAAAACTTAAATAATAGTTCCAATAGGACTTAAAATTATTAAAAACGGACACTTTCCCATTGCTTAGCTTGTAACGGATAGTAAAGAATGATAAAAGGTTAGAGTAAACTAACTTAAGGAAGAAAGGACAGAAAAAATGAATAATGAAAAGAATGGTTTTACAGCTAAAGATTTAATTACGATTGGTATATTTTCAGTATTATTGCTTTTGGCAATGATGCTTACAGGAGGACCTTTTTCTGCGGTTCCTACGCTGACATTTTATTTTCCAATAGGGGCTGCTGTTTTAGCAGGGCCGATATTCATGTTATTTATTGCGAAGGTGCCAAAGCAGGGAGCACTAATAATTGTTGGAGCTGTGTTGTGTATTCTTGGCACTGTTACAGGAATGCATTGGGGACTTAACTTTGGCTTTTTGATTTCTGCAACCCTGGCTGGATTAATTGCAGGAATAGGCAAATTTAAAAGTAATGTATTAAATCTTATAGCGTATATCGTTTACTGTATTGGACCAATGGGAACTTATTTTGTGTTTATACTTAATAAGGAATCATGGGTATCGTTTATGCTGAAGAAGGGAACAGAGCAGGAGTACATTGATAAAATGAGTGAAGTAGCAACTGGCTCTACTATTGCAATAATGATAGTGGGAACAATAGTTGTAGCTACTTTAAGTGGATTATTGGGACTTCGCCTTATGCGTAAGCAGTTCGTAAAGGCTGGTATAGCAGCATGATTACCCTTGATCCAAGAACCAAGGTTTTGTTATTAATATTGACTGCAATCTTTAGTGCCTCTATTCCAAACGGTATTTATACCTTAGTTTGGATTATCCTTACAACAATACTTGGGATTATGCTTAAAAGAGCATTAAAGACAGCTAGGGCCGCAATAATTTTTGCGGCTCTTTGGCTGTTTGCAAGCTTCATACTTCCAAACATAGGAGGTGTATTACATACAAGTCTATTAGTTTGGCTTGGATTAGTTTTCAAGTGCTATCCTTGCTGTATGATTGCAGCTTTATTCATCTCCACCACCCAAATAGGGGAGTTTATGGCAGCTATGTCTAAGTGGCGGGTTCCAAGAAGTGTGGTTATTCCACTGGCCATAATGTTTAGATATTTTCCCACAGTGAAAGAAGACTGGGGTCACATCAAAGATGCTATGACATTAAGAGGAATCAGCCTGTCCCCTGGTTATTTTCTTAAGAATCCAGGAGTTGTCGTAGACGCTTTGTATCTGCCTATTCTTGTAACAGCATCTAATGCAGCTGATGACCTTGCAGCTTCTGCCGTTACAAGAGGTATTGAAAATCCAAGAATTAGAACAAGTAGGTTGGATATTAGAATAAGATTAATTGATATAATAGTTTTTTTGATTTTTGCGGTTGCTTTAATAGTTGGTATGGGGCTAAGCACTGGAGGATATGTATGAATGTAGAGTTTAAAAATGTAGGCTTTTCCTATCCTGATACAGCAGAAGGAACACTTAAAGATATCAGCTTTTGCATCAAGAATGGAGAGTTTGTTCTTCTGGTAGGCGAATCTGGCTGCGGCAAAACCACTATTACAAGAATCATTAATGGACTTATTCCAGGTTTTTATGGAGGTAAGCTTACAGGTGATGTGCTGATTGATGGTAAGAAAGTGTCCGATTACAAAAGCTATGAGTTATCTAATGTTGTAGGTAGTGTGTTTCAAAATCCCAGGACTCAGTTTTTTAATGTAGATACTGATAGTGAAATCGCATTTGGGCTTGAAAATGCTGGGAAATCCAGTGAAGAAATAAATGCAACCTTGGATAAGGTAACAGAGGAGCTAAACATTCAAGAATTAAGAAATAGGGATATCTTTAAATTGTCTGGGGGAGAAAAGCAAAAGATAGCTTTTGCAAGTGCGTATGCTTCTAATCCTGAGATATTTCTATTGGATGAGCCATCTGCGAACCTGGATACAGTGGGAATAGAGGGGCTTAAAGAATGCCTTGAAAAAATAAAAAATAATGGGACTACAGTTATTATTGCAGAACATCGTCTTTTCTATTTAGCAAATCTTGTGGATAGAGTGCTATATCTAAAAGATGGTGTAATAGAAAGAGAGATTTCAGGTGACGAATTCAGGTCTATGAGTAGAGCTACTCTAAACGCAATGAATCTTAGGTCTAATGCATACATTAGTCTTAATGAAACTGAAAGCTATCAAATAGTTGATATTTTAGAAAAGGGATTATGCATTAGAAATCTTTCTGTTGAATATAAGAAAAGAAGAGTATTTGAAAGTATAAATATGGATTTTATGCCTGGACAAATCTATTGCATTATAGGCAATAATGGTGCAGGAAAGAGCACTTTGCTTAGAAGTATTTGTGGGCTTCTTTCTGCTACTGCAGGCGACATATATATAGATGGGCTTAGAATGAAGAGAAAAGATCTTCAAAAGAAAGCTTTTATGGTAATGCAGGATGTTAATTATCAGCTATTTGCTGATTCTGTTATAAACGAATGCATATTGGGAACAGAAAAGAGCAGTAGTATTTGGGTCGAAAAAATATTAGATGAAATGGGGCTTTTGGAATACAAAGAAAGACATCCTAACACCTTATCTGGTGGACAAAAACAAAGACTGGCAATTGCTGTTAGCTTAATGATGGATAAGGATATTCTATTATTTGACGAACCCACCAGTGGACTTGATTACAAAAATATGCATCTATGTGCCGACTTTCTAAATATGTTAGCGCAGAAGGATAAAGTGATTATTGTAGTTACTCACGACGAAGAATTTATGGAGTGCTGTTGCGACAGAATTTACAAATTGAACTAATATTTAAGAATCTGTGTTATAATGCAAATGTAACCGTGCAAATGTAAAGTAAAAAGTGACAAAAACTGTTCAAAAGGTCTTTTCATTTGTTGTTAAAGTAGAATATGGTTTGTATAATTCCCTTAAGACATCTGAAAATCAACGAAAAGGAGATAGGATGGTATAGAGGGTGAAAGGATAGCATTATGGCAAAGAAAGCAGTAACTCAAAGTAGAATAGCGGATGCCTTAGGAGTTTCTAGAAATACTGTATCTAAGGCGCTTAATAACGAGGTTGGTGTGTCTGAGGAGCTTAGAAAGAAAATCAGGGATACTGCCATCGAAATGGGTTACAACAAGCTTATTGTATTAGATGAAAAGGGCGGCATATACAAGAAGAATATTGCTCTAGTGTGCATAGGAAATGCTCTGGTGGACAGCTACTGGAATACATTTATTGTGGCACTGGATAAGCGCCTTAAGAGTCTTAATTACAATATGACCTTGTGCTTTTTAGAGGAGGAAGATGACAAAAATCTTAGAATTCCGGAAAATCTATCCTCTAGCTATGTTGCGGGAATTGTATTTATCGGTGTTTGTACAAAGGCATTTGCTAAGAAAATGATGCAGCTAAAAATTCCAACAGTGTTTATTGATACATTTTGGGATGTGGATATTAACGTAAGCTGTAACTACGCTTACAAATCTAGTAATCATATTGTTGTTATTATAATAGGTGTTGCAATTGCTGTTTTAGCTTTAGGTGTTGCATATATTATTCGTTGGAAGAAAGCTTGATTATAGAGATTTTAGCTATATTTTGTTTGCTACACTTATTACTAATATTTATAAGGAAAAATAACCAAGTTTTGCGCCATAAATTCGTCATTTTTTATTTTGTGTTCACATTTTCATCACAATTGAAAAAATATATAATAAATCTAGTTTAAATAACTAGAAGGAGGAATGATTTATGGAACGCAAAAATGTTTTCAAGAGAGTGTTGACTCTTTTGATGGCGGTGGCTATGGTACTGTCGATTGGCTTTACTCCAAATTATGCTTATGCAGCTGAGTACAAAGCTGATGTTAAGTCGATTGCCAATGTGCCAAATGATTTGAGTGGAAAGACTATTATTCTCCACACAAATGATGTGCATGGTGCACTAGATGGGTATGCTCAGGCAGCAGCACTTAAGTACGAATTTAAGGCAAGAGGTGCAGAGGTTATTTTGGCTGACGCTGGTGATTTTTCTCAGGGCTCACCTTATGTAAGTACTACAAAGGGTGGAGATGCTATTTCTATGATGAATTATTCAGGCTATGATGTGGTTACACTTGGTAATCATGAGCTTGATTATGGCTATGAGCAGCTTAAGAAGAATCTTTCAAGGGCTTGGTTTAAGACAATCTGTGCAGATGTACTTGATAAGGATGGAAATCCTATTTTGGATCCTACTTATGAGTACACATCAGCCTCAGGTGTTAAGATAGGTTTCTTTGGTATGGAAACACCAGAGACTCAGACAAAGGTTAATCCCGCTCTTATTAAGGGAATTAAGTTCCTTTCTAAGTCAGAGCTTTATACATGTGCGCAGCAGCAGGTTAACAAGCTTAAGGCAGATGGTTGTGATGTAATTGTATGCCTTTCACATCTTGGAGTTGATGAAGAATCAGCTGCTGATGGACATAGATCTGTTGATATGTATGCACATACAACAGGCATTGATATTATTCTTGATGGTCATTCACACACAGTAATGACAGCAGGCTTAAATGGTGAGCCTATTCAGTCTACAGGTACAAAGTTTGAAAACATCGGTATGGTAGTAATTGATAATGCTACTAAGAAGATTGAATCAAACTACCTTATCAAGGTTGATGATGGCGTTGTAAAGGCTCCTGTAGTAGAGGCTATTGCTAAGAATATCACAGACAGAGTAGATGCAGAATATGATGTAGTATTCGCTCAGTCTGATATTGAATTAAATGGTAAGAAGGATCCAGGCGTTAGAACAGAAGAGACAAACCTTGGTGATTTAATTACTGATGCACTTAAGTGGTCTGTACTTAAGGAAGGTGGTCTTAAGGTTAAGGAAGACCATGTAATAGCTGTAACAAATGGTGGTGGCATCCGTGCTTCTATTAAAGCTGGTGGTGTTACAAAGAAGGACCTTAATACGGTGCTTCCATTTGGTAATACAATATCTGTAGTATACATAAGTGGTGCAGATTTGTTAGAGGCACTTGAAGCTAGTACATTCTCTACACCTGGTGCTATTGGTGGCTTCCCACAGGTATCTGGTATTAAGTTCACTGTAGATACTACTAAGCCATTTGCTAAGGGAGATGCTTATCCAGAATCTACATATTACAAGCCAGCAGCAATCAATCGTGTTACTATCGACAGTGTAAATGGTAAGCCATTTTCACTTACAGATAAGTACGCTGTTGTTACTAACAACTTCTGTGCAGCTGGTGGTGATACATATTTTGTATTTGGTAATGCATCTGAAAACTTCGACACAGGTATCGTAATGGATGAAGCTGTTATGGACTATGTTCAGACAAAGCTTGGTGGCAAGATTACAGATAAAGACTACGGTACAGTAGATGGAAGTATTATAATTAAATAGTCAATGCATATAAAAGGCATCGCTTCTTAATTGGAGGCGGTGCCTTTTTCGTCTGCAATAGTAACTATATCTTCATATATTTTTAAGAAAAACGTCACAATATATGTGATGGTGTTTTATATAATATAAAAGTAGTATTTTGGAGTATTTTGATTTAGAGGTAAGCCTATGCTTCAAAAAACTTATTTTGCCGAAAACACAGGGGATATGTATAAGGTTTTAGGTGAAATGACTATGCTTAAGGAATATAAGAAGGCAAAGTCAGTTTTAGTTTTGATGTATGCAAATGGTTTAAGTAAGGCTGAAGGACAAAAGTACTATGATGCTATAAAGATAAAAATGCCTCGGGCGAAAATTGCTGGAATATCTGTAATTTCCAGCCAGAGAGATTGGAACAGAATTGGAGTTAATGTTTCTTTTTTGTTTTTCGAATCAAGTGATGTAAATGTATATGATTATCCTTGTAAGGATTATGACGAGGATGGAATTATAAATGATTTTTCAAAAGTGATAGAAGCTACCAGTGATTTGAAAGTAGTGCTTACATATCCTGTTGGTGTAGATAGAGATTTCACAAAAGTATTGGAGGCATTGACCTTAAAATATAATAATATCGTTTTTTTTGGTGGACTTGCGGCTGCAAGGGATTATCCTGCAGGTGAGGGAAATTTCTATAGTCCAGATGATATTACACCAGGAAGAAATAGTGTTGTAGGTCCAGGGCATCTTGAAAATCTCTTTCAAGGAATAGGTGTAGAGCATGGTGCCCAGAGCTTTTCTGTTGGTAATGATTTAGTTAGTAGTGGTTGTGTGCTTATTACTATTTCAGGTGAAAAGCTACAGGAACAGGCTAGGTATGCCCTTGGTTGGAAGCCACTTGGAGTAGGACATCCAGTTACAGGTCGTGTGGAATCGGACGAGATGGGAAATGCCTGCCTTACAGAGATTGGTGGAATTTCTGCAACCAGCGTTTATAAAAAATATCTGGATGTGGATACTGATGAGTATTTCTTAGATAACGTATGTGAATTTCCCTTTGTTATAACTAGAAATAGTGTGGATATTGCTAGGGTACCTCTGTACAGTGGTGAAGAAGGAAAGCTTTATTTTTCTGGTGATATTAGAAGGGATGAGATACTTCGTCTTTCTTACGCTAATCCTACAGAGGTTTTTAGAGCATCCAAAATTGCAGCTGATGAGATAGCACAGTTTCAGCCAGAGGCTGTTATTATGACCATTTGTTACAATAGATTTCATTTCCTTAAGGAAGAAGAATACAAGGAAATAGAGTATTTCTTAGATTACCATCCAGATACAATGTATGGCTTCGGAGGATATGAAATCCTTAAAGGCTATGATTGTGGTGGAATATTAAACAGTGCTCTGGTTGCTCTTGCTTTAAGAGAAGGTGAACCAAGGGAATGTAAAGGTACGCTTGTTGTTAATACAAAAGAAGATAAGAAAAAGATAAAGCCTTTAGAAGAGCGACTTCTGACTTTTATAGATACATCTACAAATGAGTTGGAAAAGGCCTATGATGAGGCGGAGGCGGCAAATGAGGCAAAGTCGGCCTTCCTTTCAAATATGTCCCATGAAATAAGGACACCTATCAATGCAATTCTTGGAATGAACGAGATGATTCTTAGGGAATGCAAGGATGAGACAATTATAGAGTATGCAAATAATATTGATAGTGCCAGCCATAGTTTACTTGGCTTAGTAAATGATATTCTTGATTTTTCAAAAATCAATGCTGGCAAAATGGAAATCATTCCAGTGGAGTATGAACTGGCATCAGTTCTTAATGATTTGATTACCATGATACAAAAGCGTGCTGAGGACAAGGGTCTTAAGCTTAGAGTAAATGTAGACCCTACCATACCACATCTTTTATATGGTGATGAAATCAGAATAAAGCAGGTAATTACAAACATACTTACAAACGCTGTTAAGTATACTGAAAAAGGTGGAATTGTTCTTGCGGTTGGTTATGAGTATTACACCAAGAACAATGCAGAAGAATTTGATGATTATATTTGCTGTAGCTTGAATGGAGATATTAAATGCTGTAGCAATAAAAATATAATACTTAAGGTTTCTATAGAGGATACAGGAATCGGCATAAAAGAAGAGGATATGGCAAGACTGTATAATTCCTTTGAGCGAGTGGATGAAGAAAGAAACAGAACTATAGAGGGAACCGGTCTTGGAATGTCTATTACACAAAATCTTCTTGAGCTTATGGGAAGTAAGCTTACGGTGGAAAGTGAGTATGGGGTTGGTTCTAAGTTCTCATTCAATATTGTGCAAAGGATTGTAGATTTTACGCCATTAGGAGATTTCAATACTGCTATAAAGCGAGCCTTAAATAGGAGAAAAGAATATCATGAATCCTTTATAGCTCCAGAGGCAAGGATCCTTGTTGTGGATGATACTGAAATGAATCTTACTGTTATAAGGAATCTTTTGAAGCAGACCCAGATTCAGATTGATACAGCGCTTTCAGGGCAAGAAGGATTAAAGCTTATGTCTAAAAACAAGTATGACATTATCTATCTGGATCACAGAATGCCTGAAATGGATGGTATCGAATGCTTACAAAGGCTTAAGGCGGATACAACTGGAATTAATATAAATACACCTGTTATAGCTCTTACCGCAAATGCGGTATCAGGCTCTAGAGAATATTATCTAAATGCAGGTTTTGATAATTATTTGTCTAAGCCTATTAATTCTGAACAGTTGGAATCCATGATGTCTACACTGCTTCCTGTATCTAAGGTAAGGTCTATACAGAAAATTAAAGAAGTGGAAAAGAAGCTTCCTGATTGGATATGGGAGCTGCAATTCGTACATGTTGACTTGGGTATTAAGAATTGTGGCGATGCAGAATCATATCTAAATGCTTTAAGGGCATATATGGATTCTTTTATCGAAAATAGAAAATATTTACTGGATTCATTTAATGAAAAACGTATAGGTGATTACACCACAAAGATTCATGCCCTAAAAAGCTCTTCTAGAATTATAGGAGCTAAGGAATTAGGCGACCTTGCAGAATACTTGGAAAAGGCAGGAAATGCAGGTGACTGGAGCATAATAGAAAGCTACACAGATGAATTTGTAAGCTATTACAGCGCTCTTGCGTATAGTCTTAGATTTAATCTTAGAAATGTTGATAGGGATGGTGAAAATAAAGCTGGTAAGCCAGAAATCACCATGGATAAGTTAAATGAGGCTTACCTGGCTATAAAAGAGATGGCACAGCTTTTTGACTATGATACAGTTTCTGGAATAATGAATACTCTATCGGAATACACAATTCCTGAATCAGAAAGGGATAAATATGAGGCACTGAAACAAGCTATCGTAAATGCGAATTGGGATGAGATTAACAGGCTAATGGAAGGATAATCTATGGGAACAAAAATACTTCTTATCAGCGAAGGCTCTACTTTTATGGTGGATGCCATTGTAAAAAATCTGAATGAAGGTGGCTTCGATGTAATAAAATGCGCTCCTTTAATTAAGGAATTGAAAGAACATGAGGATGAAGCGGAAATATTCTTGATATACCTTGGAGATTATGTGGAAACCAGGTCTGAGGATATGGTTTATCTTAAGGATATCTGCATTGAAAAAGAAAAGATTATTAATGTAATCGGGGACAAGATGGAATTGGATGAATTAAAAAAATCAGTTCCAGAAGGATTGATTACAAATTATTTTTCAAGACCTCTTGATATAAAAACTATGCTTTCTGTTATGCAGGAGGTGGCGCAGAATACTGAAATGCTGGGAAAAAAGAAAAGCATCCTGCTGGTGGACGATGATGCCACATTTCTTAAGATGGTTAAGGATTGGTTAAGTGATAGCTATAGGGTAACAATAGTAAGCTCTGGCATGCAGGCTATTACATATATAGCCAAAAACACTCCTGATTTAATTCTTTTAGACTATGAGATGCCTATTACCACAGGTCCTCAGGTGCTAGAGATGATAAGAAGTGAATCGGCAACATCAACAATCCCTGTGATATTTCTTACAGGTAAGGATGATAAGGAAAGTGTTACAAAGGTATTAGCCTTAAAGCCAGAAGGCTACATACTTAAAAATACAGGTAAGAAAAAACTGTTAGAACAAATCGCAAATTTCTTTGAGACAAGAAAAGCGAGAGTCTTTTAGCAGCGGATTACAAAATCTTTAATATCGGAGGAACTGAAGATGGAAGAACCAAAAAGTAAATCAATTAATCTACATTCAATTTACGTAAAAATCCTGGCACTTGTTGTAATCAGTGTAATTGCATTTTTTGTACTAAACATTGTTTTTATCATTCCTAAAGCGAAGGCTACTATTCAAAAGGTAAATGAAAACAATATGCAGGATTTGGCTACCCTGTGCTCCGAGATAGTTGAGCAGGAAATCTTAGCTAGAGGAGCAGAAAATGTAGATTATGAAGTGTTAAAGCCGATTTTTGAAGGAAGAGGTTTAAATGGAATATCATCAAGCTATATCTATGTAACAGACGGTGATGGTATTTTCCTATATCATAAAAAGCCGGATAAAGTGGGAACGCAGGCTACGAATGATAAGGTAAATGCTCTTTTAAAACAGATTCCTTCTGGCAGCTATACATCAGCAGAAATTTTTCATTATGTAGACGAAAATGGTGTAAAGAAATATGCAGCTTATCAGGTTATTGAATCCCAGGGATGGGTTTCAGTATGTGTTGCTGATGAAAAGGATATTATGGCTGAGATTAACCAAATCAGAAATCTTGGCATTATCTTTTCTTGTATAGTAGGAGCTGCAATTTTGGCAATTGGTGTTATTGCAGGAAAGGGCATCACAAATCCAATTAAGATTATTACAAATGTTATTGTAAATGTTGGTAAGCTTGATTTTACAGCAAATGACGAGCTTGAGAAGATTGAGCATAAAAGAGATGAGACTGGCATGATGGCTCGTGCAGTAGATTCCATGGAGAAAAGCTTACGTGATATTGTTGAGCGAATCGCCAGCACTTCTGTTGATCTTGAAAGCCATGCCCTTAGGCTTAAGGATATAACCCAGGAAATCGATTCTGCAAATGCAGATAACTCTGCAACATCTCAGGAGCTTGCAGCTAGTATGCAAGAAACAAGTGCAACTACTGATGTAATCAGTGAAAGAACAGTACATATTAAGGAAAATGCTGATAGTATAGCTGAGGAGGCTAAGGCTGGAGCTGATAGCGCTGTAGAGACTAAAAAGAAAGCCAATGATGTTTATAAAGAAACGATTGCAGCTAAAGAAAAGACTGAAAGAATGTACGAAGAGATTAACGCAGAAGGACAGGAGGCACTTGAAAAATCAAAGGCTGTTGAGAAGGTTAACACTCTTGCTACAACAATTCAGGATATTGCAAGTCAGACAAATCTTCTTGCACTCAATGCTTCTATTGAGGCAGCCAGAGCAGGAGAGGCCGGTAGAGGCTTTGCGGTAGTTGCTACAGAAATTGGTGGACTTGCAACCCAATCTAGTGAGACAGTTGCGGATATTATGGGCATTGTTGCAGAGGTTCAAAACGCAGTTAATCTTATGAATGAATGCTTAACAAGAACCTTAAACTATATAGAAACAGATGTTGCTAAGGACTACGATAGCTTCCTTGCAATGGCAGATAATTATAAGCTTGATGCAGAAAACTTCTCTGATGCAATGTCACAGATTTCTGAAAAGATTACAGATTTGCAGGAATCAACCACAGCTATTTCTGAATCGGTAGAACAGATTTCAAGAACAGTAGGTGAGGCAGCTGAGGCTGTTACAACCGTGGCAGAAAAAGCCACAGACGTGGCCAACTTATCAGATGGAGTTGTAAAGGTTGTCAGTGAAACAGAAGAGAATTCTGATGAACTAAGAAATATAAAGGATTCATTTAAAATCTAATTAAATAAGCTAAAGAAACGTTGTAGCAAGCTCTTTTTCCTTTTCTTAAAAGTGAATTTGAGCTTGCTATATTTTGCTAATGGGTCAGCACCGGCTTCGATTTTTTCCATTAAAATACGCATCCAAACAACATCTTCATCCTTACCTTGAAAATCATCAAAGCTTACCTGGGCATTATCTAAAGACTCAAAACGAGCCTTGATTTTTTCTAAGCGCGCAATTGAAGGCATCCACTCTGGAAGAACATCCTTTACCTCGTAGATTGCCTCTTTCATTCGTTTTATATATTCTGTTACTCCATTTTCATCTACATTTAGATAATCTGCTAGATAATCATCAAAGAAACAATATTCATCATAAAAGTTTTCATTTGTGATTCGGTTTTTATGCATATATATACCACCTTTTAGTAAGCCTTATGCTAATGCATTATCTACGTTTTTCCGGGTGCGCCTCGTAGAATGCATTTTTATCCTCATACATGTTTTCATCAGCATAGCGCATGGCAAGCCTTAAATCTCCAGATGTATCATCATGAAAATGCCCGATAGCAAAGTTGAGCCAGTCTGGGTCACAGGCTTTCTTTCTTACAGTAGAAAGCTTATCCAAGAATTCGTCTTCAGTATCATCCAATGAGATAACTACAAATTCATCACCGCCAGCTCTATAGATTTTGTCATCAGGAAAAATTTCCGTAAGAACTTTTGCTGCATCTTTTAGCAAATCATCTCCGGAATTGTGTCCGCCATTATCGTTAATGCTTTTTAGTCCATTTAAATCAAAGAATGCAACGGAAAATGGCTTTGGCTCCAGCTTAAGCTTTAACGCCAGCTCATCTACGTTAACATTCATGCTGTTTCGATTAAATACACCAGTAAGCATATCTACATTGCTAAGGTATTCCAGCTTTTCCATAAATGTATGGTTTGCAACCTCTGCTGTAAGGAAGAAGGATAGTAGTTCTACAATCTCCTTTATGCGTTCCATGTTTTCACCATCAAAATCGGTGATATAAAGATATCCGATTATAACTCCATGATGAATGAATGGAGAAAGGCACAGATTAGTTACATTCTCATCTTTCATGGTCTTTACCCATTCAGGGGCTAAGGTTTCGTAGTAGTCCATGTCATGCTCATCTTTAATGATGATATTATTGGTTTCAGCCACCAGGGATTCCCAGCTTGCAATTATTTCGTAAGGGAATGTATTAAAGTATTCCTTTATTGAGTGCTTGTTATCCTTAACAGATTCGCTTATTACCTCAATAGACCTTTGCTCTGAATCGATTGTAAGAATACAGGCATTAATAGAATTAGTGTATTCTCTCAAATCATTTATAACAATATCCATGCTTGAATGGAATTCGTTTTCATTTCTAAGTTCAAGGCAGGCTTTGATAACGAAGCTTGAAACATCAGGGGAAACAGAGCTAAAGTTACCAGTATCCATTTCCCTGTTAAGTCTGTACATGAACAGACAGTAAGCTATGTTAGGCTCATGCTCACATTCTATAGGTAGCAAAAAATCTTCAGTCCAGTATCCATACATTTTTGAGGTATCTACATAGGTATGAATTGGAATTTTGTGCCAAGCGGCCTGAAAGCATATCTCCTCAAATTTTGGTTCCTTAGGAATCTGAAGAGTATAAGATTGCCCTTCAACCAGTCCATCTAAATTCTCAAATGAAATATCATTACGATTTTGGGTTTTCATAAATAAATCATAGAAGCTATGCTTAAATGTATCATTTATGGCATAGAACAAAATATCGCCACAACTACCATCAGGATTTTTCTCCACGGAAAAGATGGTACCTGGTAAAGGATAGCAGTTTACAGTTTGTTTTAACAATGTGTATAAATCTTTATTCATATTGTCCTCACTAAACATAAAATTACTTAATATATTGTAAGAAAAAATTGTGCCTTCTTTGTGAAAAAACATCTAAAAAGAAATGTGCAGCAAAACTAATTTATTTAATTTCCTTGTTTATTTTTGGTATGAGCATAAGTATAATAAACCTATATTTTTAATGGGTGATAATACCTAAAGGAGAATGTGATGACTGAAAGGCTGAAAAAGCAGTTAAACTTTGCTTTGGAAATCGACAAGGAAAAAAATATATTTAGACAAACCCATTTGTCAAATCACGGTAGAAACGAAAATGATGCTGAACACGCCTGGCATATGGCAATTATGGCATATCTTCTTAGGGAGTATTCTAATGAGCCTGTTGATATAGGAAAGGTAATGCTTATGTGCCTTATTCACGATATTGTGGAAATAGAAGCAGGTGATACCTATGCTTATGATGAAGAGGGCAAGAAAACACAGGCTCTCAGGGAAAAACAGGCTAAGGAGCATTTGTTTGGAATGTTACCTAATGATCAGGCAAGTGAGCTTATGGCACTTTTTGAAGAATTTGAAGCCTATGAAACTGCTGAGTCAAAGTTTGCCCATTCCATGGATAATCTACAGCCTCTTATGCTTAACAACAGTAATGGAGGCAGCGACTGGAGAGAGCATGGGGTATCTGCTACACAGGTACATGGCAGACAGGATAAAACAGCCCTTGGTTCTAAGGAGCTATTTAAGGTAGTTGATTCCATAATAGATGCCAATGTTAAGGCTGGAAATATCAAAGATGAGTAATTTTGGAGGATAGATGAAAGCACTAATAGCAATGAGTGGCGGTGTAGATAGTAGTGTAGCCGCTTTATTAATGAAGGAAAAGGGATATGAATGCATAGGCTGTACAATGAAGCTTTATGCCAATGAGGACATAGGAATGTGCAATTCCCACACCTGCTGTTCCTTGGATGATGTTGAGGATGCCAAATCTGTTGCAAGGCGTCTTGATATGCCACATCATACCTTTAACTTTCAGGAGAAATTTAGAGAGACAGTTATTGATAATTTTATAGATTGCTACGAACATGGCATGACACCAAATCCATGTATTGAATGTAATAAGCACATGAAGTTTAACGAGCTTTATCGCAGAGCCCAGATACTTGGCTGCGAGAAAATCGTCACTGGACATTATGTTAGAATTCGTAAATACGATAATAAATATCAGCTGTTAAAGGGATTAGATGGCAATAAGGATCAAAGCTATGTTTTATATAATATGACACAGGAGGAGCTTGCCCATACAGAGTTTCCTTTGGGCGAGCTTTCTAAGGACGAAGTAAGGCGTATTGCAGAAAGCCACGATTTTATCAATGCCAATAAGCCTGATAGTCAGGATATATGCTTTGTTCCTGATGGGGATTATGTATCTGCCTTAAAGAGATTTTCTGGCAAGGAATATGAACCAGGTGATTTTGTTGATATGGATGGCAATGTGCTAGGACAGCACAAGGGTATCGTGGGATATACCATAGGACAAAGAAAGGGGCTTGGGATTTCAGCAGCTTATCCTCTTTATGTAGTAAATCTTGATGTTAAGAACAATAAGGTAGTTCTTGGTAAGAATGAAGATTTGTTTTCTAAAGAGGTACTTGTTAAGAACATTAACTGGATTAATCCAGATGATGATAGAAAAGAATTTGATTGTAGCGCAAAGGTTCGCTATAGAATGGCAGATCAGCCATGCCATGTAATAAGGCTTGATGAAACAAGTGCACGTATTGTATTTGATGAGGGGCAGCGTGCAATTACACCAGGTCAGGCAGCGGTATTTTATGATGGGGATGTAGTACTTGGCGGAGGTACCATAGTAAGGGAGTAACTGGAAACTTGTAATTTGATGGCATTTGGATGAGCAAGTGATTTAACTTGCATAAAAGGAGAATAAATGACTAGAACAGAATTTAGACAGTTAATTGAGAAACGAATCGTTTTTATTGATGGTGCAACAGGTACAGAGCTTCAAAAGAAGGGAATGCCTGCTGGCGTGTGTCCTGAAAAATGGATTATAGATAATCCTGATGCTATTAAAGAATTACAGTCAGCCTATTATGCTGCTGGAAGCGATATTGTTCTTGCACCTACATTTACTGCCTCTAGAATAAAGCTTGCAGAATATGGCTTGGAGGATAATCTGGTGGCTATGAACAGGCAGTTAGTTCGCCTTACCAGAAGTGTAGCAGGTGATAATGGACTAGTTGCTGCTGATATATCTATGACTGGTAAGCAGCTGTTTCCGCTTGGGGATTTGATGTTTGAAGACCTTGTAGATTGCTACAAGGAGCAGGTGGCTGCAATCCTTGAAGAAGGGGTGGATTTGTTTGTAGTAGAGACTATGATGAGCCTTCAGGAGTGCCGCGCCGCTGTTCTTGCTATTAAAGAAAGCTGTGATTTACCTATTATTGTGTCCCTTACATTTAACCCTGATGGAAAGACATTATATGGAACAGCTCCTGATACAGCCATGATTGTGCTTGAATCTATGGGAGTAGATTGTGTAGGAATGAACTGTAGTACAGGCCCAGAGGCTATGCTTCCTCTTGTTAAGGAAATGTCAGCAGTTGCTAATATCCCTATTATTGTAAAGCCTAATGCAGGATTGCCAGAGCTTGAGGATGGCAAAACTGTATACAAAATGGGACCTAAGGAATTTACAGATGCCTGTGTTAAGCTATATGAGGCAGGAGCTTCACTTTTTGGGGGATGCTGTGGCTCAACTCCAGAGCATATTAAGGAGCTTGTTTCAAGGCTTAAGGATATGCCACAACATATCTTTAAGAATGAACCACTTAGGGTAGTAACTTCTGAAAGAAAGAATACCTGGATTGATTTAGATGGACCATTTATGGTTATCGGCGAGAGAATCAATCCTACTGGAAAGAAGAAGTTCCAAGAGACTCTGCGTAATGGTTCACTTTCTATGGTAGTAGATTTTGCCAGGGAGCAGGAAGAAAAGGGCGCTAATATCTTAGATGTAAATATGGGCATGAACGGCATAGATGAAAAGCAGATGATGCTTGATAGTATCTACGAGGTAACATCTGCAGTGGATTTGCCTCTTTGTCTTGATACCAGTCATGTGGATGTTATGGAGGCTGCTCTTCGTATTTATCCTGGTAGAGCACTTATTAATTCTATCTCAGCAGAAGAGCCTAAGATGCAGGATATGCTTAAGCTTGCCAAGAAATACGGTGCTATGTTTATAACACTTCCACTTTCAGGTGCAGGCTTGCCTAAGGATATTAATGAAAAGAAGCAGCACATTAATACTGTATTAGCTGCGGCTGAGAGTATAGGACTTCGTAAGGAGGATGCCATTGTTGATGTGCTGGTGCAGACCGTTGGGGCAGAAGGTACAGCAGGCTTACAGTGCTTTGAGACAATAGAATACTGTAAGAATGAACTGGGACTTCCTACTGTATGTGGCCTATCTAACATATCATTTGGTATGCCAAATCGTCCTTTTGTAAATACCACATATCTTACTATCGCAGTTAGCAAGGGGCTGACCATGGCTATTGCAAATCCTAGTCAGCAGATGCTTATGTATTGTGCTGCAGCGGCAGATACACTTATGAATAAGTCAGGTGCTTTGGAAAAATATGCATCGCTTCCTGTAGTGGAGCAGGCTGTGGGCACTGCTACAAATAAGTCTGGCACTAAGGAATCAGGCGGGGATTCTTCTGTAGAATTAAGCCCGGTGGCAGAGTGTGTGGTAAAGGGAAAGAAGGAACAGATTGTTACTGAGATTCAAAGCTTGCTTGATAGCGGTGTGGACCCTCAGGTGATTATAGAGGAGCATCTTATTAAGGGTATCAATGTTGTAGGAGATTTGTACGATAAAAAGAAGTATTTCTTACCTCAGCTTATAGCTGGTGCTAATGCCATGGAAATTGGTATGAAGCACATTGAACCACTGCTTGCATCAGAGGATAGTGAATCAAAGGGGACCATTGTTATTGCCACAGTTGAAGGTGATATTCATGATATAGGAAAGAATCTGGTGGCATTGATGCTTAAAAACTATGGCTATAATGTTATTGATTTAGGCAAGGATGTACCAGCTGCAGAGATTATAGATAAGGCAGTTGAAGTGGATGCTGATATCATCGGCTTGTCTGCACTAATGACTACTACAATGATGCGTATGGATGATGTGGTTAAGCTTGCCAAGGAAAAGGGCTGTAGAGCTCAGATTATAATTGGCGGAGCTTGCATTAATGAATCATTTAAGGATGAAATAAATGCTGATGGATATTCAGCGGATGCGGCAGATTGCGTAAAGCTTGTTGCTAATCTTATGAAGACTTTTGGGTAGGTGAATATGGAAGAAAAGAAGCACAAAAGAAGGGTTCATTACTCTGGAAAATATCCCAAGAAATTCGAGGAAAAATACAAGGAACACAATCCTGAAAAGTATGCAGATACTATAGAACATGTTATTGCCAAGGGATCTACACCTGCAGGTATGCATATTTCTATTATGGTACAGGAAATACTGGATTTCTTACAGATTAAGCCAGGACAGCAGGGCTTAGACTGCACACTTGGCTACGGTGGACATACTAGAAAAATGTTGGAGCAGCTTAATGGACAGGGCCTTATATATGGCCTTGATGTGGACCCAATCGAATCGGCTAAAACTGTTGAAAGGCTTAGAGGCTTTGGGTTTGGCGAAGACAATTTTAAGTTTAGACTTATAAATTTTGCTAATATTGATAAAGTGGCTGAGGAGGCAGGAAAATTTGATTTTGTCTTAGCCGACCTTGGTGTATCTTCTATGCAGATAGATAATCCTGAGCGTGGATTTTCCTATAAGATTGACGGCCCGCTGGATTTGCGTTTAGACCCAAACCATGGTGACAGTGCAGCTGAGCGTCTTCACAATATTACAGAGGAAGAGTTTGTAGGAATGATGATTGAAAATTCTGATGAACCTTACGCTGAAGAAATCGCTCACAAGGTGTTTACTCTTATGTCTAAGGGCAATCCTATGGATACAACTACTGCTCTTAGAGAGGCTATATCAGAGGCTCTTTGGAAGGTGCCAAAGGATGAGAAGGAACAGGCTATTAAGAAATCCTGTGCCAGAGTTTTCCAGGCACTTCGTATAGACGTTAATAGTGAATTCGAGGTACTTTATTCATTCTTGGAAAAGCTTCCTGGTATCTTAAATCCAGGTGGCAGAGTAGCAATACTTACATTCCATTCAGGAGAGGATAGATTAGTAAAAAAATCATTTAAGGAATTGGCAAAGCTTGGGGTATATTCTGAAGTATCAACTGATGTTATAAGACCATCTGCTGAAGAATGCAGAATAAACCCTAGAAGTAAATCCACAAAGATGCGCTGGGCAATTAAGGCGTAAAATATATTATTGGGGGAATAAAAATGAACAATATTTTTGTTAATCAGGTTGGGTTTATGCCTAACTCAAAGAAGAAGGCTGTGCTTAATTTTAAAGCCGAAGAATTTCAGGTAATTGATGGAAATGGAAACACTGCGCTTAAAGGCGCTGTAAGTCACTTTGGCACAGATGAAATCTCTGGTGAGGACACTTATGTAGCAGATTTTAGTCAGGTTACAAATCAAGGCACATATAAGATTGTTGCAAATGATGTTTCTAGTGCATCATTTTTGGTAGGAGATAATGCATATGATAAGCTTATGAAGGATGTTTGCAAATGCTTTTATTATCTTCGCTGTGGACATGGAATGGATAAAAAGTACGCTGGAAAGTACTACCATGAGCCTTGCCATGTTTCAAAGGCAACAGTATACGGTGAGGATGTGCCTCCTGTAGATGTATGCGGCGGTTGGCATGATGCTGGTGACTTTGGCAGATATTCTACTGCAGGAGCTGTAGCGGTGGCACATTTATTATATGCTGTAAGATTCTTTCCAAAGCTTCTTGAGGTGGAATTTGACATTCCAAAGTCTGATTTGCCTGATATACTTGCCGAAGTAAAAGTGGAATTGGATTTTCTTATGAAAATGCAAAGGGAGGATGGCAGTGTATGGCACAAGGTCACTACATTTAGCCATGCGCCATTTGTCATGCCTGAGGATGACAAAGAGGAATTGTTTTTGTTTAATGTATCATCTCTTGCAACTGCAGATATTGCCGCAGTATTTGCACTGGCTAATACCGTATATGGAGCTTATGATAAGGAATATGCTAAATTGCTTCTTGAAAGGTCTTTGAAGGCTTATAAATGGCTTGAGGCTAATAATGATGCGGTATTATTTAAAAATGCCGAAGGCTCAAATACAGGAGAGTATCCTGAAAACGAAGATAATTCTAATAGATTCTGGGCTGCTGCAGCTTTATTTGAAGCGACAGGAGAAAAGAAGTATTACCAGGATGCCCTAAAGCAGAAGCCGTTTATTGAAGCATATGATAAGCAGGATGCATTTAAGGAATACACAGGAAATATATTTACTTGCTTTGGCTGGGCAGATGTTGCCGGACTTGGCGCACTTTCATTAATCTTAAAGAATGACAGAAGTGAGATTTATGAATTTGTAAAGCAAGCACTAATTGGGGAAGCTAATAGATTAGTAAAGAATTCATCAGAAAATGGCTTTGGCCTTTGCATGAAAAAGGAGAACTTCATTTGGGGCAGCAACATGGAACTACTTAAGTATCTGATGGTACTTACTGTAGCAAACAAGCTGGAGCCTAAGGCTGAATTCGTAAATACGTTAACAGCAGGACTTAATTATCTGCTTGGCTGCAATTCCATGGATGTAAGCTATGTTACAGGAAATGGTGAAAAGGCATTTAAAAATCCTCACCTTCGCCCAACCTTTGCAGCTAAATTAGATGCATGGCCAGGCCTTGTTTCGGGTGGTCCAAACACAGGCTTACAGGATGAAAGAGCACAGGAACTTCCAAAGGATACAGCACCAATGAAATGCTATATAGATCATGTGGATTGCTATTCATTAAATGAAATTACTATTTATTGGAACTCGCCATTAGTATTTGTATTGGCTGGATTGATGTAACAATTTCATATTTTATTACAGGCAAATCTAAGTATGATTACAACTCATACTTAGATTTTGTTTTTGTAATCTCTGTCATATAAGCAGCTGTAATAATACCTGATGGCAGGGCAATCACAGCAACACCTACAAGTGCTGAACACATGGTAATAAGGCGTCCAATAGGAGTTACAGGTGATATATCGCCATAACCGATTGTTGTGATAGAAATGGTTGCCCAGTAGAGAGCATCGAAAAAATAATTAAATAGGTTAGGCTCTAGCTGGAATATCAGCATGGCAGAAACAAATATATATACAATAATCAGAATGAGAACAGCCATAAGCTGAGACTTAACCTTGCGAATAACATTGGCTATTATTATCATTGTTTTCGAATATCTAATCAGCTTTAGGGCGCGGAATATTCTAAAAAGGCGAAGTAGACCAATCATTGAAGAGACAGGTGTAAACAGATAGATAACAGGTAAAATAGATAGAAAATCAAATATTGCCAGTGGCGTGAAAAGATAGGCTATGTAAGCTCTATAGCTTTTATAGCCCATTTTATAGTCGGCAGTGTAAACTCTGGCGATGTAGTCTGTCAGAAAAATGAAGCTGGTTAGAATTTCAATCCAGTAGGTATAGGTGGTTTCCTTTTTTAACATCATAGGAATTAAACCTACAATAATTGCTACCGTCATTAATTGATCGTAGGCACGGCTGGACTTATCACCAAATTTTGAAACCTCTAATACTTCGTATATTCTTCGCTTGAAATCGTACATAATTTACCCTCTACATAAATCCGTTGTACAATGCGGCTATCCCTAGAATTGCTAATACAATACAAAAGAAACGACATATCAATACAAATCTCTTCGAAGCTATCTCTTGAGTGTTTGAGTGCATTCCAGAATCATCAATTAATTGTTTGTTGTTATCTGTCATATTTTTATCCTCACAAGAATCACTATATGGGTAATAATATCATCTATATGTGAAATAATTATAAAACTTTTATAGCTATAAAATGTCTGATCGTATAGGGACTGGGGCTAAGATGGAATAGAAAATTTCAGCAAATTAATGCTCAAAATAAAAGTATTGCGAATATTTGTTTTTGTGTTGACATTATTTAAATCCAATGCTATATTATACAAGTCGCTTGAAGCGGTACACAAATCGCGAAAAGCTCTGGGATCTTAGCTCAGCTGGGAGAGCATCTGCCTTACAAGCAGAGGGTCACAGGTTCGAGCCCTGTAGGTCCCATTTTAAATCAAATAATTGTCATTATGGCGAGATAGCTCAGTTGGCTAGAGCACGCGGTTCATACCCGCGGTGTCGAGGGTTCGAATCCCCCTCTCGCTACTAAAAATAAAAGCTAGACCAAATGGTCTAGCTTTTATTTTTATTCAGCTCGATGTGGATTCAACTCAATCAAACCGCGGGGCTCCCGCGATGTCGAGGGGCGAGCGTGGTCCAGTGGACCACATGGTTGCGAGCCGACCGAGCCGGCAGGCGAGAATCTTGCCCACTCATTGGCGGTCCTGTCACAAGAGCAACGGAAAATGTGGATTTGTGGGAGGTGTTGTGACAGAAATGGCAGATCTGGGCCGGAATCCTGTCACAAGAGCAACGGAAAATGTGGGTTTGCAGGAGATGCTGTGACAGAAAATGGTGGTAGAGTCAGGATTCTGTCACAAGAGCAACGGAAAATGTGGGTTTGCAGGAGATGCTGTGACAGAAAATGGTGGTAGAGTCAGGATTCTGTCACAAGGGTAACGGAAAATGTGGGTTTGTGAGAAAGTTTGTGACAGAGATTAGCCGGATTTCAGTGAAATTCTGTCACAAGGGTAATGGAAAATGCGGGTTTGTGGGGATACTTGTGACAGAAAATGATGATTTGAGCCAGGATTCTGTCACAAGGTAAACGGAAATATAGGCTTTGCAGACAGAGCTGTGACAGAGGACAGACGGACTCAAAAGTCAAATCTAGCAAACATGTACGATGATTCTGTTAGGTCAGTACCTTATGGTAGCGTAAATTATTCATCAGGAATCGAGCATATGAGCACACTAGCAACTGGTAATCGTAAATTTTATAAATTTGATTTATCAAATTGTACAGCAGACCAATTAAAGAATGGCTGGATATCAATTAGCACAGCTGCTTCATGTTGGTCATATAATGGTTCAGGCCGTGGATATGCTTCATGTGGAATTAGTTCAATTACATATGAAAAAGTAATTGATGACTGTGATATCACAGAGCATCAGTGGCAGGGAATACCTGAGTGGACATTGAATAGCAACAATGAAGTTACTGGTGTTAAGATTAAATATGAATGTGCTAAGAATAAGTTGAACCATAAGGACTCATACGTAGCTGAATCAAAAGACGTAAAGAAAAAAATAGATGGAAGTATAATTACGTATAGAGTGACAGGAAAACACAATGATACATACACAAAGGTAGTTCAAACTGGCGGTAGTTCAGAACCTTATGTAGCAGCACCAATAAAAATCACTGATAATATTCTAGGAAATCCTAGTGCTCATGCTTATGATGACGACTATAGTGATACAGAGTGGTGGCCACAAGGTTGGGGTAGATATGTAGATGCAAATGGTACACTTCACTCACATGGTATGCATGCAGTAACGGCAGCTAGTGAAATAAAAAATACCATTGTTGCAGGATATATCCCAAGCGGTGTTAACAAAGTAATATTTGGTTTTTCAGCAAATAATAAGCTTGATAGTCTAAGTATTAGTATCTATAACCGAAGAGGTCAAAGAATTGGATACGGTGGCACAAACATGGCAGGAACTATATCTGGCAACACATGTGCAGTTACAATTTATGCTAGATCTGATGCTGATTTATTAGGTTCTACCGTAGATTTCTATGGTAAAGCAACATCAGAAAGATGGGCTTCAAATTATTTTGAAAAGCTTGGCGGTATTTCTTCACATATCAGCTTAGATAGTATGACATTTGTATACTAAAATGATTTTTAAGACCATAGTATTAGTTTTAATATTATGGTCTTATTCTTTATAGAAAGAGGTAATCTTTATAATGAATGAGTATATAAAATTAATTCTATGTATTATTGTCATTTTTATAATTTTTCTATTTTTTTTATTAACAGATCCATCAATTAAACAAACCTAAGATATTCAGAAGAAAGTCAAAACAGGCAAATATAAAGTATATTTAGATGGAAATGAAGTAAATCCTTTAAGTATCGATTATACCAGTCCAAAATACAAGAAAGTGATTGACGAAGATAATATGATTATAGTTATTACATCCGAAAGGTAGGTGTGCAATATGAATAAAGTAGTTCATATCTCTTTACCTGATGAAGAATATTTAAAATTACTAGGCATCGCTATGTCTGCATTTTCATCCAATAATAGCTTTGTTATTGAAAATATCTTATATAATGAAACTTGTGAATACGATTGGTACGAATTAACTGATAAAGAGTCTGGATATTTATATGATATTATTAAGCAATCTATTAATGAGGATATTGCGAACGATTTTAAAGCAATCGTAAATATGAGAAATCGTATTATACATGGATTTAGAATTACTTCTAAAACAGGAGAACAAATTTTGGGAACCAAAACCAAGATTAAAGATGGAAATATTCAATTTGAGATAACAAAAGATTATTTAGAAGACTTTATATTCAAAAATGATAATCTATCTATAAAATTAAATTCATATCGAAATAGTCTAAAAAACACAATTGATATTTGTTAAAATATTAAATCTTTTAAAAGCACCCTAACTTCAAAATTTGAAATAAGGGTGCTTTTATTGAAATAAGAATTATTCTACTATAGTATCAACAATTGTCCAACCTTCAGCTTGCATTTGATCTGACCAAGAAGTGTCGTTTTTTGCGTATTCTTCAGCCGCTGCGGTCTGAGCATCGTTGGCACAATATACTGTGCTACCAAAACCTGAACTTGAAACAAATGTGCCCTCATAACCATACTTAGCACCATCGCCATTAAGTGGACGGCTGTAGTCAATAACTGTTGTGCCGTAAGCCTGTGATGTACCTGTTACTGGATTGTAATAAACATTTCTTGTAGCTGCTTCATAGTGCTTTAAATAGCTCTCATTTGTCCAACCTGCCTTATCAAGACCAAGTTCTGAAACATCATGTCCACCATTAATGAAATCAAGAGCTCTCTGATAAGCCTGCTGAGCTTCGGCTACTAGACCTGTGACTTCAGGTGTTACTGATGGAGCTGTATAAGCGAATGTATTACCAGCAACATTGGATGTGCTCTTAATCTGATCATTCTGCTGTGCGAGTGTTGCAATTGCCTTAGGACCCTGCTTTAAAAGTGCATCTGCTGAAGCAATTCTGTTTTCCTTAATACCACTTGTTACATAATGATTAATGAATGCCTGGTAGTTTGAACCGAAAGCTGTGATAAGATCTGGATTTGCAAGAGCGTATACTGACATATTAAATGTAGCTGAAGCATCCCTGCCCTCATAAATGCCGCTTGTTACATAATGATTAAGTAATGCAGCTGGATCTGATCCTACCACTGCAACTACATCTGGATAAGCCTCAGCGTAATACTTGGCATCAAATACCTTTGCGATAACTGTAGCATTAAGATTCTGCTTAACTGTCTGTGTCTGAGCAGTAGCTGGTGCCTCTGCAGCGTGTGCTACAAGTCCAGTAGAAGACATCATACCAACCATACCTACAAGTGTCATCATTTTTACAAAACTATTTTTCATGATATTTCATTCCTCCGAAAAAAAGGTTCATTAATTACAGCGTTATAATAACACCCTTTACAAAAAAAACAACACCTTTTATAACGGCTAGCTATTTTTGATTCCTATCATGCTAAGAGCAAGCTCGGCATCAGAAAATGAGAAAGGATTATTTCTTGATTCGAAGGTAAGTATAAGGTTCTCACCAGGGATAATGTGGTTGGCCTGGTACGTCTGAAGTTTTGAAAATGCTTTTTTGGCATAATCATTATTGTCCATCATTCCTAAATGTTCCCAATAAATAATTTCGCCTGTGACAGGATGCTTTAATGTGAAATCAGGGTAGAACTTGATTCCATTCAAAATGAGTTCGCATTCATATCTGTAAGGAATAGCATTGCTTGATAGTGCCATATCAATAAAAACTTCTGATTTTGAGCGCACTAAATTACCTGAAGGACATTGAAAGGTCAATTGCTCAGGGCTCTTCGGATTGGAATTATATGATGATTGCCAATTAATTAAATCATCAGTGGGAATCTTGTTAAAGTAGGGTTTTAACAGATAGTCATATCCTTTGTCTTGCAATAATTCTTGAAGTTCACAACGTGCAGCTTCAAAAGTTTTAGTGGAATCATTGTTGATAACATCAATCTGGGCAAGGATTAATGCTTTCTTAAGTTCAAGATATTTTTTCCTAGCAAGCTTTGCTGCAAAAGAATAATCTTTTTTGGAAATATATTGTCTAGTGGTGTTATTTAAATAAAACCATCTATGCCATTTTCCATTTGGATATACTAATAGATTACCTTTGGGGAGAGATAAAATCTCCTTTTCGATTTTATCTAATTCTTGATATAGATTTTTTAAATTGTAATTCATTTAATTTTTTTGTATGAAATAAAAAACGACACGCCGAGCGAATTAAAAAATATCATAGTAATGAATAATAGTCAAGTAAAAGTTATATATTGATATTGTAAATGATACATGCGTTAAATATATAACATTGCGAGAGCAGGGGATTCCATATTAAAAAAAGATTATTTTAGAATCAATGAAATTCTGTCACAAGGGTAACGGAAAATGTGGGTTTGTGAGAAAGTTTGTGACAGAGATTAGCCGGATTCAATGAAATTCTGTCACAAGGGTAACGAAAAATGTGGATTTGTGAGAAAGTTTGTGACAGAAACAAGCCAGAATCAATGAAATCCTGTCACAGGTGTAACGAAAAATGTGGGTTTGTGAGAAAGTTTGTGACAGAAATCAGCTGGAATCAGTGAAATCCTGTCACAGGTGTAACGAAAAATGTGGGTTTGTGAGAAAGTTTGTGACAGAAACAAGCCAGAATCGGTGAAATCCTGTCACTGATGTAACGGAAAATGTGGGTTTGTGGGGAAGCTTGTGACAGAAACCAGACAGAACCAATGGCAACATCTGTCATTGTGATACTATTGTGACAATCCAAATGTTATCTTGATACATGTTAAGAGGAGTTAAGCGAAAGCTATTAGCAATGGAGGAGAAAAACATGTATCAAAAAGGCTTAAAAGTGTTTAGAACATTATCTGCATTATCTCTTAGTGCAATCATTATTTTATTCTCATTTCCTATGGAATCAAATGCTGAAGAATCTATTGTTTATTCTGCAGATGCATCAGATTTCGTATTGTTAAGTGATGCTGTACCTGATGCAATTTTAGAAATTCGCTATTATTCAACATATAATTTTATAGGGGATAGAGTAGAGGGGTATGAGGAGCCAGTGGCGCTACTTACAAAAGAAGCTGCTACAGCTTTAAAGGCAGCCAGTGATGAACTTGTAGCAAAGGGCTATAGATTGAAGATTTATGATGCCTATAGACCTCAGATGGCAGTTACTAATTTTGTAAACTGGGCACAGGATTCTAAGGATACAAGAATGAAGCAGTATTTCTATCCAGAGCTTCAGAAGAATGTATTATTTCCACAGGGATATATTGCTGAGCATTCTGGTCATAGCCGTGGAAGTACAGTAGACCTTACTTTGTTTGATATGCGAACAGGAAAGGACGTTGATATGGGCGGTACCTTCGATTACTTCGGAGAGCTTAGCCATCCTGACTACACTGGCATCACTAAAGAACAGTATGCAAACCGCATGCTTTTAAGAGATGTTATGCTTCGTCATGGGTTTAATCCATTGGCAGAAGAGTGGTGGCATTTTACTCTTGCTAATGAACCATATCAAAATACTTATTTCACATTCTCAGTAAGCGCATCCTCTGTAAAAGAAAAATTATAAAAAAAATGTGAAAAAAGCCTATAGATAAGCCTTTTCTTTTATAATTACTGTATTAGGGTTTATGTGTATTAATATACATAATGTATTGGAGGAAAAGGTATGAATAAGAAGAAGGGGACAATAGCACAGGCACTAAATGGTTTTTCGTCATTTACTATCAAGCTGTTTCAAGGAATAACTTTGATAATGGCAATATTCCTGGCCGTGATTTTTGTTAATATTTATAGCTTTTACAATGTGCAATTTGTAACCGAAACCTACCAGATGGAAATCAGAAAGGATGTGCAGACAATTAATAAGCGTTTGCTTCTTGCTGTTGCATCTAATGATTCTGAGGTTACAGCTGCGCAGAAGGAGGATTTGGAGGAAAGATTCCCTAAGATTGAGGGATATTTTTCTACTATTTCCAAGAACCTTAACAACGATACGTTAGGTGCTCAGCTTACAACTAATTGGAAAGCCTTTGAGGATGCTTCCTTTGAGATGTTGGCTTTAGTAGAAAATGGAGATTCTGAGAGCGCTTTAGAATATTATAATTCTACACTTAATGATGTATCAGAGACCTTAGCAGATTCTTTGGATGAAACTGGTACACTTGCAGAAAAAGCTGCAGCTGGTAAATATAGAATAATTCTTGTTATTATAGGCGCTGCAGTTGTTGTTTTAATAGTAGGACTTATTGTAATCACAACAATTAATAAGAAAAAGAGCAAAGCCCTCATTCAAGAAATAGAAGAGGATTTGGATGTTCTTGCAAAGGCTACAGAAGAGATCGCTAAGGGCAATGTTCATGTAGATATTGATTATGATGCTGATAACGAAATTGGAAGAGTTGCAAATCAGCTTAGAACAGCAGTTGAATCGCTGATTTATTACATCGATGAGATTGGAAACAAGATGTCTACCATGGCACAGGGCAATTTCGATATTGCCTTTGATAGAGATTTTAATGGTGATTTTAGAGATATCCAGAATGCAATCGAATCATTTTCACAGCAGATATCTGATTCTATGACGGAGATTATGGAAGTATCTGATATGGTATCAAATGGTGCTAACCAGATTGCTGGCGCAGGACAAAACCTTGCAGATACAGTTACATCTCAGGCAAATATCGTTGACGATTTGTCAGTTACAGTAAATAGAATTACAGATCAGATTTCTAACAGCTCTACAGATGCCACAACTATTTCAAAAGAGGTTGAGGTGGTTGCAGAAAATATTGTAGAAGGCAATAAGAGGATGCAGGATGTTGTAAATGCTATGGATGCCATTTCATCATCTTCTCAGGAGATTTCAAAGATTATTGATACAATCAATGAAATCGCAGATGAAACTAACCTGTTGTCACTGAATGCTTCTATTGAGGCGGCAAGAGCTGGTGAGGCAGGAAAGGGCTTCGCAGTTGTTGCAGGAGAGGTTTCAAAGCTGGCAGGACAGACAGTGGAGGCAGCTCAGGATACAGCAGAGCTTATTAACGCTTCCCTAAGAAACGTAGAAATTGGTATTTCTATAGCAAATGATACAGCCACAAAGCTTAATGACATGGTTGACCAGGTTCAGGGAATTGCTGGCAAGGTTAAATCTATTGCTGAGGCATCTAATACACAGGCTGAATCAGTTAAGGAAATGTCAAATGACATCGGTGAGATTTCTTCTGTTGGACAGAACAATGCAGCTACATCAGAGGAGTCACTTGCATTAAGCTACGAGATGAACGAGCATGCTAATTCACTTAAGGGATTAGTTGAAAAGTTTAATCTTAAAAGATAAATAATGTATATCTATTAGAGGGCCAAATATAACGGCCCTCTTTTTTATATAAAATTTTTCTAATTCCCTATTTAAAATTCTTGACGATTTTACATAGTTCTGTTAATCTACTTATGGTTAGGAAATGCTAACCTATGTGTAAATCATTGTGGAACTCCCTTATATTGTTGCTACCAATTGGGAGTTCCCGAATTTAAGAAGGAGGAAGTAATTTATGGATTACTTAGAGATTGAAAAGGTTGTAGGTAGAGAGATTCTTGATTCAAGAGGAAATCCTACTGTAGAATGTGAGGTTACTCTTGTTGATGGTACTGTTGGAAGAGGTATGGCTCCATCTGGTGCATCAACAGGTGAATTCGAAGCATTAGAGCTTCGCGATGGAGATAAAAATAGATATTTAGGTAAGGGTGTTAAGAAGGCTGTTGATAACATCAACGGACCTATTGCAGAGGTTATCTGTGGTATGAATGCATCTGACATCTATGCAATTGATGCAGCTATGATTAAGGCTGATGGCACAAAGGATAAGTCTAACTTTGGTGCAAATGCAATCCTTGCTACATCAATCGCTTGCTGTAGAGCAGCTGCTACATCGCTTGAGATTCCTCTTTATAGATTCCTTGGTGGTGTACAGGGCACTAAGCTTCCAGTTCCAATGATGAACATCTTAAATGGTGGTGCTCATGCAGATAGTGCTGTAGATACACAGGAGTTTATGATTATGCCTGTTGGTGCTCCTTCATTTAGCGAGTGCTTACGCTGGTGTGCTGAGGTTTTTCATGCTCTTAAGGCAATTCTTAAGGATATGGGAGATGTAACAGCAGTTGGTGATGAGGGTGGTTTTGCTCCTAATTCTCTTAAGAACGATGAGGATGCTATTGAGACAATCCTTAAGACTATTAAGGCAGCAGGCTTTGAGCCAGGTAAGGATTTCATGATTGCTATGGATGCTGCATCTAGCGAGTGGAAGTCTGAAAAGGGCAAGGGCTTCTATCATCAGCCAAAGTCTGGTAAGGACTTTACAACAGATGAGCTTATTGATCACTGGGCAGCTCTTGTAGAGAAGTATCCAATCATCTCTATTGAGGATGGTCTTGATGAAGAGGATTGGGAAGGCTGGCAGAAGATGACAGCTAAGATTGGTGATAAGGTTCAGCTTGTAGGTGATGACCTTTTCGTTACAAACACAGAGCGTCTTTCAAAGGGTATTGCTAATGGTTGTGGTAACTCAATCCTTATTAAGCTTAACCAGATTGGTTCTGTATCTGAGACACTTGAGGCTATCAAGATGGCTCACAAGGCTGGTTACACAGCTATTTCTTCACACAGAAGTGGTGAGACAGAGGATACAACAATCGCAGATCTTGCTGTAGCACTTAACACTTGCCAGATTAAGACAGGTGCACCTTCAAGAACAGAGCGTGTTGCTAAATACAACCAGCTTCTTCGTATTGAAGAGCAGCTTGGTGGCGCAGCATGCTATCCAGGTAAGGATGCATTCAACGTAAAGTAAAAGTATTTTGTAAATGAATATTTTAAGTTCTTGATTTTAAATCGCAGTCTATTAATTTAGACTGCGATTTTTTTTGAAATCAGTTATAATGTAGCTTGTATATTAAAGTAATCAGGAGGGAATATGAAAAAGAAGGTTTTATCTATGATTTTAATAGGAGCTACAGCACTGTTTACAGCTTGTGGCTTGGAGCAGGCAAAAGATAATGGTCCTAAGATACTTGATGAGAAGGTAGATACTACAGAAAATGTACAGGATGATGAAGCAGTAGAAAATAATGATGATGCTACAATAGAGGTTGTTGAAAATGCAAGTCACTCAGATGAATATAACGAAGCGTTTGAGATAGGTGATAGAATTGGTGCGTCTTACAAGAAACAGGGGGATGCTGAGGTCACAGAGTTCGAAAGCTGGCAGGAAGGCTACAAGGCTTTGATTGAAGATTGCAACAACGATGGATATGAACATAGCTATGCTTTAATTTATGTTGATGGGGATGAAATTCCCGAGCTTGTTTATAAAACATACGATGACCAGGTTGCAATTGCTACATTTACAGGCTCTACAGTTAATTTATTTTCAAGCCAGTTGCAGGATATTCAGTACATAAAGGGTACAAACAATGTGATTGCACATGAGAATATTGTTGCTGATTCTGTATTAAATGATTATGTAGTGGCTATTAAAGATGGATTTTGGGTTCAAATAGCCTATGGAACCAGCAGACCTATGGATATTTGGGCAGAGGATAGCTTTGATGAAAATGGCAATCCTATTATTTCTTATTGGGAGATAAATGGAGAAGAGCTTTCTAGTCAGGATGAATATGATGAAAAGCTTTTAAAATACATTGATACTAATAGTGTTACACCTGGATTGGAAAATGGCGGTGAATCTTATGAAGCGATACTTGCTAAGATAGATTCCATGAAATAAATCTATTGGAGCAGCTATGTTAAAGGATAAAGATATAAGGGAGCCTCTGTTTGATTTTTTAGAATGTGAATATGGCAAAACCAGAATCATAGAAGAGAAGATGATGGGAAGCTCGAGAGCTGATGTGATTATGGTAATCACTGGGACCCTTGTTGGGATTGAAATAAAATCTGATGCAGATACTTATGTACGATTGGAAAGTCAGATAAAGGACTACGATAAATATTTTGATTATAATATAGTGGTGGTTGGCACCTCTCACGCTAATCATGTAGGCGACCATATCCCAGAGCACTGGGGAATCATTACAGTGGATGAGGTGGAAGAAAAGGCTGATTTTTATTTCTTGAGAAGGCCTACACTTAACAAGAAAATGAAGCTTAATAGAAAGTTGGAGCTTTTGTGGCGGCCTGAGCTTGCGCTTTTGCAAGAGCGATACAAAATGCCAAAGTACCCTGGCAAAAGCAAAGTATTTATTAGAAAAACTATAATGGAGTGGACTAAGCTTCCTCTTACTAAGGCTGAAATCACAAGAATAAAAAGAACAGCCAAATTAGATGGCCGTGAGCTAGTAATTCCTGAAACAAGAATTGATGTAGATGATTTGAATGCCCAGGTAAGTGAATTATTATTTGAAAGAGATTATGAAAAATTACTTGCTGAGATTGCTGAATACAGAAAGGCGCATAATCCTAGAAAGCGTGGGCCTAAGAAATCTACAAGAGTCAGACGGATAAGGCGTTTGGCAAAATCTAACAAATAATTATAAAGAAGGTATCTGATTATGTGTTTAATTAGATACTTTTTTTATAATTAAATTGTGATATAATGTATAAAAATACATTGATAGAGGATAAATATACATGAAAAAGAAATTATTATCATTGCTTGTTCTTGTGTCCGCTGTAATGCTTGTAGGCTGCGGAAACAAAGCAACTGAAACAAAACAAATTAAATCTGCTGATGATTTGGAAGGCGCCAAAATCGGTGTACAGCTTGGTACAGTTGGAGATTTGTATGCATCAGATTATGAAGGTGATGAGGCAGGTACAACTGTTGATAGATATAACAAAATTGCAGATGCTATTCAGGCTCTTAAGCAGGGCAAGGTTGATTGTGTAATTGTAGACGAGCAGCCTGCCATTGCAAGTACGGCAAATGAGCCTACTCTTACTATTTTGGATGAGCCATTTACAGAGGAAGAATATGCTATCTGTATTGCAAAGGATAACAATGAGCTTTTAGACGAAGTGAACGCCGCTTTGTCAGAGCTTAAGGAAGAGGGAATAGTAGAGCAAATTACTGCTAATTATATTGGTGATGATACAAAGGGGACTTGCCCTTATGTAACACCAGAAGGCACTACCTACGATAATGGTACTCTTGTTGTTGCAACAAATGCTGCCTTCCCACCATACGAGTATTACGAAAATGGTGAAATCGTTGGTATCGATATGGAACTTATCACAGCAATCGGTGACAAGCTTGGCCGCAAGGTAGAGATTGAGGATATTGAGTTTGATAGTATTATTAATGCGGTTTCTTCTCATAAGGCTGATGTTGGTATTGCTGGTATGACAATGACAGAGGAAAGACTTAAGTCTATTAATTTCTCGGATTCTTATGTAACTACCAAGCAGGCAATCATTGTAAAAGATGATTCTCTTTCAGGAGATAGCCTTGGCTTTGTTGCAAATCTTAAGAGAAACTTTGTGGATGATAGCAGATACACATTCCTTTTAAAAGGCTTGTTAAATACACTTATCATCGCATTTTGCGCCGTACTTGCTGGTATGATTATCGGCTTTTTAGTTGCAATCGTACGTGTTACTTACGACAAGACTGGCGGCTTCAAGCTTTTAAATGCAATCTGCAAGCTTTATCTTACAATCATCCGTGGTACACCTATTATGATTCAGCTCTTAATCATCTACTATGTAGTATTTAAGGCTGTTAATGTTCCAAAGCTTTTAGTTGCAATTATCGCATTTGCCATAAATTCAGGTGCTTATGTTGCAGAAATTATGCGTGGTGGAATTATGTCGGTAGATGCTGGTCAGATGGAGGCAGGTCGAAGCCTTGGACTTAACTACAAACAGACAATGACAATTATTATTTTGCCACAGGCTATTAAGACAGTATTACCTTCACTTGCTAATGAGTTTATTTCTCTTATTAAAGAGACTTCAATCTGTGGATATATTGGACTTATGGATTTGACACGTGGTGGCGATATTATCAGAAGCATCACCTATGAGGCATTTATGCCACTGATTGCAGTTGCATTTATTTATCTTGGCATAGTGCAATTACTGAATTTTGGTGTTTCCAAATTAGAAATGAAGCTTAGAAAGAATGAGCAGTAGAGGAGTAAATATGGCAGAGGTATTAATAAAAGTTGAAAATCTTTCAAAATCATTTGGTGAAAATGTGATTTTGAAGAATGTAAATATGCAGATTGAAAAAGGAGAGGTTATTGCTATCATTGGACCTAGTGGTTGCGGCAAATCTACCTTTATTAGAACCCTTAATCAGCTGGAAGAATTGACAGCAGGAACAATCTATCTAGATGGGGAAGATATTACAAAAAAGGGTGTGGATATTGATGATGTTCGAAGAAGAGTTGGAATGGTATTTCAGCATTTTAATTTATTCCCACATCTTACAATCAAAAAGAATCTTACACTTGCACCAGTAAAGCTTGGTTTAATGACACAGGCTGAGGCTGATGTGAAGGCCATGGAGATATTAACCAGAGTGGGGCTTGCTGATAAGGCTGATTCATACCCTGATAGCCTATCAGGTGGACAGAAGCAGCGTATTGCAATTGCTCGTACTCTTGCAATGAATCCAGAGGTGATTTTATTTGATGAACCAACCAGTGCACTTGATCCAGAGATGGTAAAGGAGGTTCTTTCTTTAATGAAGGAGCTTGCTGATGATGGAATGACAATGGTGGTTGTAACTCATGAGATGGGATTTGCAAGAGAAGTGGCAGATAGAGTTTTATTCTTTGATGAGCAGGGAATAAAGGAACAAGGTACTCCATCGGATATTTTTGAGAATCCTCAGAGTCAAAGATTAAAAGACTTCTTATCAAAGGTACTTTAGTTTTTTTCATAAAAGGATATAATAGTATTGTTTAAATAAATACTAGGAGCAATACTAAAATGGAATCAACACTTAGACGAACATGGGCTGAGATTAATCTTGATGCAATAGCCCACAATTATAAAGTAATCAGACAAAAAATCGGAAGCGATGTTAAGTTTCTTGGCGTAGTTAAGGCTGATGCCTATGGACATGGTAGCATTCAGGTAGGTCGTCTATTACAGGAATTAGGTGCTGACTATCTGGCCGTCAGCAGTGCTGATGAGGCATTAGAGCTTCGCTCAAATGGAATCACAATGCCTATTCTTATCCTTGGACATACGCCAAAAGAGCAGGTTGGTCGTCTTATTGAATATAATATTACTCAGGCTATTACCTGTAAGGCTAAGGCAGATGAATACAGTGCAGAGGCTGTTAAGTGTGGTGGAATACTTAAGGTTCACATTAAGGTAGATACAGGTATGTCTAGACTTGGCTATCTATGCGACAATACATATTTTGATACTGGAGTTAATGGCATTGCAGAAGCATGTGGTTTGCCTGGACTTGATGCTGAGGGAATCTTCACTCACTTTGCTGTAGCCGATGAATTTGGTGAGAACAATGATGAGTATACTAAGCATCAGTTTGAATTATTTACAAGCGTAATTAAATCTGTTGAGGAAAGATTAGGCCATAAATTTAAAATTAGACATTGTGCTAATACTGGTGCTACAGCGCGTTTTCCAGAGACCTATCTTGATATGGTGCGCCCAGGCTTACTATTATATGGCTACGGTGAATTCGCCCGTGAGATGAATCTTCGTCCTGCCATGACTCTTAAAACTACTGTTAGTACTATTAAGATTTATCCAGAAGGCACTGCCATTAGCTATGGCAGAACTTACGTAACAGATAAAACCACCAGAGTGGGAGTGCTTCCTTATGGATATGCTGACGGTTTCCTTAGAAGTCTTTCTAACAATTGTTCACTTATTACAAAGGAAGGTCCTGCTAAGCTTCGCGGTAAGATTTGTATGGATATGTGTATGATAGATATTACAGATATGCCGACTGTTGATGTAGGAAGTGAAGTAGAAATCTTTGGTGAGAACAATTCGGTAGATGATTTAGCGGCAAGCGCAGGAACTATACCTTATGAGCTTACATGTGCTGTTAGCAAGAGAGTGCCAAGAATATATTACAGAAATGGTGAAGAAATAGAGCGCGAGTTAATGCTTAGATTCTAAAAAAAGCAGAAGAGCCTTTAAAAGGTCTCTTCTGCTTCTTTTTTATCAAATGTGATTCGGTAAACACCAATAAGACTAGTAACCATTGAGAAGCAATCAAATGCAAAAACAATCCAGTTCTTAAGGAAGAAATCATAAGTGCCAAAGCAAAGGATACTACCGATACAGCCAAGCTTAATAATGATATCCTTCTTAGAACGAAGTGACAGTGTAATACATGTTGCGGCTACGAATGGAAGCCAATCAATCCATCTGTTATCAGTGGTGATGAATGTAAATACGCCTTGGAAAGCAATAAAGAAAATCTGAAGTGGCAATGTAAGATTCCATTTTAAACAGATAAGGTTTCGAAGTAAGCTTACCATATTGCCTACAACAGCAGCCATTCCACCTAAGCAGGCGTATGAAATGGAAAATAAAACAAACTGAAGGTTCTGTGCCCAAAGTATTGTTTTCTTATGCTTGAGATATCCTATAATTACCATAAGGATACATGCTAATATTGAAAAAATTCTTCCAACTAAAACTAAATTCATGATATATCTCCTAAAATAATTAAAATTGTATTTAATATGATAATGCAATATTAATATTATTTAAAGTCCTAAATGGAAAACAGATGATTTACCCCTTTAAATTGCTAAAGAATTAAGGTAGAATATAGGGAAAATATATTAAGGAGTCTTGTTATGGGTAAAGTATTTAAATTCAATAAAGATGTAGATACAGATCAGATTATCGCATCACAGTATCTACTATTTCCAACTATAGATGAAATGAAAATGCATACATTTGAATCCCTAAACAGTGAGTTTGCAGGAAGTGTAGCCCCTGGGGATTTTGTTGTGGCTGATGAGAATTTTGGATGCGGTTCTTCAAGGGAACAGGCTCCTAGCGTGCTAAAGGCTCTTGGGGTTAAAGCTGTTATTGCCAAATCCTTTGCCAGAATTTTTTATAGAAATTCTATTAACATTGGTATGCCTGTAATCGTTAGCAAAGAATTATATGATGCTGTTAATGAGGGCGATGATATGGAGCTGGACCTTGAAAATGGAATTATCACCACAGGGGGAAAGAACTATTCCTGCACCAAGCTCCCTGCTAAAATGCAGGAAATCCTGGATCAGGGCGGTCTAATCGCATCGTTGAACAAGTAAGAATACTTAGAAGAGCTTCTAATTAACAATGACTTCTTGTGGGCTACTTAAGGAAAAAGCCCACAAGAACTTGGCTTCGCCAAGCAATATTTTCTTATAGAAAATATTGGTCTATGTCCGGTTCTTGTTTTTCTGATGAAAAACAAAAACCTATGATTTATTCTCTGAAAGGAACATCTAGTGACTGGAAGAGAATTAATTATTGTTAATGTAAGAAGCGTAGTAAATTATTAGATGAGCATAGTAGTAAACAAGCTATTATATTTCCTTAGTGAAACATTAGTTGAACGGGGAAATATAATGCTTGTTTGCGTAACTATGCGGAGTTCAGTATTAGAAGAGCATAGTAGTAAACAAAAATTATATTTCAAAAGGGAAACATGTTAGTTGACCGTTGAAATATAATGTTTGTTTACGTAACTATGCGGACTAAAAAGGAGATATAATTATGGGAATGACAATGGCTGAAAAGATTATCGCAGCAGCGGCAGGTGTAAAAAGCTGTAAAGCTGGAGATATTGAAACAGTTACCTTAGATAGATTAATGTCAAATGACGGAACAACTCATTTGACAATAGATATGTATAATAATTTAAAGCATCCTCATATTGCAGATGTGGATAAGCTTGTGTGGATAATTGATCACAATATCCCATCAGATAGTCCAAAGACTGCGGCAAGTCATAAAAAAATGAGAGATTTTGCTAAGGAACATGGCATTACATTTTATGAAGGTGAGGGCGTGTGCCATCAGGTTATGATGGAAAATCATGTGCGACCGGGCGAGCTGATATTTGGAGCTGATTCACACACATGCGCTTACGGTGCACTTGGTGCCTTTGGAACAGGTGTAGGCTGTACTGATTATCTTTATGCAATGGTAACAGGCACATCATGGTTGCTTGTGCCAGAGACTATCAGGATTAATCTGCATGGAAAGCTAAGAGAAGGTGTATATGCCAGGGATTTGATTCTTACTATTATTGGACGCATCTCTGCAAATGGTGCTAACTACAAGGCTATGGAATTTGTAGGGGATGGCATGGCACATCTTTCTATGGCTGACAGAATATCTATCTGTAACCTGTGTGTAGAGGCCGGAGCCAAGACCGCCCTTATGGAAGTGGATGATGTAGCACTTGATTATCTGAAGGAGCACGGTAGACAACCAAAGGCTATCTTCAAATCAGATGATGATGCTGTGTTTTCACAGGTTATTGATATTGATATGGCAGAGATTGAACCAATTGTTGCTAAGCCTCATTTTGTGGATAGCGTAGTACCTGTAAGTGAATGCGAGGGTACTAAGATAGATGAAGCTTTTCTTGGCAGCTGCAACAATGGACGTATAGAGGATTTGCGAGTAGGGGCTGCTATCATTAAGGGCAAGCATGTGGCTGACAAGGTTAGATTCTTAGTTGTTCCTGCAAGTAGAGCCGTATATAAGCAGGCTCTTAAGGAAGGCTTGCTTGATATATTTATGGAAGCAGGAGCTATGGTAATGAACCCTAACTGTTCTGTATGCTGGGGAGCCTGCCAAGGCGTCATCGGAGAAGGGGAGACTCTTATTTCCACCGGCACTCGCAACTTCAAAGGACGTGCCGGCCACAAGGATTCCTTCGTCTACCTTGCCAGCGCCGCCACCGTCACCGCATCCGCCGTACGTGGATATATCATAAGTGCAGATAAGATTTAAGGTTTATTGTTAGAGCATCCATAGAAAAACTATGCAGGCGCGAGGAAGAGGGCCCCGCTCAGGTTCTTTGACATTAGTCAAAGGTTCTGAGATGGGAGATGGCTTCCGGGAGCTTTGAAAAAGTATATTTGGATGCGGATAAGGAGATTGAATTGTTTAAAGCAAAGATTTGGAAACTCGGAGATGATATAGATACAGATATTATTCTGCCTACAGAATATTTGGCCTACGAGACTGTGGAAGAAATGAAGCCTTATGCATTCAGTCCACTGCGTCCAGAGCTGGCAGGCCAGATTCAGCCAGGAGACATGATAGTTGCAGGCAACAATTTTGGCTGCGGTTCATCAAGAGAGCAGGCCCCTGAGGTGGTAAAGGCTCTTGGAATATCATGTATAGTGGCTAAAAGCTATGCAAGAATATTTTTTAGAAATGCCATTAATAACGGACTTCTTCTTATTGAGCAGCCTGATTTGTATGATGAGGTCAATGAAGGAGATATTGCAGAGGTAGAAACAGGTAAGGAAATAAAGGTAAATGGAAAATCATATACTATAGCCTCACTGCCTGATAATCTGCTGGAGATACTTGAAGCAGGCGGACTTGTAAAGGCAATGAGAAAGAAGAATGGTTTGGAATAATTGGAGATAGTATGGGACATACATTAGTAGAAAAGATAATTGGAAATAAAGTAGGACATGATGTAAAGCCAGGCGACATCGTTACCGTTTCTGTAGATTGGTGCATGATCGATGATATTATGGTGCCATTTGCAGTACAAAAGTTTGAAGAAATGGGATTCAGTAAGGTAGCAAATCCTGATAGTGTTGTGCTTATCTATGATCATTTTCTTCCAGCTACGCAGGTAGACGATAGCAGACATTTTAGAGTAGGTGATGAGTTTGCTGAAAAATATGGTATCAAGAATGTTCACAGAACAGATGGTATTTGTCATCAGCTTATGACTGAGGCAGGCTATGTTAAGCCAGGTGATATTGCATTTGGTACAGATAGCCACACTGTTACTTATGGCTGTGTGGGAGCCTTTTCCACAGGCATTGGTTATACAGAAATGGCTGGAATTCTTGGAACAGGTGAGCTTTGGATAAAGGTACCAGAGTCAATAAAGATTGAAATTGATGGAACTTTGCCAGGTAATGTTACATCTAAGGATATTATTCTTAGGATTATTGGTGATTTGACAGCATCCGGAGCAACATATCAGTCACTGGAATTTACAGGTAGTACAGTGGATGCTTTGAGTGTTGCAAGTAGAATGACTATGTCTAATATGGCTGTTGAGGCTGGTGCTAAATGCGGTATTTTTGTACCAGATGAGAAGACTTGTGATTATTGTAAGATTCCTTATGATGATAAAATTAAGGCCCTTAGGGCAGATGATGACGCGAAGTATTCTAGAATTCTTAGATATAGAGCAGAGGATTTTGTACCAGTTTGTGCCTGCCCATCACTTGTTGATAATATTAAGCCAGTATCAGAGCTTGCCGGTACAAAGGTTAATCAGGTGTTCTTGGGCTCTTGCACTAATGGAAGATTAGAGGATTTAAGAGCTGCTGCAGCCATACTTAAGGGAAAGCATGTGGTAGAATTTGTAAAGATGATTGTTACACCTGCCAGCCGTAAGATATACAGAGAGGCACTACATGATGGTACTATTGAAATTTTGTCAGATGCTGGATGTATAATCACAACACCTGGATGCGGACTTTGCTGTGGTAGAGGTGGTGGAATCCTTTCAGATGATGAAGTGGTTGTTGCTACTAACAATAGAAACTTCTTAGGAAGAATGGGAACAAGTAAGGTTAAGATATATCTTGCAAGCCCTGTGACAGCCGCCAAAAGTGCTATTGCAGGAGAAATTGTTAATTCATAAAAAAGTGCCAGTGCCTTTTATAAGACACTGGCTGTTTTTATTTTGTAAGCTGTTCTTTTATAAGCTGTTCATTTAAGTTTTCTCCGATTACAATAAATACTTCCTGACCTACTGGCATTTCTGTTAGCTCAAAATCTTCTTTTGTGGCATTAAATTGATACCATGTATCATTTTCTTTAAAGAAACCCTTGGCTCTATGTATTTTCCCAAAGCTTAAGTCATTCATAAGAGTGTTGATTTTTTCTTTCAGACCCTCTTTAATAATTGGCAATTCTAAGAAATAAACAGTTTTGTAGTCAGTATCATCTGTGCCAAGCTTCTTAATATATGAATGAGTGCTGTAGCCACTGTTAGAAATCATATCAAAATCAGAAGAAGTTATTTCATTCCAATCTTTGGTAAATATGATATCATCTATATTTTTACTAAGGTTGGCTTTTTCTGCTGCGGCCTTTAAATGAGAGATGGTATCTTTTATCTGCTCATCAGATGCAAGCTGACTTCTGCTTAGAAGAATAATTCCTGCATTGGCAATCTGGGAGGCCAGGAAAAATTGTGAATCATCTGATAGGGATGTATCAAGTTTTGCATCAACGATTGTAATTACATTTCCAATTTCGTACCATCTGTCAAGTGGTTCATCCCTAAGTGAATCAAAGAATTCGTCTACATCAAAGATACCTGAAGGCTCGATAATAACTCTATCATAGCCGCTCATTCCCATAGAAATCAGCTTTGTTTTAAATCGGCGCCTGTGGCAATCAGCGTCACAGCCCCCAGCAACCATTTCCAACTCGCAATTTTCTCCTCTAAGTTCGTTTAATAGAAGCATATCTACATTTACTGCGCCATAATCATTTTCAAGAATGCCAATGCGCATGCCCTGATCCATGAAATATTTTGCATATTTTTTTAGAAAGGTAGTTTTACCGCTACCTAAAAATCCTGTTATCAAATCTACTTTTATCATTATTATTACCTCACTTGAATACTCAAATTCTATCATATTTTGCAATAAATTTTACACAAATCTTTGCTAATATAACTACGAGTGTTATAATCGGATAGATTATAAATTGAAGAAAGAGGAAATTTTATGGGTATCGTAGTTTTAGGAGCAGTTTTTATTGACATTAAGGGACATTCCACATCTAGCTATATTCCAGCAGGAAGAAATGTTGGAACAGTGGAAGAGGTACATGGTGGAGTTAGTCGAAATGTTGTTGAAGATATAGCAAATGTTGAGCTTAGACCTACATTTGTAAGTCTTGTTGATGAAAGTGGTATTGGTACTGGCGTATTGGAAAAGCTTAAAAACCACAAGGTCGATACAAGATTTGTGCGCCGCACTCCTGATGGAATGGGTAAGTGGCTTGCCGTATTTGATAATCATGGAGATGTGGTTGCGTCTATTTCAAAGCGACCTGATCTTTCAATGATTAATAATATTCTTGATGAAGAAGGGGATGAAATCTTTAAGGACGCAGATAGTATTGCCCTTGAGATTGACATGGAAAAGGACACCATCAAGAGGGTGTTCAAATATGCAGAAAAGTATAATCTAAAGGTTTATGCAGCTGTTTCAAACATGAGCATTGCAGTTGAGCGTAGAGATTTTCTGAAAAATGTAGAATGCTTTGTATGTAATCAACAGGAAGCTGGCATTCTTTTTATGGATGATTATTCTGAGAAGACACCTGAGGAGATGGAGGATATCATCGCTAAAAAAATTCAGGGAGCTCAGATTAAAAAGATGATTGTAACCCTTGGTGGTAAGGGTGCGGTTTATGCTGATATAGATGGAAATACAGGATTTGTACCAGCAAGAAATGTAGATGTTAAGGATACAACAGGAGCCGGGGATTCATTCTTTGCAGGAGTGACAATTGGTCTTACTTATGGAAAGACTATGCAGGAAGCATGTGAGATAGGCTCTACACTTGCAGCATCTGTTATTGTTACATCGGACAATGTTTGTCCTAGATTCTTACCTAGTGAATTTGGAATAGAGGCACCTGTAAACTAGTAAAATTGTGGGGTGAGCTATGGATAAGGGGTTTTTAAGAAAGATAATAGCAGCAATCTATGTTATTTTGATTATCTTTGTAGAATTATTGGGATTTGCTTATTCTAATCAGGAAGATGATACTTTAAAAGAAAATTTTATAGATTACTCAAGTGGCTGGAATATAAATGGTGTGGACGTAAAGTTTCCTTATGAGGCTGAGGATGTATTTAGGATTAGCAATGTTTTGCCGGTTGTTTATGGAGACCAGTTCTTGGTTTTTAAATGCTACTATGAAGATGTTGTAGTATATATTGATGGAAAAGAGGTATATCGTTCCTTAGACCATAAGTTATTTAATGTTTCTTCCAATGTAGGTAAAAAGGAAATACATGTAGGGATGAAGCCAGAGTACTCTGGAAAGACTATAGATATTGATATTAATCTACAACAATCTTTATATGGAGCAGAGATATATGGCTCTGTAATAACAACTCGTTCTGGTTACGGCATATATATTCTTAAGAGTAAATGGCTACAAATATCTATAGCAGTGATTTTAGCATTTTTCGGCATTTGCGAATCGATAGTTGCAGCTTATTATATCCTTAAGAGGTCTCATATACTGCGAAGGCTATCTTTTGAAGCACTACTTTATGCAGGATTATTTGCTATACTTTCAAGTATGTGGTTAATGTGTCAAACCAGATTATTATATGTCATATTTGGAAATGGAACAGGCTTTGCAATCCTTGAAATAATTGTTTTCTTATTAATGCCATTAGCGTTTTTGGAATTAGTTAGAGCGGTTAATTTTAGAATAAGCTTTTGGGATAATGTGGTTGATGGCATTTTTTCAATGACTATTCTTCTTTTATTTATCCTCAGCTTAGTTGGAATTCTTGATTGGGGGCAAATAGTAATTATTGGACATGGCATCGCTTTGCTTATAGCTGCCTTGGCTTGCTATTATTCATACACCAGTCTTAAAGAAGCAAAAAGAAAATCGGAACGTCGTATTATTGCTATTGGTAATCTGTTATTTTTATTGATATGCCTTGTTGCCCTTGCAATGTACATAAACAATATTGATAGCAATTATAACGTCATTATTGTTGTAGGACTTATCATATACATTTCTACACAGGTGGGTGTTATATACAAGAGGATTAGTATCAGAGTTGAAGAACAGGAGGAGCTTGTTCAGGCTAGAGAATTTGCATATACTGATGAACTTACGCATCTTACAAACAGAAGATATTTTTTACGAGGAGCTAAAAGCTATTGAAGATAAGGAGCTTGTGAAAGATACCGCAGTAGTATTTTTAGATGTAAACAGACTTAAATATTATAATGATAATTATGGCCATGATGCAGGTGATGAGCTTTTGAGAGCTACAGCAGAATGTCTTAATGGTGCCTTTGAAGATAGCTCTACGGCTATAATCAGTAGAATAGGCGGCGATGAATTTGTTGTTATGCTTGTTGCTTCTGAAATAGAGTTAAAAAGACGAATTGATAAGTTCAATACAATTGCCAAAACATGGTGTGGTAAAGTGATTAATGGTTTTACAGCATCTATCGGCGTGGCTTCAACAAGGGATTATCCTGATGCTTCTGCAGAAGAATTATGTAAAATAGCTGATGATAATATGCTTATAGACAAGTCTAAATTTTATTCACAATCAGGCCATGAACGTAGAAAGAATTAATTGAAATTTTGCCCTAGTATGATAGAATTATAATTGATTTTATAATTAATAGATGGGCAAAGAATAATGTTAGATAATACTAATAAAACAAAATACAGGCAGATGTATTTTGATATGGATGGCGTCATAAAACAAGAGACATACGTTTTTCAGCGAGAGATGACTGCTGAGGAACAGGAGACCTACGAGAATTTAGTCGCAGATTCTAATCAGATGACAATTTTTGATTTTATAGGTGATTGAGACCTTGGAGGATGTCCAAGGTCTTTATTTTTTAGGAGGATTGTTATGAGCTTATTAAATGTTAGCGTTACAGAATTTACTAATCAGCTTGCATCCAAAACCTCAGTTCCAGGAGGGGGTGGAGCAAGCGCCTTAGTCTCTAGTATAGGCATAGCCCTTGGAGATATGGTTGGAGAATTCACAGTAGGCAAGAAAACCTATGCTGATGTTGAGGAAGATATAAAAGCTTTGATGACTGAAGCGAAGATACTTCAAAATCAGTTGCTGGAATGTATTGATGAAGATGCTAAGGCATTTGAACCATTATCTAAAGCATATTCTATTTCAAAGGATGATCCAAAAAGAGATGCCATTATGGAAAAATGCCTAAAGGATGCTGCAGCTGTACCTTTTAAGATTTTGGAGCTATGTGGTAAGGCTATTGATTTGCAGGAAGAATTTGCAAATAAAGGTTCTAAAATAATGATTAGTGATGCTGCTACAGGAGTAGCCCTACTTTCGGGAGCAATGAAAGGGGCGGCAGTTAATGTAAAGGTTAACACTAAGCTTATGAAGAACAGAGCTTATGCCAATGAGCTTGATTGCAAGGTTGAAGAACTATTAAATATATATATTCCAAAGGCAGATAGAATATATTTAGATGTTATATCACGATTATAAATTGGAGGACACATGGCAAAATTACTTAAGGGAAAAGATGTTGTTGAAAATCTTAACGGGAAGCTTAGCGAAAAGGTAAATGAGCTTAAGACTAAAGGAATTAATCCTACACTTGCTATTCTAAGGGTTGGAGAAAAGGCTGATGACCTTTCTTATGAACGTGGTGCTATCAAGCGTTGCCAGTTGATTGGGGTAGATGTAAAGGTTGTTGCTTTACCTATAGATGTTACGGAAGAAGAATTTTTTGATACTTTAGATAAATTAAATAATGATATAACAATACATGGAATACTTATGTTTAGACCGCTTCCAAAGCATATAGATGAAGCTAAGGCTAGAAATATGTTATCTCCAGCAAAGGATGTTGATGGTTCCACAGATTTATCATTAGCAGGGGTGTTTACTAATACCAATCTTGGATTTTCTCCATGTACTGCTGAGGCGGCCATGGAAATTCTTAAATATTATAATATACCATTGTCAGGAAAGAAGGTAGCAGTTATTGGTCGTTCGCTAGTCATTGGCCGTCCTATTGCTATGCTTCTCATGCATGAAAATGCCACAGTTACTATTTGCCATACTAAGACAGTGGACGTTCCTGGCATTACGAAGAATGCTGATATAGTAGTGGTAGCTTCAGGCCAGATGGAAAGCGTTGGTGCAGATTACCTTAGAGAAGGCCAGACTGTTATTGATGTAGGAATTAGCTGGAACAGCGAAAAAAATAAGCTTTGTGGCGATGTTAAGTTTGAGGAAGCTGAAGGGATTGTGGATGCAATCACTCCTGTACCAGGTGGTGTGGGTGGTGTAACCACAAGCATTCTTGTTAAGCATGTTATAGAGGCGGCTATTAGACAGAATTCTTAATAAAAAGTTTGCTTAAAAATGAATTTTTAATTCAAAAAGACCGATTAATTAGGTAGAATATTAATATAAATGTTATCGGGAGAAGAATTATGACAATCGATAAATTGGTTGCAGGACAAGAGGTTACTCTTGAAATTATTATAGTGGATTCATCCTTTGAATTTAAAACAGAGGTTGTTGGTACTAACAATGGAACCGGGGTTCTTGTTAAGCCATATATGTACAATGGCCAGGTGGTTGATTTTAAAAACGGTTCGCCGCAAGGCATGAGCTTTCTATTGCATTGTATTGACCCTAACACTAAAGGCCGTGTGGTATGGCGTAATTTAAGCGTTAATGTGGTTAATTTCAAAGGCGTTGATTATTATGCTATAGATGCAAGGGCATTTGGGAAGATTGCAGCATCCAGTGAGAGAAGAGAAGATGGAAGGGTTAGCGTAAAGACTCCAGGCTCCGCTCTTATGGAGGATGGAAGAAGATTTTCAATATCAGTTCTGGATATTAGTGATAGTGGAATATCATTTATTGGAAATTCTTACAGAGTTACAATCGGAGATATAGTGGAAATTAATTTTGCTGATAATGCCAATTCTTCTGATTTCAGTTTAGCGGTCAAGGCTAGGATTGTTAGAGCAGAAGCGGAAGAACGTGGAATTTTGTATGCAGGCAAAGTGCTAGAGCGTGATAATAAGCTTTTAGCGTATCTTTGCTTTAAAGGAATGGATAAAAAACAATCTTAGGGGCGACTATGGGGGATGAAAAACTAAAACAAGAGCTTTTGTATATGGTTAAGCTTACTTCCAAATATGACCTTAGCAACATGGAGGTAGTTGAATCCATTCTAAGGCTTGAAAATGAGCGGGTAATTTTAGGTTCTGTATTTGGAAAAAGATTTAAGAGCCGCATATTTGATATAGCAGCTGGTACTGAAACTGATAAAAAATGCGTTATATGTGGACAGCCAGCTGAGAATCAAATTATATGCAATCACTGTATGGAAACCATTGGTGGCAGCACTTATGCTAAAAATATAATCAAGAATAAAGAAGATGAATCAGACGAAGAGAAAAAGAAGCTTCGGATTAATCTTAAAGGATATTTACAAGGAATCATCACAGTATGTTTAATCATGATTTTATTTATACAAATATGGATATTGGCTTTATGGCACAGCATTCCTGACTATAATCCTATGGAAAAGCCTAGGAATTCAGCTTATGACGTTACTCCTGTTGCATCCCAGGAGGAAGCCTATAAGCAACTGGTTTTGGATTTTCCAGAGGAGGAAGGCTATACCGTAACCTTTCAAAGAATAGACTCTGAATATGTGGGGCGATTTAATCTTGAACCTGGGGAATGCTGTTTAGAGGTTGAAGAAAAGCTTTCCGATGAAGAGAGATATGATTATTTCTTTACAGAGGAGGTTTATATATTCCATATATCATACCTGGAGGACCATACAGGTAAGTTTGGTATGGCTGAGATTAATGCAGATGGTGAGATAATTATCTTAGGGGCATTTAATGATGGAAGGAGAACTGATTCCTTCTATAAATTCAGATAACATTATTTTTAATAATTTTCACAACTAGTACATAATTGTTTGATATGATGCGTTTACTTAAATTATGGTATTAGTCGGAGGGTTTTATGAGACTTAGGCCAGATGAAGAGCAAAGAATGAAATCTATCCTTGCTCCATTTAAATCAGACGCGAGAGTTCAAAAAATGAAGGAGTATGTTCAGCACGGTCGGATATCTACATTTGATCATGTGGAAAGTGTAACAAGACTTAGCTTTTGGATTAACAATAGATTTCATCTTGGTGGAGACGAAAACGTTCTTACAGTAGGGGCTTTTTTACATGATTATTATTTATATGATTGGCATGTAACGGATGATGGGCATGGTCTACATGGTTTTTCCCACTCTAGGACAGCAATGGAAAATGCTACCAGGCATTTTGGAATTTGTAAGAAAACCCAAGGGGTAATAGAAAGTCATATGTGGCCACTTAACATTACTAAGATTCCCAAATGTAGGGAGGCTTGGATAGTTTGTTTGGCTGACAAATGTATTTCAACAAAAGAAACACTTTTGTGTAGATAATATTAAATAAATTAATTATAATAACAAATGGAGGTAATATTGCATTACCTCTTTATTAATGCTATAACTGTATTATTAGAACTAGGACAGTTCGTAGCAAGGGAAAGGAAGAATAGTTTATGAAAAAGAAGATTGTAGCAATCATTTTGATTGCTGTTATTGTAGCGTCTGCAGGGTTTGCTGTAAAAACTTTTATAATAGATAAAAAGGCAGGTTCTACAGATGAATCATCTCAAATCTATGTAACATCTTTATCAGAAATTATGGGTGAAGGTAGTAGCTATACACCAGAAGTATTTATGGGTGTAGTTGAAGGTCAAGAAACTACCAGTATCACCAAAAGCTCCGAACGAGAATTAGATCAGATATTTGTATCAGAGGGAGATATTGTAAGTGAGGGGACACCATTGTTTTCTTATAAAACTGATACCCTTGAGGCTGAAATAGTTCAATTTGGTTTTGATATTGAAGGATACAATCTTACAATTGCGGATAATAATAGAAAGATTGAAAAGCTTCAGTCTGATATTGCAAAGATTAAAGGACAAACAGAAAAAGACAAAAACGAAAGAGAAGATTTACAAAATCAGATTAGTGGCTTAAATACAGATATTGCGATTACAAATAATTCAATTGAGCAAACTAATGCCAAAATAGAGGAGCATAAAAAGAAGATTAATAATTCTACAGTGAAATCAACTGTATCTGGAACAATCACAAAGATTGCAGATGATACAAATCCATATACTACAGATGGTTCCTTTATTACAATACTTGCTTCAAAAGAAATGCGTGTAAAGGGGCAAATTAACGAGCAGAATGTGTGGGCCATTAACGTAGATGAACCGGTAACGCTTCGCTCACGTGTTGATGAAACAAAGACATGGTCTGGAACTATAACTAAGATTGATACAGAATCTAAGCAGGAAAACAATCAAAATAATTATGGAGGTGACTCAACAGAGGGCACGTCTACAAAATATCCATTCTATGTAACCTTAGATAGTAGTGAAGGGCTTATGATGGGACAACATCTTTATATCGAGATTGGTCAGACCGATGCACCTGAAATGGATTTTTCAGATGGAACATATCTTTATGATTATTATTTAGCTTACGACGAAGATGGTAATCCGTTTGTATGGGTTGATAATAAGGGGAAACTTGCAAAGAAGTCTGTAAAGCTTGGGGATTATTATGAGGAACAGATGGTGTATGCTGTTTCTGGAATCGATAAAAAAGACAAGCTAGCTTATCCTATGGATGACTATAAGGAAGGAATGAAGACAGTTTCTGGGGTCGAAGGTGAATAGTTATGATTGTTAAACTAAATAATATTTTTAAAGTATATGGTGAGTCCGGAATGGAAACCAGTGTTCCAGCTCTTAATGATGTATCTTTGACTGTTGATGAAGGTGAATATGTGGCCATAATGGGACCGTCAGGTTCAGGAAAAAGTACTCTTATGAATGTGATTGGGTGCTTGGATAAGCCTACCAGCGGAGAATACTTTTTTGAGGATAAGGATGTTCTGCGTTTAAAGGACAGACAGATGTCGGATCTTAGGCTTCACTCGATTGGTTTTGTATTCCAAAGCTTTTATCTTATGAATGAGGAAAATGCTATTGAAAATGTGGCATTACCTCTTAGCTATGCAGGAGTTAAGAAAAAAGAAAGGGAAAGACGTGCGATAGAGGCGCTTACAAGAGTAGGGCTTGCTGACAGAGTTAAGTTTAGGCCAGACCAGCTTTCTGGTGGACAAAAACAGCGTGTGGCTATAGCAAGAGCCATCGTAAACAATCCTAAGGTACTTCTTGCCGATGAGCCTACAGGAGCCTTGGATCAGAAGTCAGGTGCTGCAATAATGGATTTATTCCAAAAGCTTAATGAAGAGGGAACAACTATCATTATGATTACCCATGATGCCAATATTGCAAGTCACGCCAAAAAGACATATCGAATAGTAGATGGAAAGCTTTATTCAGGATTAGAGGAGGCTGTAAATGAAGAAGATTAAAACTTTAATTATTGTCCTCCTTGTTATAGCTGTTGCGATAGGCGGTTTGTACGGTGTATTTTACTATAGGCAAAGCAAAAAAACTGCAGAAGTTATCTCTATGGCAGAACAGGGCATGGATGGATATTGGGGTGATAATATACAAAGCTATGGAAATGTAACCTCAGATAAAGCCCAGGCTGCATATATTGCAAAGGGTACAGAAATTGTTTCTGTAAATGTTAAGGATGGCGACCATGTGAATGAAGGCGACGTTCTTATGACTGTAAAAAAGGATTCTCAGGACATAAGTGGAAAAGAATTACAGATTAAAAAGGCTACTCAGGAATTAAATGTTGATAAGATTAAGCTTGAAAGATTACTTAACACAGACCCTGTACCAACTAATACTTATGAAATGAATTATTACAGCAAGTATAGCTATACTTCATCTGTGGAATATATTACAAAATCTGACGTTAATGATGACGGATATGATGGTAGTTACAAAGCAGGGGATGTGGTTGCAAGTAGAGCTTTTGATACGGAAGGCAATCCGCAGGGATTTACTTATTATATTTATAAGCAAAGTGAAAATGAAGATGGAAGTCCTAAGGTAGATAACGATGGAAATCCTGTAAGAGATAAAATAATTGTAGACAAGCTTAGGGGAGATTTGGAAGGTGTTGATTTAAAGGATACCGATAAATTTGATACTAAGTCAGTAAGTAGTGAAGGGGAATATTTGCGTACTAAAGTATATCATGATTCTCAGACTCACAAAGAAGTAGGTGAGATTGTATACTTTAGGGATGGAAACATTGAAAGAGAACGTAAAGTTCCAGAAGGACTGAATGCTAATCAATTAAAAACAGCCATTGAAGATACTCAAGATTCTATAAAAAGGAAAGATTTAAACTTGAGAAAGCTTGTTAACGAGCTTGAGATTATGAAAAATACTTCAGACAATGGTGATATTGTAGCTAAGGTTTCTGGAACAGTATCTAAGGTTCAAAATATAGATAACTACAATACAAATCAGCCATTTATGATAGTATCAGCTACGGATGAATACTATATTTCAGGTGCTATAGGGGAATTCTATCTTAAAGATGTTAAGGTGGGAGATACAGTATCAATTACATCATGGGATAACGGTGCTTCTGCTGAGGCTATTATTTCAAGCATAAGTGATACACCTAGCAAAGATAGCAATTTTTATAGTGGTGCTGGAAATTCTAATAGTAGCAATTACGAATTTAAAGCTACATTTGACAGGAAAAGCGGTATAGAGATTGGCTCGGCTGTTGATATTACTATAACACCAGCAGGACAGGAGGAGGGAGGATTTTATATTCCTTCACATTTCATCCGAAAGGATGCCTCTGGTAGCTATGTAATGAAGATGACAAAATCAAAGGTTTTAAAGAAAGAATATGTTAAGGTAGGTAAATCCCTGTGGGGCTCTATGATAGAGATTAAGAAGGGGGTATCTAAAAAAGATTATTTAGCATTCCCTTATGGAAATGGAGCTATTGAGGGAATCAAGTGCAAAAAGGTGGATAATTTACAATATGGTGATGGAGGCTTAGGTTAATGTTAGAAAATTTGAGATTAGCCTTTCGAGGCATTTGGACACACAAGCTTAGGTCTTTCTTGACAATGCTTGGAATTATTATTGGTATTGCTGCTATTATTGCCATAGTATCTACCATTGAAGGAACAAATCAGCAGATAAAACAAAATCTTATAGGCTCAGGTTCGAATACTGTTGATATTCAGTTGTACCAGAATGATTGGCCTATGGATTTGAGCTATAGTGAGTTGCCTTATGGTATACCTCGTATAAGTGATAGTGTGCTTAGTGAGATTCGTGAACTTGATGAGGTTCAATCTGCCAGCAAGTACAATAATAGGCAGATATACGATGGAGTGTATTATCAAAATGCATCTATGAATGGTGGATATGTAAAGGGGGTAGAAACTGATTTCTTTTCAACTGCAAACCTTACAGTAAAGAAAGGTAGACTCTTTACAGATGATGAATGCAAGAATTTTAAAAAGTTTTGCGTTATTGACGAAGCTATAGCAGAGGATTTATTGCAAAACGAAGAGCCACTTGGCAAAGTGTTGGAAATAGGCGGAGATTCTTACGTAATAATAGGTGTTGTTGAAACCCGTTCTACATTTCAACCAACTATTAATACTCTAGCTGATTATGAAACATATATGCAGGATGAATCGGGCACAATATATATCCCGATTACAGATTGGCCAATTAGCTATAGATATGATGAGCCTGAGAATGTATTGATTAGAGCAGTATCTACTGATGATATGACAGCGGCAGGAAAGAAAACTGCAGATATTATTAATGCTTCTATTAGTCCCACTGATGATACAATTAAGTATCAATCTAAGGACTTGTTAGAGCAGGCACAACAGCTGCAACAGCTTTCATCTTCAACAAATTCCATGTTGATATGGATTGCAGCAATATCTCTTCTTGTTGGTGGAATTGGTGTAATGAATATTATGCTTGTTTCTGTTACAGAAAGAACAGCAGAGATTGGTTTGAAAAAAGCTATAGGTGCCAGAAAAGGCAAGATTATGGGTCAGTTTTTAACTGAGGCCGCAGTACTTACATCTATGGGTGGAGTCCTTGGAGTGGCCTGTGGAATAGGCTTGGCTCAGATAATATCTATAATGAGTGGAACACCTGTAGCCATATCGTGGCCAGCAGCAATAGTTGCTGTGGCCTTCTCAATGGTTATAGGAATTGTTTTTGGAATATTGCCAAGCCACCAGGCGGCTAACTTAAATCCGATAGACGCTTTACGCAGTAATTAGTCAAAATCAAGTTCAATAGGGCAGTGGTCGGAACCAAATACATCAGTATGTATTTTGGCATCGGTCATTCGCCCTTTTATGTTTTCTGAAACAATAAAGTAATCTATACGCCAACCAGCGTTCTTTTCTCTAGCCTTGAATCTATATGACCACCAGGAATAAATATCAGTTATATCAGGATAGAAGTATCTAAAGCTGTCAACAAAACCTGCATTTAAAAGCTCAGTCATTTTTGAGCGCTCTTCATCTGTAAAACCGGCATTATGTCTGTTTGTTTTAGGATTTTTAATATCTATTTCTTCATGTGCAACATTAAGGTCACCACAGAGAATAACTCCCTTTGATTCTTTCAGTTTACAAAGATAGTTCCTGAAATCATCTTCCCAGGTCATACGATAATCTAATCGCTTCAGTTCAGTTTGAGAATTAGGAGTGTAGCAGGTAATAAAATAATAATCATCAAATTCAAGAGTGATTACACGACCTTCATGGTCATGTTCTTCAATGCCAATTCCGTAGGTAACGGACAAAGGCTCTTGCTTGGTGAAAATAGCTGTACCAGAATAGCCTTTCTTTTCAGCGTAGTTAAAGTATACATGGTATCCTTCTTTTTCAGTATCAAATTGACCCTCTGAAAGCTTGATTTCCTGAAGACAAAATATATCAGCATCAACTGTATCAAAATACTCCCAGAAGCCTTTGCCGGTGGCAGCTCTAAGGCCATTTACGTTCCATGAAATAAATTTACTCATACATCCTCCGATTAAATAGTTTTCTATATAGATATTAATGTTTCCCATGAAAAAAATCAAAGATAATAGACATAATTAAATAAAAAATGAAATATAATGCTTTATATAATGGAAAGTGTGATATTATAAAAACAGATTCAAGGGAGGTGCTATTATGGCAGATAAGAAAGAGGGAACATTTGTAGTTCATGTTAATAAAGCAGAAAATGATACTTGGCAAGGGCAGGTTACTTGGGCTGATAAGGATGAGAAGCTTAATTTCCGTAGTGCAATGGAACTAATGTCAATCATAGATGCTGCTTTAAATACTGATGAAGAATAAGATAGATTAATAAATTAGAAAGGGACTCGCAAACGCGAGTCCCTGTTGTTTTTAAGTGGAAGTTCGAATTAATCGAACTGACCGAAAGCATACTTGAAAAATGAAACTGGCTCTTCGCCTTCTGCTTTCTTTCTTTTGCAATACTTCTCATAATCTGCGTATACGCTGTACATTGTGAATGATACTTCTTCGAACATTCTTTTTACCTCCTAAATCTCTTTCTCTTGTTTACGTGGATATATTAAACCTTGAATTGTGCTTTGTCAACAAAAAGAATGTAAAGAAATTGTGAAAAATGTATAAACGGTTTTTTGTTGAGTTAGTTTCCAAATTTTGCTACAATTTAGATAAGGGAAACGCAATATACAAATTTTAGTTTTTGGGAGAGAATATGAATGAACGAATTTTAGAGGGGGCTCTAAAGGTATTTAGAGAAAAAGGCCCTAAATTTACAATGGATGATCTTGCTACAGAGATGAAGATGAGCAAGAAAACTATCTACACAATTTTCAGTGACAAGAATGAACTCATGTGTGACATGATGGATTATGCATTCGATATGATTAAGGCTGCTGAAGATAAAATATATAACGATGAAAGCCTTGGCACTGTAGAACGCGTAAGAGGAATACTTGCAGTTTTGCCTGAGTCACATTACGGCTTTGATTATACTGCAATGCATCAGTTGGCTAATAAATATCCAATGGCCTATGAAAAAATGATAGACCGATTGGATAGTGGCTGGGAGAAGACATTTGAGCTTCTTAGAAAAGGCATAACTGATGGTGATATTAGAGAAATAGACCTTAACATTTTTAAGCTTATGTACGAAGCCTGTGTTGATAAGCTATTAATGGGAGATTACCTTAAATCCAGTGGGATTGATTATCCAAAAGCTTTGGCAGAAGTAGTTGATGTTATGATAGATGGAATTGTTGTAAAGGGAAAATAAATGGCACAGAAAATTTATTTAGATCGAAAGTGGAGATTTAATGAAAAATTTGAAGAGGCAATGATTGATGAGCCAATGAAGGAAAGCAGGCTGATTAATATTCCTCACACAGTTAAAGAAACGCCTTTTTCTTATTTTGATGAAAGCATTTACCAAATGGAGAGTGCATACCAGAAGAGCATTTTCGCTCCTGTACAGTGGAATGGTAAAGTGGTTATTCTTACATTTGAAGCAGTTGGACATAGCTGTGATGTCTATATTAATGGGAAGCATACTAAACATCATGATTGTGGATATTCTGCATTTTCTTGTGATGTTTCTGAACTTCTTAATTATGGAGAAGAAAATTTAATTACTGTAAAGGTTAATTCTAAAGAGAATCTTGATCAACCTCCATTTGGATATGTTATTGATTACATGACTTATGGTGGAATCTACCGTGATGTTTATTTTGAAATCAAAGAACAGACTCATTTTACAGATGTATTTTTGCAGCCATCTTTATTGGAAAGAATATCTACTAGCAAGCGTACACCAAAGCAGATAAAGATGATGAAAGTACAGGGTATTCTTAAAACCCAGTGTTATCTTTCAAAGAATGTTTATGATTTGGCTGTAAAAGAGCGGGTATTCATCAAACAGTTTCTTGGAGAAGAGCTGATTCTATCTCAACCAGTGGGTGGTTTGGAAAGTGATGGTGATAAGTACATTCTTAACCTGACAACAGCACCTACATCTGTAAAGCTTTGGGATGTGGAAAGTCCATATTTATATAATGTAAAGACACAGCTTCTTTTGGATGATGAGGTTGTAGATGAATTCGAAGCAAGTGTTGGCTTTAGAAGCTCTGAGTTTAGAAAAAACGGCTATTACCTAAATGGAAGAAAGGTAAAGCTTAGAGGATTAAACAGACATCAATCATATCCTTATGTAGGCTATGCTATGCCTGAATCGATGCAGAGATTGGATGCTAAGATACTTAAAGATGAGTTAGGACTTAACGCGGTAAGAACCTCTCATTATCCTCAATCCCAGTATTTTATTGACGAGTGCGATAAGCTAGGACTTTTGGTTTTTACAGAAATTCCAGGCTGGCAGCATATTGGCGGAAGCAAATGGCAGGACATTGCCGTTGAAAATACAAAGGATATGGTGCTCCAATACAGAAATCATCCTTCAATTATTCTATGGGGAGTTCGAATCAATGAATCTATAGATAATGATGATTTTTATAAGCGAACAAATGAAGTGGCTCATAGATACGACCCAACCAGACCAACTGGTGGAGTTAGAGCACATGCTAAGAGCTCACTTCTTGAGGATGTATACACATATAACGATTTTGTTCATTCCGGAAATAATAAGGGCTGTTCCAAGAAAAGTGAAATCACATCTGACGAAGAAAAGCCATATCTTGTCAGTGAGTATAATGGACACATGTTCCCTACCAAGTCTTATGATCCAGAGGAGCATAGACAAGAGCATGCAATCAGGCATGCTAATGTACTAAATGCAATAGCAGGGGAAAGTGATATTGCCGGTTCCTTTGGGTGGTGCATGTTTGACTATAATACACACAAGGATTTTGGTTCAGGAGATAGAATCTGTTACCACGGTGTAATGGATATGTTTAGAAATCCAAAGCTTGCAGCATCGGTATATTCAGCTTTTTGTGAAAACGATATAGTACTTGATGTAACAACAAGCTTTGATATAGGCGAGCATCCTGCATGCAACAGGGGAAAATCCTACATCATAACAAATGCTGATTCAGTGAAAATGTATAAAAATGATGTACTTGTAAAGGAATACTTCCCTCAGGATTCTGCCTTTGAAAATCTAAAGCATGGACCTATTCTTATAGATGATTTTGTTGGGGATGCTGTTGAAAATGATGGAGAATTCACAAAGGGGCAGGCAAAGCTTATAAAGCAGGCTCTTAACCAGGTTACATTAGGTGGATTTAAGATTACACCATCTCTTGCATGGATAGCCTTTAGGCTTGTGGTATTCCACCATGTTAGCCCAAGTAAAGCGGTTCCAATCTATAATAAATTTATAGGAGATTGGGGCGGAGAATCCAGAGAGTATAAGTTTGAGGCCATTAAAGATGGTAAGGTTGTAAAGACTGTTAAGAAGGCTGCTGTTACAAATGCTCATATTGTAGCTAAGGCAAGCCATACCTTGCTGACAGAATTGCATACCTATGATGTTTCTCATATACGTATTAAGATAGCTGACCAGAATGACAATCAATTATATTTCTTTAATCAGCCTGTTAGTTTTGAGGTTGAAGGTCCTTTTGAAATAATTGGTCCTAAGGTAGTTTCGCCTGTAGGTGGAGCAACTGGAGTATATATAAAATCTATTGGCGAAGATGGAGATGGCAAGCTTACAATATCTAGCGAGGGGCTAGAGCCTGTAGAAATAAGCCTATCTGTTGAGTGCTTTTAGTAATTAATAAGGAGGGTGTTATAAATAATGGTAGATAAGAGTAAAGTGATTTTTGGAAATGTTATTTCTGACAAAGATTACAAAAAGGCATGCAACACTAAGAAAAAGAATATCAAAAAATATGGAGATGATTCTAATGTAGATTACAATATTGTGATTTCTAAGAATGAACATATTGGTGATTCACTTGGTGTATATGATGTGTTACTGAAGGATGGAGCAAGTCCTGAAAAATTTGATAAAGAAAAGGGTGTTATTGTTGGAAATATCCGTATGGGATTTGGACATTACCGTATATCAATGGCAATGGCTTCGGCTGCAAAGGCACTAGGCTACACACCATATTGGATGGATTTAAACGGATATCCACAGACTACCTGTACAAAGGTAATCAGTGCTCAGAATGATTTGTATTCTTTGGGCTCAAGGCTTTCTAAGAACAAGCTGTTTAATAAGTTTGTTTGGGAGCCAATGAACTATGAGGGCTTTAGAAAGCTTTCTTATAATTCATCAGACCAGAAGAATGCAGAGCTTATGGCAACAGTATATAAGAATGTACCAAAGGACATACCTGTAATCGGTACCCATGCGTGGCCAGCACAGGCAGCTGTACATGCCGGTATGAAATACGTAGTTAATGCAATTCCTGATAACTGGCCAATGGCCCTTCATTTCGCTGAGGGGGCTGTTCATGCTATTCAGTGCAAGAATGCTTATATGGGATACCGCATCTGTAATGGCATGTCAAAGGATGCTGTTTGTAATCCTATGCCAAATGATGATTTGGTTTATACAGGACATTATATTGACCATGAGCTTGTCTCTAATATTGAAGCAGATTGTCAGGCTCGTATAGATAGAAAAAAGAATGGTAAGCCAATGAGATTCCTTCTTACTATCGGAGGGGCTGGTGCGCAGAAGGAGATATTTGCAGCTATTATAAAATACCTTCTTCCTGACATAAAGGCAAACAAGGCTTCTTTATATGTAAATGTAGGTGATTACAAGAATGTTTGGGATGATTTATTAAATGAAATTCCTGAAATGAAGGAAATCTCTACAGAGCACTTTAATGAATTTGATAAGACTACAAAGTTTGCAGAGGATGCATTATCAGGCGATGTTATAGGTATTCATGGTTTCTATCATGAGAATATATTTGAGGCAGTTTATTGTACAAATCTTCTTATGAGAAGCTGCGATGTACTTGTTACAAAGCCATCAGAGCTTGCATTTTACCCTGTACCAAAGCTATTTATTAAGCGAGTTGGCAAACATGAAATGTGGGGCGCAATACACTCAGCAGAAATGGGAGACGGAACTTTAGAGTGTAGAGATATTCCACATACACTTCAGATGATTGATATATTCATGAAGGACGATAAGCTTCTCACAGAAATGTGTGAGAGTATCAAGCTTAACAAAACTATAGGACTTTATGATGGTGCATACAAGGTTGTAGAGCTTGCTATGAATATGAAAAACAGGGGCTAATAAGGAGGAGAGTATAATGGCAGAAAAAAGGAGCTTATCGGGAGTAGAAAAATTTGCTTATGGTATAGGAGCTGTTGGAAAAGACATGGTTTACATGCTGTCGGCTTCATACGTTCTTTATTATTTCCAGGACATTATGGGTGTCAATGCAATTGCAATGGGTATAATTCTTTTGATTGCCCGTGTGTTTGATGCTTTTAATGATCCAATTATGGGTGTTATCGTTGCTAAGACAAAGACTAGATGGGGTAAGTTTCGCCCTTGGCTTTTAATTGGTACTATTACTAATACAGTATTACTGATTCTTATGTTTTCAGCACCACCAACAGCCTCAGCTAAGGGGATTGTAGCTTATGCTGCTGTTACTTATATTATGTGGGGCGTTACATACACAATGATGGATATCCCTTATTGGTCAATGGTGCCTGCTTTTACAGAAAGCGGTAAAGAGCGCGAGGGGCTATCTGCCTTAGCTCGTTCCTGCGCAGGTGTAGGTTCTGCACTTGTAACAATTGTCACTGTTATGGCTGTTGCAGCTCTTGGTTCAAAGGCTGCTGCTAATAACTCAGATAATATTCTAAAGACATTTGATTCTAGTAACACACAGTTTAGTGTTTACGCTGTTGAGCGTGATTCAGATGGCAATCCAACAACAGAGAAAGCTGAGATTGCTTTAGATAATGTAGTTCTTAATATAACAGGTATACAGAAGGTTTTTGACGGCGTTGTAGATGAAGAAAAGGGATACAATGGAGTTGTATTCTTAAATGGTGACAACACCAATTACAGCTTTAAATATGGTGATAATACTTATGTAGAGGGTGATGATTGTGATATTAATGTAGCTATGGATAGCATTGATTCAGGTAAGGCTGCAGTTGCAATCTATTTACCAAAGGCTGCATTTGAGGAAATTACATCTAACGATGCAAAGATTAACTCAATGATAATTGATATGACTTCTACAATGGAAGTTGAGCGTCTTGGTTTTAAGTATTTCTCAATTATTATTGGTGTATTATTTATTTTATTTATAGGTATTACATGTGCTTGCATAAAGGAAAAGTCTACAGTAGATATGCAAACTGCATCTATTGGTCAAATGTTTAAGGCTTTAGTCCAAAACGATCAGGCAATGACAATTGTAATAACAATCGTTCTTGTAAATACAGCTTTATATATTACATCAAACCTGTTAATATATTTCTTTAAATATGATTTAGCAGGAAGCAATTGGCAAGGCAATTACACATTGTTTAATACATTTGCCGGTGGTATGCAGATACTTGCAATGATGATTATGTTCCCACTGCTTAGAAAGGCCTTTACAACACTTCGTATTTTCTATATCTGTGTAGCAGCAGAAATAATAGGATACATTGTTCTTCTTACAATGGCGCTTAGTGGAGTTACAAGTGTATTTGTATTCTTTGTTCCAGGCTTCCTTATCATGTCTGCTGCAGGTATTCTTAACGTTGTAGTTACAGTATTTCTTGCAAACACTGTTGATTACGGAGAGCTTAAGAACTATCGTAGAGATGAATCTGTAATTTTCTCTATGCAGACTTTCGTAGTTAAGCTTGCTTCTGGTATTGCTGCACTTGTAGCTTCAGTATGTCTTGCTATCTTTAATATCCAAAAGGATAGTGCGGCAACACTTGATGTAGCAGGTCTTCAGGAAAAGGTTGCAAATAGTGGGCTTCTTGAATCGATTGATGCAAATTCAGTTATAGGACTTAGAATGATTATGACAGTAGGACCTACAATAGTTCTTGTTATTGCATTCTTCTTCTTTAAAGCTAAGTATATTTTGACTGATGAAAAGCTTTCAGAAATTTCTGCTGAATTAAAGGCTCGTAAATAGTATTTAATGTAACTCTTGTAATGGTAACAAGAATTGGAGGTTTATTTATATGATAAAGGCTGATGGAAAGGTATTTTTCTTAAATACCAAATCAACAACATATGCATTTAGTGTAATGGAAACAGGTCAGCTGGAACACATGTATTATGGAAAGCTCATCCACCAGGATGAGCCTTCTGTTCTTATTGAAAAACGTGCATTTGCTCCAGGTAATACAATTACATACGATGATGCCCATGAAAATCTAACATTAGAGGATGTTAGATTAGAAATGTCTGCAATTGGTAAAGGTGATCTAAGAGAGCCAATGCTTGAGGTCATTTGCAGTGATGGAAGTACATCACTGGATTTTGTCTATGATTCATACCAGGTAATAGATGGAAAGCCAGAGTTTAAGACTTTGCCAAGCTCTTATGATGAATCAGGTAAGGTTCAAACCTTAAATGTTACTTTAAAGGATAAGAATCATGGTTTTACATTGATTCTTTCTTATTCTGTATTTGAGGATTGCGATGTAATTACACGTTCGGCAAAGTTTATTAATACTTCAAAGGATTCTGTAAGGCTTACAAGAATGCTTTCTATGCTTGTGGATTTTGACCATCCTGGAATGAAGATTACATCATTCCATGGTGGCTGGACCAGAGAGATGAATAAGTGTGATATTGTCCTTCTAGCAGGAAAGCTGGTTAATTCATCCTTTACAGGAACAAGCTCTAACAGGTGCAACCCTCTATTTATGGTTTCTGAACCAGAATCTTCTGAGGAAGCAGGAGATGTATGGGGCTTTAACCTTTTATATTCAGGAAATCATTATTCAGCCACAGAGGTATCTTCCTTTAAGAAGACAAGAGTGGTGTATGGTATTAATCCTCAGAACTTTGCTTGGACTCTTGAGCCAGAAGAGGAGTTTGAGGCTCCTGAGGTAGTTCTTACATATTCGGCAAAGGGCTTTAGACAAATGTCACTTAATATGCATGAATTTGTTAGAGAGCATATTACTCGTGGGCCTTGGAAAAAGAAAGAACGTCCAGTTCTTATTAATAGCTGGGAGGCTTCTTATTTTGATTTCAGCGAAAGCTCATTACTTAAGCTTGCAAAAACTGCAAAGAATGCAGGCGTAGAGCTATTTGTTATGGATGATGGCTGGTTTGGTGACAGAAATGATGATCATAGAGCTTTAGGCGATTGGGATATTGTTAATAAGAAAAAGCTTCCAGGTGGCTTGGAAGGTCTTGCAAAGAAGGTTACAGATTTAGGTATGATGTTCGGTCTTTGGGTTGAGCCAGAGATGCTCAATGTAGATAGTGAGCTTTATCGCAAGCATCCTGATTGGGCTATTGATATTCCAGGAATGGATCATTCTGAAGGCCGCTTCCAGCGTATACTTGACCTTAGCAATCCAGAGGTTGTTGATTATATGATTGATAGAATGAGTGAAGTATTCTCTACACCTAATCTTTCATATATCAAATGGGATATGAATAGAAACTTCTCTGATTACTATTCAAAATATCTTCCAGCTGATAAGCAGTTAGAGCTTAGTCATAGATATGTGCTTGGATTCTATCGATTGCTTAAGACTTTGGCTGAAAGATTCCCTGATATCCTTATGGAAGGCTGTGCTTCAGGTGGTAACCGCTTTGACCTTGGTGTGCTTTGCTATTATCCACAGATTTGGGCAAGTGATAATACAGATGCAGTAAGCCGTTTGGCTATTCAAGATGGATATTCTTATGGCTATCCTCAGTGTACTTATACAGCACATGTATCTGCATGTCCAAATCATCAGACACTTAGAGTAACACCACTGGAATCAAGATTTGCAGTAGCAAGCTTTGGTGTTCTTGGCTATGAGCTTAATCTAAATGATATGAAGGCTGAGGATATTGCAGCTGTTAGGGCACAAATCGAGCTTTACAAGCAGTATCGTAAGACCTTACAGTTTGGCGATTTTTATCGTCATAGAGCTGACAATATTTACGAATGGAGTATTGTTGATAAGGACAAGAACACATCAGTCTCAATGCTTATGCAAAGAGAAATTGTTGCAGGTGACCAGTATCTTAAGCTTGATATGGCAGGTCTTGATGATAATACCAAATATCATTTCTTTGGCAGAAAGCTAGAATATAATGTCAAAGGCTTTGGAGATTTGGTAAATACAGTAGCACCTGTACACATTAAACAGGATGGAATTCTTCATAATGTAATTGCGAAGTTTGTTAAGATGCCAGGAGAGATAGAAGACCACATTGCTTATGGTGATACCTTGAATGCTAATGGGGTTAAGCTGGTACAAAGCTTTGTTGGTACAGGCTTTAATGAAGAAGTCAGATACTTCCCTGATTTTGGGGCAAGATTATATTTTGTAGAGAAGTGCCAATAAAAGTATAAAAACGCCTGCAGTTAACAAAGATTATAATTCTTTGGTAACTGCAGGCGTAATAACTAGGGTTATAATGTATGCTTGTCAATATAGTTGCTGCGATATTTGCTATAAACAATTTTTTGAGCACGATATAATCCTGAATAACCCGATACCCAATAGCTAAAGGCTACTGCAAGAAGGAAATAAGGCATAGGCTCGTAGCCAAATAGTTCGAAGCAGATAAGAAGGCTTGATATTGGGCAGTTAGTAACACCACAAAATAGTGCTCCCATTCCAACAGCAGCTAAAAGCTCAGGTGATACATTGAAGGTACCGCCAATTGCTGCGCCAAGGGTTGCACCAATAAATAATGTAGGAACGATTTCACCACCTTTATATCCACAGGATAATGTAAGGGTGGTGAAAATCATTTTCAGCAAAAATGCAAATAGGCTTATTTTAGCGCCTGTAAAACATGCAGCAATTACTGCTGTGCCTGTACTGTTATAATCAGTGGTTCCCACGATAAGCGTAAGAAGAAGTACTGATGTACCGCCGATTAAGGCCTTTATGTAAGGGTTGGTAAGCTTCTTTGAAAGGAACTCTTCGTATTTATGTAGCATGGTACAAAATAGGATTGATGCTAATCCACAAACAATAGCAAATATACAGATAAGTATTGCTGACTTGATTGTAAATGCAGGAATATCTGGTATTTTGTATATTTCTGAGGTGAGTCCAAAGTGGGCTGCTATATATCTGGCTATTAAAGAAGATATAACGCAGGGAACCAATGCTGCATAATGCATAATTCCAACTGAAACAACTTCCATAGAAAAAATGGCAGCTGCCATTGGAGTTCCAAATAGTGCTGAAAAGGCAGCACTCATACCACACATAATCATAGTTTTTTTGTTTGTGGAATTAAGCTTTAACACACGTCCAATTCCATTTCCTATGGCACCACCCATTTGAAGTGCAGCGCCTTCACGTCCAGCAGAACCACCTACAAGATGTGTCAGTAGGGTGGCAACAAAAATCAGTGGAGCTAATCTAAAAGGAAGTCGCTCATCTGATTGAATGGCTGCTATAACAGTGTTTGTGCCACTATCTTTAACCTTTAATATCTGCTTGTACATAAATGTAATTACTACAGCACCTACAGGTAAAAGGTATATTAAATAGGTATGGCTTTCTCTAAAACCAATAACGTATCTCATTGAAAGACCAAAGGCAGTGGCAAATAAACCTACTACAATTCCAATAAATATGGCTGCAATTGTCCAGCTTATTACAGATAATGCTCTTTGACCGTTATGATCTACTTTGTGAAAAAATCGTTCTTTAAATTCTGTATAGTTCATAAATTTTCCCTCTTTTATTTTTCTCTAATGGATATGCTATCATTCTATTTTTTATAGTGCAAGAAATCCATTGACTTTAGTTTTTAAATTGTTGAAAATTATAATTAAGAAAGTGAAGGAAATGCTATGAAAAATATTTTTATTGTAAATACAGCAAGTAGAACAGGTAAGACTAAAGAAACCTGGGAAAAACTAAAGGAACATTTAGAAAAGCTTGAAATAGAATATGAGGTTCATTTTACCAAAGGGCCAGGTGATGCAACAGCTTTTGCTAAAGAAGCTACAGGAAAGGGTGAAAAAGTAGCACTGTTTGTAATGGGTGGCGATGGTACCTTAAATGAAGCCTTAAATGGAATAGAAGATTTTGAAAACACATATTATACCCCATTGCCTGCTGGCTCAGCTAACGATTTTGCAAATGGAATTGGATTAAAAGGAGAGATAATTGAAATCCTTGATAGAGCCTTAACATCTAGTGATTATAAGCTGTTTGATATTGGAAAAATTACATACATAGAAGACGGAGTATCAAAAGATAGGCTTTTTGGGGTAAGTGCAGGAATAGGAGTAGATGCCTATGTGTGCTTACAGGCACTTGATAGCAGGCTTAAGAAGTTTCTAAATATATTTGGAGCTGGTTCTGCTACATATGGTCTCCTTACAGTAGGAGATATTTTTACAATGCCATTTTCTGATGCTAAGGTGAAAATTGATTACAAAGGAAAAATTGAAATTAGAAATATAAAGAGCACCATTTTTGCTGCTGCTATGAATTGTAAGGCTGAAGGAGGAGGCATTCCAATGGCTCCCGAAGCAACTGCTGATTCTGGATATCTTACTGCTTTTATAGCCCATGATATCAGTAGATTTCGTTGTCTTACATTACTTCCTAGTCTTGTGGCTGGAAAACACATGGGAAAGGAAGGCTTTGATCTTCTAGATTTTGATAGAATCGAAATTAACATGGCAGATAAGATGTGTGTACATGCAGACGGAGAACATGTGGGATTTCTTAATAATTTATTATTTGAATGTATGCCACAAATACTTAAAATTAGGGGAATATAGATTTTTCTAACTAAACAAAATATAAAAAATGTATTAAATTTTTATAAAGTGACATATTGTTATTTTATTCACAGATAGGTATAATAAAAACTGAGGGTAGGGAAATTAGTTTCTCTATATTAATAAATAATTAACAAGGAGGATTGGATATGATTTTCCAAATCACTAATCTTTGGCAAATCCTTGGCTGGTGCCTTGTATTTGCTGGATTGATTATTATGAATGAACTCGGCCGTCGTACAAAGGTCGGTGGTGTGATCATCTTCGTTATCATCCCATGTATTCTTACAGTTTATTTCATCTTAGCACACGTTGGTTTATTCGGCGGTGCTTCAAATCCAACTGTTGCATATATGGATGGTTGGTTCCACTACTTCAAGCTTTACGCAGCAGACATCGGATGCGTTGGCTTTATGATGATTAAGTATAAGTGGGGCATTGGTAAAGAAAAGTGGTTCGCTTGGTGGCCATGGTTCATCGTAGCAGCTAACATCATGATTGCTAATGTTTCTGATATGGAGTCAGCTCTTGCAGCTTACTCAATCACAGGGGACCTTTCAGGTGCTTGGTGGTGTTCAAACGAAGGTGTATTCATCTACGGTGGATGGTGGAATGTTGTTAACGCTATCGCAGGTCTTATCAACATCTTCTGTATGACAGGTTGTATTCACCTTTACACATCAAATGATAAGAACCAGTCAGATATGCTTTGGCCAGATATGACAGTTTGGTTCATCGTTGCTTATGATGTATGGAACTTCGAATATACATATTTGAACCTTCCTACACATACATGGTACTGTGGTGTTGCACTTCTTCTTGCTCCTACATTTGCAAACGCTCTTTGGAACAAGGGTGCATGGATTCAGAACCGTGCTAACACACTTGCAATCTGGTGCATGTGGGCTCAGGTAGTACCTCTATTCCAGTTAAAGGGTACATTCGCAGCTGTACTTCCTCGTGTATACGGTGGCGCTACAGAGGCTGGTATCACAACAATGGATCTTTATGAGAAGGCTATCGCTCTTTACCAGGCAGGTCAGGGTAAGACAGCAGCAGCAAACGAGGCTATTGCAGCAATGGGTATCACAGCTGATCCTACAATGCAGGGCTTTGTAGCTATGATGGCACTTGCAATTAATGGTCTTTGCATCGCAGTAATCATTAGAAATGCTATCAAGATTGGTGGCAACCCATATTCAAACGAAGTATTCGTTGGAACAAAGGATTACGAAGAGGCACTTGCTCGTGCAGCTAAATAATTGTAATTAATATCAGGACATCCACGGTTGTGGATGTCCTTTTTATTTAAGTGTGTTAAAATACCTTAAGGAGGATAAGATGGTTAAGGTATATTATTTAATGCACAGCTCATTTGTTGTTGAGCTTATGGATAGATATTTATTATTTGATTATTTTAACAGGGATGATTTATCTGCTAGCGTAGAGTACAGAGGTGGGTTGCCGGAATTTGATATTGAAAAGCCACTTTACGTTTTTGCCAGCAATGGTCGCAAGGATCATTACACTCAGGATATTTTTAATATTAATGGTGTAAGAAAATTTATTCTTTCCAAAGATATTAAGATAAATAAAGGAATAGTAGAAAAGGAAAGAGTGCAGTTTGTAAAGCCACTTCATAAGTATGAGGTGGATGATATGAAAATCGAAACGCTTAGATCTAATGATGTGGGATTAGCCTTCGTTATAAGTGTAGGGGATTTTAATATATATTTTGCAGGCACTCTTAACTGGTGGAATGCTGAAGGCCGCGGAGAATTATACGGGGAGCAATATGGCAGAGAATACAGGCGATACCTAAAGCCTATTTTAAATCGTAAATTCGATATAGGATTTGTTCCTATGGATGGAAGAATGGGGGAAGATGGGTACTTCCTTGGTATGGATTATTTTATCAAGCATATCGATTGCGATACCATTTTTCCAATGAATATGTGGGGGCAGTATGAATGGATAAATAGGTTTAAGACCAGACCTGATGTGGCTAACCTGAAGGAGCGGGTGGTTGATATAGATAGAGAAAATATGATATTTGAAATAGAGGACTAGAATGGTTTTTAGCAAAAAGCTTACAGCAGAAGAATTTAATCCTGAGGTTATAATGAACTCAGGGCAGGTCTTTAGAATGAAGCGTGAAACAAAAGGGGCAGATGGAATGCCTGATACCTATAGCGCATGTTCTGGAGACAATGATATATATTTTTATCTAAATAAGGAAACAGATACCTGGGATTTTGTCTGTGAAGAGAGCCAGTGGGAATTCTGGCAGAATTATTTTGACTTTAATACAGATTATGTTAAATACAATAATCTTATACGTAAGTCAAATGATAAATTTTTAAAAGAATCTCTTATGGATTCCTTTGGTATGAGAATATTAAGACAGGATTTGTGGGAAGTATTTATTTCTTATGTAATATCACAGAATAATAACATTCCTAAGATAAAAAAATCAATTCAGTGTCTTTGCGATAGATATTCTGATGGAATTCATTTTCCAAAGGCTGATGTTTTAGCCTATATACCGCAGGATGAGCTTATGGATGGTACAGCTTTAGGCTACAGGGCAGATTACATAATTGGTATTTCAAAGCAGGTGGTTGAAGGGAAGCTTGATATTTTAAAAATCAGTCAAATGAGCTATGAGGATGCATATTCGGCGTTGCTTCAAATCAAAGGCATAGGTCCTAAGGTTGCCAATTGTATTATGCTTTATGGTTTTCATTTTATGGAAAGCTATCCTATTGATACCTGGATGAAAAAGATAATTGCCGAGGATTACAGTAATTATTCTAAGAGTGAATATCTTGAATATATAAATAGTAGTTACAGCGGATTTGAAGGATACGTTCAACAGCTTCAGTTTTATCATAAAAGGAATAAGTAACTTAGTGGGGATGAATAATGTTTAAGTATCATTTATTGGCACTTTTGCTTGGCACAGTTTTAGATGCTGTATTTGGAAGAATATATAGTATATGGAATCCCTTTGATACAATAAAGGAATATGTACGCTTTTTGGATAGGGCACTACTTGGTGATGAAATAATATTGATAGAAGATTCTAAACAACGTCAGCTTGGTCTATGGCTTGTGTTTTTAGTTATTGCTCCTGTGCTTGCTGTTGTTTTGTTCTTTAACATGTTATTTTATGAAATCTCAATATTTACAGGTGTGATTTTTGAAGCATTTGCTACTTATCTATGTTTAGAAGGGCATTATCTTTTTTATGGCGGAAGAGCAGTTATGTCAGAGTATTATGGAAGTGGCTTTGCTGCTATGAAAGGAATGGCAGAAAAATTCACTTCTTCTGGTAGTAAGGCAGATACAGCAGAGGCATTGACAAAGGAGACTATTACATTTATTGCCAGTGGTGCTACAGATTTAGTGTTAAATCCATTCTTAATAGCCTTTTTCTTTGGACCGGTAGGAGCTTTTTTGTATCGTTGTCTTCATATTATAGAAAGCCGGGTAGGAATCTTTAGCAATGGATGTAGCAAAGAAAATAGATATATGCTGTTTGGATATTATCCAGCAAAGCTTATTTATTTAATAGGTTATATCCCAAACAGGATAAATGGGGCACTTACAGTATTTGCCGCCAAATATACCTTCGGCGATTTTAATGGCAAAAATGCCCAGTATATTCACCTTAGAGATAGATTTAAAGCAGTGTCAGCTTATGCTGGGGCTTTGGGAATTACATTGAAAAACGGACATATTGGGGATGAGGATAATATAGCATCACCAAAGGATTTAAGAACTGCAACCAATTTATTACGCAATACCTGTATGATATATCAGTTAATTTTAGTGATTTTATTATTAATTTTCTGAAATACGGGTGGAATTTAAAAGTGCTTTGGATTATAATTTATTCAAGTATGTAGTAAGATTTAATTGGTTAAATATTTTGTAATATAGGAGGAATTGCTATGTCTGCATTTTTATCTAGTTTTGCAAGTTATCTAATTAAAATGATCATACTGGTTGTTTTAGGCTTATGCGGAGGTTTTATTGGAATCAAGCTTCGCCAGTCTAGCGACAGGAAGAAGGGCATTACTGAAATGAATAGTGAGCCTTCTGAACAGGAATAATTTTTGGAGGACTATTGTTTTGAATAACGGTGTTAATGATTTACGACGCGCCTACTTGGAATTCTTTGAGAGCAAAGGTCATCTTTGTCTCAACAGTTTTTCTCTTGTACCACAGAATGATAACAGTTTACTTCTTATCAACGCTGGTATGGCACCACTTAAGCCATACTTTACAGGTCAGGAGATTCCACCAAGAAGACGCGTCACAACATGTCAAAAATGTGTTAGAACAGGAGATATTGACAATGTAGGTAAGACGGCTCGCCATCTTACTTTTTTTGAGATGCTTGGTAACTTCTCTTTTGGTGATTATTTCAAGCACGAGGCTATTGCCTGGTCTTGGGAATTCTTAACAGAAGTACTTAAGCTTGATCCTAATCGTCTTTATCCATCTATTTATGGAGAGGACGAGGAAGCCTTTGAAATTTGGACGAAGGAAGTTGGCGTTGCACCAGAGCGCATCACTCGTTTCTATCGCGACCCTGAAACAGGAGAGTGTGATAACTTCTGGGAGCATGGTGCTGGTCCTTGCGGTCCTTGTTCAGAGTTTTATTACGATCGTGGAGAAAAATACGGATGCGGTAAGCCAGATTGTAAGGTTGGCTGCGATTGCGACCGTTACATGGAGGTTTGGAACAACGTATTTACACAGTTCAACGGTGATGGCCAAGGCGGTTATGAAGAGCTTGCTCAGAAGAACATCGATACAGGTATGGGTCTTGAGCGTCTTGCTGTTGTTATGCAGGATGTAGATTCTGTATTTGATATTGATACAATGAAGGCTATTCGTGATAAGATTTGTGAAATGTCAGGTAAGCAGTATCAGGTAGATGCTCTTGATGACGTATCAATCCGTCTTATTACTGACCATATTCGTTCATCTACATTCCTTATTTCTGATGGTGTTACACCTTCAAACGAAGGTAGAGGCTATGTTCTTCGTCGTCTTATCAGACGTGCTGCAAAGCATGGTCGTGCTCTTGGAATTGATGGTCTTTTCATGGCTAAGCTTTCTGAGACAGTTATTAATGAATGTAAGGATGGCTATCCAGAGCTTTGGGAGAAGAGAGAATTCATCTTCAAGACTCTCACAGCAGAGGAAGAGCAGTTCAACAAGACTATCGATAAGGGTCTTGAAATCCTTGCTAAGATGGAAGAAGAGCTTAAGGCATCTGGAGCTAAGGAGCTTTCAGGTGAGAACACATTTAAACTTTACGATACTTACGGATTCCCTGTAGACCTTACAGCAGAAATCCTTGAGGAAAAGGGCTTTGGATATGACGCTGCAGGCTTTGAGGCTTGCATGGAGGAGCAGAGACAGAAGGCTCGTGCTGCTCGTAAAGAGACAAATTACATGGGTGCTGATGCATCTGTTTATGATGATATCGATTTAAATGTTACATCTGAGTTTGTTGGCTACGACAAGACTACATCTGAGTCTACTGTTACAGTACTTACTACAGAGACTGAGATTGTTGATACAATTGCAGAAGGAACAGTTGGTACAATCATCGTTCCTGAAACTCCTTTCTATGCTACAATGGGTGGCCAGATTGGTGATACAGGTATCATCTCTACACCAAACGGTGAGTTTGAAGTAAAGGATACTATCAAGCTCAAGGGTGGTAAGATTGGCCACGTTGGTGAAATGAAGTCAGGTATGATTAAGGTTGGTGATAAGGTTACACTTAAGGTTGACGCTGCTCGCCGCGCTCGTATCTGCAAGAACCATTCAGCTACTCACCTTCTTCAGAAGGCACTTCGCGAGGTACTTGGTACACACGTAGAGCAGAAGGGTTCATACCAGGATGCTGACAGAACACGTTTCGATTTCTCTCACTTCTCAGCTATGACTGATGAGGAAATCGCAAAGGTTGAAAAGATGGTTAACGACAAGATTGCTGAAGGACTTGCAGTTACTACAGCTATCATGTCTATCGACGAAGCTAAGAAGAGCGGTGCTATGGCTCTCTTTGGTGAGAAATATGGCGAAGAAGTTCGCGTTGTTAAGATGGGAGATTTCTCAACAGAGCTTTGTGGTGGTACACATGTATCTAACACATCAGAAATCTCTGCATTCAAGATTCTTTCAGAAAGCGGTGTAGCTGCTGGTACACGTCGTATCGAAGCTATCACAGGTGCTGCTGTATTTGAATACTATGCAGATATCGAGGCTAAGCTTAATGCTGTAGCTACAGCTCTTAAGTGTCAGCCAGCAGATGTAGAAGAAAAGATTGCTCATCTTCAGAAGCAGCTTAAGGAGACAAATTCTGAACTTGAATCTATGAAGGCTAAGGCAGCTCAGGCAGCAGTTGGCGATGTTATGGATTCAGTAGTTGAGGTTAAGGGAGTTAAGCTTCTTGCAACATCAGTAGCTGGTGTTGATATGAATGGACTTCGTGACCTTGGCGATGATCTTAAGAATAAGCTTGGTGAAGGCGTTATCGTTCTTGCATCTGACTGTGATGGTAAGGTTAACCTTGTTGTTATGGCTACTGATGCAGCTCAGAAGGCAGGCGCTCATGCTGGTAACCTTGTTAAGGCTATTGCACCTAAGGTTGGCGGTGGCGGCGGTGGTCGTCCAAACATGGCTCAGGCTGGTGGAAAGAACCCAGCAGGCATTGCAGATGCACTTGCAGAAGCCAAAACAGTACTTGAGGGTATGATATAAGCTACTAGTAAATAACAGAATTAAATATTTCTCATTCCAGGCTTTGTGCCGGGGTGAGAAATATTTTTGTTATTAACCCTAGTAGCTTTATATTTTTTCTTTTTCACATTTTTGACAATACTTTTAGATAGTATATGGGTTGATACTAAAAGTGGAGGACATAACAATGAAGGGTATTACTAGAAGAATACTTAGACAACTGGCGTTATTTATAGCTGTTGTTTTTGTTGTGGAATGTGTTAATTCAGGACACAATGTAGCCAATGCAGCTATTATCGTACCCCAGACAGATTACATGTTTGATGCTGAATATTATGCCAGAACAAATCCTGATATAGCAGCTTTTTATGGTACTGATTTTGACGTTTTGCTTAAGCATTACGTAACAAAGGGTAAATGGGAAGGAAGAACGCCTTATGCAAATGCAGTGGCTTTTAATCCTTCTAATTTAGCAAATAATGAGATGCCACAGGTTACAGATCCTACTGGTACACTTATCCAGCCAAATCAAACAGATGATATATACAAAGCTTTGTTTATTGGTAATTCTATTACAATACATCCTTTATGCAGTTACTGGTGGGGTTCTTGGGGAATGGCTGCAAGCTCACCTGAAAAGGACTATGTGCATCAGACCGTTAGCGGTTTGCAGATGATGTACCCATTAGTAGATTATGATGTTGTAGGCTTTTCTACCTGGGAAAGAAGCTCTGTTCGCTCTAAAATATTACCTAATCTCGATACAATTCTTGCTAAAGATTACGACCTTGTGGTAATTCAGGTTGGAGAGAATATCAAAAGCATGAAAAATTTTAAAGAGGACTACGAGATATTAGTTCAGTATATACAAAAGAGTGTGCCAACAGCTAAGGTAATCTTAGTTGGAGATTTTTGGCGTATGTCAGGTAGAGATAGCATAAAAAAGAGTGTTGCCGATGAATTAGGGCTCGATTATATTGATATTTCTGCCATAAGGAATAATTCAAGCTATACATCAGGCATTGGCCAAAGAGTGTCAGGAAATGATGGAAGAATTCATAGAGTAAATGATAGTGCAGTTGCAATTCATCCTAATGACAAGGCTATGTCATATATTGCAGATGGAATTATTCAAGCTGTTAATAGGGAAAATATTCAAATAATAGTTGACGAATATTGATTTTATGCTATAATGCTTGTTAGTGCTTTAGAATATATTAAGTACAAGTCCCCAGATGGAGGGAGGTTAGGATTAGACTATGTCATATGTTACAGTTAAAGAAAACGAATCATTAGACAGCGCTCTTCGTAGATTTAAGAGAAACTGTGCTAAGGCTGGTATCCAGCAGGAGATTCGTAAGCGTGAGCACTATGAGAAGCCTTCAGTAAAGCGTAAGAAGAAGTCTGAGGCTGCTAGAAAGCGTAAGTTCTAATTTACGTTTGAGAATTTATGAAATCATGGCCTGTACCAGTTTATGTTGGTACAGGCTATTTTTCGGTTTACGTACAATCTAACGTGGAGTTGAGTAATTTCTCTCAGCTCTAAATAATAAAACAGTTATGTGAGCGGACTAGTAAAGTAGGCAAGCGCGAGGAGGGTGCTGAATGTCCTGTGGACATTCGCTTAGCACCGACCGGAGTGAAACGGAGATGCTCCATGCCAAGTAAGGAGGGACCCTTTAGGGAGGATACCTTACTTGAGTATGGAAGGTGGCCTCCGGGAGCGTGTAATACTAAGAGGTCCGCGGATTATATTAATGCCTGTAGACGTAACAGGCGGGTTATATTTTGGAGGTTATATGGCTCGTTCAGTTGAAGAAGAAATTAAGAGACGACGTACTTTTGCGATTATTTCCCACCCTGATGCCGGTAAGACTACACTTACCGAGAAGTTCTTATTATACGGTGGACAGATTAATCTTGCAGGTTCTGTAAAGGGTAAGGCTACAGCCAGACATGCAGTATCTGACTGGATGGAGATAGAGAAGGAAAGAGGTATTTCTGTAACTTCATCTGTACTTCAGTTTGAATATGATGGTTATTGTATCAATATCTTGGATACACCTGGACATCAGGATTTCTCCGAGGATACATACCGTACACTTATGGCCGCAGATTCAGCGGTAATGGTAATCGATGCATCAAAGGGTGTTGAGGCGCAGACCAGAAAGCTTTTTAAGGTTTGTGTTATGAGACATATACCTATATTTACATTTATTAATAAGATGGATAGGGATGCTAATGATACATTTGAGCTTCTTGACGATATTGAAAATGAGCTTGGTATTGCTACAGTTCCTGTTAACTGGCCAATTGGTTCAGGTAAGGAATTTAAGGGTGTTTATGATAGAAATACTAGATGTGTTCGCATGTTCTCTGACACTCAAAAGGGAACAAAGCAGGGTGAGGAACGCATAGTTTCGATTGATGATCCTGCCCTTATAGAAGAGATTGGTAAGGATAAGTACGACCAGCTTATGGAAGAGCTTGAGCTATTAGATGGTGCAGGTGCTGAATTTGACCAGGAACAGGTTACAGCCGGTGAGCTTAGTCCTGTATTCTTTGGTTCAGCCCTTACTAACTTTGGTGTTGAGACATTCCTTGAACATTTCCTTCAGATGACATATAGTCCACTTCCTCGTAAAAGTGATGCAGGAGAGATTAGTCCATTTTCTGAGGATTTTTCAGCATTTGTATTTAAGATTCAGGCTAATATGAATAAGGCTCACAGAGATAGAGTAGCATTTCTTCGTATTTGCTCAGGCACATTTGATGCCTCAAAGGATTATCTACACGTGCAGGGAGGACGTAAGGCAAAGCTATCGGCTCCACAGCAGATGATGGCTGATGAGCGTAAGATAGTTGATAAGGCCTATGCAGGTGATATTATCGGCGTATTTGATCCAGGCTTATATAGCATTGGAGATACATTTACATCAGCTAAGAAGCCATTTAAGTTTGAAGGTATTCCTACATTCGCACCAGAGCATTTTGCCCGTGTTCGTCAGATTGATACCATGAAGCGTAAGCAATTTATGAAGGGAATCACTCAGATTGCCCAGGAAGGTGCTATCCAGATTTTCCAGGAGTTTAACACTGGTATGGAGGAAATCATCGTAGGTGTTGTAGGTGTACTTCAGTTTGATGTATTGAAATACAGATTAAATAACGAGTACAATGTTGAAATTGCACTTGAGAATCTTCCTTATGAGCATATTAGATGGATTGAGGGAGATTACGACCTGGATAAAATTTCAGGCACATCTGATATGAAGAAGATTAAAGATTTAAAAGATAGACCACTGTTGCTATTTGTTAACTCATGGTCTGTTGGTATGGTCTTAGATAGAAATGAAGGCCTAGTATTATCGGAGTTTGGTACGAACTAATGACAATTAATGAAGCTGCTATTGATAGAAAGAATAACCTAAATATAATCCGACTAATTGCCAGTCTTATGGTGCTTTATATGCACTCTTTTGCTGTCAGCGTTGGATCACAGACAGAAGATGTTTTTTACACTCTTACAAATCATAAGGATTTGGCTGGTGGTATTGCGGTTTATATCTTTTTTATCATTAGTGGCTTTTTGATTTGTAGAAGCTTTGATAGGTCAAAAAGTGTTGTTAAGTACGCTAAGGCTCGCTTTCTTAGAATATGGCCGTTATTATTTGTTGTAGTAATGGTTTTAGCATTTATTTTAGGACCTATTATATCTGAATACACCTTTTATCAGTATTTTCATTATGGAGACCTAAGGGGCTTTTTGCTTAATTTGGTATTTATATCATCAGATACAAATCTACCAGGAGTTTTTCCTTATCACTATATTCATAGTATTAATGGCTCCCTATGGACACTGATGTATGAGGTAATATGGTATATTATTGTGGCAATTACAGCTTTCCTATGGAAAAAAAGAAGAGCAGTTGTAGTTGCTATGTATGCTGTTCTTACTGCATTATATTTATGCATAAATGCAGGAGTGTTCACAAATGTCCCAGTGCTTTCCACAGGATATGTTCTTAATATGTCAAAGCTTGGTATGTTTTTTACTATGGGAATGGCATATTATTTATATTCAGATAAGATTAAGCTTTCTTTTAAGGCTTTTGTGGTTGCTTTTGTTGGATTAGTGCTTGGAATCCTTTTTTGTAATTTTATATTTACCTTTAGTATTTTTGGACCATACATCATTTTTTACATTGCTTTCCAAAAACGATTTATAGCAACCTGGTATGACAAAATAGGGGATTTATCCTATGGCATTTATATTATGTCTTTTCCTATACAACAGACTTTGGTTGAGTACTTAGGAGAACCAACCTACGGATATAATACCTTATCTATTAATCCTTATTTTAATATGCTTTTAACAATAATTATTGTATTGCCTCTTTCATTTATAACATGGCGTTTTATAGAGCAGCCATGCCTTAAGCTTAAAAATAAATAGCTTGACTCTATTTTGATTTGAGTGTATAGTAATTGACGGTGACTGATGTTGCCGTCTTTTTTGTTTTTTGATTTTTTGTTTTTTCAATTTTTATCCCATTTTTTTGTTGACATTTAATTTCATATTAACTATTATTATACATAAAGAACGAACAATTGTTCCGAACGGAGGTTTTATAAAATGGCAAACGAAGATAAGCTTAAAGCATTAGATGCTGCGATTTCGCAGATTGAAAAACAATATGGTAAGGGTTCTGTAATGAAGCTTGGTGAGGGAGCTAATATACAGGTAGAAACAGTCCCTACAGGCTCTATCAGCCTTGATATAGCATTAGGTCAGGGTGGCTTTCCTAAGGGCCGTATTATCGAGATTTACGGTCCAGAATCATCTGGTAAGACAACACTTGCACTTCATGCTGTAGCAGAGGTTCAGAAGGCTGGCGGTATTGCCGGTTTCATCGATGCAGAGCATGCCCTTGATCCTAAGTATGCTAAGGCAATTGGCGTTAATATTGATGATTTATATATTTCACAGCCTGATAATGGCGAGCAGGCTCTTGAAATCACAGAGACAATGGTTCGCTCTGGCGCTATGGATATCATTGTTGTGGATTCAGTAGCAGCCCTTGTTCCTAAGGCAGAAATCGATGGTGATATGGGTGATTCCCACGTAGGTTTACATGCCCGTCTTATGTCACAGGCTATGAGAAAGCTTACAGGTATTGTTGCTAAGACAAACTGTGTAGTTATCTTTATCAATCAGCTTCGTGAGAAGGTTGGCGTTATGTTTGGTAATCCTGAGACAACAACAGGTGGTCGTGCTCTTAAGTTCTATGCATCAGTACGTATTGATGTTCGTCGTATCGAAGCTCTTAAGCAAAACGGCGAGGTTATCGGTAACAGAACCAGAGCTAAGATTGTTAAGAATAAGGTGGCACCTCCATTTAGAGAGGCTGAGTTTGATATTATGTTCGGTGAAGGTATCTCTCGTGAAGGAGATATACTTGATGTGGCTGCTAACCTTGATATTGTTCAGAAGTCTGGTGCATGGTATGCATATCTTGGAGAAAAGATTGGCCAGGGACGTGAGAATGCTAAGATATATCTTAAGCAGAATCCTGACGTTTGCGAGGAGATTGCAGATGCTATCCGTGACCATTACTCAGAAGCAGATGAGTCTGAAGTTGGTTTAGTAGGTGGGGATAAGAAGGACGATATCCCAACAGAGGTTATTGAATAATCATGGAAGTTTTATCTCTTGTTAAATTAACTAAGGGAAGAGCAAAAATCTGTCTCGCTGGCGGGACAGATTTTGTTCTATATAAAAAGGAATACGAAAGCTATGGTATAGAGGAAGGGGCAGATTTATCTGAGGTTGATTATAATCAGATAGTCACAGATATCCTTATTCCTCGCTGCAAAAAGAGAGCTTTACATTTGCTTGAAAAGCAAGATCGCTCTGAAAAGAATCTTAGGGATAAGCTTAAAGAGGGGGGCTATTCACAAGAGATTGTTGATATAGCTATCGATTATATTAACGAATATGGATACTTAGATGATGCTAGAATGGCAGCAAGTCACATTAGATTTTATCAGGATTCCAGAAGCAAGCTTAGGCTTAAGCAGGATCTTATTGGAAAAGGAATATCGGCAGATGTAATAGACAGGGTAATGGATGAAGAATATACATCTGATGAATCTGATTTGATTGAAAAGCTCCTTTTAAAGAAGAACTATGATAAAGAAAATGCCACCTACGAAGAGCGGGCTAAGATGTATAGATTTCTTGCAGGAAGAGGGTTCTCGTCGGATAGTATAAATAGGGTATTAAAATAGTTTATTCACATACTATATGTGGTATACCTAGTCTTGACATACGCTTTATATAAAGTTAAACTATTTATGTTGAAGTTTATAAATGAGAGCATAATAGCTTTTATTTTATATTCCAATTAGAAAATTAAATAAGGAGGTGCTCCTGTGGGCGTAACGATTATCGTAGCAGTTATCGTTGCCGCTTTAGCAGTTGTTATCACACTACTTGTATCTAATCAGATTCATGAGAAGCAAGGTAGGAATAAGGTTAATTCTGCCGAGGCTAAGGCTCGTGAAATCATTGATGAAGCAGTGAAGAATGCGGAAGCTAAGAAGAGGGAAGCAATGCTTGAGGCAAAGGAAGATGCCATGAAGCAGAAGAATGACCTTGATAAAGAAATCCGTGAGCGCCGAGCAGAAATTCAGAGAAGCGAGCACAGATTATCTCAGAAGGAAGATAATCTTGATAAGAAGCTCGATGCAGTGGAGAAGAGAGAAGCTGAATTCGCTCGTCAGGAACAACAGCTTAACAAGCAGCGAGAAGAAGTTTCAAAGCTTAATCAGCAGCGTGTGCAGGAACTAGAGAGAATCTCAGGACTTACCTCCGAACAAGCAAAAGAACAACTTTTAAAATCTGTAGAAGAAGACGTCAAGTTAGACGCAGCAAAACTTATTAAGGAAAGCTTAGCTCAGGCAAAGGATGAGGCTGATAAGAAGGCTAGAGAGATAGTAGTTAGTGCTATCCAGAAGTGTTCAGCAGACCATGTTGCTGAGACAACTATTTCAGTTGTACAGCTTCCTAATGATGAGATGAAGGGACGTATCATTGGTAGAGAGGGACGTAACATTCGTACTCTTGAGACTATGACTGGCGTAGAGCTTATTATTGATGATACTCCAGAGGCAGTTATTTTATCTGCATTTGATCCAGTCAGACGTGAAATTGCACGTATTGCTTTGGAAAAGCTTATTGTAGATGGACGTATTCATCCAGCTAGAATTGAAGAGACAGTAGAGAAGGCTAAGAAGGAAGTAGAACAGCAAATCCGTGAGGAAGGCGATGCAGCCGCACTTGAGGTTGGCGTTCAGGGAATTCATCCAGAGCTTCTTAGATTACTTGGTAAGATGAAGTTCAGAACAAGCTACGGTCAGAATGTGTTAAAGCATTCTATCGAGGTAGCTCAGTTATCAGGATTACTTGCTGCAGAGCTTGGTCTTGATGTTAGAGTTGCAAAGCGTGCTGGTTTATTGCATGATATTGGAAAGGCAGTAGATAGAGAGCAAGAGGGTACTCATGTACAGCTTGGCGCTGATCTTTGCCGTAAGTACAAAGAGTCTCAGACAGTTATTAACGCTGTTGAGGCACATCATGGAGATGTTGAGCCAGAAACACTCATAGCTTGTATTGTACAGGCTGCTGATACTATCAGTGCAGCAAGACCAGGTGCAAGACGTGAGGCTATGGAAACATACACAAACAGATTAAAAGAACTTGAAGAAATTTCTAACAGCTTTAAAGGTGTTGAAAAGTCTTTTGCTATTCAAGCAGGTAGAGAGATTCGTATCATGGTGGTTCCTGAACAGGTTTCAGATGCCGATATGGTCATCATGGCTAGGGATATTTCAAAGCAGATTGAATCACAGCTAGAATATCCTGGACAGATTAAGGTCAATGTAATTCGTGAATCACGAGTTACTGATTATGCAAAGTAAATAATTTTGCGGCTGGTTTATCCAGCCGCTTTTTTTGAAAAGAGGTTTGTTATGGAAAAAATAGAAAGAGTAAAACGAGAGCTTATTCATAAGGGGACCATCCTTGATATCTATGAAGATACAGTTCGCTTGCCAAATGGTAAAGAAGAAAAATGGGATTTTGTAAGTCACAGAATGGGAGCAGCCTGTGTATTAGCGGTTCGTCCTGATGGCAAAATACTTATGGTACGCCAATACAGAAATGCTCTTGATAGATTTACACTAGAGGTTCCAGCAGGAAAACGTGATTCCTTAGAAGAAGACACAAGTATCTGCGCTGCCAGAGAGCTGGAAGAAGAAACAGGATATCGTGCTGGAAAGCTTGAAAAGCTATTAGCCTTAAAATCCACAGTAGCATTCTGTGATGAATTTATAGATGTTTATCTTGCTACTGACCTTGAAAAAATTGGGGAGCAACACCTTGATGAGGCAGAAGATATTGATATTGAAGCCTACGACCTTAATGAACTTATGGACATGTGCTACAGTGGCACCCTCCAGGATGCCAAGACTGTGGCAGCTATTATGGCTTATGCGGCCAAAAAATAGCCTTCCCCCAGAGGGGGGAAGGTGGCTGCGTAGCAGACGGATGAGGGGATTTTTTAGATATTTCCCTCATCAGTCACCTGCGGTGACAGCTTGTCTCGCCTCCCGGCTCGGTCGTTGCTAAACAGGCTCCACTGGAGCCTAGCAACCCAGAGGGGGAAGCCTTTTAGTTTCGCTCAGCTATTGTGTAGAGCAGGTGTCTTGTATCTTCCCATCCAAGACATGGGTCTGTAATAGACTGGCCGTATGTCTGGTGGTCGGAGATAGGCTGGCATCCTTCTACAAGATAGCTTTCAATCATTACACCTTTTACAAGGTTCTTTATTTCGGTAGAGTGATTGCGGTTGTGCATCACTTCTTTTACAATTCTGATTTGCTCCTTGAATTGTTTGTTTGAATTAGAATGATTTGCATCTATGATGCAAGCTGGATTAACTAGATCCATTTCCTCGTACATATTATGAAGACGGATTAAATCTTCATAATGATAATTCTGAGTGCTGTTGCCATGTTTTGAAACGGCACCACGTAAAATAGTGTGAGCCAGAGGATTACCGGTGGTTTTTACCTCGTAGCCCGAGAAGGTAAAGTGGTGTGGATGCTGGGCAGCGTAAACAGAATTAAGCATAACAGAAAAATCCCCGGATGTAGGATTCTTCATTCCAGAAGCTACATCAAAGCCTGAAACTGTAAGGCGGTGATGCTGATCTTCTACAGAACGTGCGCCTATTGCAACATAAGATAACAAATCATCTACATAACCCCAGTTTTCAGGATAGAGCATTTCGTCTGCAGCTGTAAGATGAGTCTCTGTCATAGCACGGATGTGCATTTTTCTCATAGCTATAAGGCCTGCTACCATGTCAGGTGCTTCATTAGGGTCTGGCTGAGAAGCGATACCCTTGTAACCGCTACCTGTTGTTCTAGGCTTGTTAGTGTAGATACGTGGCACTACAAGCACTTTGTCTTTTATATCATCTGCAACTCTTGCAAGCTTATCAATATATTCACAAACTGCATCTTCGTTGTCGGCAGAGCATGGACCGATGATACATAAGAATCTGTCATCCTTGCCTGTTATAATATCTGCAACTTCCTGGTCTCGTTTAGCCTTTATTTCTTTAATGTACTCAGGAACAGGAAGCTGCTCCTTGATTTCCTCAGGTGTTGGCATTTTTTTTAGATAATTGAAGCTCATTATTTTAGTCCTTTCTATATATCAAAACAAGAAGCTTTGATTAGTTCTATTGGCATATCTTTACCAGTCCATAGTTTAAAGGCAGCAGCACCCTGGTAAAGAAGCATATATTTGCCGTTCATAGTTTTGCATCCTATTGATTTAGCCTCGCGAAGAAGCTTAGTTTCAGGTGGATGATATATAACATCACAAACGGTAAGCTCTGGATAAAGAAAATCAATTGGTACAAGTGATGTATCATCATCACCCATGCCTACATTTGTACCGTTAATAAGAATATCACTTTCTTCAAGACAAAACTTCATTATGCTTGAATCGTTTATATCATAAACCATCACATCACATTCAGTAGATTTGGTGAGCAGGTCAGCAAAATCTTCAGTGGCGGCAAAGGATGCATTCTTTCTTTTAAGAATATTAATCTTTTTAACACCTTCTAGTGCGGCTTGGGCAACAATAGCAGTAGCAGCGCCGCCAGCACCAAGCATTGTAATGGTTTTGCCAACGTATTCAATATTAGAATCAGTCATAGACTCTAAAAAACCGATTCCATCTGTTGAGTATCCCTTTAACCTGCCATTTTCATACACGCAGGTGTTGACAGAATTAGCAAGCTTTGCAGCATCATCAATGTCATCAAGAAGAGGAATAATAGCAGTCTTCAGTGGCATTGTAAGATTAAAGCCTTTAGCATTTAGCACCTTTAGGCCATTTACTGCGGTTTTAAGATTTGTTTTATCTACATCGAAAGCCATATATGAAAAATCAAGCCCAAGAGCATCGAAAGCCGTATTATGCATCTGTGGCGAAATGCTGTGTGAAACAGGGCTGCCTAAAAGGCAAATTAGATTTGTAGAACCTGATGGGTTCATATCTAGAACCTCCTCGTATAAAAATTGAAATTATTTTATAATACTTTAATACTTTTATCAACTAAAGTTTTGACCAAAAAATAAATAGAAAATTTGATGTGAAATGTAAGTTGTGTTACAATAATTCGGCAGACAAATTAGTAGGCGTAGCGTAGCTGGATAACGCATCGGACTCCGACTCCGAAGACCGCCGGTTCGAATCCGGCCGTCTACAGTTATTCAAAGCGTTAATATTGGAGGACCCATGAATTTACAAGATTTAAAAACAAAAATAAAAAAAAATAAAAAAAACGGAGCACTTGTATGTGCTGAATTTATTTATATATACAGAAGATATTTTTTAGCGGGGTGTATTTTTGTAGCCATGATGCTTGTGCTATTCCTTGGAACAAGCTCTGAGCCTAAGGAAGAAAAATCATCAGCTAAGACAAATACCAGTGTCACCAAGAAGTTCAAAAAGAATAATAACACAGAATTAGAAGCATTAATTAATGACTACTATGTGGCTTATGCAGATGGGGATACTGAGACAATCTCATCAATTGCTACTCCAGTTAGTGATCAGGAGATTAGCTACATTAAGTTCTACAGTGCTTATATTGACAGCTTTAACAATATTAAGATTTATACAAAGCAGGGACTTACATCAGATTCTTATTTAGTTACTACAGAGGTTGAGCTTAAGTATGCTGATATTGATACAGCAGCGCCAGGTCTTGATTTCTTCTATGTAGAAACAAATGATGATGGCAAGCTTTTCATAAATAATACTTATGGTTCATTCAATCAGAACAATAACATTTATGAAATGGATGCAGAGGTTTCTGATTTAATCAGTGTATTTATCCGCCAGCAGGATTTGCTTGATATGGAAGCAGAAATTCAGGAGGCTTACACTAAAGCCCTTGAATCTGACTCGGCTCTTAATACATTCATGAGCGAAACTCTTCCAGATGCCCATGCTAAATGGCATACTGATTACGATGCAGAGGTTGCTGCCGCAGAAGAGGCTGCTAAGAAGGCTGAAGAAGAAGCTGCAGCTGCTGCGGAAGAAGAAGCTAAAGCCGCTGCTGAGGCAGAGGAAGAGGCTAATTCATATTCTGGAACAATCAATGCTAAGGCAAATGTTCGTGAGGCAGCTGATAAGAGCAGTAATAAATTAGGTTCAGTTACATCTGGAACAGTTATTAAGATTTATGGCGAAGAGGGTGACTTCTACAAGTTCGATTACAATGGAACTAGAGCATACATAACAAAGGATGCTGTTACACTTGATTCTGCTGATAACACAGAAGAGACTACAGAAGAAACAACTGAGAGTACAAATACTGGTTCGCTTGCAGAGGGCACTGAAATTACACTTGATTCAACAATTAACATTCGCTCACAGATGGATACATCTTCATCTAAGGTTGCAGTAGCTTACGCAGGTGAAAAGGTTAAGGTTGTTATGAGCTACGCAGAAGGTTGGACAAAGGTTAAATATGGCAAGAAGGAAGGCTATATTAGAACTGACCTTTTACAGTAATATAAATTTTAATTTGCATGTTATGGAGACCATGTAATTGGTCTCCATTGTGTTATATTTTTGGAGGATTATTTGGAAGATAATATCAGACTGAATAAGTTTTTAAGCGATGCAGGTGTGTGTAGTAGGCGTGCTGCTGACAAGGCTATAGAAGCAGGCGAGGTATTAGTTAATGGCAAGCCTGCCGTTATGGGACAGAGGATTTCAGAAGGTGATAAGGTAGAATACGCTGGAAAGCTTGTATCTAATGCTGATAAAAAGCCTATTCTTTTAGCATATAACAAGCCGGCAGGAATTGTTTGTACTGCCGAAAAACGCGAGAAGAACAATATTGTAGACCATCTTAATTATCATAAGCGCATTTATCCAATAGGAAGGCTTGATAAGGATAGTACAGGGCTTATTCTCCTGACTAATCAGGGGGATTTGGTTAATAAGATTATGAGGGCTGTTAACGCCCATGAAAAGGAATATGTAGTATCTGTTGATAAGGAAATAACTGGGGATTTTATCAAGAAGATGTCTGATGGGGTATATCTGGATGAACTAGAGGTTATCACTAGAAAATGCAAGGTGAGAAAACTATCTAAGTACGAATTCAACATTATTCTTACCCAAGGTCTTAACAGGCAAATCAGGCGAATGTGTCAGATGCTAGGTTATAGGGTTAAGACTCTTAAGAGAGTAAGAATTATGAATATTAACCTTGCAGATTTAAAAGAAGATACATATAGGGATGTTACGGCGGAAGAACTGAAGGTTCTTACATCCTTGCTTGAGGGGTCTAAAAATTAACTGGTAGAGGTGTAAAATGGAGTTTAATGCTTATAAAAAATTGATTGATGAAATAGATTATCACATGGACAGGTACTACAATCAAAACGAGCCTGAGATTAGTGACTTTGAATATGATCAGCTGATGCTTCAGCTTAAAGAGGCAGAAAAGGAACATCCTGAGTGGGTTACATCTGATTCACCATCTCAGAAGATAGGCGGCGTTGCCATGAGAGAAGCGGGAGTTAAGGTAACACATGATGTGCCTATGCTTTCTATCGAAGATGTATTTGATAAGGCTGATGTTACAGCCTGGGTAAATAAGGTAAAGGCAGTGCATCCTGATGCTAAGTTTTCTGTTGAAGCTAAGATTGATGGACTTAGTATGACCCTTAGATACGAAAGAGATTCTATGGATAAGCTAAAGCTTATTCTTGCGGAGACCAGAGGAGATGGGCTTGTTGGTGAAGACGTTACAGCAAACGCTTTAGTGATTCCAGATGTTAAACAGTATTTGGACTTACCTTATGATTCCCTACAGCTTAGAGGCGAGGTATACATGTCTCATGAGGATTTTGACAGATTTAACAGTGAGCAGGAGCTTAAAGGCGCAAAGCTTGCAGCAAATCCTAGAAATCTGGCAGCAGGAACACTTAGACAATTAGATGCAAATATCACTAAAGAGCGTGGCCTTAAGATGTTTGTCTTTAATGTTCAGCAGGGGCCAGAAGAGCTTACCTTAAGCCACAGCGATGGAATGGATAAGCTATCTGCTTGCGGTATTCCTACAGTATTTCATAAAAAATGCGAAACTACAGAGGAAATTCTTTCAGTTATAGATGAAATCGGAGATTTACGTGGAGAGTTTCCATTTGATATAGATGGTGCTGTTGTAAAGATAGACCAGGTTGCTTACAGAAACGATTTTTCTACCAGCGCTAAGTATACTAATGGTCATATTGCTTATAAGTATCCGCCTGAGGAGAAGGAAACTAAGCTTTTGGATGTAGAGCTTTCTGTTGGAAGAACTGGAAGAGTTAATCCTACAGCAATATTTGAGCCAATTCGTTTATGCGGTACATCAGTTAGCCGTGCAACACTTCATAATCAGGATTTTATTGATGATTTAGATATTGGTATTGGTGATACAATTGTTGTTTACAAATCTGGTGAAATCATACCTAAGGTGAAGGAAGTGGTTCATTCTAAGAGACCTGAAGGAGTTACTACCTACAAGATTCCTAACATCTGTCCTGTATGTGGAGGCCAGGTTTCGAGGGATGCCGACACTGCAGATATGAAATGTACAAACCCTAGCTGTCCGGCTCAGCTTGTTCGCCATATCATTAATTTTGTTTCAAGAGATGCCATGGATATCAAGGGATTTGGAGATGTATATGTTGAGGATTTGGTAAACCTAGGCTATATCAAAGATATTGCTGATATTTTTTATCTTAAGAATCATCGTGATGAGCTTGTGGAAAAAGGCATTATTGGAAAAGAGAAGAATACCGATAAGCTCTTAGGCGTTATTGATGCAGCAAAATCAAATGATGCAAGTAAACTGTTCACTGGTTTTGGCATTCCTAATGTAGGCAAGGCAGCAGCTAAGACTTTATTATCTCAGTTTAAGGATATTGAGAAAATCATGGAGCTAAGCATAGAGGAGCTTACCCAGGTTAATGATATTGGCGAAATCAGCGCCAATTCTATTTATGATTATTTGCATAATCCTGTGAATATAGATATTATAGCCAGGTTAAAGGCTGCAGGAGTAAATATGGTTGAGGCTGAAAAGGAAGGGGCAACAGATACCTTTGCAGGGCTTACCTTTGTAATAACAGGAACCCTTCCTAACATGGGTCGAAAGGAAGCCCAGGAGCTTATTGAACTAAACGGAGGCAAATGCGCAGGTTCCGTATCCAAAAAAACCAGCTATCTACTTGCAGGAGAAGCAGCCGGAAGTAAGCTAGACAAGGCTAATTCATTGGGAGTAAGGGTAATTTCCGAGGAGGAATTACTTGAAATGATTAATTCAAAAGTAATATTGTAGTAGGTAAATTTACAGCACAAAATGGAGAAAAACTATGCCAATTAGAACACAAAACGATTTACCAGCAAAGGCAATTTTGGAGCATGAGAATATTTTCGTTATGGATGAGAATAGGTCAACACACCAGGATATTCGACCTATTAGTATTGCTATTCTTAATCTTATGCCGCTTAAAGAAGCAACGGAGCTTCAGCTACTTCGTTCACTTTCAAACACACCATTACAGGTGGATGTAACATTTCTTACTGTGGGAAGCCACGAAAGCAAGAATACCAGCAAGACACATCTGGACACATTTTATGAGCATATCGAAGATGTATACGACAGATATTTTGATGGTTTAATCATAACAGGTGCTCCTGTAGAGCAGATGCCATTTGAGGAAGTGGATTATTGGGAAGAACTTTGCAAGGTTTTTGACTGGACAAAGACTCACGTTACATCAACACTACATTTGTGCTGGGGATGCCAGGCAGGCCTTTACTATCGTTATGGTATTCAAAAATATGATTTGGACGAGAAGAAATTTGGTGTGTTCCCACACCGTGTACAGAATCGCAAAATCCCTTTGGTGCGTGGATTTGACGATATATTCTACGCTCCTCACAGCCGCCACACCTATGTTAAGACAGAGGATATTGAAGCCTGTGAGGATTTGGTAGTATGCGCAAAGGGGGAAGAGGCCGGAGTATTCCTTTGCATGTCCAAAGACGGCAGCAACATCTTCGTTATGGGTCATCCAGAATATGACCGTTACACTCTTGATACGGAATACAAAAGGGATAGAGATAAAGGTCTTGAAATCGCAATGCCTGTAAATTATTATCCTGATGATAATCCGGAGGAAAGACCTCTGCTACAGTGGAGGAGTCATGGGAATATTTTGTATAGTAACTGGTTGAATTATTACGTGTACCAGAACACACCTTATGAGTGGAACAAAATCAGCGAAAAATGAGTGGATTCTTTATACAAGTAGAAATTTTTTATACAATGCTTATATGAATAAGAGATATTTGAGGTGGTAAATTTCGTTGCAACCACACACCCTATGGGTCAAAAGAGATGCTACAGAGGCGACGGTAGCCAAATATCTTTTAGAACGCAGAGGGCTGGTCGAAAGACCCAGGTCCAACCTATTAGGCGGGGAGACTCCTCGCCATTAACATATTTCATGCTACTTGAATATTATTTTACTGTATGGTAATATAATAGTGATCTGGGCGAAAGCTCTTTGGATCACCGTAGGCGGGAAGAATTTCCCGCCATTTTTTTTGGAGAAAGATTTATGAAAGAATTAAGTGTTTTTATTGATGAATCAGGAGATTTTGGTGATACAAGAGATGTAAGAGATTATTATCTTGTTACATTTGTTTTTCATGATCAATCAAAGGATATAACTGAAGATACAAAAAAATTAGAACAGAGCATGAAAGATTCTGGATGGAATATTGAGTATATCCATACCGGACCAGTGATTAGAAGAGAGAATGGATTTACAGATTACTCTATTGATGAAAGAAGAAGCTTAATATATAAAATGTTCAATTTTGTTATTAAGTGCCCTATTAATTTTTGTACTGTTGCAATTAAAAGAAAAGAAGCAACAAACAAAGTTCAATTATCTGGAAAACTTGGTAAGGCTATTAATCAGATGTTAACTGATCATATGGACTATATCAGTAAGTTTGATAAAGTAATTGTGTATTATGATAATGGGCAGAATGAACTTGGAGCTCTTTTAAATGCAATTTTTTCGATTCAAATATCAAATGTTGAGTTTAGAAATGCTGAGCAGCAAAAATATAGATTGCTTCAAGCCGCCGACTTCTTCTGTTCAATTGATTTATTAAAAATAAAGCGAGCGGAGGGAAGACTAAGCAGAAGCGAAACTCAATTTTTTTATAAGCCAAATGAGTTAAAGAAAACTTTTATAAAAGGAATTGATAAAAAAAGAATATAAGATTACATAGACTAGCGACTCTGGTGGAACCTAGACTAACTGGTCTATTATTTTGTCCAAATGGTGTTTTGATCATAATCAATGGCTCCATCTGCGATATATGGATAGTGAGATAGGCGATGTGTTTGATGTGGTGAAAATTGGCCACTAGTATATTGACGATTTGTTTTAATGATGCTAATATTTTTGTCAGTGAACGTACTGGAGAAACTTGTGAAGCCTCTGGTCCGGAAGGCTCCTGAGGGGGCCTTTCGTTATTTATGGGGAAATTATGGATAAACATTTTAAAACATATGATGAGTTGCTTGATTTTATAGAGAGCAAAAAGGAATTAGTAATGAAGTTCAACAAGACCAATGAGGAATGAGAGCAGGCAAATGACCGTAGCGCACTTGAACGACAACTTAAAAGACAGCAGACACGAAAGCACAGTTATCTTGACAGGTAATTGTGCTTTTTCTAATTTTGCTGCATCATGTTGCAAAATTAAACATGAGGTCGCAATTTGCGACCTCATGTGTTGGCTTATTAGTTAAGTTCATGTCTTTTCCATAGCAAAAAAAATGGAGTGGGACACCCACACCGTATCGTTGGACCCGGGTCTTACGACCAGCCCAGTAGTGTCACGCACCACCTTTGTATAAGTATATTAGTACAGAATTTAAAGTAAAACAATGGATTTTACGAAATTTTTATTACCAATAATATGCACAGAAAGGAGCGTATATGGCAAGAACAAATATTAGAATTGTTAAATTTTATGATGGTAGTAGAATAGCTAAGGAAGTTATGAATGATGCAATCGCGTCAAAAGTCAGAAAAAAGCTAGACATCGATATAGAATATAGTTGTAGCTGATATCGTGGTAAGTGAATTGATGGATACTTCTGCAGGAGTTAAGAAGATTAATTTTGATTCACTTCAAGAGGATGCCCACTATGCTGCAGCCTATGATATGGAAAATGTTGTGGCAGATAAGAAGCCATCTGTGTTAGATCAGCTGAAAGAGAAGTTCACTGGAAAGAATCATCGTGAAAAGGAGCTTGATGATGTGAGCCTATAGGAGAGCGCTGTGGAAACATATTATATTGAATTATTTGATGGTAAGAAGCGAGTGTCAAAGGAGAAACTCAGGGTAGAGGATTATGATGAAGTTCTGAAAAGGGTTGCGGAGCTAATGGATACTCCTTATAGGATTGAAATCTTTGATGCCGTGGCTTATAGGAATAGGCATAAGGATGATATAGCTTTGTAAGCTAGGGCAGCTTTGACTGCCCAGTACATAATATATTGACGCTTTATCGGACATTAAATGGTTTATTATGATATCACTAAAAGTATAAGTCTATGCTATTATAGAATTAGTTTTTTGGGAGGAGAATAATTTGGTTAAACGATCAGAAGCTCTTTGTAATGGGGAGATTATTGGAATTGAATCAATTTACACTTTGCAAAAAGGGCAGCAAATAAATATTCCTGAAAAAATAAAATGGTTGAGAAATTTAAGTCAGCAGGATAAGTTGTTTTGTCCATGTGGATGCGGTGCTAATTTGGTTTTAGTAGCAGGTGAATCTAATAAAAGAGTACAGCATTTTAGAATTAAAGTTGGCAGTGATGAATCTAATTGTTGCATGAAGAATGAGGGTAAAGAATCAGTAGATTCAAGAATTGTTCTTAAATGCTGGCTAGATGACAAATTTAAAAGCGATAATATAAAATCGAGACAAAGGTTGGATAAATTAGGCTTTAGTGATTCTCAATACGAATTATCGTTATTTGCATCAGAGGAGAAAGTCGCTATTGTGTTCTTTCCAAATAAAGCTGCTATTGATGCTGATAAAATTAGTGTCATCGAGAAAGTTAAAGCTGAACAAGGTATAAATGCATTTTATATAACTCCAATTGCAGATGCATCAACTGGAGGACAATATCCTGAGACATTTATGCGATTGCAGGATACTCAAGGATTCGTAATCTTTATTGATGCTGCAAATGGAAATTATTCCAATGCATTTTTGAAAATAGTAGCAATTTATAAAAATATAGATGGGTTTTACAATCCTTTTACTGTTAGTACTGATAGTATTAAAAACTATTATATTTCTGATGAGCAGCTTATGCATGGCAATACAGCTGTTAGTGTTGAAAAGGCAGTTCTAATGGTGTCTCTTAGAAATAAAGATGAAGAGTATCATGCAGAGAAGGAGCGAAAAGAAAAGGAATTAGCGGAAAGAAGAACTGCTCATCAGAGAGCTAGCCAGATATCTTTTGCAGCATTCCAAGCTGAGCAAAAAAGACTTCAGGAAGAAAGGCAAGCGGCATATGAGGCTAAGCTTGCAGAGAAGGCAGCTGAGGAGAAAAGACTTGAAGAACAATTCGCAAAAGATTTTGATGGAGACTTTACGCAGAATGATTATATAATTCGTGATTCAAAAGGTAATAGATGGCTTAAATGTTTTTATTGTGGCAGGAAGGCTAAAGATTCTGAGTTTCCTTCCTACGGTCCACCGTTAGGGATTAACCTAGGACGTTGTTATATTTGCGATAAGGATCCTAAGGTCAAAGAATTAATTGAGAACGAAAGAAAAGAAAAAGAAGAGCTAGTTAGGCTTGATAGGATAAGACCAAAGGATGTTTGCCCTGAGTGTGGCGGTAGATTAAAAGAAAAATCTGGTCGTTTTGGTTCATTTATTGGATGTATGAATTATCCAGACTGTGAGTATACTAGAAAGAATTGGTAAGAAAGGTTTTGGAAAGATGAAAGAACCAGTTAGACATCATTATATTCCTCAATTTATACTTAGAAATTTTAAAAGAGAAGACGGATATGTATCATACTATGATTGTAGTAAAGGTTCTGTTGAGAGTAAAAGAACTGAAGAAATCTTTATGACAAGAAATCTTTATAGAGATACAATTAATCACCCAGATGAGCCTGTTAAGATCGAAAAGGATTTGGCTAGATACGAAAATGAAGCATCTCAGATTATTAACAAGTTTTTGAAAGAAGATGAAGTAGTTCTTTCTGCTGAAGAAGATGATAGTCTAAAGTTATTTCTTGCTATTATGGGATTTCGTGCAGATAGAGTTAAGGAAATGTTTAGTGAGTCAGCTGATAATGAGTTTAAAGAATTTTATTCGATGTTTCAGGAAGATGGTGATTTAACCGATTTCTGGAAACGAAATCTAGGGATTCTTGTGAATTGCAGATCATTGAAGCAGGTATTAGATAATCCTAATATTGATTCTCCAGTTAAAGCGTTTATGGTAAGAGATACATGCGGGTTGATACTAACAGGTTTATACTTTCTTCCTGTTGAGGTTAGAGGTGGAGAAGACTTTATGATAAGTGATTGTTATCCTGCTATATTTGATGGAATCAGTGAGGATGGCATGACAAGTATTCCTATGTATTCTGTATATCCTATATCTCCTAAAAGGGCGTTGTTTTTAATGGCTGATGGTGTTGAAAATGCACCATTATACGCATCAGGATTCGATAAGAATTTCTTTAGAAAGCCAATTATAAAACGTGACGGGAAAACAGCAGTATTTAGAATGCAGAAGATATATGAAAATGAAGTTAGGAATATAAATGATACATTATTTGGGTGTGCGTCAGAAGGAGCTGCATTTATAGATAAAAAGCGAATACATAATATTACAGAAGACTAATGTTAGAAAGAAGGTTACTAGATTGAAGTACATAGTAAAGAAAATCCAAGAAGCAGACTATGGATGCGAGGAGCGAACAGTACGTTATTTGCCACAAGTGTTGCTTCGCTTACGCGACGAGACAGGACAGGAGATTGATATGGAGGTGGCAGATGCAGAGTTACTAGCCAAGGATATCAATGAAGGGGACTGGGTATTTTTTGATAAAAAGAATAAGATTTATAAAGAAGAATTGCTGTGACTACATTATTTAGTGAGCCTAATAATTTTAGTTTGAAATAAATAGATGTTTGTTGTAAGATATTTGATGGGCAAGACGAAACAGAACAAAACGAAAACAGAATAAACTAAAACGAAACAGACAAGAGTAGACGCTTCTAATCAAAATTTAAAATGGTGATTAGGGGCTTTTTTGTTTTAATTTATTGAAAAACAATTGATTAATTAGAAGGTAAAGAAAGGAATCATTATGAGTAAGGAATATGAATATTGTAATTGCATTTCAGTTACATCAGTTACAGCTGGGTTTGAGGATGATTTGGGGTACTGGGATGTATGTACGAGTTGTGGAAAAAGGATAGAGGATGGATATCATTTCTATAATCATTATGATGGAGAGGATCATGAGGAATTTTGGGGTCCAAATGGTGATATAGTAGATTAGCATTTGTTTATTGTGTTAGAGGAATATTAGTTTATCGGCATGTAGACCAAATAAAGATAAAGAAAAGGTAGATGAGTTACAAAAATTTGAATACTATAAAATATAAGACTGTGTATTATTTTTTGAAGCAATGCATCCTATTACGAAAATATATGAATCGGGATGCACAGTTTTTATAAAATAGCAGGTGAGACATGTTGATAAACACATTTGTGTGCAGGAAACGGACGTGATTTTGCTGATATTCGCCAATAATTTATGTGAGTGGCGTAATAATGATACACTACAGTGAAAAATGCATCCCTATGCATAGTTTTTTTGCTTGGGATGCATTTCTATTTTTTGTGGATATCCCAAAGCTTGATTTAGTAGATTTGGGATGCATTAGAAAACAAAAGGTCCAATTTTGGCAACGCTCCAGAGAAAAAACTGTATGAATCCAATTCTGAAAATATTATTTTACAGTGATATTGGCACGAAGTGAGAAAATAACGGTATATTGTTGCTCTGGTAAGTAGATTTTTTGTAGACCTTTTCATTGAGTGCCCCACAAAAAGTTATGTGTATATAAATAGAATCAAAAATATGTTAAACTATTAGTAATTAATCTGTGTAGGGGAGTGTAAGGTAGTATTGCTACAGAACGTATTATTATTTTATAGAATAGAGCCTGATAGAGATGTTGTAGATGCTGCAATATTCACT
>NZ_JAFUSK010000054.1 GCF_017471675.1 Pseudobutyrivibrio sp.
ACGCATCAAAGGCCATAGGAGTAAGCACAGGATATACCTGACTCATAAAAAATGAGTCTATAAACTTTAGCTGCTCTTGATTCAAATCCTCGTATTTATCGTAAAGGATTATTCCATTTTCCTTAAGAATAGGATTCAGATGCTTACCCCAGATATTGTACTGCAAATCCACCAGCTCTCTGGTCTTTTCGTTTATGGCAATAAGCTGCTCTGTTGGAGTCATTCCTGCAATATCAGGCTTTGTGTAGCCTGCATGCTCCATATCCTTCAGGGAAGCCACCCTAACCATAAAGAATTCGTCCAAATTAGAGGAGGTGATGCTGACAAATTTTATCCTCTCCAAAATAGGAAGCTCCTTAACCATAGCTTCATTTAAAACTCTAAGCTCAAACTTAAGCCAGCTAAGCTCTCTGTTGTCATAATATTTAGAGTCAAATAAATCGATATTTGCCATAACGCCTCCTATACTCTACTGTTTTCCTTAAGGACTGGTTTAATAGAGAAGATATCCTCAAAGAAATCTGCGTTTTTCTTAAACAATCCCTTTTCCAGTGCCAGTGAGCTATTTGCCTCGATGGAAATAAATAGCTCCTTGTCCTTTACTCGCATTGATACATTTTTTATCTTTTGCTTGTGGGACCTGTCTAAGGCATTTGCAACCTTTAGTATTGCAAGAAGCTTTAGAATAGTCAGGTATTCTTCCCTTGAAAATCTATCTGAAAGATTTTCGTATGGCTCCACAGGCTTTCGATTAAATTCTACAGTGGTGGCTATAAGCTCACGTTCCTTATGACTAAGGCCAAGTATTTCAGAGGACATGATAATTGTATAAGAACAGCTGGAAGCCTCTGCCAATGAAATATATTTGCCACAGTCATGGAGTATTGCTATACATTGAATTAGGATTCTTTCCCTTTTGCCTAAGCCATGATATTTTTTCATTACATCAAAAATCTCTGATGATAGCTTAAACAGCGCCTTTAGATGAGGCTGATAGCTGCCATATCTTTTTGCTATAGCCCAGGCTGCCGATATAATATCGTTTTCAAAATCATGTGTTGCTGTAAGCCATTTTTTTAAATAGCTATGATTATACGCCATGCCCTCGGAAACAGATACGCCAGGAGCATATACCATAGATGGATTTAGGGTTTCACCTAAAACCTTGTAAAGCATAACAACAGGCTCAATAAATCCCTCATTATCAATATAAACATCATTTTCGATTTCAAAATTTTTAATATAGTTCTTATTAATCTTATTTAAAAAATCAAGATAGTCTTTTATCTTAACCTTTTTGGAAGAAAAGCCTGATAGCCTTTCTGCAATAGAGCTTATCTGCACCCCAAGAAGAATCATGTACTTAGGCTCTATGTCATTTAAAAACATGGTTTTAAATACCTCTAGCTCCTTATACATCATTTCATAGGTTTGCTCTAAAGAGTTACTTGATGCACTTGTAAGCTTCTTTAGATTTTCACTTATTGATACGGTACCAAGACTAAGGTGCTGTGTTGTCACTATCTTCCCCTTTGAAAACAGTGTAATCTGAAGAGACATTCCACCAACATCTATAAGCACTGCACTTTCCCCTACAATCTCCTCAAAGCCTTCTGTAGCGGCAACTGCCTGGTAACCTAAAAATCTTTGTTCTGAATTGGATAATACAGTGACTGAAAAGCCTGTATGAACCTTAATCTGTTCTAGAACAATCAAAGAATTGCTGGCAAGCCTGATATTAGGGCCTGCCACAATAGAGAAATCATCTACCTTATAGCCTTCCATTGTACGCTTCATATCTGACAATATGCGACAAAGCTTACTTGTGGTTTCAGGTAATATCTTCCCTACAGACAGAATATCCTTAATAATATCTGAGGGAAGCTTTAGTGTGTCAATTGTCTTAATCCCCTTTTGTTTTCCAATTTCAAAAACCTTCATTGTAGTCTCATAAGAGCCTATATAAATGCTTGCGAATAATTTCATACCTTCCCCCAATTAATTAATAATTTCCTAAAACTCTTACACTTACACACTCCTCTGAAAGACCTATAAGTGCATTTCTCACGGCCTCATCATCAAGATTACCGTCAATATCAATAAAGAATCTATACTGCCAGTTAACCCCCTTAATTGGCCTTGATTCAATTCTATTCATGTTAATTCCATTAAACATGAGATTTGAAAGTATACGATAAAGGCTTCCTGGCTCATGGTTAATTTCTAGACATAGGCTAATTTTGTCTGCTTTAGCTCGATATTTTTTATCCTTTGAGACAATAATAAACCTGGTCTCGTTATTCTTGGCATCCTGGATGCTCTCTTCAAGAATATCCAAATCATAGAGAGTAGCATTATAAGTACTTCCAATAGCAGCTTGCGTTTTATCCTTATCATCTCTGATTTTCATTGCACTAACTGCTGTATTGCGAAGATTGATAACATCCCAATCCATGTGTAAATTGCGAATATATCCTTCACACTGGGATATTGCCTTAGGGTGAGAGTACACTGTCTTAATATCCTCTATTTTAGCCCCCTTTACCCCAAGAAGTGCATGATCTACCTTTAGAATTTGCTCACCAACAATTGCCACATTATATTCACTTAGCAAATCAAAGTTTTCTTCTACAGAGCCTGCCAAGCTGTTTTCGATAGGAAGAACAGCATAATCTGCCCTGCCATCATTTATGGCATCCATTGCATCACGCCACAAATCAACATGAAAGCTATCCTTTATATTCTCTCCAAAGAATGCCATCATAGCAAGCTGAGAATAGGCTCCTTGAACACCTTGAAAGCAAACTACTGCATCAGAAAAATCATATTCATCTACTTTTGTAAAGCCTGTGTCAAAACTGGCTCCATTATCTCTTAAAATAGCAAATTGCTTTTTGCGGCTAATTGACATTATCTGAGTGTAAAGCTCTCTAACAGCCTGCTCACTAAATGCATCATCCACATAGGATGATAACTTATCAAGTTTTTCGTCCTCTCTTGCCTTATCATAAACCTTCTTGCCAGTGGCTATTTTATATTCAGCAACCTGACATGCCAGTTCCATTCTCTTTTGAAAGAGATTAAGTATCTCCTTGTCTACCTTGTCAATATCAACTCTTACCTCTGCTAAGTCTCTCATAAGTCTCCTAATCATCAAGTGACAAAATAGGTGGGTCGAACAATCCTACTTCTATACTTCCAACAGGCGAATGGAAGGTTGTACCTGATTTATAATCTGCAAAATATACATATTTACTAGTTACATTAATGTTATTATACTCACCCTCAGCTAGTAACACCTCAGCTCCACTAGTCAAATCTACCCTGTAGATTCCATCGGGATTTCCCTTTATTGACTGATAGTACAAATAGTTTCCAGCAACATTGTATCCGCTTGTTCCATAAGTGGTTATACCTGTTTTGCCATCGCCTGATAAAGAGCTTTTGTATACACGATTATTATCATCTAGGTTCATGTAATACAGATTGTTATCCTCTATTATTGGCATCCACAGATTTTCCTCTGAAACAAATGCGGAATCCTTGGTATCTATATTCATGCTGTGTAGATTATGATCCTTTTCTACACCTGAATAATACAATTTACCGTTGTAAATACAACGTGGATCAATTGAGCTTTTTGAAAGCTGCTCCCTTACTTTTCCATCAATCCCAACCTTATAAAGACTGGTGGCATCCTCAGAATCATAATGAAAATATAGCACGCTATTTCCAATAAGTGCAGCAGCATTACAATTGGCATCATCTAAAATAATAACCTTGCCATTTCTTTTAGACATTCTGCATAAGCTGTTAATATTTACATTCAAAAAGCCCATCTGAGAGCTATCTCTATTTCCATTACGGCTGTAATAAAGATAGTGAGAATCACCATTTATAAAATATACACTATCATTTGCTAATATCTCTATATCTGTTTCGTCAGGATTCATTTTGTAAATCCTACTGTAGTCATTAGGATTAGCAAAATACACCACACCATCGCTTTCGCAAAACAATCCATTACCATAAAGATTTCCTATAGTGTTACCTACAGTTCCCTCCTCATTGTAAAAGGTAACAGTGTTAATATACTTGTAATAACCTAATCCGCCAATAATAGCCAGTGCAACAACTAAAATGATAATTCTTCTTACTACCTTCATTTACTCGCCCCCTTATAAGTTAAAGAAATCTGAAAGTGAAAGCTGATTAGACTTAGGCAAATCCTTAACAATGCCAAGCTCAATCATTTTATCAAGTATTGTCTGTGAAACCTTTCCTCTATCTCTAATCTCATCCTGAGATAAAAACTTACCCTGGCTTGCAGCAATCTGTAATTGTTCAGCAGCCTTATCACCCATACCTGAGATTACGTTGAATGGAGGAAGAAGCTTCCCATCTACTATTTTAAAGTATCTTGAGTCAGATTGGTATAGGTCCATAGGTAAAAATTCAAATCCTCTTGCATACATTTCCTGACAAAGACGAAGTGCAATAAGTATATCCTTATCAGTTGCAGACAAATCTGACTGAGATTTATAGTATTTAATCTCCTGCTCACATCTGGCCTTACCAAGACAGCATTTTTCATAATCAAAGCCACCTGCTCTAATAGAAAAGAATGCAGCATAGTATGCCAAAGGATAATTAATCTTACAGTATGCAACACGCCATGCCATCATAACGTATGCAGCAGCGTGAGCCTTAGGGAACATGTATTTAATTTTCTCGCAGGAACCAATATACCAATCAGGTACACCATGCTCTTGCATGTGCTGCTTGTAGGTTGGCCATTCATCGCATTTGCCTTTGGCAACAACACCCTTACGAACACGCTCCATGATAGTGAAGGATTCAGCTGGGTCCAGTCCTTTATGAATAAGGTAAACCATAATATCATCACGGGTACATATAGCCTCAGTGATAGTGGCAGTTCCACTAAGAATAAGGTCCTGGGCATTGCCAAGCCATACATCAGTACCATGGGCAAGTCCTGCAATTCGAACCAAATCGGTAAAATACTTAGGCTTAGCCTCAACAAGCATCTGCATGGCAAAATCAGTACCAAACTCAGGGATTCCAAGTGTTCCAAGTGGTGTTCCCATAATATCATCTGGCGTGATACCAAGTGCTTCTGTACTTTGGAAAAGTGACATAACTCCCTTATCATCTAAAGGAATCTTTGTAGCATCAATTCCTGTTAAATCCTCAAGACGCTTAATCATGGTAGGATCCAGATGTCCAAGGATATCAAGCTTAAGCAGGTTGGCGTCAATCTTATGGTAATCAAAGTGTGTTGTAACAATATCTGTGTCCTTATTGGCTGGGTGCTGTACAGGGGTGAATGAATAAATATCTTCTCCAT
>NZ_JAFUSK010000006.1 GCF_017471675.1 Pseudobutyrivibrio sp.
GTTACCAGTTAAAGAACCTAAGCCTTCCATTGCAATACCGTCACGGCCCATTTCATTCGGCAAAACTATTCTAAATAAAATATCATTGTACATACTGTATATAGATGCATTTGCCGTTGTCCATCTAGTTGACCAAATGAAGAAAAAGAGCACTATCACAACAGCCAGTATTGCTATACCTGTCATATCTTTTCCGGTAGCTTTCTCCATATGACTAAAAAAAGCTACTGCTCCAAAACCGAATAAAGTCAAAAAAATAGCTCCATATTTAAAAAAATTTGAATAGGAATCATTATCAATAAAAACCTTGTTTTTAAATAAATTTTTCTTCATCTTAATATCCTCTCAATTGTGTCCTTTTTTTGCCCCTCTGGTTCATTTATTAAGCTAAGATTTCTACCTAACAAAACAGAGGTGAACGTGGTCTTGAATTTAGCTCTCTCAAGTTATTTTCGAAATTTTGTCCAAATAAACTTACTTTATAATTAAACTCACTAAATTGATAATGTATAGCGTTATTTGAATAAGAATTAGGCGGAATTTTCCCTCCCTTATCCATTGTTTTTTGTATCTTATCCTGGAACTTATATGTCTGTGATGTAGATAATGCTCTACTTACAGGATTATATTGCTTAAATGCATCTCCCAAAGTTTTATGGCTCATGGCAAGTCCAACTGCAACATCAAAATCCTTCTGCATAGTTTTTAAACCTGTACCAACTGCCTTATAATATTTTGATGTTTCTTTTGTTAATCTAAAACCGCCTTTAAAACCAGCATTATATAATCCCTTAATGTCATCCACCAATCTTGTAGAATTAGGCTTTAAGCCTCTAATAGTTCCTGTAAATGATTTGTATAATCCTTCTCCACTTCCTAGTGAATTTATTTTATTAGCCATATTCGCAATAGAAATTGTATCTGTTACAAATTCTGCAGTATCTACAGCATCTGCTCCCACGTAACTAAGAGTATTTCCCAACTTAGAATCAAATCTTGTCAACCTAAGCCAATCTGATGCTTTATCGGTGTCTCCATATATTTTTGCCCAAGCTGGGTCTCCACCATTTCTTGCCTCTAATGCCTTTTTTGATGTATATATGTTTGCAAAAGCATTTACAACTCCTATAGCACCTGAAACAACAGCAGATATAGATACTATAGCTTCAAACAATCCTGCTGCCAACGAGAGCGGAAATGCTGCTAATAATATACATACTGATGCTGCAAATAATAAGGCGGCTCCTACAATCTGGCATAGTTCCTTTCCACCACCACACTCATAAAAATACTTCAGCGCATCATACCCACTAGATATCTTATCGTGTACCCATACAGTTGCATCACAGAATAAATTGAATATTGGTCTTGAATTTTTAGCTTCTATACATAAGCTAATCATCAATGCCTCTATTCCTTCTGCCGCTTTTATTTCACTATGGTTCTTCAAAAAATCTTCTTGATTGTTTTCAATTTTAGTGGCCACATCCAAATCAGCTTGAATGGCATGCGCCATTAAAACTCCAACATTTTTTGCAAATGTTGCGTATTCATTAGCCTTATCTGCTAACTGTTGTTTCTTTGCCTTTACATAATATTGAGCCGATTCCAAAACATCATTCACTCCTGCTGTAACGCCGCCGAAGGAATTTATAACATCATTCTGGAGGCTCTCATAATATGACTCCGCCTTAACCGCAAGTGTATTAGCGCTGTCTATAATACCTTGCAAATTATCATAATCAATTGTTAACTCTGCCATTTTATATTTCCTACTACTTTATTTTCTTGAAGCAGCAGCTGCTGCCGCTCTTTCTGCGGCCTGTCTTGCCGCTTCTTCAGCTAATCTTCTTAACTCAGCTGCAATCGCATCCTCTGTTGAGCGTATATTAGCATTGCATGTCTGCAAGTCAGAATATAATCCATCTAGAATTCTATCAATTCTATTAATCTCGTTAGCTAGTTCATTTAAGCCGCTAGAAATAGATGAATCCGATGAACTGGCTTTTTCCAGCTCATCATTAACCTGACTAGAGATTTTTCCAACACTGGAAGTACCTTTCATAGCACTTGCGAAATTATCAATTATTTTATTTCCCCACTTATTAACTTCACCGTAGTTATCATCTCCAACGTTTGTTAAGTCCTTTTGGATTTTTACTACATCTGCTCTACGCTGCTTGTATTTACTTATTTCAGCTTCAATGTGTCTCTTCTGAGCTTGTAATGAAGCCAATCTTGATTGTAAGTCTGATAAGTAACTCATACCTTTATTCTCCTTTTATGATTGTGTACTAGCAAGCTTTGCTATTTCTTCATCAGTCTTTATGTAGGCTGCTTGAGCGTCAACTAAAGCATCACGCAAATCATAAAGAACATCTGAGACATCTTCCAACTGCCTATAAATTTTTGTATAGTCCTTCTCAAACTGTTTTTTACCTTCACCTTGCCAATACATAAACAATGTTGATGTTGTCGTCTTAACACCATCAATGATTCTCTCATATTCTTTGATGCCACTTTCAAAATCTTTAATAACTTCACCAAATCGTTCACTATCAAGATGTTTTACCTGTTCATCATTAGCGCCCATCCTATTGTCCTCCTTCATAAACTACTTTTATCTTAGAAACATCCTGTCCCTTGAATAAATAAGCATCACCAAGCTCTATAGGCTTTTTATATTGTTTTGCTGCACCGTTAGGCAAATCAACATTCTTAATCGCACTAATATCTTCCATTGCAATCATTGTATTAATTTCCTTCACCTGTTTGAGCATCTCTGATGCACCAAAACCTGTGGCAGCATTTTCAACATCTGCAAATACAAAAAGTAGTTTCATATTCTTGTATGTCTTTACTATTCGCTTGTATACCTCCACTGTAGCCTTGCTAATTCCATCAGTAGCAAATATATCCTTATTGTTTACAAGAATTGTAATTAATGGAAATGCATTAAGTGCATCAGCGCCGCCAGCCTTTACCATATCCATCCTTGTGATAAGTTCTTGTTCTACCTCTTCTAATATGAGTTCAAAGTCATTCAAATCAACTGAATATTTTTCAACTATTCCCATTGAAGAAGCACTCTTTAATTTCTGTTCGAAGCTATCTATTACATAAACCTTAGAATCAAAATTAAAGATATTTTTCTGGAGATAATTCAATAAATACATAGCAAATGAAGACTTACCAAAGCCCTTACGACCTGTAATACCCAAAGTACAAGTATTTAATAAATCAAGCTCAACAAAATCGACTAAATTGTAATCAATACCAATTGGGACTACATAATTTTCATTATCAAAGTAATTTGTCTTTACATAATCCAAATCAAGTACCTTTGGTACCTCTGGAATTCTTACAGCCTTTTCTGTAGGATTCTTACTATTGATAGATGCAATAAATTCTTTAATCTTTTGAACTCTGTCTATTTCCTTTTCACCCTCGAATGCAAGATATGTCTGCATTTCATATACAGTCTTATCAATTGAATATAAACATCTACCTGGGACATTCTTTGGAGACATTCGGCATCTATCAAACAATGTGCTATATTCATCGCTCTGGTTACAATACAAGCAAATTCTATTTGCGAAATTACTCATGTATTTATAACTGATTCCAGATGTTTGGATAGAAGTAAATATTAAACTAATACCAAGTGCTACACCTTCACGGCAAATATTTATTATGTCATCCTCATATTCTCCATAGAGTTCTTTAAGGGCAAGGAAATTATCAACCATGATTATAATCTGTGGGATGTCTGTATTTCCTGCCTCTTTATAAGATGAAAATGAAGTGATTCCCATATCGGCAAAACGCCCTTTTCTACGGACCATTTCCTTTCGAATCATTCTTATAAAATTCTTTAGCTTTTCATCATCTGCTGCAGAAATAACACCACCAATATGATTCAAATCCGCAAATACATTCAGTGCCATAGAAGCAAAATCCAGAATGTACATATTAACCTCTGAAGGTCTGTAATTTGTAGCAACAGCCCTGATAATCATCTGCAATAGGTTTGTCTTACCATACTGAGATGAACCAATAATAATTGTATTACCACTTGAAATATCCAGCTTTGCCACACCCTGATACTGATTATCCGGGTCATCATAAATTCCCAAATCTATAACTACACTGATATCATCATGTGATTTATCAGAATCCGCATATACGATAATCTCTTCCAAAGGTGGAAGGCAAATTCCTGGCAATCTATTGATACCATTTTCACTACAATACTCAGCAATATAATTTGTTATTGCATCAAGCTGAGTCTCTGATTCTTCATCAGATTTTTTCTTCTTTCGTGTATATACCGGAGTATGCTTACCCGCTAAATCAAGTGAATATATAGTAAACGGTTTCTGTTGTGCACTTGCATCAAAAGTAGCTGGTGCTCCACTGTATGCAGACTGGAATAATTCAAATATCTCATTATTACCTACTTGCAAATATGCACGACCTGGCTCTTTAATCTCTGCTGCAACTGGTGTCTTTAATACTTCATTACTGTCTTCCTTATTCTGAACCTTTAAGCAAAGCTTAAATTTAGAGTTTGACCAAATCTGTGCATCTACTACACCACTAGGCTTCTGAGTTGCAAGAATCAAATGTACACCAAGGCTTCGACCTATTCGAGCTGCAGAAATCAACTCTTTCATAAACTCTGGCTGATCCATCTTAAGCTCCGCGAACTCATCTACAATAAGAATCAAATGTGGAAGCGGAATTTTTGCCTCTCCCTTTTTGAAGAGCTTTATATAGGCATCAATGTGGTTAACATCATATTCTGCAAAAAGAGCCTGTCTTTTTCTAAGCTCGGCCTTAATTGATGAAAGTGACCTATTGATTTCTCGACCATCAATATTTGTAATAGCACCTATAAGATGGGGAAGATTCTTAAACTGGTTAACCATTCCACCACCCTTGAAATCGATGATTACAAAACCTACATCGTAAGGGTGAAATAATGTCGCCATCGATAAAATATATGACTGAAGTATTTCTGATTTACCTGAACCTGTTGTACCAGCCACAAGTCCATGTGGACCATGATGCTTTTCATTAAGGTCTAAGCTAACCACCTGACTTTTAGACTTTACACCAAGTGGGGCTGCCATAGATGTATATACCTGTGACTCTTCCCAATTCTTCGACAAGTTTATATCTTCAACATTGAGAATATTCATAAGCTCAAACAATGTAATATTTTTTGTTAAAGATCCTTCTAAGCTTACTTCCTCGCAATATACAGGTGCTAATTTATTTGAAATAAAAGCTGCTTCATTGTTATTTACAACTTCATATTCAAATCTAGAAACCAAGTTTTTATCGTCCGTATCTGTCACAATTCCCCTTGTGCCTTCAATCTGAATCACGCTATTACATCCGCTTGGCAATAGTTCCTTGTGCTCTTCAAAGAAGATAAATGAAACTCCTACCTGATTAGCATAATCAATAAACTTTGATATTGGATGATTCTTTATGCCATTATCTCTGTAAACCATGATTACATAGTTTGGATGAGTCTGCTCAGCTGTCTCTCTACTAGAAAGCTCCTTGTACAAGAAATCAAATAGAATACTTCTACTATCAGAATCACATACAATATTTCTCATATTAAGCTGCTCGTTTTTTATATGTGGTAAAAATCTGAGCCACTTAAAGTCCTCTTCATCATCTTCATCTAAAACGTAGAACAACTTAGTATCTGTGTAATACTGTCTTACTGCCAAATCAGTTGTTAAAGTCTTAATAAATGCATATAAATCATTTCTATTACCAATTACGCCAACAGCATTATTGTTCTTTAAATCAAGTGTAATTGGCACATTATGAACATCCCTATACTGAGCCTGAAGTTCGGTAGGAATCTTCATTAGCTCATCTGTACAGTTAAGCTCTTCTTTCTTTTTAATGCTTAATTTCTGAACTGCATTTTTCTTTCCGTTACCAAGACGTACTACTAAATAATCTTCATCCTTTGTACTTCTATCAAAAAGATAATCTGAAAAATCCCTAACAAATGCCTTTTCCTTGCTAATAGAATAATATGTATCATTCAATAAATGTTCTTCATTGCTCCGGCATTCTTCTATAAAAGTCTTCTTGTTTGCTATATATTCTGTATAGCTTGCTATTCGCTCATCAGATTCCTTTTTATAATTCTTCCTAGCATTAATAATACTTGTTACTGATGTAACAATACCTATACTCATGGAAATTACGCTAATCCATATATACGCACCGCCACCATTTCCCATTATTCCTCTAAGAACAACTGTTACAGCAAGCATAATAATAGCTGGTAATAACTGCATTACAATATTTCCTTCAGGCTTCTGTGGCTCCGCTGGAGGATCTAAAATTTCAATCTCATCATCTGGTAATACGGCTTTAAAACGTGGATTTCTGTTAAATTTAGGATATTCCAATTCATTTACAGAATCCTCTACCTTTTTACTAACAATAGAGTTGATATTCACTATTTTGGCTGAGTTACAGTAAAGCATATTATCTTTGAGGCACATTCCAAAAGTAGCAAATGATATAAAATCATTTTCAGCAATACCAACACTTTTTTCTATTTTAATGCCATTTACTCTAACGCCATATTTAGTATTGTTATCTGTAACAACATACCCGTTTTTCGTTCGTTCAATGGATATAAAATCGCTACCAATATATTCATCATTTATCTGAACATTGCAATCACTTCCACCGCCAACTAAAACTCTCGATTGATTTGTTAAGTCTAACGCTAAATCATAAGATTTTTTCTCATAGTCAAAATCAATCAATAACTCAACACTAAATAATTCTATACCAGAAGACTGATAACAAACAGAAACTGTATCTCCATGCTGTAATTCCTTGGTGATTAACTTTCTTACATCACCTTGGCTCAAATAAAGGTTATCCGAGCAAACTACTACCCACTTTTCATTTCTAGAAAATACTATTTCAAATTCTTCAAAAAAATTGTCTTTGTTAAGTCTAATATCACTCTCAATTCCAGTACCTACTCTAAGTGTTTGAACTTCAGGTGATATTTCTATCTCCCTATATATGTTTTTTTTTGATAATATAATTCTATATCTGTTAGTTTCCATAAGTTTCAACCTACTCCGTGAAATTTATTACTGTTCCATTTCTTACACCAAAATCAGATAGTTTTTTACTCCCCTTTAATAATGCAAATGGATTTTCTGCTTTTAAAAAACATTTCTTCTGATCCGATGTATCTATCCCTAACTCATACGCCGTATTAAGTCCTATTACCAAATCATTTGCAGTTATATCAAGTGGAATTTCTAAATCTATGCTTTCATTCTTTTTAATATTATTAAAAATAATTACTGCTGAATTTTCCATTTAAAACACCTACATTACTAAAAAAGCAACCTTTCTCATATTGTTATTTGCTTCCAAATTCTTTGGTTTTACCAAATCAACATCATTAATCATTTCTATGTATTCATTAATGCTAAATTTCGATATTACTTCCGTTGCCAACAATGCATTAAATTTGCTTCTTTCAAACTTATTACAAATGAATATATATTTTTGAGCGGTAATACCATTAATATTATTAACAAGATAATTAGTGCTATTAACTGCTGCAACAGATTGATCTGTTACCAAGATTACTTTATCTGCTGCATCCAGCATATTCAGTTTTTCCTCACTGAAAGTAGCCTCAGCATCAATAATTATGAAATCATAATCACTATTCTTTTTTGCTGATAAAGCAATTTTTAAGAATATCGAAAAATCAATTCCTAGAGATGGTAATGCAGCTTTAAATTCAGGAAGATAATCAAATCCATCATTTTTGATTTCAGATTTAATATCTAAAAATACATTATCAGTAGGACTGTAAAGTGCCGAATATATACTAGCTCCTGTTATTTGTTCTTTATCCTCTAAGAGATATTGAAAATTCTGCAACATTGCTGCATTTATATACAATACCTTCTGATACCCAGCCACCAAACTGGCAGCTAATCCCATGGCAATAGTTGTTTTTCCTACTCCGCCACATGCAGATGTAACAAGTACAATCTGTGTTTCCTTCTTTTCTACTGCGCCTCCCACAAGCTCTGATGCACTCTTAGCAACTACTTCACTAAATATTTCCATAATACTGGTATATTTATATAGTTTAGTAATGCTTAGATCACCTGTAGCACCATCATCAATATTTTCAGACATAACAAATACATTTTTTATATCATGTCTTTTTATCGAATTATCATATAAATCTTCTGACACGATTAGTATCGCTGCGCTCTTCGGTTCTGAAAAATATTCGGCAAAATAATTTCTATCTGTTATTATTTCTAAATCTATATTATTCAAATACTCGTTTATAAATTTATATTGTAAAGGAGCAATATAATTAACATCTGTATCTGCAATTATTACTTTTGGATTCGCCATCATACACCTTCCTATTCAACCCTAAAATCACTATTTGCAAGCTTAAGCGTATCACCTGGATTTAATGGCATTCTTTGACCTACCTCAACACGAGCTCCGTTTACATACGTTCCGTTTGCGCTGCCTTCATCCATTACATAAAAAACTCCATTTTGTCTAATAACTCTACAGTGTCTTCTGCTTATTGCACTGTTGAAATCAATGACTTTATCCACTAATTCAGCCTTCTTACCAATCAATACATCTTCTTCAGATATTTTTAATTCAAATGGATAAGGACTATCACACGCTATAAGCTTTAGGCAATTTAGATTTCCTGACATTCCTGCGCTTGATGGCATTGTTTGATTTATATTCGTAGTCTGCGTTTGTGCTGCTGGAACAATTTCTCTACATTTCTGATATATTAACTCCATTGGTAATCCTGCTTGTATATCCGCAAGAATAGCAGCCAATTGTTCACTTGGCATAGCACTGACACTATTAAGTAACTCACATATTAATTCTTTAAGGTTATGCTCAAAATCTTCTACATCCATGTACAATTTCTTCTCTATAGGTATGTACATCATTTTTACTTGCATGGTGTTTCTATCTACAAATATTTTGCGCTTCTCTAAATCTATACTTTGACATGTTAGGAATCCGTTTTCCTTAACCTTCTTGATTATGCCCAAAATATCTGCTGCAATCGAAATGGCTGTTTCAGATTTCATACTTTGCATCATTACGTCTAAAGATGTATAGTTCTCTCCTAAATAGCAAAGTGATGTCTGACCATTTCTTGTTATTTTTACGCATTTTAAAAAACCATCATTGCTTTGATTCTGAAGTACTTTATAATCTGTCTCTAGAAATGGCACTTGATTATTAATCACGTATTCTAAATTATTTCCATATACCAATTCTGTTATTACATTGTTCTCTATCAATCTATTCATTACTATTACCTATATATTTTTGTCGGAGCCTGTGATTTTAATATCATCCTGCATCTGAAATACCACGTTTTCATTTCCTGTATTAAGCACCGTTGTCTCATCTGATGCAAGCACAGTGGTAGCATCATTATCCATAAGCACTGTAGTGGCATCTGAGTCTATAAGTACCACCGTTTCATCGTTGCTTAACACTGTGGTAGCATCTTCATTTTCTTCTTTTTTCAGGAGCTTTGAAGTTCCCCAGCTTATCTTAGCCTTTTCCTTATCTCGTTCCTTTGATGAGTCTTTTTTTGATTTACGCCCTGCTCCAACACCTGTTAGCACTCTGAATGAATGGGGAATATCAAAAACTATAAATATTACAACCGCTGCAATTACCAGTACTATAGCGACAAGCAATAGTAATATCGACAAATTATCATAAAATTGTGTTTGTTCTGTTATCGCTTCAACATTTGAATTTATATTCATATCATTTCCTACTCTAACATTGAAATAGTTTGTTTTGCTTTTTCTATATTTGTTGCTAGTTCTTCCTCAAGCTCAACAACTCTATCAGTCTTTTCTATGCCTGAACCATCAATATCTTCCTTAACATGCTTTTCTATATCCATTAGGGCAAGCTGCATGTCTGATACCGATACTCCGGCTTTTTTGAACTGTGGAGCATTAACACAAATCTGCGATGCCATCTCTTTATAGATTGCAAGAGCTGTGTTTGCATTATCTGATTCAGTAATATTGCCATCACATAACGAAACTAAGTCATTCCAATAATCCTTGAAGGTTACTTCACTGTCTCCAGCCTTGTCCACTGAACCCAGCGTCACATAATACTCTGCAATAGCACCAAGCAACTTTGCTCGTTCCTTCTGATTTGCATTCAGATTTCCCTCAGTAGCCTTGTTAAACCAATATGCTGACTGTTGCTTATTGCCTTCACCTTCGTAGCTATAATAATATGCAAGACCTAATCTATATGCGAACAAGCTATAGCTATCAACATCCTGCGCTAGTATTTGCTCGTATGTATTCTTACCACTTGTCCTAATTAACAGTTCTCTAAGCTCTGCTGCTTCATCTGCCGAAAAAATCTCATCAGATAAATACACATTATCAATAAGACTATTGTATGAATCCACCTGAGAAGGATCTACAGCAATAGAATTAATCAAAGCTTCTTTTGTATCAGCTGCTGTTGCTCCTCTATTAGCATTATCCAAAAGCATTTCGTGACTGACTGTCTTTATATGGTTTCCGTAGCTATATGACGAAAACGAACCTATTCCAGCTGCCAGTGCAAGCACAGCGGTTATAGCAAAAATAGCAAGCTTTGTTCTTTCTTTCTTTCGATATGTTTCATCTAATTCATCATAATGCTCAAGAGCATATAGAAGCTCATCATCATTCTGATATCTTTTTTCTGGATCTAGCTGTGTACATTTTGCAACAATCTGCTCTAATCCTGTGGATAAGGATTCATTCCAGTACCTTATATTTCTAATCTCATAAGGTGGCTCACTTGGGTTCTTACCGGTCACAAGATGATATATTGTTGTTCCTAAGCAATATATATCCGTCCTTGCGTCTGTCTGTCCCTGTCCACCAAACTGTTCTGGAGCTGCATAGCCTCTTGTTCCAAGACATGTAGTATCTTCTACGTTCGTATCCTTATACTGTCTAGCCGTTCCAAAGTCAATAAGGACTATTGTTCCATCAGGCTTTAGCATTATATTTCCAGGCTTTAAATCCCTGTATATAATTGGTGGATTTTGAGAATGTAAATAACCAAGCACATCGCAAAGCTGCTTTGCCCATTCTATAACTGCCTCCTGAGGTTGAGGACCATATTCATCCACTGCTTTCTTTAGGGTATTACCCTCTATATAATCCATTACAATCAAAATCGAATCGTCATAATCAATGATATCGATGATGCTTGGCAGGTTGGGATGATTAAGATTTTTCAACAGCTCTGTTTCTGTCTTTATGCTATTAAGATTTATCTCTGAAGCAGCTGCTGCATCTTTTCTGATTTCCTTTATTGCCCATTGTTTATTAGCCCTTTCATTCATTGCCAAATAAACAACGCTCATTCCACCTTGGCCTATTTTATTTAATATTTTGTATTTATTATCTATTACTGAACCTATTTCCAACATAATTTATACCGAAATAATAAGACTTGAAATATTGTCGTTCTCCCCTCTTTGCATTGCCATAAGCGCTAGTTGTTCCAGCCCTTTTGGCCGAGAGGCTATTGATACTATCTCTTGATTACTAATCTTTCTCCAGAATCCATCTGAGCATAAAATAAAGTGACAACCTTTACGAATTTTCCCCTCGAAAAATTCTGGAATAACTTGTTCTGAAGCCCCTACACACTGAAGTAACACACTTTTCTTATCGCTACGTTCAGCCTCTTCTACAGTCATTCTCCCTAGCTCAATCTGTTGTTGCACATAACTTTGATCGTGTGAAATCATTTCAATAGATTTTTTATCAAATATATACCCTCTAGAATCTCCTACATTCATAGAAAGATATATGTCACCGATTATAATAATTGCCACCACTGTTGTTCCTAAACGGATATGATTATCTTCACCATAAGCTTTAAGCTTATGGTTCATTTCAGTCACAAGTTGCTTCCAGCTTAGTTCAATTTTTTTCTTTAAAGCTTCTTTGTCATAGCTAAAAGTATCACCGCCTAAAGAAATGGTTTTATCATTATCAATCAATAATGTGGGAAAAATATTTTTAAACCATTCATCCATTCTATCTATGAATGAGGAGCTTGCTACTTCTCCGCATGATAGCCCGCCCATTCCATCACAAAGAACACCCAGGCAAATATTTCCAATTCCATTGACACTAGCTTGTTTTACAAGTAATGCATCTTGATTAACTTCTTTTTTTATACCCTTATCTGAATAGGCATCTACTAAAAAACCCATAATTCTATTCCTATGCTTGATATTCAAATTCTTCATTAGACAGCTTAATAACGTCACCTGTATTTAACAGTACTGAACGTTCGCTCTCTAATTTCATACCATTTATGTATGTGCCGTTTGTTGAACTACAATCTTGTATATACACACCATTTCTGCCATAACTAATGATTGCATGTTTACGACTAATTGAACTATTATTCTCAATGCAATAATCTGAATGTAATGCATCTTTTCCAAGAATGAATTGCTGTTTATTGAGCGCAATTCTCTCTGATGTTCTTTTTCTAACAAGAGTTCCCAAATTTGAAGGTGCGTTTAATTCGCCACTTAATAATGTAGTCTCACCATCATTATTAAAAGATGTCTTACTAAGTATGGTTGTTTCATCTGATGAACCACCATTTGCTCGATTCATGCTATCTACTGGAATTGAACTTTTAGCACCTGTCATTTTTATAGAATTCTTATCAATATCCATGCTGAATACTGGTCCATTGTAGGTTGCCTTTTCCTTCTTAGGGCTTTTTTCGTCCTTCTTAACTACAGCAATAATAATTATTGCTATAACCGCAATTATTAATGCGGCAGCGCCTACACATATTCCTATAAAAAGAGTATTTGATGAGCTTTTCTTTGTATCAACAGATTGTGCTTTTAATTCTTCTTGTTGATCAGTTGGCTCCACTTCTTCCTGCTTAGGAGTTGTATTCACCTGAGAATACTTGACACCAAGTCCATCTAAAATCCTGACTATTTTTGTAGAATCTAATGAATATGCTGTTCCATTTTCATCAACATACATATTCAAGCCAATAACATAACCATTTTCATTAACGAGTGGTCCACCATTATTGTTAAAATCGAATGCAGCATTACTCTCTACTACCTGAACACCATCCTGTTGCTCCATTGCCAGGATTTCACCCGATGCTACACGAATATCCTGCTCATTGTAATAAATCTTTGATGAGTCGTAACTAACAGCCGCATCAAATCCAAGCTGAAAAACAGCGTCTCCCACAGAATATGGAAGATTTTCAACATCATAATTCTTGTTTGTTAGAATTGATAAAGGCGTTTTAGTAAATATTGGCTGTGGTAGCTGAAGTACAGCCATGTTCAACTCTTTACTTTCAGTAAGCACTGTTGCAGTTAACGCAACATCATTTTCAATGGCTACCTGTGTTTCTACTTGATAATTGCTTTTATTATCGTCTGTAATAGAAATGCCATAATATTCATAAGCTTCCTGCATAGTTTCCTGGCTTGGATTAACAATTTGTTCACTTGTAATTACATATTCCGTTCCTTCTGAATCTCCAATCAAAAATCCAGCTCCACCTATTACAACATGATTACCAGTTTCTGCGTCAACAATCACAGTGTTAACTTGAACCATTCCTGATTTAGCTGATTCAGCTGTTGTGTTCTCCTTTGCGTACACTGGAATAACTGTCATTACAGCCATTCCTAAAGTTAATACTAATGTGCTAATCTTTCTTAATACTTTCATCTCTATCTCCATTTCATTTAATATATACTGCCTCATCTAAAAGCTGATATATCAGTTCTTAAATCAAACAGTATATAAAAAGAATCACGCTACGGCAGACCCAATTTGTCTGCCGTAACGTATATTAACTATTTAGTCTTTTTTCTATTAGTAATAACCACTACTGCACCAATCATCACGATAGCTGCAATAATACCTGCGATAGCAATTACCTTAGAAATATTGTTTATAACACTTGTACCTACAGCTGCTTTAGCATCATTGTCGCCTGTAGTAGGTGTCAAGTTATCTGAAATCAAAAGCTCTTCGGCTTTCTCTGATACAAGAATGTTGTTATATGCAAGATTTACCTTGTTTCCAGCAATATCTGAACAGATGATTTCTACCTTCTGGTAATCATCCTTTGATGGTATTGTAAGTACTACTGTTCCACCATTTTCTGAAAGCTCTTTAGCTGAGTACTCACCAAGCTTATCCCCATTTAATAGAACAGACATCTTCTCAACACCCATTGTATCTGCAGCATTGACTGAGAAATCATGGCTTGCTTCTTCATATACGCCTTCATCCTCAAGTCCAGAAACTACAACGCTAGGTGCTGTTGCATCCATAAGGAATTTAACTTCTGCATCCTTTGACTGGTTACTCTGTTTATTAGTAGCCTTGTCCTCAGAGAATACTGTTACAGAATACATTCCATCCTTCTTGAAGTTAGAAGCATTAACTGTGTAGCTGATTGAGTGCCATCCCTTGTTGTTTGTAAGGTCACTTACTTGATAGCCTCTACCCTCTGCCACATTCTTAACATTACCATCGTGGGCAACTGAAACTTCCTTGCTTGTAAGGGCATCAACATTAATCTCTGTGATAACAACATCCTGTGGTCTTGTTACATAGTAGTTATCAACCATTTCCTTTGTTGCATCACTAAGAACAAAGATTGAACCGAATCTGTTAAGTGAATACTTGTAAGTCTTCTCAACCTTGTTACCTGCCAAGTCTGTAAGCTTAACATTAAGTGTATATAAATCGTCGTTAACCTTTTCATGAGCTATATCAGCGATTTCATATGTGAACAAACCTGTGCCACTTGTCTTTGAAATAGATGGGCTGATTGTTCCGTTGTTTGAGCCTGTAAGTGTAATCTCTGTACATGCATCTGTAAGGTTCATATCCTTAGATTTGATAACTGGTACAACCTTACCATTGTTTGCAGACATATCTGTTACACCTGTAATCTCAAGCTCAGGGGCTGTCATATCAATTACGAAATCATCACTTACATAAGTGTTTGACATGTTACCAGCCATATCCTCACATGAAAGTGTGAAGCCATACTTACCGTCTTTATCAAATGTAATCTTTGTGATATGACTATCATCTCTATCTGTGTAAGCAGAAAATCCTGGAACTGCTAACTCTTCACCAGAGTTCTTCTTGACAGAAACCTGGTCACTTGTAAAGTTCAACTCCTTAAAATCAATTGTTGCTACGCGTGCATCCTTATAATAATTACCATTTAAGAAGCTGTTGTTATCAAACTCAACTGTGATAACAGGTGCAGTCTTATCGATTACGAATTCCTTATTGTAATCATCCTGCATGTCTGAAGATGCAACCCACTTGTTACCAGCCTTATCTGCAAATTCAATATTTCCGATTGAATATGTTCCGTCCTGGTCAAACACAATGCTTCCTGTGTAGTTTCCATTAGAACCTGTCATCTGGTTAACAGTGTGCTTGCCGCCCTTTGCGTTAACTGTAACCTTGCTCATGTCTGCTTCTTTTGAATCAATATTTACATCTGTAAATGTAAATGTTGCTGTTCTGTTAGCCTTGAAGTACTTATCATGCTTAAATTCGTTGTTATCAAATTTGATAGTAAGCACTGGTGCTGTCTTATCTACGATGAACTCTGGCTCATCCTTAATCTCTACTGAGTTACCAGCCAAATCGTAAATTGTACCAGAAACTACATGTGCACTCTCTTCACCTACCACAATTGATGTAGTGTTAGAGCCTTCTGCAAACTTGCCTTCGCCATCAACGTTTTTATGATTAGAAACTACGATAGCTGATTTTGCTGTATCTATATGTTCTTCAACTGCATTTACCTCTACAGTAACATCCTGGTTGTAGTACTTGTCATTCATCTTTGTAGCTGCTGACTTGTACTCTACTGTAGCTGTTGGAGCTGTGTTGTCGATGTATACATTAATGTCATCTGAAAAGTTTGAATTTGTAAGGTTGTATGTTGTTACACCATCTTCAAACTTGTCACTAGAATCGATCTTGTAGCTTAGTGTATTTACGTATGTTATATAAACATTATTCTTAAAAGCATTACCCCAACTATCATAGGTTTCTTTTACAGAAGGATTGTAAGGGATTTGCTCTACAGTTCGCTTGCTTCCCTTTGTTGCTGTTAATGCAACAGCTGCATTAGAAATAGCTTTTCCTGTCTCGGCTGTGATTGTTACTACTAAATCATTGTTGCCATTAATCTTCTTTGAATACCAGTCGCTATTTGCATTAGCGCCCTGAGTCCATGAACCATCTTCATTTGCGACAACCATTTTTGCATTTTCCATATGCTTCTCAGGATTGCTGTTTCTGATGATTGATGAAAGCTCGATACTACCATTACCTTTAATAGTTCTTGGTAAACCAATTATACCAAGCAAACCATATGATTCCTTGAACTCATAGCTTGCCTGTACACCTGCTATTGTTAAGCTCTTGCTCTCTGGTGCATCTACGATACACTCAAATTTTGCAGTTCCATCAGTTGTTACTGAACCACTTACTAAGGACATCTGTTTAGTATCTTTATCTGGAGTATTTACGCATAATGTTAATTGCATATTATCCTTCCAGAACTGCTCATCTTTTCCATTATTGAAATTTTGGCACTTAACAGTAACAACAAGCTTTACACTATTATCAAATACCTTATGTGCATATCCATTTTTGTCTGTTACTGTCTCTGTTGGTGCTAAAGATGAACCATCAGCATTTTGATATTCAACATTCTCAATCACCACTGAAGCTTCTCTTTGGTCATTAATACTGTGACAATCCTTACATCTTTCTAATCCAAAGAATAGTTTTTCAAAATTACATGGAACATTTTTGTACTGTGTCACTCCACATATAGAACATGTTCTCTCTACCTGGTGTTCATGACTCCACCAGCTAATCATTGTAGGGTTTCCCCACTCACTGAAATCGCAATCTTCTTCCTCTGTCATTGATTGACCGCAGATTTTACACTTACCTGTAATTAAATGCTTGCCATTATAGGTTTTCTTAATTGCTCGGCTATCTTCAACCATTTCGCAATCGCTAGTTTTATAATTCTGTGTTTCTCCACAGAGCTCACAAACTTCATAGGTTGCATGCTTATTATTACCAAGCCCTTCAGTTACTGTCTTCCACTGATGCTCACATGGCTGAACGTCGTCATCATCGTCATCATCATGGTCGTCATCCTTGGCTAATTCTTCCTTAGCCTTTTTTAACTTATCATCATCTGCTGGCTTCTGAGTTTTTGAATCCGCATTTAAATCAGAAGAATCACTATCTCCCTTATTTGTGTCTTCTCTATCATATTCAGTTGTTGTAGTGTTGCTATTATCTATGCTGTCTCTACCAGAAACGGTATCATTTTGATTAGTGCTAGAATTTGTGTCGTTAGATGTATTACCTGTTTCAATTACTACTTCTTGTGATGTTTTCCCATCATCCTCTGCCGTATCGGCATATACGGCGGTACTACTTAATAACAATGTGGAAAGCATTGTCAACGCCACTAGCCGTCTAACAGTGGCGATTTTGTGTAACCTTTTCAATTGTAAAACTACCCTTTCTAAAATTTCGTGTTCACATTTTGAACACAAACAGTAATTTATCATAGAAATTGACTTGCTTCAACAGATTTTCTTGCCAGAATTTCGACATTCGTGCCAGCCCATAGAAGGGTAGTTTGTGGCATAAAAACTCTCAAATCTTTGTATATAAAAGAAAACAACACCTTTGCAAAATACAAAAGTGTTGTCATATACACATTATAAATTATATGATGAATTTAAAATTATTGTACTTTTTCAACGTCTATCATCACACCATGAACAGTAAATCTCATTTCTGATGAAGAACATGTGGAAAGGGTAACAATTTGATCAGAGGCTTTAACAGCTATATCATCTGCATCAATATATGAATTAGTCTTAAGCGTCCCAATATATTCTTCAAATTCAGGGGAATCTGAATAAGGCACTGTATAAACAAAAGATGCCGGGTCCGTATCAAAATAAGAAAAGATTTCAAATCTCATTTTCTTATTAGGTGTTATTATCTGAAAGTATTTGTGCTCGTCATAATAATTATCATTTGATTTATAATATTTTAAAGTACCAAACATTGACAGGTTACGCATATTATGACCATAGATAATATTATGACTATCAGTAAAATCAGGAAGATTATAGCCCTCTAAGAAAATGGAGCCTGCTTTAGCATATTCTTTATTAATGTCCCTTCTTAGATACCCCTCATCATCACCACTATACATTATTGGATAGCTTATATCTGTCCCTTCTACATAAATCCATCCAACCACATCAGGATTAATCTTAGTCAAGCTGTCAAAATCCACATCTAACATATCCTGCCAGCTTGTGCTAGCTGTATATTCCAGATTACTTTCCGTTATATTAGCATATAATTGATTTGTTTTCTCATATCCCATGATAATATAAACAAGTCCTGCAATTGATGAAAATACAATCAACAAACCTACTGCTAAAATAATCTTGTAATTAAATATTGATTTCTTAGTAGTCTCTTTTAGTTCCTTATCCTCGTTCATAATTTGCTAGTTTGCATCTTTCCTCTCTCTTTCTGCCTTCATTGCTGCGATTACAGAAATAATTACAAGTGTTATTCCAAGTATAGCTATTACTATGCTATATCTTCTCATCCATTCCTGCTTAGCTTTGTCATCAAATATACTTTTTGCTGTTTCTTCATCAGGTATATCTACCACATCTTCTCTTGAAGCTGGAACACTATCATCATCTATCTGCTCTACATTTTCCTCTTCTTGGGAAGCCTGGTCAACTGCATTTTGTTGATTTGTATTAGTTCTATTAGTTCTATTGTTAACTACGCCACCCTCTGGAACAGGATTAGCATTATTGTCAGATGCCTGGTAAATGTAGCTTGTCCCACCCTGAACTGTGCTATATTCTGTCCTGCTATCGTTTATGTACTGAGTGCTTCCACTTGGTACTGTAGCCTTATCATACTTGAATTCTATAACCTGATTTTCCTTTAGAGATTCAATATGATAATTGTTTACCTTAGGAGTATAACCTTCTATATATTTGTATGGAACGTATACTTCCTCGCCTAATGCCCCATAATAAGTAACGCTTTCTGCTAAGGTGTTGTTACCTGCATCCAGATATCTTACTTCATAAGGTACTACCGCTCCTACTCCATAGGCTATTACATAGGAATCATCCTTTGTAACTGCAAATGCTGATTTAGAGCTGGCATCATTTGAACCACTTCTTCTACAGCCCTTTACATAATATTTCGCTGCTTCTGAATCAGTTTTATCTATCTTAACCCCATCCTTTGGATTAAAAACTATCTCATCGTTATACTGAAGATTTATAACTGTAACGCAATCATCAGCTACTGTTACCTTGGCATCAGGATTACTGATTTTAAGATATAAGTCATAGTCAGGTATAAAGCTTGCGCCTACATCTTCGGTTCCGCCTATAACAAAGCTTACCTTATAGGTGTATGCAGCCTCTGCTTTAGTGCTTATTGCTATCATCATGCATGCCATAATAAGAATCATTCCAAAAGAGGTTCCTAATCTTTTTACCTTCTTCATAACTAAGCCCCTCCTTTTTGTCTTTTTTCTAAAATTAAATATATAACAACAAGCATAATTCCAAATATCATTGTGCATGTGCAAATGATAACCGGTAAAAGTGAATCCCCTGTCACTGGATTTCCTCCTGCCTGTGGAACTTTTGGCTCATCTATTGCAACAACCTCTACACCTCCTGGTGTTGTGTATACCACATGATTAACAGATGTATTTCGTACCACATTATTCTGTGGGGTAGGAACATTCTCAGCACCAAATTTCACATCAAGTGTGGCCAGCTTTTCCATATAACCATTGTCCTGTGAATTACCGTCAAGCTTAACGGTGATAATAATCGTTCCACTTTGACCATTGGAAAGCCTTCCTACATTAAAATATGGTACCTTTCCATCCTCAAGATTTCCTACCGCCTGATTCAATCCGATGATTGTATCATAATCACCACCTACGGTTTCGCTATCATGAATAACTGTTTCACTGTCCCCTATCTTATATGAAAGCTTGTAGGAATATGCTCCACCACTAGCACTGCTTTGTCCACCACCAATACTTTTTTCTTCCAACGAATTAATAACATCTGTGCTGATATAAAAATCTGATGTAGTGCCAGAAGCATTCTTATAATTAACTTCGTAAGATATTGTATCTCCTGGCATTGCACTTGTAATGGTAGATTTGCTTATATCATAGTCAGATACAAACTTTCCACCATCGTATATCACATTCCATCCTGTAGATTGTGTTGCTGCTAATGCTATTGATGTGTTTAACATTATTCCTACTCCCGTAATAGCCAGAGCAAGAAATAAACTTCCTATTCTATTTTTCATCGCTTGCTCCTTTCTTATTACTGAGTATTTACTCCATTGATACTAACAATATTTCCATCATCTACTGCGTCACATTTAACATTTACACCCCAGGCTGCATATATTGCATCCTCAGCATTATGTGTCTGCACCGCATCCCCTTGGATTTCTATCTTCAAGGATTCACCAGAATATAAATATTCGCTTTCAATAGATGATTCAGTTTCCTTTTGGGTGACAAGTGTAGTCACCTTATTATCAACTGTTATGCCTGTTAAAAATGGGGTTGCATTTCCGCATCCCAGTGGAGAAGTCTTGTAATAAACTGACTGCTCTGCAGTTGATTCTGATTCATTTAAGAACCATCCATCTGCTATATCAAGCTTAATAAGGGAAGGATCTAAATTGGTATTTTTGCCATCCTTGTACCAGCTTTTTCTTACGATAACTCTTACATATTCACTATAGCCTGTTTCTTCATTGGAGTTATTAACAATCCTAACATTTTCAGAATAGTTCTTACCTATTTTGAAGGAATCATCATTTGCTATTTCTGGAAATGTAAGTCCATTTTGTTCTCCTACTGAAATAAAGCTATCATCTACCAGTTCTTCAACATCCACTGAAATCTCAGCTGTAGAGAAATTAACTCTTTCTGCTGCACTTTGGTATACCATAGCAGCCCTTGTAGCTGTAATAGAACCTGCTGATATTACTACTAATCCCAGTATCAAAATAAGAAGAGGATTTTTATATAATTTTTTCATATTCATCCCTCCTTAGTTTCCTACTGTGTAGCTGTCTTCGTTAGCTACTACAGCGTTCCAATCAGCGTAGGCCTTGCCATCCTTATCGTATAATACCTTGGTTGCTTCCTGCACTATGATTACATTGAAGTTACCTGACAAATTGTTATTGATTCCAAGAATCAACTGACTGGCTGTGGCCTCCTTTGGAGCTAATGGATTAGCATAATAGTAATATCCATCATCACCCTTGCTCCAGCCTTCCTGTTCAGTGAATGTAATAACACAGCTTTCTGGAGCTATAGCCTTGACCCTGACAAAAATGTCATAATCACCAGTGTTTGTGATGGTAACCTTCTTCGTCATGTTTTCCACCTGCTCGTCAATCTTAGGAATACTATCACCAAGCTTTAATTCAATCATTCCTTCAGTTGCCACAGAGTCTGTGAAGTACGCCATAGCTGGCTTTATAGAACTAATGCCTATTACCATTATCGCTGCAGCAACTACTAAACACAACTTTGATTTCATATTGCTACCTCACTCTCACTTCCTGCTTTACCCTCTGACCGCTTTCATCTATCCAGAACTGTTCTCCGTCGTCTTCAACGAATTCATTCACTGCACTTATTCCACCTGTTATCATCTTGCCATCATAAGTATTTTCAAAGCTTGCTGTAGGTATTTCTTCATCAGGATTAATAATGATACCTGTAACATTTTTTTCTCCAACTGCCTCATAGCTTGCTCCATCATATACTTCTGTAACAGTAACCTGCGCCTGTGCTGGAATATTATCAATCTGCTTTGTCTTTGTTCCTGCCCCATCAAAATCTATGGTATATACGTTATCAAATACAACCTCACCTTCGATGGTTCCTACAACACTATATACAAATGATGCTGTATTAAATGCTGAATTATATTGATCTAATGTCTTGCTGATTATTACACTACCAAATCTTTCTTTTGCTGTAGATTTTAGGCTAAATGTAGGATTGTAATTCCATTCATCTGAACCCTGACCAAATGCTACGTAATCACTTGTTGGAGCGAGAATCACATAAGGTGTAAATGTATATTCGTATTTATCATCCATTGTATCAAGTGGAATATATAAATACAGGCCAGCTCCTGCTTCAATCTCTATACTGTTTCCTGCCATAACAATTGCATCAGATGTGCCGGACTTTGTTCTAGTAAGTGAGATTTCTGCATCCTTTGAAGTGTTCTGGGCTACCGCTTTAGCTTTTTCCACTATATTAGTATTTACAGCCTCTACAGTAGGTTGATTCTCAAGAATACTTAAATCAATTCCACTTTCTTTAAATTTATCTGTAAGGGTTAGCCCACCAGTAGAATCCATTTGGGCTATTTTGTAAATCTCAATAGTTAATGTGCCCTCATACTCATTTGCAAAAACCGAACCGTCAGCTTCGTTGATTTGAGCAGTAAGCTTTACTGTTTTTGTAGTATCCACTCTTTCTGCTGCCATTAATGAATGCCCGCATACCAAGGAAACCACAAGACCAGCTGCAGCCATAATACCTATAAAACTCTTTTTTACTAATATATTTCTTTTCACTGGCGACTCCCTTCCAAGCCACTAGGCCTATTTCTTAATAATATACATTGCCTAGAACAAAGTATTATATAATGCCCTCTTCTAATCAATGTAGCAACTAGCATTTATTGTCTCCTCCGCCGCCTTTTGCGGCGGAGAGACAATTTATCTATTACTTAGCAGATTTATTCTTCTTATTTGTGAAGTACAAACCTGCTGAGATGCTCATTAGAAGCACTCCAAATCCTGTAAATGCTGCTGTACCCTTACCACCTGTGAAAGGTAATGTAGATAGCTTTGAATCGTGCATTGTAGCCTCTGCTATCTGCTCGTTGTCAGCCTTGCCTTCCTGCCACTCTGCAGTTACATCTTCTGGATTTACCTTATAGCCTTCTGGAGCAACTACTTCATGGAACTTATAGGTCTTATCTGGATCAAAGCCTTCTACTGTAGCTGTTCCATCAGAACCTGTGGTGATTGTTGTAGCATCATCTACTGTATCTACCCATCCTGAAAGAACTCCACCTTCAAGTGTTGCAAACTTTCCATCAGCGTTTACTACTACAAATTCTGCACCTGCCAAAGCCTCTGGTGAATTAGAGCCAGCCTCGTTCATCTTTGTAATCTTAAGCTTTCCTGTGTAAGATTTAACAACTGTTGCTGGATTATTTCCAATAGCAGCTTTGTTATCAATCTCTGTACCAGTTACGATTGCTACATAAGTAAGTGTAACTGTCATGTTTGCATATTTGTTATCTTCTTCTGGGTCATCACTGTTAATGATAAGTGAAGCTAAATCGATTGTAAGCTTATTTCCCTCTGGGGCAATTTCCAATGTTGGCGCATCCCCAACATCAACTGTAACTACTGCCTTGCCTGCATCATTTACCTTAAACTCGCCGCCTGTTAGTTCATCAGTAATAACAAGTGTTGTCTGGGAACCCTTTGGCGAATAAGGAATTGTTGCTGTAAGTGTGTAGGTTACTTCATCACCAACCTGTACAAACTTATCTGTCTGCTCATTCACTGTCTTTCCTACAGTCTTAGGTGTCTTCTTTGCCTTAATTGTTGTGTCAACAAGCCCCTTCTCTTCACCTGTCTTATCATCAAATCCAACGTAAGCAAGCATTGGGTTGTAATCATATCCTTCTTCTGTTCCATTGATAAGATATAAGCCTGCCTTGCTAACTGTCATTGGATTAGTGAACACATCACTTGTTGATACATTTGCAGCTTTAATTGCAGTTGCTCTTGCTGATTCACTTGCTGCAATATACCCTTCAATCTGTGATTGTTCGTCATCACCAAAGCTTGCAAACAGTGCCTCGTATCCAGGAACGATTGCCCAACCAGTGGCTGTGCTGGTGTCTGCCTTTATTACCTGTGCATAGGTAAATGTAGCTCCTTCACCTGCACCAGTAACGGTAATAACAGCACTCTTTTCTGCTGCAGATGATATGATGGTCATTGAAAGCATCATCATTACCGCAAGCATAAGCGTTAATAACTTCTTTACTCTTTTCATATTGAACCCTCCTTATTGTCCCTTTATGCCATTTTTTGTTTTTTCTTATTTTTATAAAACAGATAAGTTGAAAGCATGATAAATGTAAATCCTATTGCATTGGTATTATCTGTTCCAGTACCACCAGTATTTGGCAACTCAATTGCCTGCAACAAATTCTTATAGTAGAACTTGTAGGTTATAACATTTTTGTTTCTAACCACTTCACTCTCACATTCAGCAGTTTCGCCTTGTGGAGTGTAGGCTGTAACGGTAGGCTTGTTGTCTGCATCAAGCGCTATCTCCCAATACTCACCGCTCTTTGCATATCCTGTAGGTGCGCTAACTTCTGTAAGCATGTATGTTTTTTCTACAGGAACAGCTTCATCTTCCTTAAGGTCCCATGTAATCTTACCTTCTTCATTTCCCTTGCTTTCTCCAAGGTATGCACTCTGCGGATTGTCTCCTGCTTCCTTAAGTAAGAACTGGGCTCCATCAAGTCTTACACCAGCTTTTCCATCTCCATCTGTTTTGTAGATTTCCCAAACATTTTTGTAGTAAACCTGAATAACTGGATGTGGGAAAAGCTTTTCGTAGTGATTAGATTTGTATGTGTAGTCTGCCGTTGCCTTTGTATTTGATCTAAAGCCTTCCTTGCCAGATGATGTAGGAGTCTGTGCTGTTACGTTGTCAGTTCCTTCATCACCTATTGCATTATAGCCTGATTCTAAATATGTATCATAGGCCAGGTCTGATGGAACTACCTTAAAGGTAACACCGTATGAATACCTCTTATCTAATTCATATCCATCAGGGAAGCTTATAACCATCTTGCGCTCAGCTGAATCATAAGTTGCAGTAACTATAATGGTTTCGTCTCCATCATATACTTCATAGGTAGCTGCATTTGTCATTGCACCATTTGCATCTATATGACCATCCAAGCCATCCCATTTACCTTTTCCTATATCCTGTAACTCAGCATCACCATCCATAATACTTAGGTAGAACTCTGAGTTAGGCTTTATATCAACATATTCACTTAGGTAATCTGTAATAACAACATTTGAAGCGTAATAGTTTACTGTGTGAATCTCGTCCTCACCAGTGGTGGTGGTAGAAATAGTACCTGCTAGGTTACTAAATTTAGCTCCAACCTCTGATGCCTTTATATTAGTTGCTTCTTTTGTTTTTGCATTAGGAACTGCATTTGCCAGGTTTTCCAATAAGGTAATACCGTACATATTAATTCCATCAATATAACCTAATCCCATACCAACTGCATAAAAGGCGTCGCAGTTAGTAAGCGCTTTGGCTGCATTTATTGATTCGTTGTAAACTGTTCTGCTGGTTGAGCTACCGTTTCCTCCAACAGAGCCATTGTTGTTCAAATAATATGTTGGTTGACCATCTGTAAGGAAGATAACTATTCTCTCAGCTCCAGCTCTTGCTCCTGCCATTTCGCTTTTAGCCAATGTTAAGCCAGCATCGTAATTAGTTCCTATATTACTTCCTATTTCAATGGAACTAACCTCAGGATATACATCCTCTGTGTTTATCCATCCTCCTGCGGATGCTCTGGTTCCAAACTCTAGAATCTTCCATTTGGCATCTACATCAGGCTTTGATTCAAATACCTTTACCATTGCCTTGGTAGCATCCTTAACATATTTGATATTTTCACCTGCCATTGATGATGAAACATCGATGACCATTATAATATCAACTACTTTGTTGGTAACAACCTGATCTTCTTCCTGACCATATATTATGGTTCGTACTGTTTCATCAGGTGGCAGATATTTTAGTGAAAGATTGTAGTCATCTGAATTACTGTTGTACTTAATAAACTTTGACAGCTGTTCGTCTGACTTAGATACAGGGTAGGTATAGGTTAACATGTTCTTAAATACCACCTGTGGTCTAGTAGCATCTGTTACTGTTACCTCATACTCTCTTGAACCTGTATATGTAGCTGCATATTCAGCCTTTGGTACCTTATCCGTTCCTAAATATACCTTAGTAACAAAGTTTTCAAAATTGTAATCAGAGCTAATAATAGCTGATTCTATTATCTTGTATTTTCCTTCGTTAAGGGCGTCAAACTCAGCCTTTTGAGAAGCCTTTAATTTGAAAATACCATTTGCATCTGTGTGATACTTGGTACCATCTATGCTATAGCCTTCGTTAGCTACTGGTGCTCCACTTGCATCAAGCAATTTGAATTCATACTGGGTGTTTGTATCTGTAGCTGCAACCCCTGTAACCTTTTTGGTTACTGATAGGTTACTATCTTCCTTATAATATGCCTGAATGTCTACAGTCAGCTTGTTGTCTACATCCCTGGAATCCAAAGTAGCTATCTCTACATCATTTTTAAGAATCCTTACTCTATAGTATGTAGTCCTATAGTAGTATCCTACTTCGTATGCTTCAATCTTAATTTCGTCAAAAACCTGATTGTTATATTTAGCTTCTATGAAAGTATGATTAGCTATGTGCTCAACCAAATCATTTACTAACTGTGCCTGCTCATCTCCAAATCCGGTAAGATCCTTGGTTCCATTTCCAACTGCTAATTCATTTCCATCAATATCTCTGTTTTTAATATTAAGTATTACCTTGGCATTGTTTGTTGATACCCATGTAACTACGAAAGTAGAAAAGCTATCTGTAACTATTTCTGCCTTTGTTAATGCACTATTGTTATCTAGCTCTAAATCAGCTTTTTTCTCACCTGTTAAATTATCAATCTTGTCTGTCTGCTCGTTAAAATGTAGTACTGAAACATCTACCTTATCTTTTCCACTAACATCTATTGGTAAAACCGCTTGCTTATACTCTAGCTTCACTGTTACATCACCATTTGGTTCTACCTCTTCAGATGTTTCCTGATTAATAAAGCAAATGTCATAAGCTACAAATCCGTAATTAATGTTGTCGTTTAATTCTGTTTCACCATTTAATTTTTCTTTAACCTTTGTATATTCTTCTGCGGTGTCTTCGCTATCTGCCTTGATAGGCTTTACCTTAAGATCCGCCTTCTCTGGAATCGCTCCGCTTACTGTAACAATTACTTCATCATCCTCGTATGTAAGAATTGATTCTGGAAGTTTGTGGTAACCACATTTCTTGCAAATACCTTGCTCATCAAATTCACAGCTTTCTGTGTATTTTTCAAAGTCTTCACATTTGCTGCAGGTTACTTCATGTGTTCCATCATTGTTTGAAGTGTAACTAAGCTCATGTTCACATTCTGTTTTTTCTTCTTCCTCAAGCTCCTTATCCTCTTCAGCTTCTAATTGGTCTTCTTCTGGTTCTTCGGATTCTTCTGTTTTTGTTTTATCACCAATTATTCCATCAACAGCTTCTTTGATTTCTTCCACTATAGGAGTAACAACCTGCTCTATAGCGCCGCCAGCTGTAGATGCCTCTTCCGAAGCCTGGGCCTGCTCATCTGTGACTGGCTCGTTAGTTGAAGCTGTTTCATTAGCCTCAGTTGATTCTACTGGGGAAGCTACAGCAGTCTCTTCTTCTACTTGCACTTCTTCTGCCTTCACTTCTTCAGTCACACTTTCATTCTGTACAGGTAATGCATCTGTATCTAATTCTGCGTATGCACTTGCTGACATAGATGAATATAAAGCGATAATAAGAGTTAATGAGATGATTTTATTGAATAAACGATTTCTTTTCATATAATTCTTCCTCACTAAACACGAACCAACTAAAACCAAAACGTTATATTGAATAACTTGTAAGGTAAGTATAACAAGAAAATTGTGAAAAATCTGTGTATTGGCACGATGTGTCAGAATTTGGCAAGATGTTTTTCATTTCAATACACAATTTTACACTGTAACATTTACAAATGCTCTATATAACTTTTTTATTAACTCTTTGCATAAAAAGAACCCTCCTTACTGAACTTTTCATTGTCCAGTAAGGAGGGTATGTCATGTTACGATTCTTTCCTGTTAATCAAACGCTTTATAATCATTACTATAATAAGTACCAGAATAATTCCAATAAATGTTATTACTAGATAGTAGCTTTTTACTGTTTCTACTACCAGCTTGCCTCCCTTAGGTGGATCATCCTCACCTAAGTACTCTACCCTGGTTCCTCTCACCAACAGTCTGTGAGTGTTAACACCATAAGGTGTGCAAGTAAATAAGGTAATATAATCCTTTCCCTCTTCTACCTGCATTGCAGTTGTCAATGTGTCTATATCATCAGCTTCAATCTTGGGATGAATCATATCTACTTCGTATGCATGGGTCTCATCTAGTACATGTATATAGAATTTGTCTCCAACCTGTAGCTGATCGATATTGGTGAACAAATCTGCTGTTGGCAAGCCTCTATGTCCTACAATAACAGAATGAGTTCCCGCTCCACCAATAGGTAGTGCCGTACCATTCATGTGACCAACTGCTGTTTGGATTTGTTCATCAAAAGTGCCATGCATAATAGGAAGCTTCAGGTTTATCTTCGGTATAGAAAGATATGCCATGATACCATCGCCATTAAGATTTAGCACTGAATAATACTTGGATTCATAGAAATCCTCCGATGGCTTGGTCTCATCTTCGTCTGAATTAACCCCAAACACATCTGTACCAAGAGCATTTTCTTTGATATTGCTGTTGAAATCCAAGGCTGCATTCCATTCTGCTTCATACTCAGTAGTATCCATTGTCTCTATTTTGTTTTGATAGTTTCCTATTAATTTGCTCTGAACATAATTGTTCCATTCATTAGAAAGAATTGGATAAGAAAGTAAGCCAACCCCACCTATGAAAAATAAAAACACTAATACCTTTACGATTATTTGTCTCATGGTAATCCCCCACTCCCCTATGTACTAATTTAACCTTACCATATTTTAGGCAAAAATAAAAACACCACTTTTGTTTCCAAAAGTGATGCCATGTACGGCTTTAACTAATCTGATGATTAGTTAAAGCCTACTACCTTCTGTGCAATCTTGTAGGCTGTGATGGAAATGGCTCTACCGCCATGTCCTGGAAGGTTAGTAGTGGCACACATGATACCATATCTAAGCTTGCGATAGAGATAATAATCGTGTTCCTTAATATACTTCCACAAATCGCGACGCTTCTGTTGATGCTCCTTAGTACCACTCTTCATAAGAAGTACTGTGGAAATAACAGTAATCATCTCAAGGTAATTGAACATATACTTCTTAACATGTTCATCCTTAATGTTCTTATAATCATAAGCTTCAAACATAAGCTTATTAACCTTAATCTGCTGGTCAATACGGCTAATCATAACCTTTTCATTAACTGACTGATCATCTCTTCCAATATAGTAACGATAGAAATCCACATCCAAATAATAAATGTTCTTAACATAAGGCAGTGGATAAAATACATAAAGGTTATCTACATAGAAGGTATGCTTTGGAAGCTCTAATCCACAATCTCTAAGAAGCTTTGTACGATAGATAACTGAATGCATCAATATGTACTGGCCCTTCTTAAAATGCTTTGTCTCATCCCATGTGAAATACTTATTTACAGGAAGATTTGAATAAGACATTACCTTTTTATGGTGTGCCCCTTCCTTATCATATACAAAATTAGAAATAAGCATATCAAGATTCTTACTATGCTCTACTGAGCTACGAAGCACCTTTAAAACCTTGTCATAAGCTTCCTCATCTACCCAGTCATCTGAATCTACAACCTTAAAGAACAATCCTGTAGCATTCTTAAGACCTGTATTAACAGCTTGACCATGGCCCCCGTTTTCCTGGTGAACAGCCTTAATAATAGTAGGATGCTCTGCTGCTAATCTATCAGCTATTTCAGCTGTGTTATCCTTTGTACTTCCATCATCAACGATGATGATTTCCACATCCTCACCGCCATGAAGTAAAGTCTTAACACAATGCTCCATATAATCTGCAGAATTGTAACAAGGCACTGCAAAACTTAATAACTTCATAATAATATCTCCTATAAAATGGGGACGGTTGCCCGTCCCCTTGTTAAGTAACCTTTATGATTTTAACAAATCTAGTAAATATCATCAACTAAATCAAGTTAAATGCATCTAAAGATTTCCTAATCTATTCAGCCTCAACAGTTGGTGCCATTTCTTTTCTCTTTGCAAGATATTTCTTGATTGCAAAGTATTCAAGGCAAACGATAAGTAATCCAAGGATTACATCGATAAGGATGAGAACCTTCTCCCATGTAGGAAGACCTGCCTTGATATCGTTATCATAAGCACGGCTGTTTACTACTGTGTAAAGAATGTTCTTAGATGCCTGTCTCATAGCAATTACTGATGTTGCAGATGTCTGGTCTGTAACCTTAGACTGATCTGTTGAGTATGTTGCAAGCATAAGGTCGCAACCATTTCTAATCATTCTATCAGCATCCTGATATCCGTATCCACCGAAGTAATCTGTTTCAGCAAATCCACGGAATCCCCACTCACCTCTAAGAACGTCGTTAAGAAGTTCTGGGCAAGCCTCTGCAGGTACTGTACCGATGTTGTTGAAAGCTACCATTGTTGCACCTGGGTTAGAGTTCTTAAATGTAATTTCGAATGACTTTAAGTAAATCTCACGCATTGACTGTTCGTTGAGCCATGTGCAAAGAAGGTTAGTTCTGTTTGTTTCCTGATCATTTGTAGCAAAGTGCTTAACGTATGAGTATACGCCCCACTCTCTTGCACCATTTACAGCGTTTGCACACATCCAACCTGCAAGTACGCCATCCTCTGAGTAGTACTCAAAGTTACGTCCTGCAAATGCTGAACGGTGTGTGTTTGTAGCTGGAGCATACCAACCAGATACATCCATATCATTAGCCATACGACCAATTGACTGACCAAATGCAAGTGCCATATCCTTATTCCATGTGCAAGCAATCATAACTGCTGCTGGGAATCCGATAGAACCCTGGCCTGTAAAGTTATTGTTGATTGAAGCAGGACCATCGCAATCGTATGTCATAACCTTATCAATAGACTTAATTGCTGATGTCTCATATCCACCAAGTTCGATAAGTGTGTTCATGTCAGCTACTGACATTTCGTCAAGAAGCTCTTCCCACTTAGGATCATCATAGTCAAGACCACGAAGTTCCTTAAGCTCAATGCCATTCTTTGCTTCTGTTGTTGGCATTTCATCTGAAGAGTTGTTGTAATCCTCTTCCTTATAATTGTTGTTATTTACATAAGCTGACTTGTACTCATCTGCAAGCTCAAATGATGTAGGAGCAGCTGTAGCCTCAGCATAGTTAGCAAATCCGTCTGCACGTGAAAGATATGTTACATCACCCTCTGCAAAACCAAACTGGTTTGTAGCTGCTACTGCATCGCTCTCACGCTTGTTAGACTCGTCATATACGATATCTGAAGCAACATTTACTGTATCTGTAGCAATCTTGTTATGTGAATCTGAGTTAATAGAAATCTCATAATCACCAGCTTCAAGTACATAGCAGCCCTTGCCATATGTATCATAAGAAGCCATATCCTCAAGTGCAAATGAGATAGAAACTGTCTCAGAAGCACCTGGCTCAAGTGTCTGTGTCTTTGCAAACTGAATTAAGTTTGCAGCTGCCTTCTCAATGCCGCCGTTTGTATATGGTGGGTTGTAGTAAACCTCTACAACATCCTTACCAGCAACATCACCTGTGTTTGTAACTGTTACATCAAATGAAACTGTCTTACCATCATTTGTTACAGGACCCATTTCCTGCTTAAATGTTGTGTATGATAATCCATAACCAAATGGATATACTACTGCTGAATCATAATCAAATTCAAATCCGTTCTCTGCTTCAGCTGCTGCTGTCTCATAGAACTTGTATCCAACATAGATACCTTCTACATAATTTACAAATGTAGGATATGCCTTGCCGCCTTCAGCGAACATGTTATCTACACCAAACTCTTCCATGTTTGTGTAATCGAAATCCCCAAAGTTGTTAGCTGTTGGTGTAGCAAATAAATCTGCTACAAATGTGTCAGCTGTCTTACCTGATGGGTTAACCTGACCTGCAATAATCTCGCCAAGTCCATCAAAACCAGTCTGGCCTGTACCTGGGCAGTAAAGAACTGACTTAATTTGTGAGTAATTATTAACAAAACCAAGCTCCATAGCATTTGCTGAGTTAACAACTACGATAACCTTATCAAAGTTAGCTGTTACTTCGTCAAGAAGTGCCTGCTCTCTGTTAGAAAGCTCAAGGTAAGACTTAGAAGCATCTAAATCATCCTTCTGATCAGAGTAACGAACACCTGATGCACCGAACATTCCCTCTGTTGAGAATGTGTCTTCTCCATCATAAGATGCTGGAAGATCTGCACCTTCACCACCTGAACGTGCGATGAAGAAAATAGCTGTGTCTGAATAGTTCTTAGCATCTGAAATAAGGTTGCCATACTCAGAAACCTTTGGCTCAGGAATTGTCCAATCCTGTCCCATCATACCTACTGTAGGTCTGGCATCTCTCCAACCCTTGTAGAAATCTACAAGATCCTGGTTGTACTCGATACCTGCGTCTGTAAGACCTGTTAAGAAGTCTACTGTTGGGTATGCATCTGAAAGTGCACCTGAACCTGTACCACCATAGATAGGGTTAGTTGAAGACCAACCAAATACATTAACCTTTGCACCCTCAGCAAGTGGAAGAGCCTTATCATCATTCTTTAAAAGAACGATACCTTCCTCTGCGATATCTGTACAAAGTTCCTTAGCCTCTGCGATGGCATCATCTGAAATCTTGCCACCACCCATAGCCATGTTAATCATGGAGAACATAGGGCCAAGTACGATAGTGTTTGCAACTACAACCACTACTAATAAGAAAGCAATCCAAGCTTCCTTTCTGATGAAGCCCTTAAGAGGCTTCTTTGCCTTCATCGCACAAATAGTAACGATGATTGCTGCAACGAGTGCCACGCCTAAGATAATAAGCTGTGGAATCATTGTTTGTAGGACGGCAATGACGTCCGCAATGTTGATTGATAACATTCTCTCTTCTCCTTCCTATTAACTCTTCATTAATAGTAAATTTATCTCAAAAGCCTAGCTCGCTGGACTCCAAGTACTCCGTGCTCCCGCAAGCCATCTCCCATACTGTCATTCCGGTGCGGTAGCTCCTCATTCTGTATGGGGCCCTCTTGCTCGCGCTTGCCGAGGTTGAGTGTCCAGCTAATATAAACTTTTAAGTGCATTTAATAAGTCGGCGTTTGAATTACGCTTCTGTCTGCTTTGGGGTTTCTGGGAAGATGATCTTGTTTACGAAGAAGAAGACCACCATTGAAACTCCGCCGTTGAGTATGGTTGTTCCGATATTGTAAAGCCATGCTGGAACGAAGATGCCTGCTACTGCAACCCAGATACAGTTGATTGAGTTTACAATGCAAGTGATTACGATGAATGCAAGGATGTACCATGCAATCTGCTTGCCAGGCTTATCGTGATTACAGAATACAAAAAGCTTCTGAATTGGGAAGTTAATGCACTCACCAATTACCATTGCAATCATGTAAGCTGTGAAATATGCAAGACCGCCGTGTGCCTGGTCGTAACCTAAGATGTTCCACTGGAATGTTTCACCAGCGATTGTAAGTGGAATTCCTGGCCAGCCAAAGCTTCTATCACCTAAGAAAGCAAAAGCTGCAGGTAAAAATGTAAGAAGTAAATACTTAAACACTGTAATTAAGTTACTTACGATTACGAATAAACCACCCTCGCGAACCCACTTAGCAACTGCAGGGTGCTTTTCAACAAAATTATTCCAAAAATTCATATCCATTCTCCTTCTCTCGGCAGTTACGCTTACAATCCTGAAAATACTCCGCTCAACTACATGTTTCGCTTGAGTATTTTCAGAGATTGTCAGCTACTGTTTATTTATAGGTTTTTGATTTTCATCAGAAAATCAAGAACCGGACATAGACCAATATTTTCTGAAAGAAAATATTGCTTGGCGAAGCCAAGTTCTTGTGGGCTTTTTCCTTAAGTAGCCCACAAGAAGTCATAGTTTTTGTTATTCCTTATGATTAAGACGAGCTTCATATTTCTTGTTGGCGCGGGCGTTTTTGAAGAAGCCACCGATTACGCCGCCAAGGCCACGGAAGAAGTGTCCGTTGGCAATCTTTACAATGCTTTCTACCATTTCACGGCTTACCATTCCGCCTGACATCTTACAGATTGCTCTGAAAGGCATGTTGTAGATGAACATTGTGTTAAGATCAGGTACGCCCTTTTCATAAGATTTATCAAGATTGTTCTTAAGTACCTTGTAAACTAATCTGCAAATTCCGCTCTTAGCATCCTTCATCTGGCAGAGGGCATCGTTGATATCAAGTGGTCCAACCTTTTCCTCTGGAAGTGGTGCAGCGTAAAGCTTTTCGAACTCTTCGTAGTGAACGTTTCTAACCTTACCTGTCTTGTAGCTTGGTAGGCTTTCAATATCGTAAGGTAATTCAGTAATAGTGCCTGCCTTTGTGATTCTGCCTGTAAGCTCTATGTCACGAACATTTCCACCTACATATATCTCATACTCACCACCTTCAATTTCCCACTTGTTACTTACAGTTGAGAAATAGCGGAAGGTCTTATCATCAAATGGAATCTCTACATCTGCTGATTCACCAGCCTTAATCCAAACCTTCTTGAAGCCCTTAAGCTCCTTCTTAGGACGGATAAGTCCTGATTCGGATTTACCTATGTACATCTGAGCTATCTCAGCGCCGTCGCGATTTCCTGTATTCTTAATAGTGAACTTAATTCCCTCTTCTGAAACTGAAAGAGCTGAATATTCAAATGTGGTGTAGCTAAGTCCAAATCCAAATGGGAACTGCACTGCCACATCAGCTGTATCGTAATAACGATATCCAATGAATGGTCCCTCGCGATACTGAAGATTTCTCTTTTCTGTATCTGCGTAGTTTACAATCGAGCAATCCGTATATGCGAATGGATAAGACTCTGAAAGCTTACCAGTTGGAATTTCCTTTCCAACAATAATATCAAGTAATGCTGATGCTCCAGCCTGTCCTGTTAAGTATCCGTGAAGTAAAGCCTGTAAGTTGCCAAGCCATGGCATCTTTACTGATGAACCTGCACTCATAACACCAATGATGTGCTTGTTGTAAACTGTAAGCTCCTCAAGCTCCTTTATCTGATACTCAGGCACATCGATTGACATTCTGTCTGCGCCTTCGCTTTCAGCGATTTCATCTAATCCGAAGAAGAATAAAACTACATCTGCCTTCTCTGGATCATCTGTTACATTTAAATCGTAGTTTGCAATCTGCTCTCTAATAGTCTCAACCTTTGTTGAATTAACCTGTGAACTACCAGAACCCTGGTAACGTGGCTTATCAACAAATGGTCCGCGTAAACAAACTGTTGTACCTGCCTTAAGTGGAAGGATATCTTCATCATTCTTAAGAAGCACCGCTGAGTTAACAGCTGCCTTTTTAGCAATCGCGTGGTGTGCTTCCTTATCGAATCCCTTAGTATGGTCATTCTCCTTGAAGTAGATAGCTGCTTCTATAATAGGAAGAATTGCCTTATCGATTTCCTCTTCTGTGATGCGTCCTTCGCCTTCTGTAGCTGCCTTGATAAGCTCTCTTGCTGAATCAAGACCAGGATTTGGCATCTCTACATTGGACTGACATTTAACACCAGCCACGTGGTCGTTACTAGCGCCCCAATCTGTAACAACGATACCGTCAAATCCCCACTCTTCTCTAAGGATATCTACAAGAAGATGCTTGTTCTCGTTTGCATACTGACCGTTAACCTCGTTGTAAGCAGACATAATTGTCTTTGCCCCACCTTCCTTAACAGCGATTTCAAATGCTGTAAGGTAAATCTCACGAAGTGTACGCTCATCAACAACAGCGTTCATAGCCATTCTGCGATACTCACGAGAGTTGACAGCGAAATGCTTAGGGCAAGAATAAACATGCTTGCTCTGAATACCTCTTACATAAGCTGCAGCCATCTTACCTGCAAGGATTGGGTCTTCGCTAAAGTACTCAAAGTTTCTTCCACAAAGTGGAGAGCGTTTCATATTAAGACCAGGTCCAAGTAAAACATCTACATTCTGTGCCACTGCTTCCTCACCAAGGGCTGCACCGATTTCTTCACCAAGGCTAGGATCCCAGCTATTAGCAACTGTTGCTGCTGTTGGGAAGCATGTAGCTGGAAGCGATGCGTTAAGTCCTAAGTGATCACCAGCCCCCTCTTGACGACGTAACCCGTGAGGGCCATCAGAAAAGGTAATTGACTGAATCCCCAAGCGTGGAATGTCACGTGACTCCCACTCATTCTTACCGCTTAAAAGTGCGGCCTTCTCCATCAATGTAAGCTTTGAAATTATTTCTTTAGCGTCCATAGTTATCCTCCATTAATCTTGATTATAATTTACCACCACATTAACAAAACAAGTTGTCCCGAAGGACAACTTGTCAAAATTTAATGATAACTTGCAATTATTCTACTACAACAGTTACATCGGTGTTCTTCCTTAATCTAAGTACAGAAAGAAGAATAAGTATTACTATAACAATTCCACATACCAAATCTATTGCATAAATAATATACTGATAAGGCTCTACAAGTGGAACATATCTACTACCTGGCATACCACCATTCATAGCGTTTGAGTTTGCAATAGTATAAAGGATGTGGTGTGCAGCAATTCTTCCATAGTGATAATCACTAGCATTGTTGATATCAAATGTATATCTTGCACCATCCGGTACATTTGTAAGCTTACCATCTGCGCCTGCCTGTATCATCTGACCTGCATCCATAAACACACCAGTATTAGCATTATCAGTTATGATAAATCCATTGAATCCCCATTCATTTCTTACAATGCCTGTAATAAGTGGATAATCACCACCTGCCCAAGTGTAGCCAATTCTGTTAAATGAAGTCATCATACCCTGACATACTGGAAGTTCAGCTGTAGCATTTTCATATGTACCATCTTCATTTGTCTTAACATAATTAACTGTAGTATTGCCACCCTTCATACAAATCTCGAAAGGCTCTAAATAGATTTCTCTTGCAGCTTGTTCATTTAAAAATGTAGCAAGTGAGAACTGACCTACAGTATCACCTCTATGATTTTCCTGATCATTAACTGCAAAATGCTTGATAAATGCGTATACGCCTTTACTTGCAGCTGTCTTTATTTCCTCAATAGCCATTGAACCAGAAAGGAATGGATCCTCTGAATAATATTCATTATTTCTTCCTGAAAATGGAGTTCTATGAATATTCATCGCTGGTGCATACCAGCCATTTACACCAATTTCGAATGATGTATTTCCTACCATCTGTCCAAATTCTGCTGCAAGTTCTCTATCCCAAGACTGTGCCATTACAAGAACGCCACAATAAACATATCCATAAATATGGAAGCCATCAGCATCCATTGCATAATTAATTAATCCTGTAGCTGCATCTCTATCTACTGCAGCTGGCTTGTCTACTGACTTAAGTGAATATGTACCATATCCTGATTGTGTAATAAGAATTTGGTAATCCTCTGGAGTTAATTCATCAAGAAGATCATCCCAAAGAGGATCATTATAATCAAGGCCTCTAAGTTGTATAAGTGTTATATCTTTCTTCTTTCCATACACAATTTCCTCATCAAAATCATTGGATTCTGTGCTCAATGAATCAAATGAATCAAGCTTGCCTAAATCCTCTTTAGAAATAGTCTTTTTCCATGTATAAGACTTTCCATCTGAACCATTAATTCTATTTCCCCAAGTACTAATCACATCACTTGGCTCACCATCTGTTTTAGGGAAAGTGCCTATCCAATCATTTCTTGTAAGGTAAACATCACCAGATGAAGCATGGTCAAGCTGGTTTGTTATTTTCACGCCAGTCTGAGAATCTACTGCATAAGTTGTGGTATCTACCTCTGTATTTGCTGGAGTGTATTCATTAACAAGAGCATCATTTCCTACATCTGTCATGCCATCTTCCACAGTCTTACCCTTGAATGCAAGGATGTTATTGATAGCGTTGTGAGAATCCTGCCCAGCTGTAATATAATAATCACCTGCATCAAGGATATATGTCTTCGCATTTACGTAATCGTATGACTTTAACTGTTCCTTGTTAAATGTAACAGATACCTTCTGGCTCTCTCCTGGAGCAAGCTCCCTCGTTCTGTCATAACCTACTAAAACTACTGATGATTTTTCTACCAAATTAGCTTTGTCGTAATCTGTGTATGGGCTCTGTGCGTAAATTTCTACTACATCGGCGCCAGCTACATCACCTGTATTTGTAACAGTTACAGTAGCTGTACATACATCTTTGTTCCAAGTTGTATTGAAATCAGACCACTCAAAATCTGTATAAGAAAGACCATAACCAAATGGATATACTACCTCAGCAGAATAATCAAAATCTCCTGCATTTCCTTGACCTAAAACTACATCTTCATATCTTGTCTCATAATATCTGTAGCCAACATATATACCTTCACGATAGTTTACATAGTTATACTTTGTAGCATTTCCTGCCTCATCATAGTAAACAAAATCGCCAAAGTTCTGCGCTGCAGGAGAATTTAATGCATCCGCCTCATAAGTATCAACTGTGTGTCCTGATGGATTGATTTCTCCAGCAAAAATCTTTGCTACTGACTTTAATCCCATTGTTCCCATATTTGGAACTGACACAATTGTGTGAATACTCTCATAGTCCTTTGTCCAAGATAAATCAAGAGCAGCCCCTGAATTAATGATAAGAACCACATCATCATATTTTTCATTTAAGTAATTAATGATTTCTAATTCAACAGAATCAGGCTCGATATATGTCTTATTCTGATCTTCCTTCTTATCTGTATGGTTAAACATTGAACGAGGCATGTCTCGTCCCTCACCAGCTACGCGACTCCATACAAAAACCGGTGTAGTACCATCGATACTATCTAACAAACCAGATTCGTCCTCAAGTTTTGAAAGAGGACACTCATTTATAGAGAAGTCTTCATCAACACCATAGCCTACAGAACCTTCTCCAAGACCATAGTCTTTACCATTTCCTTCTGAGTAGAACTTCCAAAGCTTATCATTTACTTCAAAGCCCTCACCTGTAAAGCTATCAAAGATATTGCTTCCTGTTCCACCAATAAAGCTTACCGACGAATGGCCTACAAAACTTAATTTGCTGTTCTTTTTAAGTGGCAATGTTTTATTGTCATTTTTTAGAAGAACAACACCTTCTGCTGCCATTCTCATATCAAGAGCTTCCTTATCTGCCTGGGCAGCGTCAGCATCTGGATAATCAGACTTGGTATACTCTAAATCAAGTCCATCTGTTTTAGCCTTGGAATTATCAACTTTTGCTTGCTTAATTCCTAAAGCACTCATTACAGAGTTTGAATTTGGTGGTATGTACATATTAGCTGCAACTATAACAACCACCATTGCGATACAGACAATTGCAGAAACAACCGTCTTTATCAAGTTAACACTTTTTTTCTTCATATAATATGCAACCTCCCTGCTTCTATTTATGATATGAATACCATAGCAGAAGCAGGGAGGCTAAAACTCAAATCTGCATATTTTGTATTTTTAATTACATTTTCTGATTATTGGGAACTACCACTGTACACATAAATATGTTATTAGATGTATCTACAGAGAGACTTCCATCATATTTTTCTATAATATTTTGAATATATTGCAATTCATCTTTTTGATCTATTAGTGTCTCATAATAACTTTCACATTGAAAAATAGTAAGCCGTTTTTTTACAAAAGTTGTAACTGAAAGGACTCTCCTTTCACTAGTAGCTACTTTTTCCGAAAGGGATATTGCAATATCAAGTAGTCCATGTATTATGCTATATAAATCTGTGTTCTCTAAACTTTCAAAACCTTTACCATCAGCAATACATGACCAATTAATGCGATCCCTTTCACAACGCATACTTATCTCTGTAAGTATTGTATCCAAAATTGCATTACCTGTATTTTGAGTACTGTTATATAAAGTTATCAACTCCTTAGCATTGTGAATTGAGGTTCTTACGATTTCTGGGTCATCGGTGTTTTCTGCCTTCTCCAATTGATGTTTTAAATCGTGAAGCTTAGTGTTTATCAGTTCTATACTTCCCCGTGAAAAATTGAGTTGCTTATTTTGCTGTTCCCAAAGCATAGTTTGATTATCCAGCTTTCGTTGCACACTATATCTACGTTGCATAGTAGTGTTCCAAATTAAAATAAAAAAGCAACATGCAGCCCCGTAAAAGCGCATTATTTTAAATGCCTGAGCCATTTCTAATGGAGTTTCATAATATGCTGTTATACTGCTTAGTATCAAAGTGACAGAAACAACCACCGCAAAATACAATACAGCCTCAGTCCAAGGCGCATCATATTTTCCTCCATCAGAAGCTCTTTTGGATATTAAAAAATAAAAAATAATATATATTCCCAGCTGAAGTATTATTGTGAATGTAATTTTCAATGGTTGATTCTCTTTAGCATCAATTATTTTTGATAAATCATAAATTAAATTTTGAGTGGCATAAGCATTTGCTAAAACAACAAGTGCGTCCCAAAAACTGATATTACATAATAAGATGATGTAAACAAACAGCATCACCAACACTAGAGCTATGAAAGAATATCCGTATATACGATTTGAAACCCCATCAAAGATTTCCACTACAATATAATCTATAGCAATACTAAATATGAAATATAAAGTAGTTGCCACTATAAAACGAAGAATAAACCTACTCCTATGTATTAGTGGAATTATAAAAATGATACCTGAAATAAGTAAATGAAAAATAAATTCTTCAATCAAATCTACAATCATCTATCTATATTCCTTTCTTATAGTACTCAACCATTTTTTGCATAAAATCCTTTTTGCGAGGACGGCTGATTTTCAGTAATTCATCACTAATAACTACACAATCATCCTTAATCCCTTCAACATAACGTAAATTAACCAAATAACAGCTATTGCACTTTGCAAACTTGTCGGTTGGAAAATTACCTTCAATATTTTTTAATGATCCTTTATCTGTAATTATCTTATCTACAAGATGATAAAATATATCATGCTTTTGAACTTCCACGTATTTTATCGTCTTTAGGCTGATTTTACTAATTTCATCATTTTTTTTAATAATGATAAATCCATCTTCATTCATTTCATTTATCTGTCTAATTCTATCAAGCTTCATAGCAAAAGCAAAATACTCAACCGGCTTTATCACATAATCAATAGCCCTTACTTTGTAGCCTGATATTGCATATTGAGGAGCATTTGTAATAAACATCAAAGGAACATCCTCATCTACTCTTCTTAATTCACTAGCTGCTGCCATTCCATCCAAATGAGGCATTTCAATATCCATAAGTATAGCATCATAGATAGGCTTATAATTCTCAATAAAGCTCATACCATCAGAAAATATAGTTGTATCTATCTCTACTCCTTTATCTATGGCATATTTTTTTATTTGGTTTTCAAGTTGATTTACATATTGAATTTCATCTTCTACTATTGCTATTTTCATAAACATCCTCTAATGCCAATTATTTACATATTCTTTAAATCTAGGAAGTGGCACAGCAACTTTTCCTCTAACATTTGAAATTAACATATGATTTTTGATGATTCTATCTCTAAGAGAAGGGAATCATTTCTTGGTCGCTAGCAAAACCTTTACTTTGAACCAGCCATCTTCGTAGCTTACATTCATAGCACCATCGTATTTTTCTGCCACCTGGCCAATAGATTTTAGGCCGAAGCCGTGCTTTACATTATCTTTTTTGGTGGTGCCAGGTAGATTATCATTCTTAAAAATTCTTCGTCTTTGATTCTTTCTTAGCCTTACATTAGAGCTATCAGAGTAGTTTTCACACTCTACAATTATAAATTGATTTCGAGAGCGAACCGACATGGTGATTAGCCTCTTCTCATGATCCTCCACCTGCTGAGTAGCTTCTATTGCATTATCCAAAAGATTTCCAAAAAGTGAACAGATATCTTTTACGTGGATACCAGAAAGCAAATCACCGTCTACCATGGCATTGAGGGTGATGTTCTTCTTTTGACACTGTAGGCTTTTGGTGGTGAGGATAACATCTAGTACCTTGTTTCCAGTGTTCATGAAGGATTCCTGAATAGCAATAGCCTGCTCCATATCCTCTAGCACCTCAGCACGTCTTACCGGGTCATCCTCTTCCTTTAATGCCATTACATAATGCTTCATATCGTGCATTTCTTTACGAAGTGCCTCTGAATTGTCAACAGCCAGCTTGTACTGTTCATACTGCTTCTGGAATAGCTGATTAATGGCATCGCTTTCGTTTTTGGCAGCCATCTCATTACGACGTCCCATTTCTGTCATCAACATTAACATACCACCAAAATCAACAAGAGTTCTTACATATAACATGTTTTCTGAAGCAGAGAATGGTGTCTTTTGAGTTATAAAGCTAAGGTTTGACATGATAAACGCCCCGATACCTGTAACTATAACGCTTATAAGTTCATTGGTTTTTACATTAAGATTTTTATTTGGAGGGATGTTGCCTTTTTCAAAATTATAATAAGCAATAAATGTTATCGTATATACGATAACCATTACTACAACAGATTCGGTAAAATCAGCTACATCTGAAAAATAAACGCACCATACATACAACTGAATGTATAGGGATGCTGCAAATTCTGCCAAAACAAACGCATGAGTAGTAATAACTCCACAATCTCTCGGCTTAATATCTAACACAAAATACAAAGAAGCGTACATCAGTGCAACTGCGCCCATCATGCAAGGAATCCAGAATTCTATAGGAAGTAAGCCTGCTATAAACTGATATATAATCTGTATTGCTAATGTACCTATGCATTGGAAAACATACACCTTGTCGTGGCGTCTTCTTTTATAAATATTAAAATAAACAAAAACCGCTAGCCATTCAGCAATAGCGGTAAAAAGTCGCGGTGTATCCTGTAATTTCACTGGGTCTAAAAAAGCATGTAAGTCCATAAATATCTCCTATAAAATGTCCTCTGTAAGGGCTGCCATAAATTCCTTTTTTCTTGCTCTACTAATTGGAAGTGTTACGCCATCAGTAAGAATTACCTCTTCCTTTTGCACAGCCTCAACCCTAGAAAGATTAACAAGATATGCATTATGACATTTGCTAAATCCATGCTCCATAAGCATTTCATCAAATCTTTTAAGTGGGCCTATGGTAGTGTAGTCCCTTTCATCTGTGTGAATGACCACATTGTTTCGCTGACTTTCAATATATGAAATAGTGTCACAGTCAAGCTTCATCTGCTTGTCATCCACAGAAACCTTTACATAAATATGCTGCTTCTTAGCATTAACCCTGATGATGGCCTTATCAAAAAGCTGCTCAAACTGAGTGTAAGGAACAGGCTTAAGTACATATCCCAAGGCATCAACAGCATATCCCTGAACAGCATACTGCACAGTGGAAGTGATAAAAATAATAATAACATCAGCATCCACCTTGCGAATCTTCTCCGCAGCTGCCATTCCATCCAAATGCTTCATCTGAATGTCCAGCAAGATAATATCAAACTGCCCCTTATAATCATCTACAAGGTCTATTCCATCACTAAGATGTGTGATGTTAAAGGGCTGCTTGGTAGCATTTCCATATTTATTTATATAATTTTGCAGAAGCTCAGCCTGAGCTAACTCGTCTTCTACGATACATACATTAATCATGACTATAAAATAATACAAAAATAGATTGTGTGCAAGTGGTGATGTACTGAAGCTTTGTTGCTTCTGTCACAAGCTCAACGTATTTATTGCATTTGTAACTGATGCTGTGACAGAATTTCACTGAAATTGGGATATTTCTGTCATAAGACTCTCTGCGAAGCCAATGTTTTCGTTATCTCTGTGACAGGATTACTTAAAAATGGCCTTATTTCTGTCACAAGGTCAACGATTTTACTGGGATTGAAGCATTCGCTGTGACAGAGCTTGATTATTTCAGCAATAATTATGCAAAAAACAGCCAGAGCTCTATGCCCTGGCTGTCTGAAATCTAAATTACTCTGTAAAAAGTGGTGTTGAATAGTAGCGATCTCCTGAATCTGGAAGAAGAGCTACGATTGTCTTACCCTTGTTCTCTGGGCGCTTTGCAAGCTCGATTGCACCGTGAAGAGCTGCACCAGATGAAATACCAACTGAGATACCTTCCTTCTTGGCAAGAAGCTTAGCTGCCTCAAAAGCATCTGCGCTGTCTGCCTTGTATACTTCATCGTAAATCTTTGTGTTGAGAACCTCAGGTATAAAGCCTGCGCCGATACCCTGAATCTTGTGTGCACCTGCACGTCCCTCAGAAAGCACTGGTGAATCCTTTGGCTCAAGTGCAACTACCTGTACCTTAGGGTTCTGGCTCTTAAGATATTCACCAACACCTGTAACTGTTCCACCTGTACCTACACCAGCGATGAAGATATCCACATTTCCATCTGTATCATTCCAAATCTCTGGACCTGTTGTAGAACGATGTGCTGCTGAATTTGCAGGGTTTACAAACTGACCTGGAATAAAGCTTCCTTCGATTTCTTTAGCAAGCTCTTCTGCCTTTGCAATAGCTCCCTTCATACCCTGAGCGCCTTCTGTAAGAACAATCTCTGCACCATAAGCCTTAAGAATGTTTCTACGCTCAACAGACATTGTCTCTGGCATTGTAAGGATTGCACGATATCCCTTAGCTGCTGCAATAGCTGCAAGACCGATACCTGTGTTTCCACTTGTTGGCTCAATGATAACTGAACCTTCCTTTAATAATCCCTTTTCCTCTGCATCCTCAATCATTGCAAGAGCAACTCTGTCCTTTACAGAGCCTGCTGGATTAAAATACTCCAGCTTAACTAACACTGTAGCCTCTAAGCCGAGCTCCTTTTCAATATTTGTAACCTCAACAAGTGGAGTGTTTCCGATTAATTCACTTGCTCCCTTATATATCTTTGACATATCAATATCCTCCTGTTTTTTCTAGTAATTTACTCCGCCTGTTACGCTAACAAGCATTATATTTCTACGGTCGACAGCACGTCTCCCTTAAGAAATATAATAGCTTGTTAGCTACAGGCTCACTTAAATCTCATTAAAACTTATTATACCGCATTTGCGTTTTTCTCTGCATTAAAAATCTCATCTATTTTCTCGTCGTCGATTGCTGCGAAGCCTTTTTCCAAATCCTCGATAATATCATCGATGTGCTCAGTTCCAATTGAAAGGCGAATTGTGCTTTGTGTAATTCCCTGGTCTAAAAGCTCTTCTTCTGTAAGCTGTGAGTGAGTAGTTGTTGCTGGGTGAATTACAAGGCTCTTTACATCAGCTACATTTGCAAGGATTGAGAAGATTTCAAGGCTATCGATAAACTTGTAAGCCTCTTCCTTGCCACCCTTTATCTCAAATGTAAAGATGCTGCCGCCATCCTTAGGGAAATATTTCTTGTAAAGCTCATGGTCTGGATGATCCTCAAGTGATGGATGATTTACATGAGCTACCTTTGGATGATTATTAAGAAACTCTACTACCTTCTTAGTATTCTCAGCATGTCTGTCGAGACGTAGAGGCAATGTCTCAATTCCCTGCAAAAGGAGGAATGCATTAAATGGAGAGATTGTTGCCCCTGTGTCTCTAAGTAGAATTGCTCTAATATAAGTTACAAATGCTGCTGGTCCTGCAACCTCAGCAAATGAAACACCGTGATAGCTTGGGTTAGGATCTGCAATATTTGGATATTTGCCTGATGACTTCCAATCATATTTTCCAGCTTCTACAATAACACCGCCAAGTGTTGTTCCGTGTCCGCCAAAGAACTTTGTAGCTGAGTGAACTACGATGTCTGCACCGTGCTCAATTGGGCGAACCCAGTAAGCTGCGCCAAATGTGTTATCAACAACAAGTGGAAGATTTGCTTCGTGAGCAATACGTGCAATTGCATCAATATCCGGAATATCACTGTTTGGATTTCCAAGAGTCTCTAAGTAGATTGCTCTTGTGTTGTCCTGGATTGCATTCTTAACTTCATCTAAGTTATGAGCATCTACAAATGTTGTAGAAACGCCATACTGTGTAAGTGTATGTGCAAGTAGATTGTAGCTTCCGCCGTAGATTGTCTTCTGTGCTACGATGTGGCCACCGTTTGCTGCAAGTGCCTGGATTGTATATGTGATTGCTGCTGCACCAGATGCAACTGCAAGTGCTGCACTACCACCTTCGAGAGCTGCTACTCTGGCTTCGAGTACGCCCTGAGTTGAATTAGTAAGTCTTCCATATATGTTACCTGCATCTGCAAGACCAAATCTATCAGCTGCATGCTGTGAATCTCTAAACACATAAGATGTTGTCTGGTAAATAGGTACTGCTCTTGCATCAGATGCTGGGTCTGGATTTTCCTGACCAACGTGAAGTGCCAATGTTTCAAATCTATAGTTGCTCATATTCGTTTCCTCCTTTAGTTTCCTTAGTTTCTTAAGAATATTCTCGTTTGTTTTCTTGATGTGACTATAATAAACGGTATTGCCTACTAGGTCAATAGGTTTTATAATTGCTAAAAATTATAGCTGGCTATCAATACATTTTATAACCAGCTATTTTTCAGTATTCTTCACTATTCATAGTCAAATGTTTTCAAGAACTTCTTTGCCCTTTCCGTAGTTGGCTTTATAAAAAAGCTCTTGGCATCACTGCTTTCCTCAACTATCTCTCCCTTATCTAGGAAAATGATTCTATCAGCAATAGCTCTGGCAAATGACATCTCATGTGTAACGATTAGCATGGTGGAGCCTGACTTTGCAAGAGATAGCATAGTCTCTAGCACCTCATGGACCATCTCAGGATCTAACGCCGCCGTTACCTCATCGAATAGTAAGATATCAGGATGCATGAGAAGCGCCCTTACAATTGCCACTCTTTGCTTTTGCCCACCGGAAAGCTGTCTTGGATAATAATCCTTCTTGTCTACAAGTCCTACCTTATCAAGAAGCTCTAGTGCTTCCTTGATTGCCTCATCTTTACTTCGCTTTTGCACCTTCATTGGAGCAAGGATAATATTCTCTAGAACTGTCTTGTGTGGAAAAAGCTCGTAGGATTGAAATACCATACCAATCTTTTGACGAAGCTTGGTAATCTCCCTTTTACCTGCCTCTACCGGAAGACCGTCCACCACTATCACACCATCCTGGATTTCTTCGAGACCATTGAGGCATCTAAGAAATGTGCTTTTACCGCAGCCTGATGGACCGATGATTACAACAACCTCTCCCTTCTTTACAGACAGGTTTATATCCTTAAGAACTACATTATCTCCAAATTTCTTTTGTAAATGTGTAACCTTTAATAATTCGCTCATTACGCCCACCTTTTCTCTAAATATACTGCAAGCCTGCTAATAGGCCAGCAAACTATAAAGTATAGTAAAAATACAACAGCAAACACGCCAAATGCAGCATTTGGTGAAGCCTTTCTGTTGGCCTCGATTATCTGCTGTGCCACCTTTAGAACTTCCACAATTCCAATCATCATTACAAGGGATGTGGTCTTGATCATTCTTGTAATTAGATTGATAGAAAGTGGAATCAGTCGTCTAATTGTCTGTGGCAATATGATATAAAAGTAAGTCTGTTTCTTATCCATTCCAAGAGCGTAGGCAGATTCAAACTGAATCTTAGGAATGCTTTTGATGGAACCTCTTACCAAATCTCCCATTTCAGCAACGCCCCAAAAGCTAAATACAAATATAGCGGCAGCCTCTGCTGTAATATCCCAGCCAAACACTCTGGTTGTACCAAAATATACAATGAATAGCAGTACCATTTGTGGCATGATTCTTACAATCTCAAGGTAGATTTTTAGAATTGCTTTTAGCCACAGCTTATTTAATGTCATGAGAACACCAACAACAAGGCCTAGTAGGATGCTGATTGCCACCGATACAAGGCTTATTTCTACTGACACCCAAAGTCCCTGCAATAGTCTTAAGAAGTTTGTGCCCTTAAACAACACATCAATCCCCAAATTGGCCATAACGCATCCTCCTTTCTACAATACTTCCAAGAATTGAAACTGGAAGAAGCATTATCAAATAGAACACCACAAGAAGGAACAGGCACTCTATAGTCTTTGCGTACATACCAATCAAATCCTTTGCAGTGAACATCAAATCCATCAAACTGATTGTGGAGAACACCGATGTCTCCTTTAAAAGGAAAATGACATTTGCTAAAAGTCCTGGCACGCTCATGGAAATTGCCTGAGGAAGTATGACGTGGATAAATGTCTGCTCCTTTGTCATACCAAGACTTAGTGCACTTTCTGTCTGAATCACAGGGATTGATTCTAATCCACTTCTGATTGTTTCTATCATGTAGGCGCCGCCTAAAAGCCCAAGTCCCAGGACACCACATGTTTCTGCTGTAATCCTAATGCCCACCTTTGGCAATGCAAAATAAATAAAAAATAATTGCACCAAAAGTGGTGTGTTTCTAAAAATTTCAATGTATATTCCAGTTATAGCTTTAAGAACGGGAATTCTAAAATGAAGAATGGCAGCGCCAGCAAGCCCCAAAACCAAGCTTAATAAAATGCCCTGCCATCCAATCTTCATTGTAAGAAAAAGTGCGTCCTTATATAGTGGAATATAACTCTTAAGAATATCTATATCCATCACTAAATAAATAGCCTTTCAATTATTACTGTACTTTTCCGCCCTCGACTACCAGTGTATCCTCATAGTCTGCTCCATAAGTATCAAGAAGTGTAGCCTCATAATCTGCATGGAAGAACTGCTCATCACCTAATGATGTAATCTCATCATTGAGCCATGTGAGAAGTGTTTCATTGCCCTTTGTTACAGCTGGTGCGATGGTATCGTTGTCACCAAGTGATGGGATGCCTACTGTGTAGCCTTCGTTTTCAAGTGAGAATGCGATAACCTCAGTGTTATCATTTGCCCATGCTACGCCATTGCCATTTTCAAATGCTGTCTTTGCCTCTGCGTATGCATCATATTTCTGAAGCTTAATGTCTGGATAATTCTTTGTAAGATATGTCTCTGCTGTTGTTCCAGAAATTACAATCACCTGGTCATCAGCACCGATATCATCAAGGCTTTCAATAACTGCATCTGATGGTGATACCACTCCAAGGGCAACATTCATATATGGAAGTGCGAAATCAACCTCCTCAGCTCTCTCTTCTGTAACTGTAAAGTTTGCAAGGATAATATCTACCTTTCCAGTCTGAAGATATTCGATTCTGTTAGCAGCCTCTGTAGACACATAGTTAATTTCAACTCCAAGATCCTTGCCGATACGCTCTGCAAAATATACATCGTATCCTGCATATTCGCCGTTCTCATCTACATAACCAAATGGGCTCTTATCAGAAAATACGCCGATGTTGATAGTACCGCTTTCTTTGATTTCATCTAGTGTTCTAAAGCCTGCTGAAGATGAAGCATCAGATGTGCTGTCCTCATTAGACTCAGCACTAGCTGTTTCTGTTGTAGCACCAGCATCTTCCTTAGAGCCGCATGCTGTAAATGAAGCTGCTACCACAGCTGTAATAAGCAATCCACTTGATAATCTTCTTAATAATTTGTTTCTCATTTCAATCTTCCTCTTTCATTTATATTTTGATCAATTTTTCAATTGCCCCCGCAAGACTCTCATGGCTTCTATCATCCATGTGCTCTTGATCCAATTCTGAAGGCTTCGCCACATCAGATGCTGCCAAAAACTTACAATCATATTCCTCCGCAAGCTTTTTAAATACTGCCTTCAACTCCTTGGAGGTAACCACTGAATTTTCATTAAACTCTGGATCATACTCCTTCATCCAAACCTTTTCCCCAAGATGAATAGGGGATACCAAGATGATGTCCATATCTTTTTTATACGCTCTGATTTGTTTAAGAAGGATTTCTATTCCCCTACCTATTACGGTAGCGGAGGCATTATAAATAGTTTTGCAATCGTTAGTTCCTAGCATCAGCACCACAGTATCGATTGGATAATGTGACTCTAAGAAAACCGGTAAGTAAAGAGAGCCGTTCCTGCCAATACGTGTGCTATCTTCAAAAACAGTTGTCCTTCCACAAAGCCCTTCCTCAACCACACGATAGTTTGAGTAGCCCAGCTTCTTGGAAAGAATCCCTGTCCATCTCACATCACTTGAATATCTGTCTCCATTATCTGGCCTAAGTCCGTATGTATTTGAATCACCAAAACATAAAATGTTTTTCATGTGCTACCTCCTTTCTCGTTTCTATGTCAGATATAATAAATCTTATTACCTACTAGGTCAATAGGTATTATCATTATAAAAAATAATAGCCAGCTATCAATTGGATTTATAGCTGGCTATTATCCCTTTGTTTATATACTAATCAACAGCAACAGTCTCGCCCAACGCAAGCACTGCATTACGTACACATTCAGGACATTCGCAAAGCACCTGGCCTGTGGTGATTCCTTTAAGATCCTTGCAGATTGTGGCGCCACATTTTTCATTGAACTTAGCCACCATTTCCTTTGAGTATCTAGGGGTGCCTTTTCCTTCTGTAATCATACCGGCTGTCATTACAGCACCGATAAGAGCGCCGCAGGTGCTTTCCATACATCCCATACCTGCTGCGAAACCAGCGGCAAGCTTTGAAAGCTCCTCTGGGGCAATATCAATCTTATCCTCAAATGCCTTAAGTACAGACTGTGTGCAGTTGCACTGGCCTGTGGCCTTTAAATTAGCTGCTAAATCAGCTCTTTCCTCTAATGTCATTTCCTATTTTCCTCCTTTTATCTTGCATATACCCTGGGTCATGGTTCCCATAGGGCAGAATGTGCACCAGGTTCTTTCTTTATATAGTACCATTACTATCAGTCCAATCAAAGTGGAAGTGAGCATCAAGCTGTAGAATCCAAATCCGAATTGTGCCACCCAATCTGGGAAAGCACTGCCTGAATATGCCCACTGCCAAGGTACCTTGAATGTCCAAAACAGCTTGATAGCTTTTCTTAGTGTGCCAGCGCCAGAAAATACCAGGTAGGTCTGAAATACCATTGTACCAAACATGGTCAAGAAAAATACAAGGAATCCATATCTAAACCACTTGGATGAAAGCCACTTAGGAGCAGGCTTTTTTCTGGAGCAACCTACATTTCTTCCAAGTACCCAAAACAGCTGACCTCTTCCGCACATGTTGTTACAGAACCATTTATTACCGCCTACTACCGCAAATATCAAAGGCAGAATAAAATCTATCATTCCAAGCCAGGCAAACAATATATTAAAAAATCCAAGAGCAAAATAAATGATTGACCAAATCCATAGATAATTGTACCAATGCTTCTTTTTGTTATTTGCCATCTATATGCTCCTCTCTTTTAAATTAATTGCGCTTGCTGGGCAAGCTTTCTCACACAATCCACAACCAACGCAGATTTCCTCATTCACTAATGCATAACAGCCCTTGTAGATAGATATTGCCTCCCTTGGGCACTGCAATCTACAAACACCACAGGCTACACATATATCTGTGTTTACATTTGCTAATCTTTTTGCCATATCAACTTCCTTTTACTTTTTGCTTGTTATTTTTAAACGATACGCTTATTATATTTGGTAAGAAAAATATATCAAGTACGCAATTTTTATTAACCTGGTAAGGAAAAACTGACTATGGAAAAAGAACCTTTATGTGAAGAAATCGCAGGCAAGGGCTGCGGGTTAAAGAAAGTATTAAACATCATAGGTGGCAAATGGAAAATAATGATTCTATGTGTCATCGACAATAATGAAGTTGCCAGATATGGTGATTTAAGGCGCTCTGTATTTGGAATTACAAACACCATGCTTGCCCAATCTCTCAAGGAACTAGAAGCGGATGGATTAATTCATCGCACCCAATATGATGAAATGCCTGTGCGTGTGGAATACACTCTCACTGATCAGGCCAAGAGCCTAATACCCATTCTATTGCAGTTAAAAAAATGGGGAGAGGATAATCTATAGCGATTATAATATTCTTGCATTTACCTACTTACCTATCTTATAATATGGTAATAGGATGTGCCCACTTTAGTGGGAAGAACCTGTTACCCACAGCGCACCCATCGCGAAGCGATTTTAAATGTGCGCTTTCCCGTATAATAGGAGGTCAGAATATGTTTAGTACAAAAGGAAGATACGCATTACGTGTAATGATAGATTTAGCGCAGCAGCATTCTGAGGATTATATTCCTCTTAAGGATATTGCTGAGCGTCAGGATATTTCAAAGAAGTATTTGGAGATAATAGTAAAGGAACTTGTAAAGGGAGGACTTGTTGCTGGAGTCAGCGGTAAAGGTGGCGGCTACAAGCTTACAAGAAAGCCGGAAGAGTATTCTGTTGGAGAGATTATAGAATTATTAGAGGGCAGCCTTTCACCTGTAGCATGTCTTGCTGACGATGCGAAAGACTGCCCTCGTGAGGGTGTGTGCAAAACCCTGCCAATGTGGACTGAATTCTATTTACTTGAAAGAGACTTCTTCTATGGCAAGAAGCTCAGTGATTTGGTTAATAGCTAAGCCTTAAGCAGCAATTCAACTATTCCAGGATATGATGATATCTTAGCCTCTAAGATGTTATCATATCCTTTTTTTCTGATTTCATTGCTGCAGCTTTCGCCTATTGAATAGATAGTCTCAGGTAAATGACCTTCTAATGCATCGATACTAGCTACCGCAGTGCTTCCACTAGTAAAAATAGCTCCATCACAAGCAGCGATTCTCTCTTTAGTATCAACCTCAATTGGTGCATCAGTTGATATATTTTCATAGCTTATAAACTTGCTAAGCTTAAATCGAGTATCCAGGCTTTCTTCAAATCCCCCTGATACCTTCTTGGCGCAGAGCCAATATACATTTGCTTTCTCAGACACCCTTTTATTGATAGCCTCAGCAAGATTTGCGCCACTTTGCTTAGTAGAAATAATGTCTGCAATGATACCAAATGATGCCAATGTATCAAATGTCTTCTTCCCTACAACAGCAAAGTGGCAGTTAGGGATATATCTTAAATCCTTTCTTGCCCCTTCAAATAGATTATAGAAGAATGACTTCACTCCATTTGCGCTTGTAAATACTATTACATCTGATTCGCTGGCATTTTCCAAAAAGGAAACATCCACTTTCTTAGGAACAATCTGCCCTGCCACATAAGATATCACTTCTGCTCCAAGCTCTTCTAATCTAATCTCTAATTCATTTGACCTGGTAGCTTTGCTTCCCTTTAGCCCGTACTCAAAGCTTTTTATCTTAGGTAGGAAATAAGTCTTTCCAAACAAAGGTCTGCTTTCAAAAAATCCTAAGGTTTCATTTAAAGCTACAACTTCACCTACAACTATGGTTGCAGGTGATACAAGAGCTGCCTTCTCAACAAGAGCTGCTATATTATCAAGTGTTCCCACACATTTCTTTTGATGATTGGTGGTGGCATTTGATATTACTGCAACCTTGGTAGACTTGCTTCTGCCTGCACCAATTAGCCCATCTGCAATTTCTCCTACATGAGATAATCCCATCAAAAATACTAAAGTAACAGATTCATCTGTGAGCTTACTATAATCTATATCTGAGGCCTTATCTTTTCTGCTATGGGCAGTGATTACCTGAAAGCCCTTTGATAAACCACGGTGAGTTATAGGAATTCCTGCGGCTGTAAGTGCTGCCACTGAAGAGCTGATACCAGGAATCACATCAACCTCCACCCCGTTATCAAGCAAGAAGCAGGCCTCTTCACCGCCCCTGCCAAACACATAAGGGTCGCCCCCCTTTAGGCGTACCACCAGCTGATGTTCGCCTGCCTTTTGAAGCAACAGTTTATTAATCTCATCCTGTGGCATCACATGAAAGTGATTTTCTTTTCCTACGAAAATCTTCTCACATCCTACTTTTGTCAATTCTAAAAACTTTGCATTTAGCAGACGGTCATAGATAACGCAATCTGCCTTTTTTATAATTTCTGCTCCTTTTAAAGTGAGCAGGCCCCATTCTCCAGGACCTGCTCCAAGCAAAACAACTTTTCCACTCATATTATTTCTCCAACTGCTGCATTATATCTGCCACAGCTCTATCAATTAATTCCTCACTGGCATCAGGCGCCACCTGCCTAGTACATGCCAGTTTGCTGCCATCCTCTGTTCCAAACAATGCCCTAAGCTCGTAACCTTCATCGGTAGCAGATGCATAAGCACCGATAGGCAGATGACAATCGCCACCTATCTTTTTAAGGAAACCTCTTTCTAAAAATGTGATGTCCTTAATCTTGCTATCTGATAAGGAATTTACCATATCAAGAAGCTCATAATTATCTGATTTGAGCTCGATAGCAAGAGTACCCTGGGCAGGAGCTGGAATCATGTCATCCACATTAAAATACTCTGATATTTCATGGGCAAGACCAATTCTTTTAAGTCCTGCTGCTGCAATCACAATGCCATCTAGCTTAGTACCATCAGCAAGACCTTCTCTAAGCTTTCTTATTCTTGTATCAATATTGCCCCTGATAGGATAGATATTAATATCAGGGCGAAGCTTTAGTAGCTGATAGGAACGTCTTTTGCTTCCTGTTGCAACATTGGCACCTTTAGGCAAATCCTTAAGTGATTTATAGTGATTGAGAATCAAAACATCTCTAGCATCCTCTCTATCCCAAGGGTCGGCAAATGTAAGCCCAGCCTTAAGAGTGTCTGGCATGTCCTTCATGGAATGAACTGCCAGCTGTATCCTGCCATTTAAAAGAGCATCCTCTATTTCATCTGTGAAGATTCCCTTTGAGCCTATAGCATCTAAAGGCCTGTGCTGATCCAAATCACCTGTTGTCTTAATTACAACTATCTCATAATCATTCTCTGGAAAGTTTTGCTTTAGCTTTTCCAATACGTAATTTGCCTGGGCCAATGCCAGCTTAGAACCGCGAGTTCCTATTTTAATATCCATTCTTACTCCTGAACATTTACTAATACTAATTTCTTAAATGCTGGAATAAGCTGTGTGGATAGGCTTGCCGCCATTACACATAAGATGAAATCTGGTAAAACAGTGATCAAGCAATATTGAACCACTACAACGGCAAAGGAAACAGCTTCCCCAACATATAGATTTTTTATCAAATAAAAATATACCGCACCTACACTATAATATGCAATAAGTCCTATTGTAGCTGGCACAATAAGATATACTAATTTCTTTGATGGAAGCTTTTCTGTATATAAGCCAATTAAGTATGCTGCCAAAACAAATCCAAGTAAAAAGCCGAATCCTGGGCGAAGCACATATCCGATGCCGCCACCTGCTGCAAAAACTGGAACCCCTGCAAGGCCAACAATAATGTATGTAATTACGCTAAGGGCACCAAGCTTTTTGCCTAAGATAAATCCTGCAAGTAATACAAACAACCACTGAAATGTGAAGTGCATTGTATATAATGGTAGTGGAATATCAATCTTTATAAATGCTCCAACAGCAATAAGTGCTGCAAATAATCCTGTAAAAGTAATCTCTCTTGTTGTCAACTTCATTGTTAGTCTCCTTAAAAATAATATTCATCTGAAAAGATTCTTAAATCTTCTTTTTCGTACTGTCCATCCTCTATATGGAAGCTGTTAAGCACTGGATTTTCCGCCATAAGTGAGAGAATCATATAGCTTGCCTTTGAATCGTATGCAAGCTTGATGTCCTCGACAGATGGTCTGGATGGAGACTCAGGATGAGAGTGCCAATTGCCAAGTGGCTTTAGCCCCTCTTTTCTCATATCCTTTATGGCCTCCATCTGGTCCTTTGGATCCAGTGTAAAATGATCTGTAGCATGGTCCTTGTTTTCTAGATAGTATATCTTTTTTACTTCAATTTTACCATCAATTTCTGTACCTGCTACAAGCCCACAGGCTTCCTCTGGAAGATGTTCCTTTGCGTATGCCACAATACTATCGTATATACGATAATGCATTCTAATTGTTTTCATCTCTTACCTCGAATCTGCCCGCGGTTTCCTCGCAAACCTCCTGCTCATAATCGATAAGCTCTGTGATAGTAGGATTAGCTCCACAAACAGGGCATTTGCTGGTATCATGTGGAAGCTTTATCTTCCTAAATTCCTGATTTACAGCATCGTATGTAAGTAGCTTTCCTGTAAGCAAATCACCTACACCAACGATATATTTGATTGCCTCCATAGCCTGCAGCGAGCCAATCACTCCACCCATAGCACCAATAACACCAGCCTGCTTACAGGTAGGCACTGCATCCTTTGGAGGTGGATTTTTGAATACACATCTATAGCAAGGGCCTTCCCCAGGCACATAAGTCATTAGCTGTCCCTTAAATCGAATGATTCCTGCATGGCTAAATGGCTTCTTTTCCATAACACATGCATCATTAATTAGAAACTTTGCCGGGAAATTATCGGTGCCATCAATAATAAAATCGTATTCACGAATCAGCTCTCTGATATTTGTAGAATCCACAAACTTATGATATGTCTTAACCTCCACATCAGGGTTCATGGCATTCATGGTTTCCTTTGCAGATTTTACTTTTGGCTTTCCAATATCTGCTGTGCTATGGATTATCTGGCGCTGCAGATTGGACAAATCCACCTCATCTGCATCTACGATGCCAATCTTTCCTACTCCTGCTGCTGCAAGATACATAGCTGCTGGAGCGCCAAGTCCACCTGCTCCAATAATAAGTACGCTTGCGTTTAATAGCTTCTTTTGCCCCTTAGCTCCCACTTCCTTTAGGATGATATGTCTGCTATAGCGCTCAATCTGTTCATCTGTCATTGCCATTAGCAGCCACCTCCCATGAAATAAAGGAACTCAACGCTATCACCTTCATTTAACACTGTGGTATCACGATTTTCTGTAAGTACGAACTCATCATTAATTGATACAGTGACATACTCGGGAGTCTCAACATTCTCAAGCTCAATAAGCTCTGGGAGAGTCAAACCATCCTTATATTCTTTCTTCTCACCTGCAACTGTGATTGTCATTTCATTATCCTCCTATACTTAGATATAATCTTCTATCCAGTCCACTAAATCATCATAATCTCTAGGACCGATCTGCTTTCCTACTGCCTTACCTTCCTTGAACAAAATAAGTGTAGGATTTGCTTTGATTTCATAATCCTCTACAAGCTTGGTGTCATAGTTTGTATTCACCTTTACCACCTTAAGCTTGCCCTCATATTCTTCCTCTATATCACACAGTGTTGGTGCAAGCTTTTTGCATGTGATACATGAATCTGAGTAGAAATCCACAATAGTGGGCACTTCACTCTCTAGCACCTTTGATGCGAAATCATCTGTGTAAACTCTTTCTGCCATATCACTCCTCCACCTTTCTTACAAACAAAGTATATGTGCCATCCTCATTATCATTAAGCTTCAAAATCTTATGGCCGTCCTCCTTAAAAGAACGAGGCACGTTCTGCACTGGCTCACCATCATTCATGCGAACCGCCAGAACCTGACCATCGTCTAGCTCCTCGATTGCCACCTTTGCAGTAACA
>NZ_JAFUSK010000055.1 GCF_017471675.1 Pseudobutyrivibrio sp.
ATTTTTTCTTGCCGGGGCAATCTCTACATTTAAGGCGCTCTCCACAGTGTCAAGAAGAGCATCCATATATACATGCCTGGAAAACAATTCTACTATAGCTGATTTTGGAATAGTCTCAATAGCTGTCTCATACTCTGCTTTCTCCCCTACTAAGATTACAAGTCGCTGCTGCTCAAGGCAAAGATTTTTCAGCTCCTTTAAAAAATCCGCCCCTCTAAGGGTGTAAATATCGTCATCAAGATAATATATAATAGGGTCTGATTCATCAACTGCAGATTCTAATTGAAACACGCTAGGTGCAACTACAACCCCTTCCATACCTGCCTCCTGCAGCTTTTTTCTTATACCCATTACCGAAAAGCTATCCTTAGCACTTACAATAGCCACTTTACGTTTTTCCAATGGTGAATTAAAAAAATCCATTTTATGCCCTCCAACTACTGATTCAGCATATCCGTTGCAGTCTTTGCAACAGCCTCATAATCAAGCTTATTTAAGAATTCTCTAATCCTTTTTATTCCCTCATAGACATCCTCTGGAATATCATACTCATCTAAAGTATTTAATAGCATTTCCGTAGATGTATAATCTGATACATTAGCCATTTCTATTATTGAATATAGTGCATCCTTTAAATCACTTTTTTCAAATGGCTTTTTAGGCGGCTTCGTTTCCTCATAATTATTTCTTATGCTTAAATATTCTTCTATCAGTTCATCATGATGATTATTAATATAATCTATATCCCCTGTCTTTCCTGCCTTTTCTAAAGCCTCTGCCTTTTTAGAAATAGACATTTCACCTATCAGACGCGCTGTACTTTTAAGCCCATGCACCTTGATTGTGTAGTTCTTTATATCACCTGCTGCCTTGTATTCATCCAGTTTTTTGGCGCTTTCATCAATGGTAGATACAAATATCTTGATTAAAGCCTGGCGCTCATCATCATTAGATACAAGTGACTTATCATTTTTTACATCACTGATAGCCTTTTTTAGTATCTTCCTTTTCGGGATGTATTTAAGCAGCATTTCTTCTAAAGCCTCAGCATCTATAGGCTTTGTCAGATAATCGTCAAAGCCCTTGGAAATATAGTATTCTTTTGCACCAGCAATTGCATTTGCTGTAAGGGCTATAACCTTTGTGTTCTTTCCTAGATATCCCTTCTTTTTGATAATATCTAAGGTCTCAATACCGTCCATCTCAGGCATCATGTGATCCATAAAGATAATGTCATATTCCTTTTCCTCTGCCCTGGTAATGGCTGCCCTACCTGATTCTACCAAATCAGGAATAAAGTCGTAGACCTTCATAAGATTCTTTGCAACTACAAGGTTCATTTCGTAATCATCCACTAACAGCACCTCTGCCTCAGGCAAAGAAGGGAATGTGTACTTATTACGCCTTTTATAGCTTTTTTTGATTCTCTTTTTGTAATCCCCTATTGGCTCATTGCAGGCGATTCCCTGCTTTAGTACAAATGAGAAGGTTGAGCCCACCTGATACTTGCTCTCTACCACAAGCTCACTTCCCATAAGCTTAAGCAGCTGTATAACAATAGGAATGCCAAGTCCCGTACCCTCAATATTCCTGTTGTGCTCTTCATCTATTCTCTTAAATGATACAGACAGATTTTTCAAATCTTCTTCCCTAATACCTATGCCTGTATCCTTCACCTTTATTTCTATATCTATGGAGCTTTCATTTCTTCCAACCTCACGCATGGAAAAATCAACTTCACCAGCCTCTGTATACTTAACAGCATTGGTAAGCAGATTTGCCACGATCTGACTTACTCTTACATCATCTCCTAACAGTGTAATTGGAAGATTTTCATCTATATCCACCTTAAAATTAAGTCCTTTGGCCTTTGCTCTTGTTGAAGCACTTGAAACAAAACCACTTATCATTGTAGCTAAGTCATACTCTACCTCAAATACTTCCATATGGCCGTCTTCAAGCTTGGAATAATCTAATATTCCATTTACCTGTACTAATAATGATTTGCCTGCCTGCTTTATACTGGTAGCATATTCCACAATCTGCTCGTCATTAGATTCCCTGATAATCATTTCATCCATTCCTAAAATGGCATTAATTGGAGTTCTAATCTCATGAGACATATTGGCAAGGAAGGTGCTTTTCGCTTTATTTGCCGCGTTTGCTGCCTCTGTCTGTTCATCGATTAATTTTACAAGCCATTTTACCACCAGCCTTGCAAATGCCATTCCTAACACTGTGGCTAATAAGAAAGGAATAAAAAAATAAGCCGCAGATATGACAGCATCTTTTGACTTTAAGATGCCTAGTGTCATAACTGCGACTATAATTACTACTGCTTCTACAAATAACACAAGGGATGCTATTAACAGCATCATTCTTGTCCTAACAGATTTCATAGCTCACCCCAAAATTTCCGATGTAAATTAGTTCATAAGTATATCCATTATAGAAGCGTATACTTCATCACTTCTAACCTTCCAGTTATTGCAAAGGGTTTCTGCCTGCTCCTTAGAACCTACATGGAAGCTTAAATCCATTGTAGGCACATCATTTTCCGTAATGCGAAGCTGCACCACAAAGCCTCCCCTATCTGCCTTGAAATAAGTAGCCTTGTAGGAATTCTCCTCTTTCATAGAGATAGAATTAACTTTGAGATATTTGTTAATATCCTTGGACAGTGCAGGAGAAATCTTCTCCTTAAATAACTCTAGAGTCTTCTGTCCTTCATCTGTAATAGAATATGTTGTATTGTTATGATTCGTCTTTGATAAAATCAGATTAGCTTCCTCGTCATCGCTGATAGCCTGCTGGGCTGTAAAGTAATCTGTTAAATTACCTTCTAAAAAGAAATCTGTAATCTGACTGTTACTAAGCGGGAAACCACTACGATGCAATAATTCCAGTATAGTAATCTTGTAAATCAAATTAGGTTCTGCCATGATATTCCTCACTATAAAAAACTTCAGTAAGGGCTATATTACCCTTTTACGAATAATCATATCGATATATTCGTCATTGCTCTTTGTATGGGCAAACATATTAAGGATTGTCTCAACAGCATCCTCTTTTCGTGCACCATTGATTGCTTTGCGCATGATTTCCATGGCATCAAGCTCTTTTCTAGAAAGCAATAAATCTTCTCTACGTGTACCTGAACCTGTAATATCGATTGCAGGGAAAATTCTCTTTTCAGAAAGCTTTCTATCAAGAATAAGCTCCATGTTACCTGTTCCCTTGAATTCCTCGAAAACAACATCGTCCATCTTGGAACCTGTGTCAACAAGGGCTGTTGCAAGGATTGTAAGGGAGCCACCCTCACGCATATTTCTGGCTGCACCAAAGAATTTCTTTGGCATGTGAAGAGCCGCTGGATCAAGACCACCTGAAAGAGTACGTCCTGATGGCTGTACTGTAAGGTTGTATGCACGTGCGAGACGTGTGATTGAATCCAAAAGAATCATAACATCCTGTCCATGCTCTACAAGACGCTTTGCGCGCTCGATAACCATTTCAGACACACGTTTGTGGTGCTCTGGGCTTTCATCAAATGTAGAATAGATAACCTCAACATTCTTGCTGTTTCTCATGGTATCCTTCATATCGGTAACTTCCTCTGGACGTTCATCAATAAGAAGAATAATAAGATGCATATCAGGATGTGAGTAATTAACTGATGTTGCAACTTCCTTAAGAAGTGTGGTCTTACCTGCCTTAGGCTGGGAAACAATCATACCACGCTGTCCCTTACCAATAGGGCTCACCAAATCTACAATACGCATAGCTACTGAGCTGCGCTGTCTCTCTAATCTAATACGTTCGTTAGGGAAGATTGGTGTAAGATCCTCAAAATTAGGACGTCTGCAAGCTGCCTCTGGAGAATAATTATTGATTGTATCAATAATCATAAGTGCTGCAAACTTATCTGTTGGGTTGTTGAAACGCTTCTTTCCAACAATAATATCACCTGTCTTAAGATTGAACTTCTTAATCTGTGACTGGGATACATACACATCATCTGTACCTGGCATGTAGTTGTCACAGCGAATGAATCCGAAGCCATCACCCATAACCTCTAAAATACCACTGGCTGGCATAAGATTATCAAGTGGAATGTCAGCAGGGATTTCAGCACGTTCTGTTCTATCTGTTCTTTCAGCTCTCTCTGGACGTTCTGCTCTCTCTGGGCGCTCTACTCTTTCTGGACGCTCTGTTCTTCTAGGTCTTTCAGCGCGCTCAGTCTTTTCTTCTCTTGCAGGTCTTGCTTTAGGAGCCTCCTGTTCTGAAGCCTTATCAGTATTAGCACTTTCATTCTGCTTGTCTATTTCGTCCTGAGCAAGCATTGCCTCTACTAAATCGGCTTTTTTCATTGCGGATGTGCCTTTTATACCTCTAGCCTTAGCTAAATCGCGCAACACCGTCACCGATAAACTTTCGTATTTTTCTCTCATGTAAATCTCCTTAAAAAACAATAATAACTTCGTGGAATAAAAAAGCCGAATCGACTAACGAATTAACTTTGATAGTATTGTCATTATATACTCAAAATCTAATTCTGTCTAGATTTTTATCTATCTTTGCCGTAAATATATGTGGCAAAATATATCACACTAGCTATTATTACAATCATAGGTCCTGTTGCCATATCAGTAAAATATGAAACAAAAAGCCCTACTACACCAGAGAAAACACTAAATATTACTGAAAGATAGGTATACTCTCTATAATTATCGGAAATATTACGACTGCTGGCAGCTGGAAGAATAAGCAACGCATTTATAAGCAGTATTCCTACCCATTTAATAGAAAGCATTACAAGTAATGCAATAAGTACTGCAAAGGCATCCTCCATAATACGCACCGATATACTTCTACTTTTGGCAAGTGTAGCATGGATGCTAATGGCTGTAAGCCTGTTAATGCTAATGCACCAAAATACAAGAATCACTACAAACAAAACAATCAGCTGTATTATTTCTGAAGCAGTGATAGAAAGTATATCACCTACAAGTATTGCTGAATAGTTAGCAAAGCTTCCACCCCTTGAAAGAATTGCAAGACCTAAAGCTGTTGCACAGCTAGCAAAAACTGATATCAGGGTATCAGATGAGCTGAGCCCTTTTCTACTAATATAATTTAATAGTAGAGCAAAGCATATTCCAAATATAACCATAGAAATAGTGGTATTTGCAATCCCCATGATAACGCCTGCTGCTATTCCAGTAAGTGCGGAATGGCCCAAAGCATCACTAAAATATGCCATTCGCTTTTGAACAATCATGGTTCCAACCATCCCAAATAAAGGAGATATAAGAAGAATGGCAATCGTTGCCCTAACCATGAAGGCGTAAGAAAACATTTCATTAAACATTTGCAGCCACCTCCACTTCTCCTATAGCTCCCTTACCGAACACATGCTTAAAAGCATCTGACTCAAATACCTGCTTTGGCTTTCCGGCAGCTGTAACTGTCTTATCTATAAGTATTACATTATCTGCATATTTATATACATAATCCAAGTCATGACTAACTAATATAATTGCCAAATCATGAGTCTCCTTAAGATACTGCATCTTCTCATAGAAATCGTCCATTCCGTTTTTATCAATGCCGGAAACAGGCTCATCTAAAAGAAGCAAATTAGGAGTATCATGTACCGCCATGGCAAGAAGTACTCGCTGAAGCTGACCTCCTGACAATGTACCTACAGGCTGGTCTATAAGCCCATCAACATCAAACTCTGCTAAAGCCTCCTTTACATGCTCATGCTCCTTTTTAGTCTTAACCAAAATCGGCAACTTACCTGTAAAACTTTGGAACATATCATATACAGAAAGTGGTGTTGTCCTGTCGATATTAACAGCCTGAGGAACATAACCTATGCGCAGTCCCTGCATTGTATTATCCATTTTATTTTTAAACTGGATTTCTCCTGTGTGAGGAACTTCGTTAAGGATGGCCCTTACCAGGGTGGATTTACCTGCTCCATTTCTACCTATTACAGCAGATATTTGACCGCAGTGGATATGCAGATTGATATTTTCAAGAACCTGCTGTTCCCCGAAGCTTACCCCTAAATCTTTAATTTTTATGCAGTGGAAACCACATGGAATGATTTTTTTCATATTTTGTGTCCTATAAACTATTATGTATCAATGCATAATTCTTATTAAGTACAGTAATATAATCATCTTTGTCATAAGTACCATGCACTAATGTTTCAAGATAAACTACCTTGGCATCTGTCTGCTCTTCAATAAGCTTGCCCATTGAAGAACCGTAATCGTATTCTGCGAATACCACCTTTACATTGTTATCCACTATCTCATCTATAAATGAGCTTACTTCACCAGCACTAACCTGGCGTTCTTCATCTAAATCCATGGTAGCTACTACATTTGCACCAATTGACTGAGCTGTATAAGCAAATGCCTCATGAAGTATAGCAACATTTTCTCCTTTAAGCCCAGCCTCAACATCAGCCTTATCAATATATTTGCCTAAATTATTATTAAACAGGGTGGCGTTTGCCATGTATTCCTTAGCATGACTATTATCTACATTAGATAGCCCCTCTGCGATAGCCTCTATCTGTCCTGAGTATATATCCTCGCTCATCCATACATGGCTGTTAAACTCACCGTGGTGATGATGTTCTTCTGAAGCTTCTCCATGAATATGTTCTTCTACATCTTCCTCAGCTTCTTCATCTTCTTTTATAACTGGATAACTATCCTCTATGGCTTCAAATGTATCAATAACAGTAAGCTTAGGATATGCAGCAATTACATCATCCAAATATCCTTCCATGCCACCACCATTTACAATCAACACATCACAAGCAGCAAGATTTTTCATATCTTCTGTTGTAAGAGTGTAATCATGTAAACATCCTGTGGTTGGCTGGGATAAGTTTTCCACAGTGACACCATCTATATCCCCAACCACATTAGTGGTGGCAATGTATATAGGATTACAGCTGGTCATTACAAGGATATCATCCCTTGCAACTTCAGTTTTATTATATTTTACATAAAAAAATGTGCTGCAAAAGCTAACAACACTAATTGATATAAGCAATAGCAGCACAAATAAAAACTTATTTTTCATTAATCAAGGTCCTCTACGTCTGTCAGACTAGCTTCGTTTTCGATTACCTGGTCTAAAAAGTCCTGGATTGTATCAAGCCCCTGCTTAGTCTGAGATGAAAATGGAACAATAATAGTATCCTTATTAGCACCTAAGCCTTCTCTGAGTATCTTAATCTGCTTATCAAGCTGACTTCTTTTGATTTTGTCAGCCTTTGTAGCGATAACTATTGGATCGTACCCTACGTAGTCCATCCATTCAAACATCTGCTTATCATTAGCAGATGGCGCATGTCTAATATCTACAAGTAAAAATACAGCCCTTATCATATCTGATGAATTCAGATATGTTTCAATCATCTTGCCCCATTTCTCACGTTCCTTTTCAGAAGCCTTAGCAAAGCCGTAGCCCGGCAAATCCACAACATAAATTTCATCGTTGATATTGTAGAAATTTATTGTCTGGGTTTTGCCCGGCTGTGCTGATACTCTAGCAAGAGCTTTGCGGTTCATAACCGCATTTATAAGTGAAGATTTACCTACATTAGATTTACCTGCAAAAGCTACCTCTGGAAGGTCGTTTTTAGGAAGCTGCGATGTAGGCCCACATACTGTTTCAAGATTACATGATCTGATAACCATTACGCACTCTTTTCCTTCTTGTCTTCGATTGAAACAACGCTGCTTTCATCATCCTTGTCAATAAGAAGAAGATTGTTATCAACCATTTCTTTAGTGACTGTAATCTCTGTAATTGATTCGTCAGATGGTACATGATACATGTAATCCATCATAACATTCTCTACAATTGCACGTAGACCACGGGCACCTGTCTTTCTCTCGATAGACTTCTTAGCGATTTCACGAAGTGCATCCTCTTCAAAATGAAGCTTAACTCCATCCATCTTAAACAATGCCTCGTACTGCTTTGTAAGGGAATTCTTAGGCTCTCTAAGGATTCTAATCATGTCGTCCTCTGTAAGCTCCTTGAGAGATACATTGATAGGTACACGACCAATAAATTCTGGAATAAGTCCAAACTTAATGAAATCCTGAGGGAGAACCTGCTGAAGTAAATCATCAACCTTCTGCTTATTCTTATCTTTAATATCTGCGCCAAAACCAATCTGGCTAACATCTGTACGCTGTGAAATAATCTTGTCTAGTCCTTCGAATGCGCCACCGCAGATGAATAAAATGTTCTTAGTATCAATAGCGATAGTCTCCTGCTGTGGATGCTTACGACCACCCTGTGGTGGAACATTTGCCACGGTACCCTCGATAATCTTAAGAAGTGCCTGCTGAACACCTTCACCTGATACATCACGAGTGATAGAAACGTTCTCAGACTTCTTGGTAATCTTATCTATCTCGTCGATGTAGACAATACCAATTTCAGCCTTCTTAATATCAAAATCAGCTGCCTGGATAAGCTTAAGCAAGATGTTTTCAACATCCTCACCAACATAACCAGCCTCAGTAAGTGTTGTAGCATCTGCAATAGCAAATGGTACACCAAGCACTCTAGCAAGTGTCTGAGCAAGAAGTGTCTTACCTGAACCTGTAGGACCAAGCATAAGAACGTTACTCTTCTGAAGCTCTACATCGATGTCATCTGGATTTGCCATGATGCGCTTATAATGATTATATACAGCAACTGACAAAACCTTCTTAGCCTCATCCTGGCCAATAACATATTCATCAAGGAATGCCTTCATGTCCTCTGGCTTTTGAAGATTGATTTCGATAGAATCTGTATCCTCAGTAGGGCCAAAATCCTCTAATTCCTCAACAATTATTTCCTGACAAATGTCTACACACTCGTCACAAATAAATGCCCCATTAGGTCCTGCAATAAGCTTACGAACCTGATTTTGTGTCTTTCCGCAGAAAGAGCAACGGATTTTATCATCGTTTCTTGCCATAACTACCTCATAAACTCTCTAATTAATAGTCCCCATTATTATATCGGATATTAACTAATTTTTCTTTGTAATAATTTCGTCGATAAGACCATAATCAAGTGCTTCCTTAGCATCAAGCCAATGATCACGCTCTGTATCTGCGCATACCTGTTCGTATGGCTTACCTGTGTTTTCAGCAAGCATACGGTTTAACTTTTCTCTTGTCTTTAAGATGTTCTTAGCAGCAATTTCGATTTCAGTTGCCTGACCCTTAGCACCGCCAAGTGGCTGGTGAATCATAACCTCTGCATTAGGAAGAGCAAATCTCTTACCCTTCTGACCACCTGCAAGAAGGAAAGCACCCATAGAAGCTGCCATACCAATACAGATAGTAGATACATCACACTTGATGTACTGCATAGTATCATAAATAGCCATACCAGCTGTAACGCTACCACCTGGGCTATTGATGTAAAGATGAATATCCTTGCTAGGATCCTCAGATTCAAGGAAAAGAAGCTGTGCAACTGTAAGAGAAGCAGTTGTCTCGTTAACCTCCTCACCTAAGAAAATAATACGGTCTTTTAATAGTCTTGAATAAATATCATAAGAACGCTCACCGCGAGAATTCTGTTCAATGACATAAGGAATTGTTGCCATTATGTTGTCCTCCTGTAGCAAAATTTAGTATCTTTTAAATAGACACTAAGCCCGAGCATAAGCCCAGGCTAGTGTGTGACTTCGATATTTATTATATATATTTTGTGAGTCCCTGTCTTGCATTTTACAAAAAGTTAATAAATTCTTAACACTTATTACTCTTCTGTAGACTCTTTCTTAGTAGACTTCTTTGTAGTCTTCTTAGCTGGCTTCTCTTCTGCTTCTGCTGCATTCTCAGCATCATCAGCCTTCTTTGTAGCCTTCTTCTTAGCTGTTTCCTTAACGTTGTCCATGATAAGCTCGATAGCCTTCTCGATAGCAATATCCTTCTTCATAGACTCCTTCTCGTTCTCGCCAACAAGATTCTTAATCTGCTCAAGCTCCATGCCATACTGCTTAGACATTTCTTCAAGCTTAGCATCAACATCAGCATCAGAAGCTTCAATCTTCTCAGCCTTTGCAATAGCCTCAAGTACAAGTGAAGACTGTGTACGGCTAAGTGCATCTGGACGAACCTGCTCACGGAATGAATCCATTGTCATGCCTGTAAACTGCATGTACTGCTGAAGTGAAAGACCCTGCTGTGCCATGTTGTTAGCGAAATCGTTAATCATGTTCTCTACCTGATAATCAAGCATAGCGTCTGGGATTTCCATCTCTGAATCCTCAACGATCTTAGCGATTGCTTCGTCTTCCTGTGCACGACGGCCTTCTGCCTTCTTATTGTTCTCAAGACGTTCCTTAACAGAAGCCTTGTACTCATCAACTGTCTCAAACTCTGTAGTATCAGCTACATACTCATCGTCAAGCTTAGGGATGTCCTTACCCTTAACTTCGTGAATGTGGCACTTAAATACTGCTGGCTTACCTGCAAGGTCATCTGCCTGATAGTTCTCAGGGAATGTAACCTCAACCTCAACATCCTCACCAGCCTTGTGTCCGATAAGCTGATCCTCGAAACCAGGAATGAATGAACCAGAACCAAGCTCAAGGTTATAGTTCTCACCCTTACCGCCTTCGAATGCTACGCCATCAATGAAGCCTTCGAAATCGATAACTGTTGTATCACCCTTAGCAGCCTTGCCAGTCTTTGTAACTGTACGAGCGTTCCTCTCAAGCTCTGCCTTAATTGTGTTGTTAACCTCTGTAGCTGTAACCTTTGAATCAACCTTTGTTACAGATACACCCTTGTACTTACCAAGCTTAACTTCTGGCTTAACAGCAACTTCAGCTGTGTAGATGAAATCCTTACCCTTCTCAAGCTGAGTAATATCAATCTTAGGCTGAGATACGATATCAAGCTTAGACTCATCATAAGCTGCTGGGTAAGTATCCTGCATAATGATATTAGCAGCGTCCTCATAGAAAATCTCTGCACCATACATCTTCTCGATCATGTGCTGAGGAACCTTGCCCTTTCTAAAGCCAGGAACAGAAATGCTGTTCTTCTGCTTGTTATATGCCTTTGTAATAGCCTTCTCTAGCTCAGCTGCATCAACTGTGATTGTAAGCTTAGCCATGTTCTTCTCAAGATTTTCTACCTGTACGTTCATTTACTAATAATCCTCCTCTAAAATATATATAGGTAGACTAAAAAGTCTTTCATGTACGAATACTTCGCAGACTGACTGATTATATCAGACTTAACCTTCATTTTCAATAGCTGAAATCATATCAATTCTCTGCTGATGTCTTCCACCACCTTCAAACTCTGCTTCTAAGAAGGATTTTACAATATCCTTAGCAAGTTCAGTACCAACAATTCTAGCTCCAAAAGCAATCATATTTGCATTGTTGTGCTGCTTAATAAGACGAGCTGTTGCTGTATCTGAGCATACGCCACATCTGATTCCCTTTACTTTATTGGCTGCAAGGGAAATACCTACGCCTGTTCCACAGATAAGTACGCCGCAGTCCACCTCACCAGCTGCTACCATATCAGCAGCCTTCTTGCCGTACTCAGGATAGTGACAGCTTTCGTGTGAATCTGTACCAATATTGATTACCTCATGTCCAAGGCTTTCAATATACTCCTTTACCTCAAATTTTAAATCTGTTGCTGCATGATCATTTGCAATTACAATCTTCATTTTAGATTCCTCCATTATTTCTTTAATTTTATTATTGATTATCCAATCACATTATCCAGTTCCTTTATATCCTCCACCTTTGCAACATAGCCATCTACAGATTTACCGTAGCCATAGGCAGCCCAGATAAAATCAACCCCTGCCTTGTCGCAGGCATCCTTGTCACCTTGGATATCCCCAATGTAGACTGGATGATTGATATTATTCTTAGCCACTAAGCCTTTAATGTTATCCGCCTTGCCAAGACCATTATCACCATAGCAGACAAAATCAGTGAAAAGATAGCCCAGCTTGCTTCGCTCAAGGAAGGTTTCAATATAGCCAGACTGACAATTACTTACAATGTAAAGCTTAGTACGCTTGCTAAGCTTTTTAAGAGTATCAGCCAATCCAGGATATGTGGTATCAGCAGTGCTTTCTTCCAAATCCTTCATCTCATATTCCTCACAAAGCTTCAAAGTAGCATATCGTCTATCAGCATTTTCGTCAGGAATGCAAGCATCAGCAATATCTGTCATGGTCTTTCCAAAAAGCCCTTTTAGCTTATCCTGGGTAAACTTCACATCATATCCCATATCCTTGCAGGCCCTTTCCCAACTAGGCGCAAACACTGGTGTATTATCCCAAATAGTACCATCCATATCAAAAATTATTCCATCGGTGTAAATCTTATCCATAATCAATTCCTATCTTTCTACATTAACTAGGTGTTATTTTAATACATTTTCAGTATAATTGATACAGATTTATCAAAGGACGGAATTAATATGACAAATGATGAACAGCTTTTATATAAGAGATTAATAGAACTTTCAAACAGAGCTTATCAAAATAACATATACACATTTAGCGACTTTCTTAGCCTAAGCCAGCAGGAGGTTCTTTACCAGGCCGCAAGGGATAAGACTTTCGCTCCTATAAAATACGATTTGTTTGGCGGATACAAAAACTGCGAAAGGCAAATGGTTCGCTTCGGAAGCGAAGCTGATTTTGGCTATGACGTGGATTTTCCCATCAAATGCATTAAGGTGGAACCACTTGCGAAAAAATTTGCCAAAGAATATACACACCGCGACTATCTCGGTAGCCTTATGAGCCTTGGCATAGATAGAAAAAAATTCGGCGATATCTTTGTGGATGGCATGGATGCCTATATCTATGTGGATGAAGCTACTGCCGACTATCTTATGGAAAACTTCGTATCTGTAGGCCGTAATTCTGTAAAATGTAGCTTTAGTCAGCTACCGGATTCATACATAAAGGCAGCTCTAAAGGAGGCCACCATCCAGGTAGCATCCCCTAGAGCCGATGCTGTTATCGCCAAAATATACAATCTTAGCCGTAAGGATACCATTCCTTACTTTACAGAAAAGAAAGTCTCTGTCAACGGACATATTGTTGAAAACAACGACAAGCTCCTTGCCGCCGGTGACACTGTATCGGTCCGAGGTTTTGGTAAATTCAATATACTTGGTGAAGGCGGCCTATCTAAAAAAGGCAAGCTTAACCTTACTGTAGAGGTCTTCGGCCGTTAGCCTAAAGCTGGTCTATACCAACATTTAAGTGAATTTTTCTATTACCACAATCCACTTAACATTTTGGTGATTTTGTAAGTGTTATTTCAACTATACCTCAATCCACTTACTACCATTTTGAAAAAGTTAAGTGGATTTCGTTAAAACCTCTCAAAAGCTTACTAATTTGTAGGTAATTTAAGTGTATAATCTATGTATGCTAATTCCACTTAAGTATTTTATAAGCGTTTTTCACAGCATCTCTATTAACACTTAATTGGCCTCTGAAAAAGTGCGTTTTTTCAAGCACAGCTCTAAATACACTTAACTTTTTCAGAATTAGAGTAAGTTTTTTCGCTTAATATTACAAATACGCTTAACTCCAACTAACTATAAAGCATAAACCGCTGTCCAAAGCCATATTCATGATATTATAGCTGCCTCTAATTGCTTACTCCATGATATTCTTTCCTAACTTTGTGTGTCATTAAATCAGCTATTCTAGTTGGTGCTGGAATATGACTGTCTTTTGTGATAACCATATTGGTCAGCTCCATCGCTGTATCCAAATCTATCTTATTACCGATTGAAAGAAAAATAGGCTCAACATTTTCAGCCGTCCTTAACACTCTGCCATATACTTCTTCATCGATAATAATGTCCGTATATGCTCCCGCTTCACTTGCAGGCATTGTGAAATCTACATCATTTATTTTGAAATAGCTTTTAGCGATTCCTATTGTAGGTTTATTTATTAGTATACCTGCGTGAGTAGCTAGCCCCATATGCCTTGGATGAAGGTAGCCATTTCCGTCAAAGAAAAATACATCCACATCATTTTCCAAAAGACTATACACTTCTTCGAATAACGGAAGCTCTCTGAATGCTAAACAACCTGGAATATATGGAACATCAACTTTCTTAACAGTATATTTTTCTTCAACAATTTTAAGCGAAGGGAACTCGAAAACAACTATACAACAATTTGCATATTCATCCTCTCCTTCTTTCCAATAGGCTAAGTCTACTCCCGCAATCCTATGAATAGCAGAAATAGATACAACATTTTGCAGATCTATTTCTTGCATAAGCTCTAATTGTTTATTTATAAAGATTTCTTCTATATTCATTATTTATAATCCAAAATACTTTTGATAATTGAAATTAACTCCATCCCGAACTATTTCTTCGTGGATTTTCATGAGGTCATATTTTTTACGAAGTTCTTGAATACATAATTCTTGTTGCTCTATAATAAAGGCTCCTCTATTTTCTTCATTCTCAAAACTATTATGTTGTATATTTCCTTGGTCATCATAAATAATATAATCTATATAATCATTATCTATAGCTATAGCTATAGATTGCACCTTGCCATTTTCGTAAAAATCAATGTACAATACATTTTGCATATTATATTTCATCTGAGTAATGCTTTCTATTTTATTCGATTTAATAAAATACTCTTTACAAATTCCATCAAGGTAGCCATTAACAACATCAAATTCTCTACATAAGACTCCCCCATCATATTCCTCGATATGTCCTGTGTATTCTTCAGTACAATCCTTATCCAAGTAGTATACTAGATTGCCATTGATATCATATGTATTATATAATTCAATTTCGTTCATTGATTTCACTTACTTTCTGGTTCTCATGTATTTGATTCTCAAATCAGATTTATAATGCAATTATAAATAATCTCTGTTTATACATATAACATCGTTAATATCTCATCGGCTAATTTTATCATTTTGTTAAATTTTGTAGACTCTCTTATTTTATTTACGTCTGATAAGGACATATAATTTTCTTCTTCGTTTAAATATAAGTCTCTCAGCTCAATACATTTATTATATATTGATTCATCGATATACCCTTCTTCAATAAACGTATCCAACGCAGTATCATGTAAAAAACTATTTATTTCAACAGCTAAATCCTCAAATAAGAGATATTTAAACTCTTCATTATTTTTGTTTAGTAATTTCGAACTGCATTTACATAATGTATTCTTAAATATTTCGTATCTTTCATCAATAGTAAGCATTTCACTTTTCTAACTATATTTCTATATTTTGTCAAAAGCTCCAACGTTTCCCTAAAACTTAACTTGCTCTCAAACATTTAAGCGGAATATTCCGATTCTTAGAATCCGCTTAAATATTTCCTAATTTAATTGCGCGCCAAATTCTTTGCAGTCTTTGCTATTTTGTTAGCAAACATATATTTATTAGTTTCATTTAATTTCAATACATCCATACTTAGATTTTTAAATCATTTTTAATTTTATATAAATATTTCCTTATTTTCTCCCCATCTTCAAGATTTATCTCTAAATGTTTATCGCATAGTTTTGATAATGCATTATAAAATTTTTCTTTTTCGATATATTGTGTCTCGTCTTCTATTCCTAACCAATAATCAATTGTAACATAACCATCTCTATAATCCTCATCATCAGGATTATAGGAACAAGTTATTCCTTCGATTCCGGCAGCCTTGTTATCTGCCAATCTTAACATAGCAGTAGTATCTAATTTCCCATCCACCTGAAAGACTAGAAACAATAGTTCCTGCAATAAATCCATAGTTAACACCTCTCATTTTACTTAGTTGTAGGACAATGTCTTATTATTAAGACACTGCCCACTTTATAGATACTGCTTTTCATCTCTATTGATTATTTTTCTTTTTATCCTTAAATTTCCTTACTTCATCACACCATTCATCTATCACCTGGCGTAACTCCTTTGTATTAACTTCACAACACGTAGAATAATACTCTCCTTCATCTTCAACAAGCATATCAAATATCTTAGTATTTGTAGGACTTATTTCGGCAGAACAAACATTTCCATCCACTGTCTTTGTTCCAATCTTTCCTGACAAAACATCATCAAACGATTCTTTCATCCATTCTTCAAAAGGAGTGACATCTGATGACAAAAACATACTAAGTACATCTTTTCCTTCACCAAAATCAAATACAATATCATCCACATTCCCATTAAACTCTATATACTTTATTTTATAATTTAACATTTAAACACCTCTACTCTGCTGGAAATGCACTTATTACTTTACCCGCTTTATTTATATACATTGAAATCTTCATACCGTTACTAGCGTATCCATAATATTCATTTCCCGTTTTTAATACCTTTACTTCATTAGCTTCATTAATTGAATTGATTATCTCCTGAGGAGACATATTTTTAGGAAATAATGTTGAGAAACCAGCATTTCCTGTTTTGGGAATTCCCCCTACTTCAACTTGAGCTTTATAAACACCTAAATCATTCATAGGTACTTCTGTACCCGGAATAATTCTTCCTTGTGTACCTTCTATACATTCATAATGATACCCCACAGCATTACCACGTCGATTTATCTGGCCCTCAAATATATGCTCGAGAGCAGAATCTGTAAAGTTTTCTGTGTTCTTGAGCGTCTCAAGAGTCGCTTTAGGATATGTTTTAGGAACTTCAACATCCACCTTCGGCCCTGCCATAGCATCCGCAACTTTCTTCGCCACTATAGCCTCTACAATCTTCTCTGTAGCATAGCCCACACAAAAAGCTGTACCTTCCTCGTCGCCAGTATCAAACATGCCTTGGAACATGGCTCCGATGGTGTTTTCGGGGTCTTTTATGAAAACTTTTGTGCCTTGGTAGATTTCCATTCCACCGTCATATAAAAAGGCTATTCTAACACCTAAAGGCA
>NZ_JAFUSK010000056.1 GCF_017471675.1 Pseudobutyrivibrio sp.
TAAGCATGCCTTCAATCCTCCTTAAAAAAGATGTCATTGCATACTCTCCCGAAAATCATTATATATTTATATATATATATATCAATTCAATTGGCTATTTATAACAATTTTTCAGCTGTTATTTATACATATTCGATATACAAGACTCCTATCCTTATTTCACAATAATATCTGTATAGATTTTCTGTCACATGATTCTCTGTGAAGCCTATGCTTTCGTTGACTCTGTGACAGAATCTCTTAAAACTTATATAGATTATGTCACTGGAAACTTCACAAACCCAGTGTTTTCGTTGGGCTTGTGACAGAATATAGGGCTTTGTAGGCATTTTCTGTCACAGGAGGGACGGAAAACCCACATTCTTCGTTGACCTTGTGACAGAAACTAGGACTTTGTAGATCTGCACTGTCACAAGAGGGGCAACAAACCCATATTCTTCGTTGACCTTGTGACAGAAGAACACCCAGCAGAGCTGCGAAGGCGCGAAATGGTAATAAAAAATGTCACAGCAGATATAGAAAAGCCATCTTTTCATATCTGCTGTGACAGAATAATTATCAATATTTAAATGCCAGACAAAAATATTAGCCAATTACCCCTACGATACCGCAGGCAAGGACGACGATACCGAGGACGATTCGATACCAGCCAAACACCTTGAAATCGTGCTTTTTGATATAGCCCATTAAGAACTTGATTACAAACATAGATACAACAAATGCAACTACCATGCCTACAAGAAGGATGGCTGCCTCCATGGCTGTGAAGCTGAAGCCGAACTTAAGAATCTTAAGAAGGCTGGCGCCAAACATAACAGGGATGGCAAGATAAAATGTGTACTCTGCTGCAACTGTACGTGACACACCAATTAAGAGGGCGCCGACGATGGTTGCTCCAGAGCGGGATGTGCCAGGGAAAATAGCAGCGATAAGCTGGAACATACCAATCAAAAATGCTGTTGTGTATGTGATATCTGCCACTGCATTAATCTTGGCGCTGTGGCCTGCTTTCATATTCTCAACTACGATAAATGCTACACCAAAAATGATAAGCATAATTGCTACTGTAGTGTAATTATAAAAAAGCGCTTCGAATAAATCATCCCAAAGAAGCCCGACAACAGCAGCTGGCACGCAAGACACAAGAATGTGGAACCAAAGAACAAAAATATCTGTCTTAACCCATGCACCAACACCTGTCTTAGAAAGTGGAGCCTGATTGTTTTTCTTACCGAATGGCCAAATCTTATTCCAGAAGATTAAAACTACTGCAAGGATTGCGCCAAGCTGAATTACTACCTGGAACATGCTGTAGAATTCCTCTGAAACATTAAGCTTAACTATTTCATCAAGAAGAATCATGTGACCTGTACTACTGATTGGAAGCCACTCTGTGATTCCTTCAACTACGCCAAATAATATGGCTTTTAATATTTCTAACATAAATATCCTCCATAAAAAATGAACTGCCGTAATACACGACAGTTCATATTATAGTATACTAGATATTTTCTTTCCAGTTATTTTTGTGTCTGCGCTCAGCCTTAAGCTTTTCTTCCTCCTCAAGCTTAGTCTGCATAATGGCGTTGTTAAGCTGAAGCATCTTGGTATCCATCATGGAAACAATCTCAGAACATTCACGCAAATCACGGCTGATATAATCTGGAGCATTACCCTCGAACTTGTAATAAATCTTGTGCTCTAGGCTGGCCCAAAAATCCATTCCAATAGTACGAATCTGTATTTCTACCTTTGTGTCTACAGTCTTATCTGAAAGATAGATTGGAATAGTAACGAGCATGTGATAGCTCTTGTATCCAGATGGCTTAGGATTCTTGATATAGTCCTTTATTGAAACTACTGTTACATCAGTTTGTCTTCCAATCATTTCTGCTATTTGATAAATATCAGATGTGAAGGAACAAACTATTCTTACACCGGCAATATCATTACAATGCTCTATCATATTAGGAATGGAGATTTCGTATCCATTCTTCTTAAGCTTTTTTACAATACTCTCTGGTGTCTTAACTCTTGTTTTGATGTATTCAATTGGATTATATTGATGCACCTGCTGAAATTCATCATTCAAAATCTCAACTTTAGTACGGAATTTTTTGATGGCTGATTCATACAAAAGCATGACAGTGTTCCATGAATTGACTCCGTCATCAGGAAACATACCAATATCCACTGTGAATCAGCTCCCCTTATTTACTCAATTATATTATACCATAAAATCACGCTAAAAATTATTAAGTCTTTGTTAAATTTACGAGGATAGGCGGCGGTATAGTTTTTTTATGCTCCCGAAAGCCATCTCCCGCCCCTACGAATGCCAAACGTGCTGGGTATCGTAGGCGTGGGTCCAATCCTGGGTAAGAAGCCATATCGTAAATACGATAGTTGAGCAAGCCCAGGTAAGAGGATAGCACCAGCTGATGGTAGTAAACTTAGGTATAAAATGAACTGCTATGGTAACGTAGACAATTCTCACTCCGCACCAGAAGGTGAGCATGGTAACCATAGGAATAATTGATTTACCAGCGCCTCGCATTACACCAGCGGCGCAGTGTGAGTATGCAAGCAGGCAATAGAAAAATGCAACTGTTGCAACCTGCATGTGACCATACAAAATATCATCTGCATCCTTAATAAATATACCAAGGAGCGGATCAGCAAACAGATAGAATACTAAGCCTATCACCTCTGCAAGAACAACTCCAACAACTAAACTAAAACGAGCACCCTGCTTTGCTCTATCGTACTTTCTAGCGCCAAGGTTTTGACTAATAAATGTAGGCACAGCCATGGAAATGCTGTTGATTGGAAGGAATACAAATCCTTCTATCTTGGCATAGGCCCCCATTCCATTCATGGCATGTGGACCAAATGCATTAATGTTCTTCTGCACCACAATATTTCCAATAGAGATTACTGAATTCTGTAGCCCCATAGGAAGCCCCTGTACCAGGATTTGCCTAATGATATGTGGATGCCAGATAAATATCTTCGAAAGCTTTACTCCTGTGTAATCAGTGATTCTAAGTAAGCGTATGAAGCATAATAGCGCTGATAATCCCTGGGAAATAACTGTAGCTGCTGCAGCGCCTACTACACCTGTGTGCAAATATGCTACAAAATATAAATCCAACACTACATTAATCACCGATGAAACAAGTAAATATATAAGTGGATGGAAGCTATCTCCCACTGACCTCATTATATTCATAAATGTATTGTACAAAACGATGGTAGAAATTCCGCCAAAATAAATCCTAAAATACTGTAAGCTATATGGCAGTACCTCTGCTGGGGTATCTATTATTCGAAGCATAACAGGAACAAATATTAAACCGATAACTGTAGCCACTGCAGAACAGATAAGTGCAAACAAAACATTGCTATGAATTGAATTAACAACATTTTCCTCATCCTTTGCACCAAAGTATCGGCTGATGATGATTCCACCGCCGGCGCCCATGCCGCCAAAGAATCCTACAATAAAAAAGCTTAACGCACCGCCAGAACTGATAGCAGCAAAAGCATTACTCTCTGCAAAATTTCCCACAACCCAGGCATCAGCTATGTTGTAAAGCTGCTGCAAAAGTTGACCGATAAAAAGAGGGATGCAAAACTGAATCATCCCCCTTACAATTGACCCATTTAACAAATCAACGGATTTTTTATTCATAAACACCTCTAATCCCACACATGGAAAACTAATCTTCTTCTATAACATGAATCTCTAAATAATCAAATGGGATATCATCCACAAAATTGTCGCTGCCAAATCTGGCCTTGCCATGACGCTTGAATTCCCTAATAGTTGAATCAAGCCATACCGGCTTACTTGTATCAAACTCATAACATGCCTTGTCTACAGCATTAAATATCTTATGGGTGCGAGTTTCATCAGACTCATCCTCCACCATAAAATCATGCAGCATGTGATTGTCTTTCCATGATTTAAACCATATACGCATAACATTATCCTCCAAGCATAATAACCTTTACCTAGGTAAATTCTTAATATGCTCTACCCTTTTAATTATTTTATCCTTCCATTCATCATCCTCTGCATCAAGCTGATATGTTTTAAAACCATACTGTGGTCCCATATTACATACAACATTTTCATCATCAATATGCAATGATATTCTATATCTGCTTGGCAGTTTTTGGGGAAGTATCATCTTATTATCCCTTTGCACTTCCTTCAGATGGCGCTGTGCATTTATTATGCCATCAAAATGAACCTTGTAGTGCTTAAACAAGCCTTTAATATACCTTTCTGTTCTAAATGAAGATGTGTAAACCCATACTTCATAGCCAAGACGTTGCAGTTCGTTTATAAGTTCCGGTGTTCCCAGTCTAAGTCTTTCCTTGTATATCAAATTAAAAGGAAAGCGCAGCGGTGCCTCTGTCTTGTGGGTCACAGGCGAAACAAACAGAACCTCATCTAAATCAAATGAGACTCTCATTTTTTCCTCTTGATTTTTCCGCTGAAATCTAGTTCCTATCATAACCCTAACTATCCTTATACATTATGTCCCTTAATACCTAATATAATATATCCATTCGCATAAAAAATAAATGCCAATTTGCATTGACATTTATCCTAAATCTATTTCCTCTGGCGATGTGTCTCGTACATTAGAAGGCTGGCTGCAACTGATGCATTTAGAGATTCTAACTGCCCCTCCATCGGAATCTTTAGGTAGCTTGTGGCAAGCTCTGAAATCTCGTCAGATAAGCCATTGCCCTCGTTACCTATCATGAAGGCTGTAGGCCCTGTGAAATCCATCTCATCATAATAGCGATAGCCTTTAAGATGGGCTGCATATACATCTACCCCGTATTCATCTTCAAGCTGCTTAATGGTAGCAGCAAGGTCTTGCACTATAATATGTGGCACTCTAAAAATACTGCCCATTGTTGAGCGAACTACCTTAGGGGAGTATAAATCTACAGAAGTGGAATTGATAATAATTCCTGTAGCGCCTGCCCCCTCTGCCGTACGGATGATGGTGCCCATATTGCCAGGGTCCTGCAATGTTTCTAAAATCACCACATGGGCTGGCTTCTTAGAGCCAATTCCAAGCACATCCTGAAGTGTGAAGTCCTGCATCCTAACAACTGCAAGCACACCCTGTGGTGTTACAGTATCGCACATGGATTTAAAGACATTCGCTGTAACCTCTTCAATGGAAGCTGAAGGAGCCTTTTCGATAATATCGTTAATGAACTCTTTGCCCTCTACTGAGGCTGCAAAACCCTCAATATAATAGACAGCAGAAAGAAGCTCTCCTGGAACCTCCAGGACAGCCCTGATTCCCTCAACCACAAAAAGCCTTTGAGCTTTACGCTCTCTGGCTTTTTTGTTAAGTGCAATTATGTTTTTGATCTGATTGTTATTAGTACTTGTAATCATTGTTCAAAGATTTGCAAATCTGATACTGATATTCGTCAACGTCCTTCTTCATAGCAAGTGCCTCGTCAATATCGAAATCAACAAACTCACCATGTCTGTAACCAACTACGCGGTTTGTCTTACCTTCGCAAAGAAGATCAACTGCCTTAGCACCCATTGTAGATGCGTAAACACGATCCTTACATGTAGGTGAACCACCACGCTGCATGTGACCAAGGATAGTAGCACGTGTCTCAATACCTGTGGCTGCCTCAATACGCTTAGCCATAGATGTTGAATGACCAATACCCTCAGCATTGATGATGATATGATGCTGCTTACCCTTCTTACGGCCTTCGATGATGTGATTAACAAGCTTCTGCTCATCATAATCATATCTTTCTGGAAGAAGAACATCCTCAGCACCGTTAGCAATACCGCACCAAAGAGCGATGTAACCAGCTCCACGACCCATAACCTCGATGATAGAGCAACGCTCGTGTGATGTAGATGTATCACGAACCTTATCAATAGCTTCCATAGCTGTGTTAACAGCTGTATCGAAACCAATAGTGTATTCTGTACAAGCGATATCAAGGTCGATAGTACCTGGAAGACCGATTGTATTAATTCCGAACTTAGAAATCTTCTGAGCACCCTTGAAAGAACCGTCACCACCGATTACTACAAGGCCATCAATACCAGCTGCGATAGCGTTCTTAGCAGCCTTCTCCTGATATTCAGGATCAAGCATCTCTAAACAACGAGCTGTCTGAAGAATAGTACCACCGCGCTGAATAGTTTCTGAAACGCTGTGAGCGTTCATATCTATAATTTCGCCAGATAATAATCCAGCGTATCCTCTTCTAATACCTTTAACTTTCTTTCCTCTTGCAATAGCCTGACGAACAACCGCACGAATTGCAGCATTCATACCAGGGGCATCGCCACCTGAGGTAAGAACACCGATTGTGTTTACCTTATCTGCCATTTTTATAAATCCTCCTAAAATGAATCCCTCTTCATAATAATTCCATCCTATTTTATCCTCTTTTGGCAACGTTTTCAATATATAACATGTAAAAAACTACCCCTATTCTCACAAATTTTTTGCTATTCTTCATAGAATTTGGGAATAGGGGCAGCTACTAATACCTGCGGCGTGTTTTTTCGAATTCAATCTTTTTATCCACAACCTTTACGTTGTCTTCACCGTATAATCCACGGAGAGTTGAAAGGTTATCCAAAGAAGCGGCCAGGCTGCAATTTGCGCCCATGCGCTTAACAGCCTTCTCTTCTGTAAGGTAAATAACAAGACTATCGTTACCGTCCATTTCACGGATTGTATCAAGAAGCTGGCCTTCACTGGCGCTATAAATATCTTTATTGGCAAACTGAATCCAGATTTCTCTAGAGCAATCATCAAAGGATTTGATGTCGTCACAAATAAGCTTAGCACCACGCTCATCTTCGTTTTGAACATGGCCCTTGATAAATACCTTGTTTCCCTCTGTAATGAGAGCGCGGGATTTCTCAAAACTGTTTGGAAATACGATAACCTCCAAAGCACCTGTTAAATCTTCGATATTTATAAATGACATTGCCTTGCCATTTTTTGTGTATTTTACAGTGGAATCCATAATGATTCCGCCCACTACAACCTCTGCACCATCCTTGATGCTGGCGTATGATTCCTCGCCGCTAAGTGCACCCTCATCATCTCCATCAGCATCTGACATAAATTCGCTGGCGTGGGCTGTAACATTTTTCTCTAAGATTGGGATGTAATCATCCAAAGGATGGCCACTTACGTATACTCCCATCAGCTCCTTTTCAAAGGCAAGCATAAGCTCCTTAGGGAATTCGTCTGCCTGTGGAAGCTGAACCTTAAGCTCTTCCTTTTGCTCGTCAGTGGCAAAATCAAACAGGGACATCTGGCCTTCCATAGTGTTCTTTTTGTTATGGCTGACAGAATCCATTATCTGCTGGTAGATAAGAATCTTTTGTCTGCGGTTGCCATCTAATGTATCTAAAGCACCTGCCTTAATCAGGTTTTCTACTGTACGCTTGTTGGCATCGTATTTGCTAACGCGGGTAATGAAATCCTCAAGATCACGGTAAAGACCGTTTTTCTCTCTTTCCTCTATTATAGAAAGGACAGTGCTGCCACCCACTGACTTGATAGCAGAAAGACCATAGCGGATGCTGCCATTATCAACAGAGAAATCAGCCTCTCCATAATTAACATCAGGTGGAAGGAGCTTGATTCCAGCCTCCCTACATTCTGCTATATATTCTGCAATCTTTGTACTGCTGTTAAGCACTGATGTCATCAGAGATGCCATGTACTCTAGTGGGTAATATTTCTTAAGGTATGCTGTCTGCACTGCCACGTAAGAATATGCAACAGCGTGAGATTTATTAAATCCGTACTCTGCGAAAGGCATAAGCTGGTCGAAAAGCCAGCCTGCATCTGCTTCACTGATTCCGTTTGTCTCAAAACATCCCTGCACGAAGGCAGGACGTTCTGCTGCAAGCTTATCCCTTTTCTTCTTACTCATGAATCGTCTTACATTATCGGCACGACCCATGGTAAATCCGGCACAGGTAGTCATAATCTGCATAACCTGCTCCTGATAAACAGGAAAGCCGTAAGTATCAGAAAGCACATCCTTAAGAAGTGGGAACTTCTCGATAAATGGAGACTGCTTGCCAGTATTCTTACATTCGATGATGTCAGGAATGAAATCCATAGGACCTGGTCTGTAAACTGCATTAGCAAGTACAAGGTCCCCGATGTGAGTAGGATTAAGTTGCTTTAAAAGTCCCTTCATTCCAGAGGATTCAAACTGGAATACACCCTCTGTCTTGCCATCAGCAAAAAGCTCCATTACAGCCGGGTCGTTATAATCTATCTCATGCATATCAAGCTTGATATTATAGTTTTTCTCCACCTGCTTGATAGTGTCACTGATAACAGTAAGGTTTCGAAGCCCAAGGAAGTCCATCTTAAGAAGTCCGATATCCTCGATTACTTCCTTTTCGTACTGGGTGATGATAACATCCCCCTTACCAAGTGCAAGCGGCATGTACTCTACAGTAGGCTTGCCAGAAATAACAACACCTGCTGCATGCACGCCAGTGTTACGTGGCAGTCCTTCCAAGCTTTTGCATATATCAAGGAGCTGGCGAACCTGGTCGTCACTTTCGTAAATTGCCTTAAGCTCAGGGCTATAGGCTAATGCTGTTTCGATTGTAACCTTTTTCTCAGGAATAGCATCTGGAATAAGCTTCTTGATGCTATTGGTAAAAGGAATTGGCAGCCCCATTACTCTTCCAACATCCTGCACCACGCTCTTAGGCTTAAGTGTACCGAAGGTAACAATCTGTGTTACGCAGTCATCACCGTACTTTTTACGGACATAATCGATTACCTCTTCACGGCCTTCCGGGTCAAAATCCGTATCAATATCAGGCATGGATACACGCTCAGGATTAAGGAAACGCTCGAAAACCAGCTTGTATTCCATAGGATCGATATCGGTGATACCTGTGGTGTAGCTGATAAGGGAACCTGCCGCAGAACCACGCCCTGGGCCTACAGGAATACCATGGGTTCTGGCATAATTAATGAAATCCCACACAATAAGGAAGTATTCCACATACCCCATTTCCTTAATGGTGTTAAGCTCATAAGTCAGACGTTCCTCGTAATCCTTAGCCTTTTCTTTATAGCGTTCCTTAAGACCATCAAAGCAAATCTTATTAAGATATGTCCAGGCATTATAGCCCTCTGGCACAGCAAAAGGAGGCAAGCCTGCAATGTGATACTGAATCTCAACATTACATCTATCTGCTATCTCCTGAGTACGATAAACTGCCTCCTTGGCATAAGGGAACAGCTCTAGCATCTCCTCCTCAGACTTAACGTAGAACTCCTCTGTTTCAAAGCGCATTCTATCTACGTCGTCAAGCCTTGCTGCTGTCTGAATACAAAGAAGCACATCATGGCTATAAGCATCCTCTTTATTGGTATAGTGGCAATCGTTAGTAGCCACAAGAGGAATACCAGTCTCCTTGGAAAGACGCAGCAAACCCTGATTAACATTTTGCTGTTCTGCAATACCATGATCCTGCATCTCAAGGAAATAGTTATTAGCACCAAAGCAATCCCTATACTGAATGGCAACCCTCTTAGCCTCTTCATAATCCCCACGATTTAAAGCTCTGGCTACCTCTCCTGCCAGGCAGGCAGAAAGGCAGATAATACCCTCGTGGTATTTCTCGATAGTTTCGAAATCTACACGTGGCTTATAATAAAAGCCCTCCACATAACCTACAGATACAATCTTCATAAGATTATGGTAGCCCAAGTCATTTTCTGCAAGCAAAATAAGGTGATAGTATCTATCCTCACCCTTTACCATTTCTCTATCAAATCTGGAGCCTGGAGCCACATAGACCTCACAGCCAATAATAGGCTTAAGGCCCTGGGCCATGCACTCATCATAAAATTTGGTTACGCCATACATGTTGCCGTGGTCTGTGATGGCGGCTGCGGTCATGCCAAGATCTAGGCACTTCTTAACATAAGACTTTATCTTATTAGAGCCATCCAGCAGCGAATACTCTGTATGTGTGTGTAAATGTACAAAACTCATTAAATACCTCTATAGTCCGCAAGCTGCAAACAAGTTATTTGAAGGTTTACATGCTCCCGCAGGGCACCCTCCATACCTAACCATGGGAGCCCGCCGGCGTGGGCCCCCACCCATGGTCAGGCATGGTGCCTCCCTGCTCGCGCTTGCCAAGGTTAGGTATAACTTGTTTTCATCTTGCTCATCTAAATTTACTACTTTATCATCGACGATTTACGAAATTAAACAAGAGTCGAAAGTTCGTCGACGATGGTGCCCATCTTGCGAAGGGCGGCTTCGATTGGGGCTGGGGTGGTTAGGTCAACTCCGGCAATCTTAAGAAGCTCAACTGGGGCATCGGTACAGCCTGATGAAAGAAACTTCTTGTAACGGGCAACTGCTGGCTCACCCTCAGTAAGTATCATGTCTGCAATGGCTACTGCTGCACAGAAGCTGGTTGCATACTGATAAACGTAGAAATTGTAATAGAAGTGAGGAATACGTGCCCACTCGTATGCAATTTCATCGTCTGAAATCATATCTGGTCCATAATAACGTGCGTTTATGTCCTTATATAGGGACGAAAGATTTTCAGCGTTAAGGCTCTCGCCCTTTTCTACCATTTCGTTTGTGATTTTTTCAAATTCTGCAAACTGTGTCTGACGGTATACTGTACCCTTGAAGCTATCAAGATAGTGATTAAGAAGATAAGCTCTCTCTTTTTTGTCAGTGCAGTTCTTAAGTAAGTACTCTAATAAGAGGATTTCGTTACATGTAGATGCAACCTCAGCAACGAAAATCTTGTAGTGTGAGTAGATAAATGGCTGTGCTTCATTTGAATAATGGCTGTGCATGCTGTGGCCCATTTCGTGAGCTGTTGTAAACATATCATCGAAGGTATCGTGATAGTTTAAAAGCATGTATGGGTGAACACCGTATGCTGTGTCAGAATAAGCTCCACCCCGCTTGCCCTTGTTCTCATATACATCAATCCATCTGTTTGCGAAGCCTTCCTTAAGAAGTGCAACATAGTCATCACCTAACACTGAAAGAGCCTTGCAGATTGTCTCCTGAGCCTCCTTGTAGGTTACCTTCTTTGCAACATCTGCAATCATAGGTGTGTAGATATCGTACATATGAAGCTCATCTACGCCTAAGCACTTCTTACGAAGAGATACATAAGCGTGAAGCTTATCCAAGTTAGCGTTTACAGTCTTAACTAAGTTATCGTAAACCTCTGGTGATACGTTGTTTGCATCAACAGCTGCCTTACGATTTGATTCGTAATTTCTAACGCGAGAATAGAACATACGCTGCTTAACTTCGCCACTGTAAGCTGCAGCAAATGTATTTAAATAACCTTTCATTGTGCCATAGTAAGCCTTGAAAACGTTCTCTCTAACGTTTCTGTCAGCTGACATCAAAAATGGAACGAAATTACCGTTTGTAAGAGCTGACTCTTCACCGTTTTCGTCCTTCACATTAGGGAATGTAAGGTCGATGTTTGTGAATGCTTCATATACTTCTCCAGGTGTGTTTGACATTTCTGCTGTCATGGCAACAACCTTTTCAAGCTCTGCTGATAATGTGTGAGCCTTTAATCTAACGATTTCCTTAATCTCCTTTTTATAAAGCTCAAGTCCGGCTTCTTCATTGTAGAACTGCTCTAGCTTTGCGCTGTCGCAGGCTAATATTTCTGGTGTGATAAATGACAAATCTGATTCCATTTTTGCATACAATGAAACCATTTTCTGGTTCATGCTTCTATGCTTAGAATTGCCCTGATCTTCATCAAAAAGTCTTGCTGAATAAAAATATGCCTTCTCAACCTTCTCTTCTACGAAAGCTGTCTCCTCTAAAACCTTAAGAAGAGTATTTGCGCTTTCGCAAACCTTGCCTGCAAACTTTGTTAGTTCTTCAAGCTTATCGTTAACAAGCTTTACATCAGCTTCCCATAATTCCTCTGTTTCATATACGTCATTAACATTCCAGGTATCTTCAACCTTTACCTGGTCTCTAGACATTAATTCCTTTGCCATTATTCTTCCTCCAATAATTTATTCTCTTAGTACAATCTTTCAATATTTTATCACAGATTCTTCAAAGATACATTGTATTCTATTAATACTAGTTGGTAAATTTTTATTATTTAGGAGGTTGCCATGGCAGGAAGAGAAGATCTTATCAAAGGTTTAAATGAGGCTATGAACGGAAGTAAGGCAGATGAGCTTGGTCGTCAGTTTTTTGCTGATACAAATACCCTTAAAACTGGCGCTGCCGGTGGCAATGTGGAAGTGAGTGTTCTTGTCTCAAAAGCAGAATTTGCCCGCATCGCAAGCGGCGTTGTTAAGTATCATGTTACTGATAGACGTGGTATTGAAGATGGCAATGATATTACATTTAACGAAGTGGAATCTGATGGATTTACCCAGACAGGCCACAAACTCACAAAAAGGGTACTTGATGTTAAATCTTATTTGCAAGTCCCTGGCCTGAAGGATGGTTTTTCCATTGTTTCTTTCTAACTAGATTAAATCAAAAATCTTATGGAAGATTTCACGTTCGAAGATGAATATCTCTGATGTGTTATCTTCCAACACACCTATATAATCGCCAGGCTTACCAAGTAGGTACTTCTCAGTATCATGCTTTGTAAATACCTTGGTTCTATTGTTTAATTCCTTAGCAAACATCATACTATCGCCTGCAGTGAGACAGCTGTGGGCGTATGGTATGAGCTCTAGTATCCTGCCATCTTCATCACTTCGGATTGTAGGAATATATTCTCCAGGATAAATATACTCAGATGAATCTTTTTCAAAATACTTATCGAACTGGGATTTTGAGATAGCAGAAACTTCTCCTCGTATTCCTATTACGATGATAGTATCTTCCTCTACCTCTACCTTAACATCTCCTTGAATGGTACGAATAACCGCCTTAGCTCCAACAGGCAATACATCTGTAGCAACAATGTAGCCTGCCTTTAAAGATTTTCTTGCATAGCGCTTCATGCCAGACAAATCCATCTCGTACTCAGTAGCATAAATAATCTCATTATTATAGAAGTAATCCTGCATTCTACTTCTGAAGAACTGCTGAATAGATGGTGGTGTGTAATCAAGCTCCTGTATCTCAAGCAGCCTTCTTTGGATGGAACCACCGGCCTTGACGGTATGGCCGCCACCATTTCCTACACCTTCGCAGATAAACTGAGCCAGCTCGTCTGCCTTAACTTCCTTGACACAGCTTCTAACAGAAATCTTAATGCTACCCTCATGGATAGAATAAACCAGGCAGCACTCAACATCCTCAACCTCTAGAAGCATATCTGAAATGATACCCAGCACATTAGGGTCACATGGATCAGTCTTAACTATTGCGTAATGATTGTCCCTGTAATATTCTGAGCCAAGCAGTGCTATTCCTGCAATGCGAAGCTCCTCCTGGGAGATGTTGGAGTTCTTGAACTTAGTGATGATGGATGAGCTAAACTTAAGCTCATCTCGCATATCCATGTCTATAGGATGATGTAACTCTGAGAAATTATTACTATCGGTAAGAAGACCATAATAAAGGGCCGTAGAAAGCTTAATATCAGCATTAACATCTATCCCTTCAAGCTTTAGCAAATCCCACACTACTGTGGCACAGCTAGCCTGATAGCTCCTTACCTCGGAAAGCTTAGGAAGAGGACCTTCCACCTGATGATGGTCGATAATAGCAATATTCTTTGCAGTAAATTTTTGGATATTGCCTTCTAAATATTGGCCGTCCACTGTAATAAGAAGGTCTGGGAATTCCCCTTCCTTAAGACCAAGCAGCTTAGCCAATTCATCCTGTGTCTTAACATAATCAACATCTATACCAAGGTCGGCAATCATAAGCTTTAGATTGCTCTTGGCTATCTCAAAATTACCGCCATAAACAAACCTGACATTCTTGCCATTATCCCGTAAATATTTTAAAACAGCAAAACCAGATGCAAGTGCATCTGCATCTGGATTGTTGTGACATTGCACTATAATATTGTCAAACTCTAATAATTGGGAGAGTCTCATATTAATCCTCCGAAATATCTAATTCGTTATATATTATAACAATTTATAAAATTATATTCTATTAGCGAATTGACTTATGTTTTTAACAGTGTCATAACAAAGGTGGGCAATCTGACCAACTAATCTTTTTGCATTAAAAAAGCCACCGGCTATATCCGGTGGCAAAAGAAATCTTTATTAATATTTTTTGTACTTACCGCTTAGAGCAAGCATGGCAAACATATACAGACAGTTGTCGTAATATCTGCGCTCTCCTGTTCTAAGAGGGGTGTTCCAAAATTCTTCGACAGCAGCAAGGGCGTACTCTCCATCCGCTGCCAAGCTCGCCTGGGCGATGGTGGCAGTCAAGCCAATTGGATGAAGGGCTGTGCCCTCTAATATAGTGCCGTCGATTTCATATATACCTCTGTTTTTATCAGAGGGAAGAGTGAAGAAGAAGCGTTGTAAATTATTTGCAGTTTCCCTGCAAAATCTATCAAAATCGGAATCCTTTGATTCCCACTCATAAGCTAATCCTATGTTTGCAATGGTGCGATATGCGTCACTATAGAACCAATCGTGACGTCCACCAAAATGCTCATGGTCAGGATATGGCTTTCCATCATAGTAGCTATATTCTGCTGAAAGACCTGTAACGGGATGGCAAGCCTTCTTTAGATATTCTCTACTAGCCTTAGCTGCTGTTTTCCAGAATAACCTATCCTCTTCATAGCAGTTTTCTGCAAACAAATCATAGAAATGTGGCAGATGGTAAGATGGATCTGTAAAATCCAGTCCTGGAACGAACTTGATTAGCCCGTCATCTGTCCACATGTTGTGTCCACCATAAAGTTCTTCATGATGGATGCATGTCCTAAGCAACTCTTTTGCCTGATGGCTATAGTCATAAATACCTTCACCATCGCCCCATCTGTGGCTGGCAAAAATAAGTGACATTGCAAAAAATTCCTCTCCGTCAGGAGCTGGTCCAAAAGCATTTTTATTTCCGTCAGTTGCCACTGACCAAGCGAAGTATCCTTTATTTTCTCCCTCATCCAGATACATCTTTGTCATTGCCCAGTTCCAAAGCTGGTCGAATTCTTTTTTCTTGTCTAGCTGGACACACATCATCATGCCATAAGAAATTCCCTCAGTACGGGTGTCGTTGTTACCCGTGTCTATAAGAAATCCCATGGTACCGTCAGCCGTAGTACCATAAAAGTTATTGGCTCCGTAAAAAATCTCGTTAAATGTCTCTTCTACGCGAGCATCTATCTCAGCCTGAGATTTTCCAATCTCTAAAAAAACATTACGCATATATAGTCTCCAAAGCCCGCATAATCTTGCTGAAGTTAGTCCGCATAATCTTACGTTCACAAGCATTAATATTCCTCACTCGACTTATGTCTCGTTCGAAAAATTAATAGCTTGTTAACTAGATTATGCTCACCTAAGGGCTTTATTGCTTCTAAGCAAGATTATGCTCACTTAAATTTTATAATGTATATATTATTCCTTTACTCCACCTAACGTAAGTCCGGTTACGAAGTAACGCTGAAGGAATGGGTAGATACAAATGATAGGAAGCATTGTAATAATTGTAGCTGCGGCTCTTACAGAAGTAGGGGTTACTGTTCCTGTAGAGTTCTTCATTGACTCAGCTGATGCGCTCTGGTTTGTAACTGATGAAAGGAGCTTCATAAGCTCGTACTGTAATGTTGTTAAATCGCTACGCATTCTGTTATAAAGCATTGCATCGAACCATGAGTTCCACTGTCCTACAGCCACGAAGAGTGCAACAGTTGCATAAACTGGCTTGCATAATGGAGAAATGATTTTTAGGAAGATTGTAGTATAGCCAGCACCATCAAGCTGCGCAGACTCTTCCAAACTGTCAGGAATACCTCTCATATAGGTTCTTATAACTAACATGTTAAAGGCAGATAACATTCCAGGTACTACATAAACAGCAAAGCTATTTGTAAGCCCGAGGGATTTAAACAGAAGAAAGGTTGGAATTAATCCACCATTAACATACATTGTAATTACCCAAAACAGTGACAATGGCTTAGCAAACATAAAGTTCTTACGGCTAACGATAAATGCAAGAATTGCATTTGTTACAAGAGCAAGTAATGTACCAATGACTGTTCTTGCAACTGTTACGATAGCACCAGCGATAAGGTTGTCCTTCTCAAGTACTGTCTGGTAGTTCTTCCAGGTAAATACACGTGGTACTAAGTGAATTCCACCACGAAGTGCATCTGTACCATCATTAAGTGAGATAGCAAGTGTATTTAACACTGGGTATAAAGTAATTATTACGAATAAAAGCATGAAGATTCCATTGCAAATTCTAAAGGCCAAATCTGGACCAGAAATTTTCTTGTGTTTTCTTCTTGTGTTTGTTTTTTCTAAAGTGATTGATTTAGTTTTAACAGCGCTCATAGTTTTCATACCTACTGAATCCATTACTTTCCTCCTTAGAATAATCTTTCTTCACCATGTCTCTTAGCAATATTGTTAAATATTACAATGAGAATAATTGATACTAAGCTCTTGAAGATACCAGCTGCTGTACCGATTGAGTAGTCACCCTGACTGATACCCCACTTAAGTACGTAGATATCAATTGTCTGTGATACGTTCTGTACTAGACCATTTCCAAGTAAGTACTGAATTTCGAAACCTGCATTAAGAACATTACCTACATTCATAAGAAGTAAAATCATAATTGTCGGCTTAATGCCTGGAAGTGTTACGTTTTTGATTTTTGCCCATCTACCTGCACCATCGATAGCTGCTGCTTCATATAATGAAGGGTCGATAGATGTAATAGCTGCCAAATATATAATTGCATTCCAGCCTGTTTCTTTCCATACGTTTGCAAAAGCAACAATTGGCCAGAAGTATTTCTCGTGTGCAAAGAAGTTGATTGGTTGATTGATAAGATTAAAGTGAACCAATACTTCGTTAATAATACCTGTTCCAGAAAGTGCATCGTGCAAGATTCCTGTAACGATAATCCATGAAAGAAAGTGTGGTAAATATGAAATTGTCTGTACTACCTTCTTACCACCCTGAGTAGTAACTTCGTTTAGTAAAATGGCAAATACGATTGCCATGATAAATGTTGCTGCAAGGTTAATAACACCCATTGCAAGTGTGTTTCTAATTACACGTAAGAATGTAACATCTGAAAATAGTCTTTGGAATTTTTCAAGTCCGATAAACTGTGAATGTAATAAACCTGTAACTGGTTTGTAGTTTTGGAAGGCCATCAGCCATCCTGCTAGGGGTAAATAATGGAATATTACACCATAGATTACAATTAATCCTGACCAGATTAAAAGTACCTTCTGATGTTTAATATCAGCCATTGTAATTGCTTTTTTGTTCATGATTTCCTCCCGATTTAAATATAAAAGAAGTGCCATTAGAGGGCTCTCAAATGGCACTTCTAATTATTAAAGATTACTCATATTTAGCTGCTTCTGTGATTCTTCTTTCAAGCTCTGTCTGCATTTCTGCGATGAAGTCTTCCGGCTTACACTTACTGTATTCCTTCATGTACTCATCCCAGCCCTTCTCAAAGTCATCAGCCATAACTACCTTTGGAAGATACTGGTGCTTGATTTCACCCATCATTGTCCAAGCTGTACCACCTGGTGTAGATGTTGTCATTGTGCTTGAATATGTATACATTGGATACCATGGACCTGGTGCTGGAGATGTACCAAGCATCTCTACATATGTCTTAGCTCCATAAGCATCGAAGCACTCCTTAACTGTATCAGCAAGTCCATCATAGAACTCAGCTTCCTGACCAGCTGGCTTCATAGCGTTCTTACCATCACGGCTTGTTCCATCCCACTGTGGGAAGTATGAATAACCGCAAGCGTGTGATGCCTTGTAAGCTGTATCAGCTGAACGAGCTCTCTGCTCTTCTGTGCGATAGAACATACCATTCTCATCTACGTTGTAATCAACACCTTCAACGCCCCACATTCTGAGGTTGTGAACATCCTGATCAAGAAGATCATTTACAAACTGAAGTGCACCCTCAACATCCTTACATGATGTTGTGATTGCAAGACCTGAAGATACATTAAGAACTCCGCCTGAGTTGTGCCACTGGTTCTTCATGCCCTTCTCAATTGTGATTGGAAGTGGAACATACTTGCAGCCTTCGTCTTCAAGACCAGCTGTCTTGATAGCATCTTCTGCTGTGTATGCGAAATCCCACCACTGGTCAATCATACCGAGAACACGACCAGATGAAAGCTTAGCAATATACTCATCATAAGTCTGTGTGAATGACTCAGGATCAACAATACCCTTCTTGTACTCCTCGTTAAGCTTCTGGAAGTACTTCTTAGCCGTTGGTGTTGTGTTATAATCGATGATTTCCTTCTTCTCTGGATCTACGATAACAGAACCATCATTTGGATATCCATCAAGGAACTCTGGCGCATTCTCAAGACAGAAGTATCTCCAATCCTCGCAAAGGATTGTGTAAGGGATATTCTCTGTACCATCTTCCATTGTAGGATTTGCTTCATTGTATGCTTCGATTAAGTCGAAGTACTCATCCATTGTTTCAATCTTTGGATAGTTAGCCCACTTAAGAACTCTTGTCTGAATCCAGAAAGCTTCGTCGTTGTGTGTACAAACTCTTTCTTCACCATAGATGTTAGAGAACTGTGGAATCCAGTAGATATGTCCGTCGCTCTGACGAAGCTGATCCCATTCCTGCTCTGTAAAGAATTCTTTGATATTTGGATACTTGTCAATATAGTCGTCAAGTGCTACAAGAGCGCCTGCTTCGTACATCTGAACTGAACCATTACCAGCCTCAACGAAATCTGGATACTCGCCACCAGCGATAAGAGTACCAATTGCCTCTTCAGCTGTCTGACCTGTAAGCCATGTCTCCTTTACCTTACATCCAGTCTTCTCAGCGATGATTTGCTGAATCTCATTGTCATCGTTGATTTCTGAACCAGGTACTGCAAAGAATGCTGTAAATTCTTTGATACCATCCTCATTAACTGCTCCGCCGCCAGCTTGTGTTTTTCCACAGCCTGAGAACATGCCAGCAAGCATTGAAGTAAGAAGTAAGGCACTTACCATTTTCTTCTTCATAAATTATAAACCCTCCTTTTATTGTCACAGGACTTTGTGTCCTCTTTGATAATGGTATTGTATGACAAATTTGTGAACTAAACACCCAAAAAAGTATAGATTAAAGGGGGAGAAAATTTAAACTTTTCCCCGGGTAAAAATTAAAGGTCTAGCCATTCGGCTAGACCCCCATGTTTTTCTTATATTTAGTTGGCGTACAGCCATTGGCTTCAATAAACTTGTTGACGAAATAGTCCACATCCTTGTAGCCTACAGCCTCTGCAACCTCATATATTTTCATATCGCTTTTACGAAGTAAACGTGATGCTTCCTCAATACGCTTCTCATTAAGATAGTCCTTGAAGGAGCAACCATACTTCTTGCGAAATAGCTGTCCTAAGTATGCAGAATTAATAAAATATTTTTCTGCCAAATCTTTAAGGGTAAGATTGCTTGCAAAGTTTTTCTTAATCTCCTCTTCTATATCACCTAAGACACCCTTGGATACGTTTTTACGAAGCTGTGCCAAGTACTCCCCATAAGCGTATGCCATTCTACAAAGGTGAGTTTTGCCGCCTCGTCTGATTCCCTCTTCCGATGTGCTCTCGGAAATCATACGAAGGATTTCCTCCTGGTTAACCTCGCTATCAAGCTCACTGGCAAGATGTATCAGCTGGAACAGCAGGTAGTTAATGTTAAGATTCATGGTGGATTCTGTAACACCAGTATTTTTCATTTCACTGTAGAAGTCATCTACCTTCTCTCGGATTTCCACATGCTCACCCTTTTCTATTGCATCGATAAGAGCATCTAATTGCTTTTTACAAATAAGGATTCCTGAATCAGTCACCTTGTATTCCTCTTCGTAATAGTAGAGCTTTTTCTTTTCTCTGAAGCCCTGAAGGGAACGAAGCATATTGGCTGTTCCATAGGATTTAGATATATTCTTAATTCCAGACACGGTCTTACCCACAAGCACTGTTGCAGATAAATTCGTATTTACGATAATGTAATCTAGAAAATCTTCTATATATTCCTTCATGGTCATCTGCATGCGATGTCCCATCGACTCTGTATAGATAAATCCCAAGTCATATACTTTTTCACTATCTGACACATCCATGACGCACAAATCAGCATCGCTTTTTAGGAACTCGGTAGCTGCTGCATATAGTTTCTTTAGCTGTTCCTTCTTTTCATCATCGGAATAGTCCTCAGATAATGTTTCCTCATCAAGCTGCACCTCCAAGTAGCACATTTCTTCATCAATATTGATTTTATCTGAGAGATATTCTATGTTGCCCTTATCAAACTTGCCACTCAAAAGAGCCATTAAATTTCTATCAAGATAAGCCCTTTCTTTTTTAGCTCTGTCCTTATCCCTGGATTCCTTTTCTGTATTAAGTTCGGATACTTTTCTAAGAATACTTAATAACTGATCCTTTTCTACCGGCTTCAAAATATAATCTGTACAATTATATCTAAGGGCTTCCTGTGCATAATTAAATTCTGCAAAACCGCTGAGGATTACAAAATAAACATCACTATGCTTTGTTTCTCTAAGCTCTTTTAAGAGCTCCAGCCCTGTCATCACTGGCATTCTAATATCAGCAATAACCAAATCCACCGGACTGTAATTAATAAAATCTAAAGCTTCCTTTCCATTGGTAGCAGTATGGATTTCATATCCTTCTGCCTCCCAATCAAGCAATAGCTTTAACCCCTGTAAAATAAATGGCTCATCATCAACTAGTAATACTTTTAACATTAAATCACACCTTCTAATTTATCTGCAGGAATACAGATTTGTACCAAAGTACCTGTACCCCTTTCGGAATCTAAGTCAAATGTTACTGAATTGTCAGTAATCATTTTAAGTCTTAGGCACGCATTAACCACACCAACTCTGCCTTTTTCCTTAAGCATTTCGATATTGGCGCTTCGCATTTTCCATAATAATTCTGTTGCTGCATCCTCTGGAATGCCATTGCCAGTATCTTCTATTTCTATGGTAACTGTAGAATCGTCCCTTGATATTCTAACAAAAATCCACCCCGGTGTAGTCTTACTTTCTATTCCGTGTACAACTGCGTTTTCCACAAAAGTTACTAAAGTAAGCTTAGGTATCAACAATTTTCTACAATCATCATCTACATCTATCTCAAAAGATAGTCTATCACCAAATCGATATTTTTGCAGTTTCAAATAGGCCTCTACAAACTCAAGCTCAGTCTCTATATAAATGTTATCCTGCTGCCATTCAGTGTACTGACGTTGAAGCTTTGCCAGGCATTCCACCATCTGAGCAGTTTCATTTTCCTTTTTTAGAAGAGAATGCATTCTTATGCTTTCTAGCGAATTAAAAAGGAAATGTGGATTAATCTGGCTATGAAGTGCTAGAAGCTCCGCGTTCTTTTTGGCAACCACTGTTTCCTGCTCTCTTAATTTGTTCTTATATGTAGTATGCATCAAATCACTTACAAAAAGTGGCAATGCAATATTCACAAGAAGCATGAAAAGTAATTGGCCCCATCTGTTTTTAAATATATACCAAAAACTGGTTGGCGCACCCACAATCTTTAGTTGAAGCTCCTTACCGTAAGCCTCAAAATTCTGAGTGTAAGATATATCATGAAGATTATCTACGGATGTGTAATCTTTAGCAACATTACTGTATTTGCCATTAGACATAAGTATATAGTCATCATCGCAAATGTACGCCCTAAACTCATAGTTTAGATTCTCTAGCTCCTCCACGAACTGAGCGTAATCAATCTCTATTAACATAACATTTGGTGAATTATATTCATAGTAATTTAATCTCTGGAATAAATATATAGTTCTTAAAATAGATTTATTGGGTCCTATTTTTGTATCAAAATACAAGCCTTTTTTTAAGCCTGAATTCATTACGTAGTTATACCAATCTGTTCCCTTAGCCTTATCGATATTTTGAAACTCTGCACCATTTATTATTGTGTCATTATCGGTATAAATCTTAAAATCCATTCCTGACTGGCTTGTAACCAAATGCAACAGAGTATCATCAAAGAATTGTCTATATGAATTGTAATAATCTAACCCTGATTCGTAATTGTCATGTATAAACCGATCGACATACAGGCTGCTGTAAATGGCACTACCCAATTTAGCAGCCTGGTCAACCTGATTAAAAAATGTATAGTGAATTGCGTTAGCTTCGTTTTCTAAATGATGTCTACGAACAGTTTGCTCGGTATTATAAATAGATGTCAAAATCAAACTATCCGAAAGGATAATTGGAATCACAACAAAAATAATATACAAAGCTATAAGTCTTCTTCTACTTACTGTTGGATTGAATCTTCCTTTAATTTTAGAAAAAAGCTTAAACATTTCCCCAATACCTTTACTCTAATTCTGTAACACTAAGCCAAGAGAAGTCACAATTGTTGTTGCTCTCTTCGCCGTTAGATGAAGTGTACATTCCCACTGTACAGCCAACAAATCCGCCTGCCTCTTCAGTTGTATATGGAATCAAATCCACATCATCCTTTACTAGTATATAATTATTGCCGCGGATTAGCCATACACTAGCTGACTGATTTTTTGCTTTTATTTCAATTTCTGCTGATGGGTTGTGTAATAATGTTGAAGCAATAACCTTTTCCTCTCCCTTAATTACTGTTCTAACCTGAAGTGCAAGGGCTCCATTCTTCTTTACAATCTCTGCTACCAAATGATTAGCGTGATTCTGGAACAATACCAAACCACCGCATTCATTTTCATTAGCAGGATTAAATTCAACCCTAGTATTAACCTTAAATGAATAATCCTTTTGACGCAAGCCCAAATATGATGGATAGCATGTATCTTCTATACGCTCTTTTCTAGTATGAAGTCTCATAAAGCCTGGTCGCTCTGTAAGAGAATAAATCTCCTCATTTCGCTTCTCGATTCCAACTAATCTGTCATCAAGCTTGTCTGAATAGAAATGTAATGTATCACTCCAATCATTTTCCTGTGGGAATGGATGCTCCTCAAATGGAACCTCAACATCATCTGTAAGCTTGCCAATACCAGGATTGATTACTGGCCATCCATCTTCCCATTCAACCTTTGCAAGGAATGTCTCACGGCCGATACTGCAGTGCTTCTGACAAGGACGTGATGCAAGCATAACGATATAGTAGTTACCGTTCTTATCATCTACCAAATCACCATGTCCAGCATAGATGATAGGATAATCCTTACCCAGATTTCTATGTGAGAAAATTGGGTTTCTAGGGCAGCCCTCGAACCACTTAAAAAGCTCCTTTGAACGAGCCACTGAAATAGCATGCTCTGGACCTGTACCTCCCTCAGCATGAAGAAGATAATAATAGCCATCCTTCTTGTAAAGATGTGGACCTTCTGGCCAGATAACATCCTTAACTGCGCCCTTCCAGATAGCCATAGACTCACCTGTAAGCTTCATTGTATTTAAATCTAATTCCTGTACCCAAATCTCCCAGTCTCCGTTATATCTTACTCCCTCTGGATTAGGACGTGTGCCAACATAATAGCACTTACCATCATCATCAAAGAAAAGTGATGGGTCGATGCCAGGTGCATCCTCCCCAAGATAATATGGCTTAGACCATGGGCCTGCTGGATCCTTTGCAGTAACGATGAAGTTACCGCCATGGCTCACATTTGTTGTAATCATATAGAATGTGCCATTGTGCTCTCTAATTGTAGGAGCGAAAATTCCTCTTGAAATCTCCCCACTTACTGGAAGCTGCTCCTCGTCATGAAGCACATGACCAATCTGCTCCCAATGAGCCAAATCCTTACTATGAAAAATTGGAACCCCCGGTGCATACACAAAGCTAGAGCAAACAATATAAAAATCGTCGCCTACTCTGCATACACTTGGGTCCGGATAAAATCCCTTCAAAATAGGGTTGTGTGCTGTTGTCATAATCTACCTCTTTCTAATAATCGTTAGTCCGCCTGTTAATGCTCCAAGATGCTCATGCTCCCGTAGGGCACTCGCCATACTTTCGCAAGGGAGGCCGCCGGCGTGGGCACCCACCCTTGCTCGGTATGGTGCCTCCCTACTCGCGCTCACCAACTTTTATTTCCATTAACAGGCTCATTTAAGAACCAGCTAGCAGTACTCAACCTTGGCAAGCGCGAGCAAGATATGACCATCATTTTCCGAATGTAATGAAGGAAAATGTTGGTCTAGTAAGCGGAGCTTACATCGGTGGCCCTCAAAGTTCCTTGCAAAGCAAGGATGCCTTTGAGGACATGCCATGTGGTTAAGGAGGGACCCTTTAGGGAGGTTCCCTTGACCGCAATGGGAGATGGCTTGCGGGAGCACGGAACACTCGGGGCTGCTAGCGTAACTATTTAACTACCCCAAATCCTAGGATAGTGAATTTGTTGCGGGTGGTGTCCTGGTCCACGTGGATTTCTACGTGGTGGGTGCCGGTGGTTTGCTCATCGATGAGGATGAGTGGGTTGCAGTGGCACCAGCGGTTTACGTATGGGTCAAGGTCACGGATGAATTGGCCGTCTACGTAGGCTTTGGCGGTGGCTGCGTCTACTTCGCCGGAATCCTTCATGATGACTACAAGGGCCTTGCAGTCTATGTCCATGGCAAATACGTTGTTGTGGGACTTGCTGCCATCGTACATCCAGTTGTATGGGAACTCTGGTGTAAGATGAAGGTCCATGTTCATTTCTACTGACTGAAGGACTGTGTCTGTTTCTGTGAAACCGCTAGCATCGATTGTAGCTGCATCAGTGTTGTCCTTCTTGTCGAGAAGGAATACATTGTCGAAGGTGTTTCCAATGGCTGGTGCATCGGATAGCCTTGGGTCGTATGATGCATCGGCACCCTTTTGGATAGCTTCCTTCATAATGTTGATTAGGCAGTCTGCCATGATTGTGTGTCCCAGATTTGTAGGATGGAACATATCGTAAAAGTACTGATGCTTTGTAAGGATACGGTTATCTCTGTCATAGAACTGTGGAGTTACTGCATCCTTTACGCTGGCCATGCCAAGGTCATATCTAAATCCAACAGGTGATAATCTATCCTGTAGGTTATAATCGTCTGCAAATACAGAGAACATAAGAAGTACCGCTGGATTGCTTGGTAGGCTAAGAGCACGTCTTACTAAGCTTTCGTAGCAGTCACCCTTTGTCTCGTCACCTTCGTCGTTTACGGCAAATTCTACTACAAGAATGTCTGGCATCACCTTGCCATAGCACAGTACATCTCTTTCAAAGCGACACATGCCAAGCTCTGAAGGTGTACCACCTACGCCTGCCTTAAGATAGTGGATGTTGTCGCCATCACCCATAAGCTTCTTGAAGCCTAGGAATGACTTATAAGCATAGCATTCTGTGTTGATTGGTGTAGCACCTGCGCCCTGTGTAATAGAGCCACCGATATAGCAGATGTTTACATCCTCTCCTCTTTTTGCCTTTTCAACCACATCAAGGATGCGCTTTGTGTTTCCAAGGTTTACTAAGGAGCGGTCAATCATTTCCTTGTATTCTTTGGAATTTGTATCTACTGGCTTTTCCTCAAGCTGAGGTGGTGCTGTATATCCATCATTTAAAAAGAATCTTACAGAAAGATATGCCTTCTCCTCTGGGGCATCTGTATGAATTCTAATCTGGCCTGGCACATCGTCATCATCTGTCCAGTCTATATCACTCATGTAGATTCTTTCTTCTTTAGAATTCGTATTTACGGTAGCCTTTAGGTTGGCTCCACCGCCGTACAAATCCTTCTTTCCATACATCTGGAAAACAAATTCTGCTGTCTTATCCTTGTCTTCCATCTCAATTGAAACACCTACGGAATGTACAAGCTTTCTAAAGCCTTCCACTGTTTCCATAAGCTTAAGTGTAGCCTCATCAGTTACGTTTCCTGTGAAGGATGCGCTGCTGATTAAACGTCCGTCGCTTTGGTAAAGGTATGAAACACCTTTGCCGTTTTCATCTTCTGCTGTGAAGATTTCTTTGTCTTTTATTACGTAAAAATATGGCCTATCCTTTTCTGGATCCGTAGGCGCTTTAACTATTTCCATTACATTATCCTCCTTAAAAGGCTTCTCCATTTTAGGGGGAAGGCTTTTAGTATTCTACTTCAGTTACGTTTCCTTCTAGTTCTATATTAAAGAGGGCGATTTTGTTGCCTGTGAGTTCCTCAGTTCTTGCGTCTGGCTGTGCACCGCCGATTGATACTGTAAAGGTACCTGGCTCCACAATGCATCTTCCCTTTTCATCGATGATTGCAAAATCTCGGGCTGAAAGCTCTATTTCAACCTTCTTTGTCTCGCCTGCTGCAAGCTCTACCTTCTTAATCTTTCTAAGAGAACGAATTGGTACTCTTATGCTTGCCTCAACATCTTTTACATATACCTGCACAGTTTCAATCTGGCTCATATCACCAGCGTTTGTGATATCACAAGTAAGCTTAAATGTATCGCCGATGTTGCCCTTAGCCTTGTCTACTGTTGCATTTTCGTATTTTACCTTTGAGTAGCTTAAACCGTATCCAAATGGATAAAGTGGTGTGCCCCTGAAATATCTGTAGGTTCTATTATCCATTGAATAATCTTCAAAGGCAGGTAAATCCTTATCTGATGCATAGAAAGTAAGTGGTAATTTACCGCTTGGGCTTTCTTCGCCAAATAATACCTGAGCGATAGCCTTTCCGCCTCTGGCTCCTGGATACCAGCAATGCATTATGGCATTTACGTTATCCTGTGCCCAAGACAAATCAAGTGCTGAACCTGCAAGAATTAAAAGTACAACTGGCTTTCCGATTGCTGTAATCTTCTCTAAAAGCTCCTGCTGCAAGCCTGGAAGCTTTAATCCCTTCTTATCTCCACTACCGAATTCGTTTCCAGCATCCCCTTCCTCGCCTTCGATTGTTGCATCAAGACCCAGGCACATAACTACTAAATCAGAATGCTCTGCAACTGCCATGGCCTCAGCAAATGTATCTCTTGCCTCTGAAAGTACGTGGGTTCTGTCCTTCCAAAGTGGAGTTCCGTCAGAATGGAAGATTCTAACATCATCCCCAACATATCTTTGAATTCCTTCAAGAACTGTGATGTATTCTGAAGACATTCCCTCGTAGTTTCCAACTAATGCTGCACGTGAGTTAGCGTTTGGTCCAATAACACCAATAGTCTTATGCTCGCCCTTCTTAAGTGGAAGGATTCCATCATTCTTAAGAAGCACAAGGCTCTTTCTTGCTGCTGCAAGGGCTAAGTCAACGTGTTCCTTGCACTCTACTACCTCGTATGGGATTTCATCATACTTTGTTGTCTGACCCTCAAGTGTGCCAAGACGAAGTCTGATTTCCATAAGTCTTACTACTGATTCATCAATAGTTTCTTCTGTAACAAGGCCTGCCTTGTAAGCGTAAAGAAGCTTCTCGTATACACATCCACAGTTCAAATCGCAGCCGTTATTAACAGCCAAAGCTGCTGATTCCACTTCACAGCCTGTTACCTTGTGATTTTCGTGGAAATCTCTGATTGCCCAGCAATCTGAAACTACATGGCCTTCAAAGCCCCAGTCACCACGTAAAATATCCTTTAATAATCTCTTGCTTCCGCAGGCTGGCTCGCCGTTTACTCTGTTGTAAGCGCCCATGACAGCCTCTACCTTTGCATCCTTTACAAGACGCTTGAAAGCATACAGATATGTATCATACAAATCCTGGTCATTTACCCTAGCATCAAAATGATGTCTGTCTGCCTCTGGACCAGAGTGAACTGCAAAATGCTTTGCACAGGCCGCTGCCTTTGGATGATCAAGGTCATCACCCTGCAAGCCTTCTACAAAAGCCATACCAAGCTGACCTGTAAGATATGGGTCTTCGCCGTATGTCTCATGGCCACGTCCCCATCTAGGATCACGGAAGATATTTACGTTAGGTGCCCAATATGTAAGTCCCTTGTAGATATCTCTGTCACCATGCTTTGTAAATTCATTATATTTTGCACGGCCTTCTGTAGATGTAACATCTGCCGCACGTCTAACTAAATCCTCATCAAATGTAGCACCAAGGCCAATTGCCTGTGGGAACATTGTGGAATCTCCAGCTCTGGCAACGCCGTGAAGAGCCTCGTTCCACCAGCAATATTTTGGAATGCCCAGTCTGTCAATAGCCTCGGCGTGATGTAACATTTGAGAGCATTTTTCCTCAATTGTCATCTTTGAAACAAGCTCCTTAGCTTGCTTGAGTGTTTCCTGATTCATTAACTTCTTCTCCTTTTTTAGTAATCATTTCTAACTGTTTATTAAATTCTTTACTGATATAGTAAAGTGATACTGTCGTTGCAAGAATCCAGATTAATAACCCCCACTGAATGTACCAGGCGCATATTATATATGGAAGGAATGTTACAATAAAAATAAGTACCATCCTAGGGAAATTAAGCATCGCCATTACTGCAGAGGCTTTTACTAATTCCTTGGACTTAACATCATATCGCGCCATAAATGGGAACATGCAATAGGTAATGGACCACGCCAGAAATGTAAGTACCCCAAGGGCTGCCTTTAAGATAAATGGCATTCCCATAGCCATTCCATAAAGTACATTGTACCAGTCAAAAGCTAATATCGCATATACGATAAGAAACAATTGCCACACACCTGTAATCTGCTTAAAATTCTCCCTAAAGGATTTAAAATAAGCCTTCACTGCACTCGGCTCCTCGCCTCTTACTATCTTCATTGATACATAATATTTAGCTGTAAATGCCGCACCTATGGTAAAAATAGGGATTGAACAAAGAAGACACAGCAGATTTATTACTATGTAATCTGCCACCTTGCCTAAAAACTCCATTACTTCACTATCTGGGTTGAAAATTTCCATTACAACATTACCTCCGAATACAATCTTGGAATGTTATAATTCTAAAAAAAATTCCCACTAACATCTACTGACAAATTTTAGATGTTAGTGGGAGAAAATTAAAACTCTACTTTTGAGGTTAAAATGCAGCCAAGGTAAGCTGCATTTTAATCTGCTTCGCAGACAGCAATTTTAAATGAATAAATTCATTCAAAATTACTGCCATTTACGAATAGAGTTTTTTGATAAAAACTCTATTCTATTCCACTGATGTGGAAGAACCATACTTAGCTTCAAACTTTTCTGTTCTCTCATCCATGATTGCCTGTCCACCTGCTGAAAGGTAATCTGAGATACCCTGATCCCAAACCTTGTCGAAATCAGCTGGCTTTGCTGCAAGTGCTGTATCAAATACAACATCTCTCTTAGATGAAAGTGCCTCACCCATACCATTTTCTGCAACAACTTCTGGAACCTTTACGTTCTTTGCAATCTTGTTGTTTGTTGCAGCATAATCAAGTGCCTGCTGTACATCAGCTGGATCACATGATGGGTAGCTGTGTGCCATAGAAAGAAGTGTAAGATCATCATCACCAAGTGAAAGACCGTTACATGTAATTGTGTAATCGATGTTGTTACCTGAGTTCATGATTGGGTCGCCTGTTGCAGCGATGCACTCGATAGCGCCATCGTCAAGTACGTTGTGTGTTACACCTTCATCACCAATCTGTAAGTACTTGATGTGCTCTGGAGCTGAAATCCAGTCAAGGTAAAGAAGTGATGCAAGTGGCTCATCATTTGTTGTAGGGAAGAAGATTTTTCTATCGCCTGCTGTTGAATCTACATACTTAAGTGTCTCGCCCTTTGAGTTTTCGAAGCAATCAACTGCTACATACTTAGCATCATCGCCAACGATTCTCTTAAGGTTAGCCTGGATTGAATCATCTCCACCACGGAAAGGATAATCCCAGTTGTGCTGGAATGCACCAACATAACCAGCCTTCATCATATCATCCTCTGTTGAATCACCAGCTGTGTAAAGTGCGAAATCGTTCCAAAGTAAGCCTTCGTTGTACCACTTATTAAGTGTCTTCATAGCTTCCTTTGTTCCGTTCTGTGTAAGCTTTCTATCATCAAATCCGTTGATGTAGAATTCCTTATCTGTGATATCTGGATCCATCTCTGACTCAATAAGAAGAGCTGCTCTCCAACCTACATCAAATGAAACTGAGAATGGAACCATCTTGTCTGCATCCTTGCCAAGAAGCTCCTTAGCGTTATCACGGAATGCACAAATATCTTCGTAAAACTCTTCCTTTGTCTTTGGCTCTTCAAGACCAAGCTTATCAAGCCAATCTTTTCTCATGAATGTGTTGATACGTCTATTGTTAGCACGCTTTCCTTCGATTGCCCAAAGTGTACCCTTCTCATCATCTAAATCCCAGTAGATGTTTGTATCACCAAGCCAATCGTTAAGGTTTGTAAGCTCTGAACCATACTGATCCATAAGTGGCTTTAAATCTGTAACACCGCCCATGTTAGCGTATGTCTGAATTGTTGGGTATGAGTATGTAAGGCAGATATCTGGCGCTCCGCCTGAAGCAAGAAGGTTGTTGATTTCTTCTGTTTCTGTCCAACGTGGAACTGCAACAAACTCAACCTCTACGTTGTGATCCTCAAGCATACCCTTTTTGATGTACTCTGTGTACATGTTGTCTGTAGGGTCTGTACCGCCATCGTTTCCTCTGTCATAAACCTCAACAGTGATGTGCTTTGTCTCAGAAAACTTTCCATCAACAAGCTCAGATGCGCCTGCAGATTCGCTGCTTTCTTTTGATGTGTCTGCTGACTTTTCGCTAGAGCCACCGCAGCCCACCATTCCTAGTGCCATTGCACCGGCAAGCACTAATGCTACTAATCTTTTTTTCATCATATACCTCCCAAGTATAATTTATTTTGTATATTCCCCTTAATAGGGTTTAAATGCAGCCAAGGTAAGCTGCATTTAAATTTGCTTTCAGCAAACACCAATTTTAAATGAATAAATTCATTCAAAATTGATGCCATTTACGAAATGAGTTTTTTTGATAAAAACTCATTTCTATTCTTTCACAGCACCCAAGGTTACTCCATGGATGAAGTACTTCTGTAAGAATGGATAGATGCAGAGGATTGGAATCGTAGAGAACATTACGATTGCAGCCTTTAAGGATTCTGATAAACCAGGTGTTGAGAATCCTTCCTGTGTGGCAACCTCTACTGAATTCATATTGTTCAAAATGTTATAAAGTAAAAGCTGAAGAGGATAGAAATCCTTATTCTTCATATACATCAACGCATCTGAGTAACCGTTCCATCTACCTACCGCATAAAAGAGGGCAAGTGTTGCTATTACTGGTTTTGACAGCGGTAGGTAGATAGACCAAAGGATACGGAAGAATGATGCGCCATCAATCTCTGCCGATTCTCTTAGGGAATCTGGAATTCCATAGAAGAAGCTTCGCATGATAATCATATTGTAAACACTCATACATCCTGGGATGATAAGTACCAGTGGATTATCAAGAAGATTTAATTCCTTCATAAGTAAGTAGTTAGGAATTGTTCCTGCATTGAAGAACATTGTTATCGTAATTACGATATTGAAAAAAGATCTTCCCTTAAGCTTGTTAAATATAAGTGGATATGCACAAAGCACTGTCATTGTTAAGGAAATGAATGTGCAAATCACTGTTAAAAATACTGTCCAAAAGAATGACTTTACATATTTAGGGTCCCCTAAAACTGTTGAGTAAGCGTCAATATTTAGTCCCTTTGGAAGTAAATAAACCTCTCTTCTTACAAGGAAATCTGTTCCAGAAAGAGAACGTGCTAAAAGGTTAATCATTGGAACCAGGCAGATTAAACTAATGAGTACACAAATGACTACGAATACGATATCTCCTACCTTTGTGCCATCAGATTTAACCATACGGCTTGTTTCCATCTCGTCATCTTTTTCTTTTTTTCTAGAAAGTGCAAAACTTTTCAAACCAAATTTTCCTTTCTTTAAAGCCATCTCGTTTGCCATGTCGCACCTCCTACCATATTCCTCTTTCGCCTAGCTTTCTTGAAAGCCAGTTTGCGAAGAGTAAGAAGAATACACCAACTACTGATTGGAATAAGCCAACTGCAGTTGTAAGTGAGAACTGCAAGCCCTTAATACCGTTTTTGTAAACGAAGGTTGAAATAACCTCGGCATTCTGCATTACTAAGTTGTTCTGTAAAGCGAATGGTCTATCAAATGCTGAACCTAAGATATTTCCAAGTGCCATGATAAGAAGTACTACGATTGTGCTCTTAATTCCTGGCAATGTAATGTGCCACATCTTTCTGAATCGTCCAGCACCATCTACTGATGCTGCCTCATACAATTCAGGTGAAATGCCAGCGATTGCAGCTAAGTAAATAATTGAGTTCCAACCAAAGCTTTGCCATATTCCAAGGAATATATAAGTGCCTACCCATTTGCCAGGGTCGTTTAGGAATGGAACTGCATCTCCACCTAGGTTTGTAATAACCATGTTTACAAGACCATTACCTGGCGCAAAAAGCTGTATTGCCAAACCATAAATGATAACCCATGAAAGGAAGTGTGGCATGTAAGCAATTGTCTGAACTGTCTTCTTAAACCACTTGATGTTCAGCTCGTTTAGAATTAATGCAAATATGATTGGTATCGGAAATCCGATAACTAAATCAAGCAAATTCAAACATACTGTGTTACGTAATGCATTCAAGAAATCCTTATTGTGGAATGCCTGAATAAAATACTGAAAGCCATGATTATCAGCCCATGGCATTTCTCCAACCTTTTGCACAATACTGTATTTTTTGAATGCTATCAGTACATACTTCATTGGGATGTACTTGAAAATCAGCAAATACAGCATCGGTAACAAAAGTAGCGCGTACAGCTGCCAATATCTTTTGATATATGCTTTCCAGTTAAAACTGGTTGTAGATACTGCAGCATTTTTTGTTGCTAATACTTTCATACATATCCTCTCCTTCGAACTAGTATACAAGTATATTAGTTTTCCAGATGGCTTTTGTCCATTATAAAAAAACAACCAAAATGCCATTTGCATTTTGGTTGTTTTACACATATTTATTGTTTTGCCTATTAATTCTTGCTAATTAGTTTCGAAATATTGCGGATATGTCTTTAAAAGCTCCTCCTGATCCACTCTATATCGGTCTAAATGCTTTTCAACTATCTCTTTAGCCTTAGTTTTATCCTTGTCCTTGATAGCATTAAGCATGATTCCATGGTCTGCCACAATCTTTGTATCCTTCACCGCAAGCATTGATAATGTTCGCACTCTATCAAAATGAATCATAATGGTGCGGCGCATATTGTGGATGGTCTCCTTCTTGGCTGCCACGTAAATCATCCTGTGAAACTCATTATCCAGCTCGAAAATCTTTTTTGTATTATTGCTTTTTAAATAAAATTCCTGTAAAGCTACATTTTCCTCCAGTGCAGCAATATCCTCAGGTGTTGCCAGGTCGCATGCCTCTTCTATAACGGCTATATCTAAAACCTTGCGAAGGAACACTGCTTCCTCCACATACTTAGAATCTATAAGTGATACGTAGCTTCCCCTCTGTGGATATATTGCTATCAACGCAGCCTTATTCAATTCCTGAATAGATTCCCTGACTGGTGTACGGCTAACCCCTAGGAAGCTAGCAATTTCATTTTCACTAATAAGCTGCCCTGGTTCCAAATCTATGGATATAATATTTTCAGTAATCGCCCGCATAGCGTATTCTCTTGCTGTTTCAGAATTATATCTTTCAATCGGTCTCATGAATCATCTCCTGATTTTATATTCGCTTGATGCCTATTTAATACATTTAATACAAACTTGTATACAAGTCAAGAGATTAATTTTCCCTACAAAAAAAATCAGGCCTTATTTAGACCTGATTTTTACTACTCTTACCTTAAATTAATTTTTAATTATTGCCCTTAAGAAGCGGTCTCAGTGGCTGATAAATTAGTATTGTAATAATTGCAGAAATTAATCCCTTTACAAAAGTAAATGGTACGTTAAAAAGTAGCAGGCATTTTGCTATTGAATCAATGTTTGCAAATGGCACTAATGCCTGGTATGCTGCAATAATTACATCCTTTGGCATGAAGTTATAATATACCGGATATACGATAAATAAGTTTGATGGGAAACTAATAATTGCCATAGCAAGTGCTCCAACAATAGCTCCGATAATTGCATTCTTCTTTGTCTTCTTGTGCTGATAGATTAATCCTGCTGGTAGAACAAAAGCAGCTCCAAGAATAAAGTTTGATAGCTCACCTACGCCACCTGTAGTTGTAATTAAAAGGTGTAGCAAATTCTTGATAAGACAAACTATTACTCCACACACTGGACCAAGTGCAAATGTTGCCACAAGTGCTGGAAGCTCTGATAAATCAAGCTTGATAAATGATGGCATGATTGGCACTGCTGTGTCTAAAAACATAAGCACAAAAGCGATAGCTGATAGCATTGCTGTCACTGTCATCTTTCTTACATTTACCCTTGATTTCATTACTGCTCTCCCGTTTGTCATCTGTGTTGAATCCATTAATTCTTCCTCCTAAAAATAAAATATTATTTGTTAGGAATCTTCATTAGATTGTACGCAATCAAAAAGCCCTGAGATTAACTCAGGGCTCAAAAATCAATAAACAAATTGCGCTTATCTTCTTCCATCCAGACTATACTGTCGGTACCAGAATCTCACTGGTTCGGCCCTAAGGCTCGCGGACTATACCGCCGGTCAGGAATTGAAAGCCTTCGCTTTCGCACCTTGCCCTGAAGATTTCCTATTTAATTGAGTATAATATACTACACTTATATTATTAATGCAAGCAGAATATTTAAAGCATATAGTACATTCAAAAAATTGCAAACCCACTATTTGTTCCTAAAGTTCGATGCCAATAATTTTTTCTTTTACACTATTTTGTACTATATTATTCAAATAATAAGAATTTAAATGTGCTTTAGAATATGCTTTGTGGGTTCCTTTTGTGGCCTCTACTAATATACCTGTAAAAAATCTCTCCCAACTAAAATAGTTTTCACTATATTTTTCTTATGCTGTAATAATTTTGACAATCTTCCAATCTCTGTACCAAAGGCCGCACCATCAGCAATGATAAGACAACTATCTTCTATATCACTAACAATATCAAATATTTTAGATTTACCATTGGCACTAATCACTTCCTTGTTAGGACAAACATTATGCCAAAATTCATATCCTGAATTAGAATCCTCACAAACTATTGTTGCCGGAGATTTCGATTTTCTCACATCATAATCACCATATATGTGATAGAACTCATTGTATACTTGTTTTATTGATCCATATTTACCTGAAGTTCTAATTCCATATATTTCTTCTACACTGTATGGAAGATTTGGCAAACCTTCTCTAGAGACAATAACATAATAATTTGTCGAATTCTTTACCAAACTAGCAAACTCATCTGATAACACAAATGAATTTCCCTCATCAATAAAGATAATCCTATTCTCAACTCCTATGAGAGATGTTTTCCAATCTCGTCCGCCTACTACAGCACACTCAACATCACAAGTTAATTCAATACCACTATCTGATCCTAACTCATAATAATCATTAATCAATTCCAAAAGAGTAGTCTTTCCAGTAGCGCTATCTCCCTGTAAAACAGTGATATTCCTTCTAATCTCAAAATCATAACGAACAGTTGCATTCTTTACAATAATCCTATAAGTTCCCTTCATCGCAGTTACCTCACGTACTTTCCTGCAACTGGAACCAGTTCAGCCATTGAATGCACTATAAGATTCTCGTTTAAAATATTTATTTCAAAGATACCATCACCGAAATCCATTATATGCCTAAGGTTTACAGTGACATCTTTTTCTTTTCCCATTTGAAGCAACCATTTAGCACAATTATCGCCACAAGCTGATGCATTGAAAACCCTATCTGGTGTTTGATCTATTGCGATTAAAGTCTTCACTCCACCCGATAATTCTCTAGGGCTAATTCCTCCCAAAACAGGACTATCAATTACCCTGGCATCAATTACATTGGATTTATCTACGTCCTTAATCATCTCCTTAGACCTGGCATTCAAAATCCATTCATCAGTATAACTATTTTTAAAATAAACAGGTGGATTGTATATTGCTTCATCCATGTTTCCAAAATATATGTTTAGCATCTTTCACCCTTCAATCCTTTAATTACCTTAAAGTATAGCATTCTTATACGCTATATAGCAATGTATATAGAAAAAACTCCGACTTTCATCGGAGTTTCGTAAGTTATATTTATGCGTGTTCCTTAAGTGCATACGCTATGTTGATTGCGTGGTCGGCGCATCGTTCTAAGTCAGTAACCATATCTGAGAAGATAACGCCTGCGATTGGTTCGCATTTGTTTTCCATAAGACGCTCTACGTGATGATTGATAAGCTGCTTCTCCTGCTTATCTACCTTCTTTTCAAGCTTTTCGATAACATCCAGGTTTTCATAATTCTCAGAAGTAAAGATATCAATTGCAAGCTCAACCTCTTCCATGGAATTGTCCGCCATTTCCTTAAGCTCTTTGGCAGCCTTCTTTGAAAGCTTTGTCTTTTTGTTCTTCATACGGGTAGCGTATTCAATGATGTTTTCCGCATGGTCTGAGATACGCTCCATATCTGTAACAGCAATAGTGATTGCAGATATACGTCTAAGCATTGCTGGTGTAAGGTTAAGAGCCTGTAGCTTAACCATAGCATCCTGGATGGAATGATTGAGGATGTTAACTGTCTCCTCACGCTGCTCCACATCCTCCACCTTTTCTGGGGAGTAATCAAAGAAGCAATCAATAGCCTTTTCAAAGTTTTCTGCTGCAATGGCGCCCATTCTGGCTGCCTCAAGCTGTGCCTGATGAATAGCCATGTTAGGTGGCACATTGTTAACCTGTGTCATGAATACAAGCTGTCTGTCCTCGGCTGCCCTTGTCTCATCAGGAAGTTCTGGAATAAACATATATGTAAGCTTGATAATATAATCTGTAAATGGGAATATGATAAGCACTGCAATAATAGCAAATATTGTATGTGTGTTAGCTATCTGTCTGGCTGGATCAGTTGATGTAGACTGAATCCATGACAGAAGCGGTGTGATATTAATTACCACCACAATAACTGCTGCTCTGATAACATTGAACAAAAGGTTAAGTATAGCTGAGCGCTTACCATTTCTGTTAGCTGTAAGTGAAGCCAAAAGATTTGGTGTAACAGAACCTATGGCTGCACCAATTACCAAATAAACTGCTACATTATAATCTAAGATTCCCTGAGCAACGAACGCCTGGAAGATAACTGTTGATGATGATGAACTCTGTAATAATGCTGTAAATGCAATACCAAAGATAAGTGCAACAAATGGATTAGTAAGGCCTGCCAAGAAATTCTTAAATACCACTGACTGAGCAAGTGGTGCAATAGCTGCCTTCATAATAGTGATACCCTGGAACAGCATACCAAAGCCCATAAAGAATGAGCCCAAATGCTTCACTATATCCTTTTTCATAAAAAGATACATAACAGCACCAATAAACAAAATAAATGGTGTGAATGTAGCAATATTAAAAGCTGTAATCTGTGCTGTGATAGTAGTACCGATATTGGCACCTAAGATAACTCCGATAGCCTGTGCTAATGTCATCATGCCTGAGTTTACAAAACCGATAACCATAACATCTGTGGCTGAAGAGCTCTGAACAAGGACTGTCATAAGAAGTCCAACGAATACAGCTACTGCCTTGTTAGTAGTAGCCTTCTCTAAGATAACCTGTAGATTGTCACCGCAACTATTCTTAAGACCTGTGGACATGATTGACATTCCAAATAGAAATAGTCCCACTCCACCTAGTAGCGATAGAATTTGTGCAATTGTCATTTCATTCTCCTTTTACTACCGTACTTTTCCTTCGCGAAAAGTAAAAACCTAAATCCTTCTCTTTTAGTCCTTAGATATCATACCATGTTAAACGCTCATTGTCTAAGTATTTTGTATAATCACGATAAACTTTTGGTAAAACTAAATATATGCCTTTATAAAAATACCATCTTCCCGGTATTCTTCTGAAATAAGCTCTCCGTTTTCTCTTATTTTTGCAATACTTCCTGCTTCTGTGTATGGCACTAGCTTTTCGATATATTCCTTGTTGCCACGCATCATAGTAGCAAGGATTTCCCGAACCTTATCTAAGCCTTTGCCTGTTTTGATAGATGTATGAACTGTGTAATCAGCCCGTAAATCGTGATAGTCCAGCTCATCTGCCACCTTATCCACCTTGTTAAATATAGTAAGGATAGGTTTTCCACTGACGCCCAGCTTATCTAAGGTTTCATACACAATTTCCATCTGTCTATCCATCTGTGGATTGCTTACATCCACCACATGGATGATGTAATCCGCATATTTTGCTTCCTCTAATGTACTCTTGAATGCGTCAACAAGATGATGAGGAAGCTTTCTGATAAAACCTACTGTATCGGTAAGAAGAATCTTTTGGTCGTTATCTAATAATAGCTCTCTGGTGGTAGGGTCAAGTGTAGCAAATAGCGCATCCCACTCCAGGATATCTGCATCTGTAAGCTTATTAAGGAGTGATGATTTACCTGCATTGGTGTAGCCAACAATAGCTGCTACCGGCACGCCATTCTTCTGTCTGCGGCTACGGGTAAGCTCACGATGATTTACCACATCGTTTAATTCCTTTTTGAGCTGGGAAATGCGGCCTGCAATCAGACGCTTATCCATCTCAAGCTTCTTTTCACCAGGACCACGGGTTCCAATGGCTCCACCGCCACCTGCTGCAGTACCACCCACACGGGACATGTTCTTACCAAAGCCAGTAAGGCGTGTCATCTCATATCTAAGCTGAGCAAGCTCTACCTGAATCTTACCTTCCGCTGTGCCTGCTCTTGCTGCAAAAATATCCAGGATAATAAGTGTTCTATCCATAACTTTAGTATCCAGTGCATCTGCCAGATTACGCATCTGAGCAGGGGTAAGCTCGTCATCACATACGATTCCTGTTGCTTCCTTCTCCCAGATTAAATCTGCTATTTCATCTACCTTGCCAGTGCCTACATAGGTGCCAGGATTGCGACGCTCTAAGTTCTGCATCACCTCACCTACTACCTCTGCCCCGGCAGTCTTGCACAAATCTGCCAGCTCCTTAAGGGAATCCTTGGCTTCTGCCTCGTCTCCTTCGTTCACTGATACAAGAATTACTTTTTCTATAATCTTATCTGTATTTACCATATATATTCCTTTATATTAACTATTCAAATGCTTTGCAGTAAATGCAACATTCATCTACAATATAACATATTGACGAGGGCTTTTTATAGTGGTATTTTAAATAAGAAATAAATAATGATGCTAGGGGCGCATTTGCTGAGAGGTGGAATAACACCGACCCTTATCACTTGAACTGGATAATACCAGCGTAAGGAAGCTTTTTTGATCTCCTAGCTTATGTATGAAGGGAGATTTTTTTATGATTAATCACATTTCAAACTCAGATGCAAAGGTAAGCTTTTCTGCCAAGAAGCTTGCATTTTGCGCAATGTCTATGGCACTTGCATTTGTGCTTTCAAACATCAAGGTATTTAAGTTCCCAACAGGTGGCTCAATTACATTACTTTCTATGCTTGTAGCCTGCCTGCCAGGATTTTGGTTTGGACCAGTTGTAGGTATCATCACAGGTGTTGCTTATGGATTATTAAATCTTATCGTTGATCCATATATCCTTTTCCCAGCTCAGGTAATTGTAGATTACATCCTTGCTTTTGGTGCACTTGGCTTATCAGGATTTTTCAAGAATGCTAAGCATGGTCTTATCAAGGGCTACATTGTAGCTGTTTTAGGTCGTTATGTATTTGCTGTTATTTCTGGTTGGATTTTCTTTGGCGAATGGGCTTGGGATGGTTGGAATCCATTTGCATACTCACTTGCTTACAATGCAATTTATATCTTCGCTGAAGCTGCTATAACTATTGTGATATTACTACTTCCACCTGTGAAGCAGGTTATGAATAAGCTTAAAGATATGGCTAATGAATAAATAATATTGGGGTTGCCCTCATCCGTCATCTACGGTGGCACCTTGTCTCGCCTCCCGGCTCGGTCGGTGCTAAACAGGCTCCACTGGAGCCTAGCACCCCTATCAAGGGAGAAGGCTTTTTTAGATTGTTACAGTAATTTCCATTAGGGTGCGGATGGCATCCCTTGTGGCGATGTCGTAGTCTAGCATGATTTCAATGGTATCCTTTTTATCATGGATGGATAGACCTCTGGTGTAGACTGGCACTGTCATATTGCCCATAGGGGTCTGATACAGGTTGTCAGTTTTCTTACCAGGGATGAATTCAAGCTTGGACTTTAATCCTCCCTGCTGGCTTAAGGTCATCTTGCCCGCCCCATAGCTTAGGAGACAATCAATGTCTCCATCTTCTGTATGGCGCTTGTATGATATATATTTCTTGTTGCCTCTATCAAGATAGGTTCCTGCATATACCTCTGTGGTAGTTTCTGTTTCACTTCCCATCTTTTGTCTAGAGACAACCTTTATTTCACATTTAATTCCTGTCATTATATTACTTTTGCTCTCTAATTACTTCTCGCACAGCATTTATCTGATTTGCTAAATGGATGTGCATTATTTCCTTTAGGTAATCTACGTCTCTTTTGTCGAAACCATCAATAATCTGCTTATGCTCAGAAATAAGCTGTGCATAAACTGTAGGATTCTTAACGTATTCGTAGCGATAACGATACATCTGCTCTCTGGCAGAATTAATAATATTCTCAAGCTTTGGATTGGCAGCTGCTGCATAGATAACATCATGGAAGGCTTCGTCTGTCTCAACGATTCTTCTAACGTCATCTGTACTTGTAGCTTCCTCAAAAGCCTTCATAGCTTCTTTTAACTCCACAAACTGTGTATCTGTCATGCGCTTGCAGGCACATACAACAGCCAATGCATCAAGTGCATCTCGCACCTCTAGTACATCCTGCAAGTCCTTTTCAGTCATCTTGGCAACCTGGGCGCCCTTACGTGGAATAGTAACTGCAAGCCCCTCATGCTCAAGCATTCTGATTGCCTCTCTAATAGGTGTACGGCTTACCCCAAGCTTTGTTGCCAGGTGCATTTCCATTAATCTCTCTCCTGGCTTAAGTTCCCCCTTTAAGATAGCCTCACGAAGGGTGTTAAACACCACGTCGCGAAGTGGTAAATAATCATCCATTTGTAGTGTAAGGTTTTCTGTCATTTTAGTATTTATCTCCTTCTCGTAATTAATTCTTATTGTTATAAATAGTGGTAAGGTAAAGCTGCTTTACCATGCCTGATTTAGTAAGAGCATCCTTTGCTGCCCTTGCCTTTTTATTGTCATCAAAAAAGCCAAATACTGTTGGCCCGCTACCACTCATCATAGCCCCCACTGCGCCATTTTCCATCATGTTAGCCTTAATATCAGCAATAACAGGATGAAGTGGAATAGTTACATCCTCAAGGACATTTCCCATGTGTCCGCAAAGTGCCTTTAAATCACCTGCCTTGATATCAGATATAAGAGCATCTATATCAGGATGCTTAACTGAATCAAAGCATGAATCAAGTGCTGTATACACCTGCTTAGTAGAAACAGCAATGCCTGGCTTTGCTATAAGTACCGGGCATTTAATCATAGGTGGAAGTGGTGATAGCACCTCTCCGATTCCCTCTGCAAGTGCAGTTCCTCGCATAATGCAATATGGAACATCTGCACCTATCTTAACTCCTCTTTCCATTAAATCCTTTTGACTTAACTTTAGATTAAAAAGCTTGTTAACACCAAATAAAACTGCTGCTGCATCTGTGGAACCGCCTGCCATACCAGCTGCCACTGGAATGTGCTTTTCCAAATCGATATGCACACCTTCCTTGATGCCAAACTCTTCTATCAACAGCCTGGCTGCCTTAATACAAAGGTTATCACCATCTACTGGAAGAAACTTAAGATTGGTAGACATGGTAATCTTATCATCTGAAGATTTCTTAATAGTAAGCTTATCAAACAGATTGACTGTCTGCATAATCATTCTTACTTCATGATATCCATCATCCCTGATACCTGTAACATCAAGCCCTATATTAATCTTAGCAAGGGCTTTAAGCGAAATACTATCCATAAAACAATTGCTCCAAAATAAATTGTACAGGCTTGCACATTGTACAAGCTTGTTCTTTGTATTCAATCTTTATAAATTTTAACAAAGAACACACATATTGGCAAGGATTTTGTATTAAAATAAATACAATCTAATTGTAAATATTTATCAATAAGCATCCGATAAAAAGAATAGGAAAAGGATTTCCGTCTGGTTTGTTGTATTAAGCCACGTTAACAAGGAGGTTAAACTATGGAATTAAGCACACTCTCTAGCGTATCTTCTAATATAGCTGCGACCTACACCAAGACAACTAATGCCGATGGTTCGGTTACAGAATCGTTAGAACTTAACGCTTCTAAACAAGAAATCAATGCATCAAAGTTTTCTGATGAGGCAGCTGTTTACGAAAAATCATCAGATGACAAAGCCCTTACTACAGACAATTACAAAAAGAGCGACCGCACTGCTTTAATCCAGCAGCTGAAGGCTGACCAGGAGAAGATGATGAACAATCTTCTTGATATTGTTATGAAAACAATTAGCGGGCAGGGAAGCACATTTGCTATAGCAACTCAGGACGATATGTGGAAGTTCCTAGCTGAAGGCAAATTTGAGGCAGATCCAGAAACTATTGCAAAGGCTAAGGAAGATATTTCTGAGGATGGTTATTGGGGCGTTAACAAAACATCTGATAGAATTGTAGATTTTGCAATTGCTCTTTCTGGTGGTGATACATCAAAGGCTGATATGCTTTTAGACGCCTTCAAAAAAGGATACGAACAGGCCACAGGCACCTGGGGTAAGGATTTACCTGACATTTCAAAGAAGACCTATGAGGCTGTAGAAGATAAATTTAGTCAGTGGAAGAACGGAACCTACAAACCTGAGAACAACAATAGCTCTGCTGGCACTAATGCAGGTGTTGGTTTCAGTATCCCAGCCGGAACTAATCTAACATACATGGAAAATATATCAACAGTAAGTTCTTCTACAAGAATTGAAACCTAAAACTCTATATAATAATTAGCGGCTAGCCAGATTATCCTGACTAGCCGCTTTATTACTATCTAGTACATTTTTTACTTCTGAGATAGTAGGCATTTTTCATTTTATTACTATCTATGTTCTATTTTTGCTCTCAGGTAGTAGTTCATATCTTTTTCTCTACTACCTATCCTCGATTTTTTCTCTCAGGTAGTAGTTCATATCTTTTTCTCTACTACCTATACTCTATTTTTGCTCTTAGGTAGTAGTTCATATCTTTTTCTCTACTACCTATCCTCGATTTTTTCTCTCAGGTAGTAGTTCATGTCTTTTTCTCTACTATCTATTTCAAATTTTTGCTCTCAGGTAGTAATCCACAGTCAAGTCCATATTTGTGTGTAAATTCATCTTTCAGTTAATATTGTATTCCTCAGGCCACTCTCATTTTTATGAGCTCCTTTTGTATTTTATTGAGGTTATCGTAGTACTCCTGCA
>NZ_JAFUSK010000057.1 GCF_017471675.1 Pseudobutyrivibrio sp.
CATCTCCAGTGTGCCTCGCTCCTTCTCATCAAACAATGAATAAGCCCCATTATATGTAGCCATTCTAAGAGCATCGTATACTGAAACGGATTCTTCAGCATTGGTATTGTTACATGCATCATGAATCCATTTAATAGGGTCAGGATCCGATGCTGGTGCATCTGAATTGAAGCACACCCTGATTCCCAAATCCCGCATTGTCTTAAGTGGATTAATAAATTTATACTGATTTTCTGAAAGTATTCCCTTAATGTACTCTTCAACACCATTAATGTGAGAAAGCAACGAAGGCTTAACAGAAATCATTATATTATATTTAGCGCAAATCTTTAAGCATCTTTCTGTTGGAAGTGAGCCATGCAATATAATGTGTCTATGGTCATACCTTGGGTAATCCTCCAGTGCCATTGCTATTGCATTGACGGCTTGCTCAAAGGCAGCATCTCCCACTGCGTGTAATGCAATCTGATAGCCTGCACGGTTAGCATTTATACAGAATTTCTGAACATCAACATCATCATAATATGACACACCCTTATGCTTAGCTCCTGCATATTCATCAATAAGTGCTGCATCCTGATTAGCAAAGGTTCCATCCAGATTGGCAAACACCACTCTAGTCATGTCTTTCTTTGCAATCTTGTCTACATTGGCACATTGATAAGCCACACGAATCTGCATGCCATTATCAAGTCCCTTTGCAACAGACCGTTCCATATCAAAATCGTAGTCCCTAACAAAGCCCAGGCCGCTGGCAGAGCAAATAAGTCCAACTCCTTTGCTTGCCAAAAAATCTGCTGTCTCCACCATGGAATCTATAACCTTCTTAGTAGAAAGGCCATGGGATACAAATTCTGCCGCAGCCACAAAGGCTTCCTGCTTAAGCTCACCAGTTTCTGGATTGAATCCACGTAAGTTTTCTATCTTGGATTTTACAGCATCAATAAACATGCTGTTACAAACAGCTGAATGAGCATCATGCTTTAAAATGATGGCAGGCTTGTTTGGACAAGCCTTATCCATCTGCTCTCTAAGAATCAAATATCCCTCTGATACAGCAAACTCTGTAGCACCAAATCCTACCACAATGTTTTCTTTGGTGGTGTTAGCATAGTTTTCAAGCTGCTCAAGAATCTTTGCATTAGAATCTGCATCACTAATAGGAAACATCCTGTGTAATACAGAAAAGCCTGAATAATGGGTGTGCGTATCAACAAATGCAGGAAGCGCAACGTTTGCTCCTAGCTCAATAGGTGGCACAACCTCATATTGAGTAGGCAAAGTATCACCGATATAAGCAATTCTACCTTCTCTTTCAACTAGATAATTTGCAATCGTATTATTTTCATCACATGTAATTATTGTTCCATGAAAAACCTGCATTTTACCCCTCCATACATTTTATTTTTTTCTTTTTGGTCTGCAAATATGACGAGGAATTCCATCAACCATGATAGGAGCCACATCCCCTTGAATAAGTGGCTTAGCATAAGTGATGAATGCCTCTGTTACATAAGTACCATCATGTGTAATCCAATTTCTTGGAACCAGCTTTTCGTCGTTTGCAATCTTGTGAACATCCTTAACCTCTGTTCCGCACTGATAAGGATCATCTGAATGACGAATAAGAGTTACCATCTTACCTGTATCACCTTCATCTGCAGCAAGCACTGCAGCACCACCTACCTGATATGCCTCAAGGATATCAATACGTGACGCAAGATGAGAACCTGCACGCTGAAGTGTTGAAAGCTCAATAGCTCTGGTCTTGCATCCAATCTCGCGACCAATAAAGTTGCATAGATATGATGCTGTACCTGTAAGCTGCTTGTGGTTAAATGCATCTACAAACTCTACATTATCTCCAAGCTCGCATACATACTTGCCTTCCTTGGTATGAATTCCTTCTGAAACACATACTACAACAGAATGTTGCTGGGCTAAAAGCTTTTCTACTCTTTCTTTAAATTTGTCAAGGTCAAATGGAACCTCTGGAAGATATATCAAATCTGGTCCCTCACAATCCTCGCCCTTTGCTAAGATTGAAGCGCCTGTAAGCCAACCGGCATTTCTTCCCATTATCTCCACTATAGTAACAAGTCCCTTATCATATTCAAGACAGTGACCATCTCTAATGATTTCCTTAACAGATGTACCGATATATTTAGCTGCACTACCATATCCTGGTGTGTGGTCTGTAAGAGCCAAATCGTTATCGATTGTCTTAGGGCATCCTATAAATCTGATGTTTGAACCTGTGATAATTGCATAATCAGAAAGCTTCTTGATGGTGTCCATGGAATCATTTCCACCGATGTAAATCAAAGCTTCGATTTCGAGCTTGTTGAGAATTCCGAAGATTTTTTCGTAAGTTTCCATATCCTCGTGGATTTCTGGAAGCTTGAAGCGGCATGAGCCAAGATAAGCAGCTGGTGTACGCTTTAGAAGCTCTACATCCAAATCATTCTTGATGTAATCGGAAAGGTCTATGTAATCCTCTTCCATTAATCCTTTGATTCCGTGGAGCATTCCGTAAATCTTATTTGCACCACGATCCTTTGCTGTCCTGATAACTCCTGCCAAAGAAGAGTTGATTGCGGCGGTTGGTCCGCCTGATTGTCCCACAATTACGTTTCCAGTCATTTCATAATACCTCCCAACTATTATTAGTAACTAGTCTTCTCTAGGGTCATCCCTGAAAAAACCTGCGATAATATCGCACACACACCAAATACCTCCTCCAATAGTGGATGCGATAAATATCTTAAATATATTGATTATGAGAATGCCAGCTGTAAGTGTCCCCCCTGTAAAGCCAGTTACAAGCCAATAGACAGGACGAACAAACAACCAATATCCTCCAATATACAATCCTAATACTGAGCCAAGAACGCTAAAAAATATAGCCAAAGCCTTCTTTGCATTTTTCTTCATATATCACTCCCAAACGAAAAATATATTTATATTAAAATGGTAGCATAACAAGACCGAAAACGCCACAAAAAATACCATAACAAACAATTGATATGATTAATGCCATGAAAAAACCTGCCACAACATCCTTTATAAAGTGTACTCCGCCAACCACTCTTATGATGGCAAGCAAGAACCCCAGCACACAAATAACAGCTCCAACCACTGGAAAAGCCTGAAAAACTGTGAATGCAACTATGAAAATAGAAAAAACATGCCTGCTAGGAAAGCTTTTGCCCTTAGTATCCTTCTTAAGAACCGGTGTAAACCCATAAACCTCGTATGGTCTTGGAGCACTTAAAAGCTTTCTGTAAACACTTACGATAATAAATGAAACCCCTGGTATCAAAATGCTTCTATATAAAAGAAGCCCCTTATCCTCAGGAATCTGTAGAAATCCATAAATAAGAAAGATTAAATACACTATTACTGTGATATAAGTAATGGCCTTGTCTAGCACATTAAGTGCTGTGACAAGACCATTATTATTTTTAATTCGCTCTGTAATTTCTCTGTAAGATATCATAAATTAAGCACCTATAAGGAGTGTATCCTGTAGGCTAGCCTTAACTGCGTCCTCAAAAAGATTCTGTGCATAAGCAATATCCTTACCCATTGCAAATGCCATTTCCTCATATAGCTTACGACCTGCTACATTAAGAACCTTCTCATCCATAGCCATAACCTTCTTACCAGCTGCAATACGATTCCATTTTCTGATAAGAACTGTCTTCACTACACTAGCCATAGACTCTGGTGTGAACTCAGCCATAACTGCTTTGAATTTGTCCTGAAGGGCTCTCTCGTTAGCCTCTTCAATACACTCGATGTCGTCAATGTTGTCAAGAATTCTAGTAAATGTGTCAAGTCCAGCTACCGGACGAAGCCTAACAGTTGAACCAACAATTGGAGTAAATACTTTTGCGCCTGCCTTAAATACTGGAGACATGCAGTAGTAAGTTTTGCGAGAACCTTTGCCCATAAGCTCCATGTCATCAATGTCTTCCACCTGACAAACTCCACTACCCTCATGAACTAAATAATCGCCTACCTGATAATCCATTTTTCACCATCCTTCTAAACCATAACAACAAGTACCTCCATAACTCTTCCCCTTTGACTTAACATAGTTATAGTATATCACCTTTTTCGGTTAGAAGGACACAAAAATTTCACATTCGTTAATAATTCCCACTAAAAAATAAAATTAGCTTATCTTTTTTGTAAATATTGTCCTATATTCAGACAAATTAAAAGGGTTAGACTGTGAGCCGGGTTATGTCTTTTAAAGTAGTCATCTATCTAGGACCACTGTCGCCAGTGGCCTCAAGCGTTCAACCTAGCGCTGGCGGGCCGCGTACGCGCTGCTTAGAACTTGCTTCGGATGGGGTTTACATGGCTACCGTTGTTACCAACGGTACGGTGGTCTCTTACACCGCCTTTCCACCCTTACTCATATTGCTATGAGCGGTTTATCTCTGTTGCACTATCCTTGGAGTTACCTCCACCAGCCGTTAGCTGGCATCCTTGCCCTGTGAAGCCCGGACTTTCCTCTCCCCTACCATTACAGTAAGGCAGCGACTACTCATCTAGCCCCTTATTTAATTGTTCTAAATCCCGTAGGAAAACGGATTTAAAGTATACAACTTCCACCTATGAACTCTCTTACCAGAGAATTATTAGGAATATAATCTGGTGCCATAGGTAAGAAGTAATCTAATAGCTTAATAAGCCTCTTTGCCTCAGCATACATAGGATGGTCTGGCTCTATAGCGTATAACTGAGGATCGACGTATAATTTTAACACAGCCATCTCATAAATTAAAGCCGTATTAAACAAATAATCTGCTTTTTCTTGGAATGGGAAAATATATTTCTCTTCTCCTCTTCTAACTGAATCCCACATAGCTATGGTTTCAGCAGCAGATGTGGCGCGTGTTCTAGAGTCACGCACTATTCTTCGAATCAATCTTCCATCTGTAGTAGACAGCGGATTGTGCTCGTCTATAGAAAGCTGTGTCAATGCTGACAAATAAATCTTATATTTGCTTTCTGCTGGAAGTGATGCGCTCATTCTATCATTAAGCCCGTGGATACCCTCTATAACTAAGATATCGTTTTTGCCTAACTGCATGTAATGGTCGTTGTACTCTCGCTTACCAGTCTTAAAGTTAAAGTTTGGAAGCAATACTCTTTCTCCCTTAAGGAGCTTTACCATACATTCGTTGAAATATGGAACATCAAGACCTTCTATAGATTCAAAATCCTTTTCTCCATATTCATCAATAGGCATCTGATCACGGTTCAAATAAAAATCATCCAGTGGAACAGGATGTGGAACACATCCTAATGCCCTCAGCTGAGCTGAAAGCTTATGAGAAAATGTAGTCTTGCCTGATGAAGAAGGACCTGCCATCATAACAAACTTAACATCTTTTCTGTCTACAATAGTACGGGCTAATTCCCCGATATTGCGCTCCATGATAGCTTCCTGGGAAAGAACTATGTCCTTAATCCTGCCTTTTGCGATTGCCTCATTTAAGGCTCCTACAGTAGGCACTCCCATGGTCTCGCCAAATTTAGAAGCAGCCTGTTGAACAGAAAACAGCTTCATCGGTCTGGTAAACTCAGCAACCTTTCTTGTGTCCCCTGTAAGCTTGTTGCCGTTAGGGAACATGAGCATAACTCCATTTTCAAATTTAAGTAAATCAAAATATCCCAGACAGCCTGTAGATGGAACCATATATCCGTAGAAATAATCCTTGCAGCCATCCAAATTATATACATTTGTAGTAGAGCTGGTTCGATATTTTAAGAGCTGTTCCTTGTTAATCATATTATAATTATGGAACATCTCTCTGGCCTGGCTTGTTTTAATTGTATTCTTTTCAAGAGGAATATCCTTTTCTACCAGGTCATGCATTACCTTTTTCAATTCCTCTATTTTTCCATCTGTAATCTCATCAACGCCTTCAAAGGTACAGAAATCTCCCTGCCCTAAAGAATGCTCTACCCTAAGATAAGCATGTTCTGGACGTGGATAAACCTGCATAAGGGCACGCTGTAACAAAAACACAACGCTTCGCCTATATGCCCTTCTGCCATCCTTATCTGCTGTAGTTAAGAACTCAATCTCAGCATCTTCAGTTACAGCCTTGCTTAGTTCTGTAAGATTGCCATTATATTTAGCAAGAACGATATCATCCTTGTAATCTTCCTTATGAAGTGCAGCAATCTCAATTAATGTAGTGCCATCTTTAAATGTCTCTTCTTTCCCGTTAATGATTACTTTAGCCATGGCTACCCCTCCATTTTGCTTAAGAGCCTGTCTATGATACTAAGCTCTTCTTCAAGCTCTTCTATTCTTTTTTGTATAGGTGAACCCTCTGCTATATCCTTTCTGGAATTTAACTTTTCTAGAATTGACAAGTATTCATTTTTGTTTTTTTCAAGAAGCCTTACAAGTAATGGCAATTTCTTTTTAATGATAACAGGGCCATACAATAGCTCTTCTTTTGATAGCTCAAAAGATGAATCAGGTGTATAGCTAACCTTGATAATCGGATAGATTTTGCCTTCTTCTATGCAAAGCTCTTCATCTAAAAACGAAAAATGATTGGAAGCTAAGAACTCTCTTAGCTTATCATATTCAGATTGGGGCTCTACTATAAGCGTCTTTGCGCTCCTTGCCACATCAATACCTGCATCAAGTATTCTAGTAATAAGTGCGCCACCCATACCACAAATACATATGGTATCAGCTTCGGCTTCTGTAAGCTTTGCAAGGCCATCAGATAATCTAAAATCCACATTATCTAAAAGGCCGTGAGCCTTAACATTTTCCTTAGCTGAATTAAGTGGTCCTTTGTTTACATCCATTGCAATGGCCTGGTTGCAAACACCTCCTTCTAATAAAGAGATAGCTAAATAGCCATGATCGCAGCCCACATCGCAAACGGTGTTACACTTAGGCACCATACCATATATAATTTGTAATCTTTCCGATAATTTTATCATTTATTTATGTCTATTCTGTATATTCTTTTATTTTACTGGTCTAAGTAATCCTTAAGCTTGCGGCTTCGGCTAGGATGACGAAGCTTTCTTAAAGCCTTTGCCTCAATCTGACGGATACGCTCACGTGTAACGTTGAATTCCTTACCTACTTCCTCAAGTGTACGAGCCTTACCATCTTCAAGACCAAATCTAAGTATAAGTACTCGCTGCTCACGCTCTGTAAGTGTATCAAGTACTTCGTGAAGCTGTTCCTTAAGAAGTGTAAATGTAGCAGCTTCTGCTGGAACTGGCACATTCTCATCTGGAAGGAAATCACCAAGGTGGCTATCTTCCTCTTCACCGATAGGTGTCTCAAGAGATACTGGCTCCTGAGAAATCTTTAGAATCTCATGTACTCTGTCTACTGTAATTCCCATTGCCTCAGCAATTTCTTCTGGAGTTGGTTCACGGCCGAACTCCTGTAGTAACTGACGTGAAACTCTGATAAGCTTGTTGATAGTCTCAACCATGTGTACAGGAATACGGATTGTACGAGCCTGGTCAGCGATAGCACGTGTGATAGCCTGACGAATCCACCATGTAGCGTAAGTAGAGAACTTGTAACCCTTATGGTAATCAAACTTTTCAACAGCTTTCATAAGACCAAGGTTACCTTCCTGGATAAGGTCAAGGAAAAGCATACCACGTCCAACGTAACGCTTAGCAATAGAAACAACAAGACGAAGGTTTGCCTCAGCAAGCTTATTCTTAGCCTCCTGGTCTCCCTCTTCCATTCTCTGGGCAAGCTCAACCTCTTCCTCAGCAGAAAGAAGTGGTACCTTACCGATTTCCTTAAGGTACATACGAACAGGATCCTCGATGCTGACTGAATCTGGAACTGACATATCAATGTCTTCCATATCCTCGTCATCGCTTGCAAGAAGAAGTGCATCTGATGGACCAGATGAGAAGTTTACATCGATGCCCTTCTTATCAAGGTATGTAAGAATACGTTCCATCTGCTTAGCATCGATTTTGTAATCCTTTAAGAACTCTGAAATTTCGTAGTCTTCGATAATGCTCTTCTGTGACTTTGCTATTTTAACAAGCTCTGCCACCTTAGAATCAAGCTCATCGCTTCCGAATGAATCCTCATCGTCATCATCCATATCGTCATCTACGTCAACAGATGTCTTTGCACCAACTGATGCTAAGAATTCATCTACGTCATCATCATCTTCTGTCTCATCAATGTTGTCAAAATCATGCTCGTTAAACTCAAGATCCTCAGCTGAGATTTCTTCCATATCACCGAAATCTACATCCTTGTCATCAGCCTCTACATCAGCATCATCTTCCTCTGCTGCCTCTGCATCAGCCTCTGCTAAGAAAGCATCAGCTGCAGCCTTTAAATCTCCGTTTTCGATTAATTCGTCAACTTTCTTTTTTGCCATTTTAATTCCTTTCTAGATTGAAATATCTAAGCGTTCAAGACGCTGTAGTTGCTTTTTACCATCCACTAAGCTCTTTAAATCTGCCCCGTTTTTCTGTGCAATCTCCAGTGAATTCTTTTTTATTCTAAGCAATGTCTCCTTAAGAGCCTTGCTAAGATCCGTATTGTCTGTCAGCTCTCCAACTGTTGTGTTGAAAATAGCTGCCACAGTCTTACGCTCCTCCTCTTCCATAAACATATCTACGATTCGAGCTGTATCAACTGTTTTGTCTTGGCTAAGGCTGTCAAATACCTCAACCGCAACCTTTTTATATACCCCCTCTTCAAAATCCTGTGGGGATACATAATCCTTTATCTTAGGATAAATATCATTTTGTTCAACAAGCCATGTCAAAAGAAGTCTCTGGGACATCTTCATACCATCATCCTTAGGCTTTTGAGCTGTACTTCTATTTTCTCTTGCTGCTGTATTTGATTTAGCAGTGATTCCCGACTGGCCAAGCTCTATGATGTACTTGCCAAGTGCTGCCTTTGGAATATTAAACCTTGCTGCAACAGATTCCGTATAGTTTTCCCTTTCAAGCTGAGTAGGAAACTCTGTAACAATCATCCTTGCAACTTCCTTTTGAAAATCAGATTTCTTCTCAGGGTCGGTAAGGTCGTAATTCTTCTCTTTCATCCTAACCTGATACATAAAGCTGTTTTCAGCATTTTGAATACGTTTTTCATATTCCTCGGCTCCTAGAGCCTTTATAAACTCATCAGGGTCCTTGTAAGGGGACATATTAATAATCCTGCAGGAAATGCCCGCATTCTTAAGAATAGGTATCGCCCTAAGGGCAGCTTTTTGCCCGGCACCATCTGAATCATAGCTAAGATATACATCCTTAACATAACGTTTAAGCATACCTGCATGGCCTTCTGTAAGGGCTGTGCCAAGGGATGCTACTGCATTATCAAAGCCAGCCTGATGAAGGGATATAACATCCATATAGCCTTCGCATAGTATAAACTGCTGTCGCCTTGTCTTTCTAGCAAAATACAAGCCAAAAAGTGTTTTGGATTTGTTGAATATTTCCGTCTCAGGTGAGTTCAAATATTTAGGCTCTCCATCTCCCATTACTCTTCCACCAAAGGCAACCACCTTGCCATTAGCATCGAATATAGGAAACATCGCCCTATTCCAAAACTTATCATGACCGCCACGCTTTTCATCAATGGTAACAAGACCACAGTCCTTTAGGATATTATCATCATATCCCTTGCCTCTAAGGTATTTGTACAAAGAATCAGAGTATTTGCTGGTACAGCCTAAGCCAAATTTATGAAGGGTATCAGCTGTAAGCTCACGCTTTGTAAAATATGCCATAGCCTGTTGCCCCTCAGGGGAACGAAGCATTTTGTAATAGTAGGCTGCCGCTTCCTTGTTAATTTCAAAAAGTCTAGTTCGCCTATCGGCACGCTGACGCTCCTGGGCTGTCATCTCCCTCTGCGGAAGTGTAACTCCACACTTAGGTGCCAAATCCTCAACCGCTTCCTTGAAGGTCATGTTCTCGTACGCCATCAGAAAGCTGAAAACATTTCCTCCTGCGCCGCAGCCGAAGCAATAATACATTTGCTTTTGCGGGCTAACAGAAAATGAGCCCGTCTTCTCATTATGAAAGGGACAAAGTCCAAAATATTGGCTGCCCTTTTTTTGTAAGTTAACATATTTTGAAATTACATCGACAATATCTGTTCTGGAGCGAACTTCTTCGATGATTTCATCAGAATAATAAGGCATTTATTCTCCCGAAAAAAAATAATTTTTAAAATCCATCTACTACCCACGCCTTAGGCATAAAGTATTCGTTGAATTTGGTAATACAATATTGGTCTGTCATACCTGAAATATAATCGCAAATAATACGTTCCTGGCTAGTGCCATCATCTTCCATTGCTCTATATCTATCAGGTAGCTCTTCAAAATGATAGGTGTAGTATTCGTAAAGCTCACGAATCATACGCTTAGCCTTTACTTCCTCTACCTTGGCAACAGAATCCTTGTAAACATTGGCAAACATAAATGCTCGTAAATCCGACATAGCCTCTTCGATTTCAGGTGACATCTTAATCACAGGGCTATCCTTGCTTTCGATGATAACATCATGAATAAGTGTGTCTAAGCGAACTGCTGAGGTCATACCAAGTGTCTTTCTGATTTCCATTGGTATATCTTCCTCAGTAAGAATGTGTGCCCTGATAGCATCATCAATATCGCTATTAACATAAGCTATCTTATCTGACAATCTAACAATCTGTCCCTCAGGTGTGGCTGGATGACCGCTGGTTTGGTGATTGCGGATGCCATCGCGAACCTCCCAGGTAAGGTTAAGACCCTGGCCGCCCTTTTCAAGCTTTTCCACAATACGCACACTCTGCTCAGAATGCACAAAGCCAGTAGAGCACATAGCGTTAAGCTGTGCCTCACCTGCATGACCAAATGGTGTATGACCCAAGTCATGGCCTAGTGCAATAGCTTCAACCAAATCTTCATTAAGACGAAGAGCCTTAGCTATTGTTCTGGCATTCTGTGAAACTTCAAGGGTATGAGATAATCTGGTTCTGTAATGATCACCCTGAGGTGTAAGAAAAACCTGTGTCTTATTCTTAAGACGACGAAACGCCTTGCTATGAAGGATCCTGTCTCTATCCCTTTGGAATAAAGGTCTGATATCACACTGTGGCTCATCCTTCTCTCTACCACGCGAATTAGTGCTCTGGGTAGCATAAGGACTAAGTGTCTCTCGTTCCATCTGCTCAATCATTTCTCTAATTGTGCCCATTTTTGCCTCCCTTTATGCATTATAACGACACTCCTATAAAACATATTACATGGAAAAAAAGGATATCCTTTTTTTGAACAAAAAAAACTTTTCTTCGCTAGTTGCATATCTAATCTTGTGCACAATAAAATGAAAAGACCAACACATCTGTGTTAGTCTTTTCATTTTATCGTGCGGAAGATGGGACTTGAACCCACACGACTGCAATAGCCACAAGATCCTTAGTCTTGCTCGTCTGCCAGTTCCGACACTTCCGCATGTCCTTCGCTAATTAATATCTCTCGCGACGACTCATTTATAATAGCTCCCAAAGCCCATTTCGTCAACACTTTTTTGAAAATTAAAGTGTCGAATTTTTAAACACCATATCTGAATATTCTGACACATCCCTTTTCATGTCCTTTATTCTACCCCATGTTCTAGTAAATACTGGTGCCATGGCTCGTAGCAGGCCCCCTTCAAATGTACACCATCTCCTGTGGTCTCAGCCCTAAGATTTCCATTTTCATCATCAACAGCTTCATTGATATCCAGATAAAAAACTGTACGATTATCAGCCAGGCCTTTTATAGCTTCGTTTCTAATATTGATATTTGTATTGTTATATAGTTCATCAGTGTTGTTCTTTTCTTCTGACACATGCATAATGCTGTTAATAAAAATAGTTGCATCCGGCTGTAGATATTTTAGTCCCTCAATTACCTGAGCATATACCTTACGAAAGCGTTCCTCATCACCAGTTCCCAGTTCATTAATGCCAACCATAAGATAGATTTTTTTGAAGTGTTTTCCCTCTAGTGCTTTGGCGATAGACATTTCCGTACCATCTTCTGCCTCTATCCACTCCTTGTTTCTAATATCAAAAATGGTAAGAGATTTTTTAGCAAAGAATGTAGCCCTAGAATCTATTGCCGCACAGTACTGGGATAAACCAACCATTCTAGAATCGCCAATAAATAAAGCATCATCAAAATATGAATCATCTACAGTTTTGAATTCTTTTATCTCTCTAGCTTCTTGTTGAGCCACTGTAACCGCTGAGGAAGCAGTTTTTTCCTCTTTATTTTCAGGTAAAGAAACCTTTGTCCATGGAAAAACCCCATCTGTCATAGCCTTAAAAGGCACTGCTTCCATGGGAACCTTTGCAAAATTACTATAGTAATCCTTATAAACAGAATTCCTTAAGCAAAATGAAGTAATCGATATACCTATGGATGTAATTGTAATTAAACTAAGTAATAAAAAACCTTTTACTTTCATAACATCACCTAAAATCTAAGATACATAAATGGGTTGCCAGCCGAATTTGACAAGCTAAAAATACTAATAAAAAACATAACAAAAATACAAAGAACAACTAATATATTATCCTTGTGCTTTTTATAAAATCCAGTTAAGGCAGGTATCGTAAATACGATACCAAGCAATAAATACAGCCAGTAATCTGACAAATAGTAATATATATCATTTTTATTTACTGCAACCGAAACATCAATTACAGGAAACATTCTAAGCAAATATACACGTAAGCTCGACAGCGAATGTATTGCAAAAACCACCCATGTGATTGGAATAATAACAAGTACATTGATGTGGCCTATTATAGCTAAAAGCTTAGGGCTACGGCTAAGAACAAACTTTTCAAAAAGGATAATGACACAAATAGACATAGCCCAAACAAAAAAGTTAGCTGTATAGCCGTGCCAAATTCCTGTAAGAAGCCAAACTATAAAAATATTAATAGCTGTGCGTCCCTTTCCTTTTCTGCTGCCACCTAAAGGAAAATACACGTAATCCTTAAACCACTCCCCCAGGGTGCTATGCCACCGTCTGTAAAATTCTGAAATAGATGAAGACAAATATGGCTGATTAAAGTTTCTGATAAATGGGAAGCCAAGCATCACACCAATTCCTGCTGCCATTAAAGAATATCCCCAAAAATCAAAATATAAATTCAGGGAATAAGCATAAGCACCAAGCCATGCAAGTGGTGTGGAAATACTCTCATATCCAATAACCTTAATATCACTCCACAAAACAGCCAAATGGTCTGCTATGATTGCTTTCATAAATAGACCGCAAGCCATTAGCTTAAGCCCCTCTTCAATCTGAGTTAAGATTTTGAATAATCGCTCCTTCTTAGCCCCTTCTGCCTTAAGCCACATAGGATTATTCTCCACATAGCTGAATTTGGCAATAGGACCAGAGATAATCTGTGGAAACATAAGGAAATAATCCGTCGCTTTAATAAAGCTGACTTCTTCTATCTTGCCCCTATATAAATCCACCTGATATGAAATCATTTTGAAGATGTAGTAGCTTAGGCCAAGTGGAATGATTAAAGATAAACCTGCCAGCTTAGAAAACTTAAAAAGCCCGAGCACTGACACATTAAGCACCACAATAACAGCAAGTACAGCCTTAGAGGTAGTCCTTTTTATTAGCTTTGCGAATAACAAATTAATAACTGTCATGACTACAAGCACTAAAATAAGCCTTGGCTCATTAAGATAATAAAAGCCAAGGCTGCCTAGCAACAAAGCCCACTTTCTAAGTGAAGCAGGCATAATATAATATATAATTAAAAAGATTGGTAGCAATCTAAAAATAAAATTCAAATCAGAAAAGGTCATCGGTATTCTCCCTAGTTATAAAATCCAATATCAGTATACAATAACCTTTTCCTTTTTTCTCTTAATATTTCTAAATATACTCAAATTTTATTTAATTGAGTTTTGATATTTATCAATAACCTGATAAAGCTGATGGTTTGGATCATCTATCATCTTGATAGTTGTATCAAGCTGTAATAACTTATCCTGGCCTTCTGCACGCATCTGCCACTTAGGCAATCCCGCTCCATTAGGGTCTCCTGTCTTGGCAAAATTAACCCAATACTGCTGCATTATATCAGAAAGCTTATAATCCTCGTCACTATAAAGCCCTGGATGACGCCAGAGATTTCCATAAGCATAAGGCAATTCTCCCGCATGATAATTAGACAGCATATTATTTTCTTTAGTAAAATAATATTCATAGGCAGGCTTGCCCTGTTCAACCATATAGTTGTTCCATAAATAATGTGAATAACTAAACCATATAGCAGAATAAGCTTCGTTCAAAGCCCCTTTAGCATCTCCCAAAGCATCCACTATGAAATGCTGGTCACGCTGAGGTGAATCTGCTGGCACAACATTTGCCATTTCTGAGGCATAATCTTCTAAATCCTCTGCCAAAAGCTCTTCATAGTTATCAGCAGTTGCCTTAATGCCAAGATTAAATGCATCCGCTTCCTTAGCATTAAAGCCATTTAACAGTGCCTTTTCATGGTTTTTGCCCTTTTCATAAGTAAGATAAGGCTGCTCTACTATGGCATAGCCATCTACTGTCATAGCTGACTGGTCGGTAGCTGTTTGCACAAGCTTTTCAGCTGGAATATCTCTTAACTCCTGTGACGAATTAACACCGAACTCTTCCCTAACTTTATCCCCCTGCACTGTAGCCTCATTATAGTCTCTAAATGTATGAAATGGCTTGTGCGCAAGGATTCCGCTTGATTCTGCAATAGCATAATTAAACATGCCTTCTGTAAGAGGCGATACACATATTGCATTCACACTTGAGGAACCTGCTGATTCCCCGGCAATGGTAATCTGATTAGGGTCGCCTCCAAATGCAGCTATATTTTCCCTCACCCAGTTAAGGGCTGCTATCTGATCAAGTAAGCCATAGTTTCCAGTAGTTCCATTAGGTGATTCTTCCTTTAAGTCATCGGCAGTGTAATAGCCAAATACGCCCAAGCGATATGCAAAATTAACAACGATAACTCCTCTTTTTGCTAAATCCTCACCACGATATTCTGTGTAAGATGACTGACCTGTAGTAAGACTGCCACCATGGATGTAAAAAATTACTGGAAGAGGTTCTTCTGCCGCATCCCCTGGTGCATACACATTAAGATACAAGCAATCCTCGCTCATAGGCTCTAAGTACTCATCACCAAACTTTACCTGATAATCATGCCACCCAAGGATATGTGAAAGGCTATTATATAATGTGTTTCCTCTAGACTGCATTGCCATAGGGCCAAATGCATCGCAGGCCTTCACTCCCTCCCAGGCTTCCGGTGCCTGTGGCTCTTTGAATCTAAGCTCTCCCACAGGTGGCTTAGCATAAGGAATACCTGCATAAACTTTGGCAGAATGGTCAGCATTATATACACCTGTCAAATCCCCTTGTGTGACATGTACCACCTCTGTCACATCAGGATTCTTGTTATCCACTGCTGGAACATTCTTGTATGGTGGGCTGGTCATAAGATAATTAATACAAAGAATTCCTATAAAGGCTCCCCAAATAATTAATTGGGTTCTAAGATTGAGCTGGCCTTTTTTAGTAAGACTGCTTCTTGTTAGGATTGCTGCCACTGCTGCAAGTACCCCAATAACCCATCCTAAAATAATATTTTTGGATAATTCTAGAATGATTAAATATAGGATTGTCAAAAGAATAATTAAACCTGTAAACAACATAAAAGCTCCTTTATCAATTCTACGCAATTAGATTTTATACAATTTATTATAAATCCATTTCTAGCTTCAGGCAAGGAAATTTATTTTTTCTTGAATGTATAGATTCAAATCTATATAATATGCTTTGCCTGGTTGCATAAGTTTAGAAGGGACAGAATAATGATGTTGTTCGTAGAACTAGCCCAGTTAGCAGTGAATATTATTCGCTTGCTATATGAAATCTGGCACAATCGTCGCGAAAGTGACTGCTAGTTAGTCTAGCCTTATAATGCAACAGAAGCTCTTCTGGAAGGGCAGTGTAGCCTGTAAGCTCAACCCGTTCAATTGAGACATTAAATCTTATGCCACCCACAGGCAAGGCACCACAAAAGAGAGTGGAGTTGTATTATTTGACAATATTAAAAAAAGTGTTATTATGATTATACGAACAACAGAGGTCATTATTATGAACTTCTAATCGCAGCCTGAACAACTGCAACAATGTAGCACCCTTTTGGGTGCTTTTTGTTTGTCAACACTTTTCATAGTGTAAATTCTCACAAAACATCTTATCGAACATTGAAATATCTGACAAAAATATTTTTAATCACCGAATTGACTTGCAATTTAATATCAAGGGGCTATAATAGACTTATCAAATGACAGATAAATAATTTTTTTGAAAGGGAGGTACGGTCCACCAGAGAATTAAGTTAGTAATTATTCAAAATCTAGGAATTGGAGGTATAGTCCACCAGAGAATTGAATGTAACACGCGACAATGTAACTGATAAAAATAGATAGATTGAGAGGTATAGTCCATTGGGATCGATAATTAGGGGCGGCACCAGTTAGGAATCGGTTGATTTCGAATTGGTGTCGCCCGTTTGTATGCAGAAGATGGGACTTGTACCCACACGATATTGCTACCACAGGCACCTGAAGCCTGCGCGTCTGCCAATTCCGCCACTTCTGCGAACATTTAGTATTCTATAGAATTTCCGCCTACAAGTCAAGGCTTTAGAAGGGGAAAATCAACAAATATCATCAGAATCTAATATGATTGTAAATGGTCCATCATTTAAAAGGGAAACCTTCATATCTGCACCGAACTCTCCCGTCTCAACATGAAACTGTTCACTGCACTTTGAGATAATATATTCATACATTTCATTTGCCATATCAGGGGCGCCTGCCTCTATAAAGGATGGGCGATAGCCCTTCTTGCAATTAGCGTACAAAGTAAACTGAGAAATCAAAAGCAGCTCTCCGCCTACATCTGTAAGGGAAAGATTGATTTTGTCGTTCTCGTCATCGAATATGCGAAGCCCCAAAAGCTTCTTAACCATCTTATCAGCAATTTCTTTAGTATCGCTGTCAGAAACACCTATCAGCACCAAAAATCCCTTGCCAATCTTACCTATTACATTTCCATCTACTGCTACTGATGCCTCAGTTACTCTTTGTACTACAAATTTCATTGTTTACCTCGCTATTATTTTATTTCAATCGCTAAAACCGAATGTGGATTAATAGCTTTACTATAATCCGCTGTTATCTTATATTCCTCTTTTGTCCAGATGTCTAAACCATTAAAGCTATCTGAAGATACTGCTGCAAAAACATCTGATTTATAATCTGCAAAATCAAAAGCCTTATCAGATAGATTAAACACCGCAACTGCCTTCTTTCCAGCAGCAGCATTTTCTGTTACCCATATAGCATAGTCATCATCTCTTGCTATCTGATGCGCCCTATATCCATCCTCCATATAAGATAACAATGTCTTATTGGTAAGAAGAGATAAATCCTCATCTGATAACTTAGTAAGCTCCGCTCCTATCATAAGTGGTGAGCGGAACATGCACCAAAGTGTCATCATTGTTTTTGCTTCATCCATAGTGAAATTAGAATGACGCTCACTGTTAAAGCCTGCACCAACCATTCCTATTGGAAGCATATCGCAATCTGGAAAGCAGCCAGCCCTAACATGATCCTGCCACATTTCACAGCGCCAGAACATGTTCTTAAGAAGCTCCCACTTATCCCAAAAATCATCAGTGATACGCCACATATTAGCATTGTCCTGATAATGGAATGCCTTATCGATGTGAGCTGGTCCTGGTGAAAGACTAAGAACAATTTCACGGCCAGATTTCATAATAGCCTTATGAAGCATTCTGGTTTCATGCCAGCCACTGAAGTTCTCATCCCTGTACATCCATGAATCACAAATGTCATCGCATTTAATAAAATCTACACCCCAGTCAGCATACATGCTAATCAGGGAATCATAATAAGCCTGGCCTTCCTTGCAGTCTCTTACGCCGTACATATCAGGATTCCAACCACAGATGCTGGATGGATCTGCAATATCTGCTGCTGTCACAGCTGTTCCATATACTGGAAGATGACGCTCTGCTGCAACACGTGGAATGCCTCGCATGATATGAATACCAAACTTAAGACCTAAGTTATGGCAATAATCTGCTAGAGCCTTAAAGCCAACCCCTCCTTTAGCTGATGGGAAGCGTGTAGGGCTTGGTATAAATCTGCCATACTCATCTATTTCATCATCACCAAATGGAATGTACTGATACTTGTCACGCATGGTGGCAGCATCGTTTGAATACCATTCAATATCAACTACTACGTATTCATAGCCATAATCCTTAAGATGCTTAGCTAGAAAATCTGCATTAGCCTTTACCTGCTCCTCTGTAACCGCAGTGTCATAATAGTCGTAGCTATTCCACCCCATAGGTGGAGTAAGCGCAAAATCATTTTTATTCACCACATTAACCCCCATGATATTTATTTTTCTTTGATGATGATTGTCATCATATATTTGCAAGCCTCTGGAATCATCATCGCGCCTTTGTAGATTTGCTCTGTTTCTTTACCGCAATCTACTACCGCATATACGATAATTTTATCAGCCTCTTCTAAAGGAATCAACTTTTCTTTGATGACTGAAATATTTTTTCCACTCTTCATTATAATCTTAGTTCCAGAAAGCTTTAGCTCCTCATCTATGTTCCCCTGGCCTGAGATGATATGGATATTCTCCTCTCCTTCGCTTAAAAGAATACCTGCCGCTGCTGCAGAACCGCAAAAGGATGTTATGCCGTTTATTATCTCTACCTCTATACCATCCTTTTTGGCAAGCTTCATAATATAGCCAAAGGTAGAATAAACTGTAGGATCACCAATGGTAAGAAATGCCAGGTTATATCCTTCCATCAATAGCTGTTTGTATTTTTGGTAGAATTCCCCATGGATTTTCTCCAAGCGCTCCACGTCACTTGTCATTTCAAAATCCAGACTGATTGTCTTTTTATATCGTATTTCCGGTACAGCAGGAAGTGCGATTTGATAAGCCATGCACTTACCCTTGTCAGCCTTTGGAAGACAAATAACATCTGCTTCCTTAATAGCCTTAACAGCTTTAAGGGTAAGCATATCTGGGTCTCCCGGCCCCACTCCTATTCCAAATAATACTCCAGCCATATTTGTCCTCCTGTCTAACTAATCTATTCCATTTCAGTTCATAATCCACTTGTACTAGGAAGGCATTCAAGAAACTTTACTAGCTACAATTGAAAATCCATTATAGATAGTAGTGAAAAATCAATTAACTACTATCTAACATCAAAAATAAGCTCTAGGTAGTATACTTTTTCAGCCCCATTACTATCTATAGTAATAAATACATCACAGATAGTAATCTCATACTAATTCATTACTATCTATAGCTGACAATAATCCCTAGATAGTAGTTTACTCTAAAATCACTACTATCTACAACTCGAAATCTCACATAGATAGTAAATATATTCAGATTCACTACTACCTGGTTAAAATAAATTATCCTAGGGGGTAATTTTCATCTTTGTCTCTGAATCCTATTGATATCCTCTGTATCTATGTTGAATATAATCAAAAATAGGGTTGGCATCAATATAGACGCCAACCCTATAAAATCAATTATTTTATTTAAGCTTGATAATTACAACTCTCTCGCCAAATAAAGGATCATTTCCCTTCATGTGAACAAGACCAAGACCTGTAAATCTCTCTCTAAATACTACTGTTGCCTCAAAATCCTTACCTGCCTCAAGAACGACTCTTGAACCCTTCTTAACACCAAAGTATTTAGCCTCTGAATTTGTCTTAACTGTATAGTTAGCCTTAAGGTTTACAGCACCTGTCTTCTTATTGTAAGAAGCTGAACGCCATACTTCTGCCTTGAGAACATGGATGCTAACGTTCTCTAGGATATCAAGCTCTACGCTTGTAGAACCAACAAAGTTCTTGCCCTTAGCTGTTACTACTGCATAGTATGTACCATCTGCATTAGAAGCATGTGCTGGAAGCTTGTTAAGAAGCTTGCCATTCTCGCCAAGTCTATACTGTAGTGTATAGTTTGTCTTAGCAAGATTCTTGCCGTTGAAGCGTACTGTAACACCAGGACGAGTTGCAAAGATGCTTTCTACAAATGTGTCAACTGGCTCTACCTCAATTGCATCCTCGCTTGCAAAATCTACAGGAGCGATTGTGAAGTTTGCCTTAACAGCTTCGTTGTCTGCATACTCCCCAATGAACTTAACCTCTACTGTAGGAAGTGAAGCATTGAATTCCTCACCCATACCGCTTCCTACCTTAGCAGCTGCATTCTTGTTGTTTGCGTAAGAAACTGTGTAATCAACATCCTTTACAAGCACCTTATCACCCGCTGTAACAACTACCTCTGGAGTAACCTTAGCACCTGTGTAAACTGCATCAGCAACCTCTGCAACTGATGGAGTAACAACTACAGGCTCATCTGGAGTATCAGGAGTTTCCTCGCCATCAGAAAGTGTTACCTCACCAAATACCTTTGGTGCTGACCAGCCGTTACCTGTCTCATCATACCAGCTACGTGTTCCGATACGTGCACCGCCTTCGCCATCATTAATCTGTAAATCAAGACCAATAGCAGTTCCAACCTCTGGTGTGATATCTGTCCAAGCAAATGCAGCCTCTACCATATAGCCGTCATCTGTAAGCTTAACAGCATGCTTTACATTTTCCTCAACACACTTGGTACCATTGAAGCTTGTTTCATTTAAATAGTTAATTCTGTACTGCTTGTCATCGTCCTCGTATGCCTCAGACTTGTTATTGTTTTCATCAATAAATACTTCTACTGAATCTTTTTCATGAACAGCTGATGCTGTTGCATCAAGGTTAGCATCCTTTACATTCATAAGAACATATAGGTTCTCATTATCCCAAAGGAGCTTAGCAGTAGCTGTTGCCTTAGGGCTGCTGCCTGGTACTGAAAGAACTACTTCCTTAGCAACTTCCCAAGCATCATCCACTTCACCATCAACTGTAACTGTGCCCTTGTTAACATTTGCATAAGGCTTGCATGTACCCTTTGCGTAGTACTTGCTGCCCTCATCCTGTGTAAGACGAAGGTTGTTGAATGCATGGTCACCCTCTGCATCTGTAACAACAACATCAAGTGCAATACGTGTTGCTGCTGAAAGTGTTGCATCTGTTGCTACCTCAAGTACGCATTCACCATTCTTATCTAAAGTAGCCTCAGCTGTAGAAACCTTAGCTCCATCTTCCATTGTAGTTGCAAAATCAACATAAAGCTTAGCAGATGTTGCACCAGCAGCCTTAACCTTAACTGAGAGCTTACCATCCTCCCAAACAGGAACGAATGTATAATCTGTGCCCTCAATTGTTGCAGACTTGCCATGTACGAATTTATCTTCGCCTGTTGCTGCCTGAGTGATATTGATGCTCTTGATTGCTGGCTCAAGCTTAGATGGGTCAACTAACGCCCAGTAAGCTGGCTTAGCCATGTAATCACCATCAAATAGAAGTGGAACCTGCTTTCTGTTTCCGTTAGCACCGCCACCTGCACTGTTTGATGTCTGTAACCAAGAGTTAGGATCGATTACACCCCAAACTGTAAATCCATTTACATCGATGTCTGGATCTGCATCAATTTCCTTGTATGCTTCATAGATTTCCTTATAACGATAAGCTTCTCTTGTGTACTCAGCTGACTCTGTTGCTGATGTTCCATCATATTCATCTGAGCACTTGAAATCAAGCTCTGTTACCTGAATCTTTCCAACAATCTTACCATAGCGCTTACCGCAATCTATAACCTTCTGCTTACTTGGGCTTAACATATTATAATGTCCCTGCATACCAAAACCAGAGATTCTAGTAGGAAGAACATCATCACTCTCATGTCTCTTTACACTCTCAAGTAACTGAGCAATTGCATCTGGCTTGTTGCCTGAGCACTCGTTGTAATCGTTGTAGTAAAGCTCTACATCATCCTTGCCCATCTTGTGAGCATAGTAGTTTGCATATCTAAATGCATTAAGGATGTAATCTGGAGCATCCTCCTTGCTGCCTGTTCCATAGATTCTAGCCCAGTTAGAACGCTCGCTTGCGCTGGCGCTTCTGTATGTACCTGTGCTATCTGAACAAGCCTCGTTTACAACATCCCAGCCGTAAAACATATCCTTGTACTCAGAAGAGAATACATGCTCGAATACGCTCTTGATGTACCACTCATGACGAAGTGTCATTTCCTCTGGTGATACCCAGTCACCGTTTGGATCATAGTTCTCTTTGAAGAACCACTCAGGTGTCTGTGAATGCCATGTAAGAACGTGGCCTCTGATTTTGATTTCCTTATCAGGATGCTCGTCATTCCAATCCTTGATTACGCGAAGCATTCTCTCTGGACGTGAGAAATCAAGCTTTGGTACAGCCATATCCTTATGTGTAACGCCCTTAGCATCTGTCCATGTTTCTGTGATAATCTGTCCATCTGCTGGCTTAGCGTTGTTGTAATTCATTAATGAATCTGGCTTGAACTCGTTACCAAATGTTACAGCATTAAAATGTTTCTCAACAATATCCATCAAAGCTTCATCAGTAATTTCTGAAACCATGATAGCAGCACCAGTATGGCTATCCTTGCCAAGACCCTTTTCGCTAGAGACATAATCTCTTAAATCAGGGATATCCCACTGTATCTCAGGCTTTGTGTTGTCATCCTTTATCTCGCTTGGTGTTGGGTAATCAGCTGCGTCACCCTTGAGAGTAAGTGTAATGCTTTGTATTGTAAATGTTGTTCCACCGCCTGAGCTATTCATTAAGCCGATTCCATCGAATTCAGCTTTGTCTGTATTTTCAATAACATCTGTTCCATAAGCTGCCTTTACTTCCTCACCCTTGTTTCTGAACTTAAGTGAGAAACCTGACTTGCTGCCCTTTAACAGATTTGCTTTTACTGATACTACATCTGTGCCTTTAATTCCTTTAGGTAGACCAAAAACTTTCTCCGCATAGTTTCCGCTGTACTCAATTTTTACTCCACCCTTTGATTTTGTAACAGTTGAACCCCATGAACCGCCTTCATAACTGTCATCAAAATCGAACATGCTATATGTGATTTCACATGTCTTTTTAGACTCTTCATCGTCCTTCTCTTCCTTTTCAGAGTCCTCTTCCTCTAAGGCTTCTTCAGTGTTCTCATCTGATTCCTCCTTAGAATCTTCCTTAACTTCTTCTTTTGATTCTTCTGCTTCTTTCTCAGAATCTTCTTTTACTTCTTCTTTAGAATTCTCTTTTGTTTCATCCTTAGATTCTTCCTTAGAGTCTTCCTTTAATTCTTCTACCACTTCCTCTGTGGTATCTTCTGGTAATTCTTTTGCATTGACTAATGCTGGACTTGGTGTCGCCATCAACATGCTAGAAGCCATAGCTACAGATAGCGCCTTGTAGATTTTTCTTTTTACCATAACCCTCAATATTCTCCTTTTTATAATTGTAAAAACACCGCGGTAAAATCATTTTAGCAAAGGATATTTTAGGCAAAGCATGATAATGTTTAGAATAAACCCCGACAAATTAAATGTGTTCAAAAAAAGACATCTGGATAAGACCAGATGCCTGAATATTCCTTTAATCTTCTTTACATAATTCCCAAAATGTTACAGCTGACGCTGCTGCAACATTTAAAGAATCCACTCCGTGATGCATAGGAATAATGGTGACATAATCGCTTGCATCAATTGTCTCCTGTTTAATCCCTGTGCTTTCTGTGCCAAATATAACAGCAAGCTTTTCCTGCTGCTTTAATGCAGGGGCAGAAAGCGGAATGGCATTATCCTTTAGTGCCATAGAAACTACAGCAAATCCGTTTTTATGAAGAACGCTCACGTAATCTGAACCCTTATCAAAATATGTCCATGGCACCTGAAAAACTGTACCCATAGCAACACGGGCAGCACGCCTATAAAATGGGTCTGCACTGTCATGAGTAAGAATGATTCCATCTACCCCAAGTGCTGCTGCAGACCTGAATATTGCCCCCACATTGGTAGGATTCATAACATCCTCTAAAATGGCAATTCTTTTTGAAGACTGTAACAGGCTTTCTACATCAGGAAGGCTAGGGCGATGGCAGGCTGCAAGCACTCCACGTGTCAGATTAAAGCCTGTTATTTTATTGATTACATTAAGCTCTGCCACAAAAATATCTACATCATCATCTACGTGAGACAATAATTCTGTAACCACTTCTGATTCGTAAGCCTTTTCCTCAACAAGAAATGCTATAGGCTCTGCCCCCCTATCAAGGGCCCTTTTTATTACCTCAGGGGTCTCTGCTATAAAAACCCCAGGCTTTGGCTCATAGTAATGGTAAAGCTGAGCCTCATTATATTTTGTAAAAATATCTACCCTTGAATCATCTATACTATCTATCTTAATCAATATTTACTCCTATTATTTCTGTTCACCCATAATATGATAAATGAACTGCTGGGCTGTTCTTCCTGAAAGGCCGCCCTGCTCCATTTCCCATATCTTAGCCTTAGCTACAAGCTCTTCCTCTGGCATAGTAATACCAACTCTCTTTGCAAGGCCAAGAACTATTTCGATATACTCCTTTTGCATAGGCTTGGTGTAGCTGATGGTCATTCCAAATCTATGAACTAAGGACAGCTTCTCCTCCACAGTGTCAGAGTGATGTCTGTCATTAGAATTATCCTGGTCATTTCTATCGTTCCATGTTTCCTTAATCAGATGACGACGATTAGATGTGGCATAGATTAAGATGTTATCAGGCTTTGTTTCCACACCGCCTTCAATAACAGCCTTAAGGAATTTGTACTCAATCTCATGCTCCTCGAAGGATAAATCATCCATGTAAATGATATATTTGTAATTCCTGTTTTTGATGCTGGCAATTATCTTTGATAGATATTTAAACTGATGCTTGTAAATCTCTATCATGCGAAGTCCACTATCATAATACTGATTTACAATAGCCTTGATGCTGGTGGATTTACCTGTGCCACTGTCACCAAAAAGAAGCACATTGTTAGCCTTTTTGCCAGAAACAAAGCTTTCAGTGTTAGAAATCAACTGCTCCTTTTGGTATTCATAGCCTATTAAATCATCCAGTACTACTTCGTCCATATTGTTAATCGGCACAAACTTAATATCGTTAAAGCCTGTCTCCTCAATACGAAATGCCTTGTTAAGGCCAAACATTCCAACGCCGTATGCCTTATAAAAATCCGTAATTACGTTAAAGAATTCCTTTTCATCTGCGCAAGCCTCCAGCTCCTTAGAAAGCTTTCTAACCTTTGCTGACACATTGCGGTTATACATCTGCTGATTTTTCTTAACTGCACTGTAGCTTGAAAATACACTAAAGGATTCAATGCCTAATTCCTTTTCAAGGGAAGAAAAGTCATAATCGAAAAGCTCCTTTAAAATCCTAAAATCATTCTCCACCAAATGATTAACAGAACCTGGCTTTACATCGGTCTTTTCTGTAACAAGAGAAAACGGATTCTCGTTCATTATTATGTAGAAGGTCAGATAATTATGCCAAAGATTTTCGTCAAAGCCATAATCAGTTGCAAGCATAAGCAGCTGCTTTGATATAGCGTTAATCTGCCTTGTAAGCTCACGCTTGTTATAATCACCAGATTCAACTTCATCTATTGCGCGCCCTAGCTTATAAAGAATGCTATCCTCTGATAAATCACCATACATTAACAATCTTGAAATCTTGTCGTACATAATCTGCCTCCTAAATTTATCCTTACTGACTGCTATACTAAAATATCACCATAACATTCTGGTCTTCTATCTCTAAACAATCCCCAGCTTAATCTGTTAGCTGCTATCTCATCCAAGTCATAGGTGTGAATAAGAATCTCTTCCTTATCACGTGAAGCTGTCTCAAGCAGCTCACCTGTCTCATCAGTCATAAATGAGCTGCCATAGAAATTAAGGCTTGATGACTGCATAGCATTTTCCTTACAAGGCTCCACACTTTCTAAGCCAATGCGATTAGCTGCAATAACAGGCATCAGGTTGCTTCCTGCATGACCTTGCATGCAACGTCTCCAATGTGACATGCTATCGCACTCAATAATAGGCTCGCTGCCTATAGCTGTTGGGTAGAAAAGAAGCTCAGCTCCTTGAACTGCCATGGCACGTGCTGTTTCAGGGAACCACTGGTCCCAGCAAATGCCTACACCGATAGTGCCATATTTTGTTTCCCAAACCTTAAAGCCTGTGTTGCCAGGTGTGAAATAGAACTTCTCCTGATAGAAATGGTCGTCAGGAATATGGGTCTTTCTGTATACCCCAAGGACTGTTCCATCGGCATCTATCACTGCTACAGAATTATAAAGGACATTCACATCCTTCTCATAAAAGCTAACAGGGATAACTACTGATAATTCCTTGGCAAGCTTTTTGAAATGATTTACGGCATCATTTTCTTCTACTGATTTGGCAAAATCATAGTATTCGTATCTGCGCTCCTGGCAAAAGTACTGACGTTCAAAAAGCTCAGGAAGAAGAATAATCTGTGCCCCCTTAGAGGCAGCCTCGCGAACCATTTTGTCTGCTTTTTCAATATTTTCTGAAAGGATTGTTGAGCAGCTCATCTGAATGGCTGCAACTGTTATTTTTCTCATAATTTCACCTCATCCGTCAGCTTCGCTGACACCTTCCCCTCAAGGGGAAGGCTATTTGGGATTTGTTGGGTGATGCAGTGTATGTTGCCACCACCCACGATAATTGCTCTTGCATAGATTGGATAAATCTTTCTATCAGGGAAAAGGCTGCTAAGTAGCTTTACTGCCCCTTCGTCGTTTTCGTCATCAAACTGAGGTACAATAACTCCTCCATTTGATATGTAGAAATTAACGTAGCTGGCAGCTAAGCGCTCACCTACTTCTCTTACATCTTCTCCCTCTTCAAACTCATAGCCTTCTAATTCCTCAGCTGTAATACAAACAGGATTCTGTGGAATTAGCATTTTATGAACTATAAATGGTCTGCCTTTTGCATCTACTTCACTTTCTAGTACCTTAAGACAGGCCATGCTCATCTGGTATTGTGGGTCTGCCTCATTATCTGTCCAGGCAAGCACCACCTCGGCAGGGCCTACAAAAGCACATACGTTATCCACATGCTCGTTGGTCTCATCATTATATATTCCACTAGGAAGCCAGATAATCTTGCCCACTCCAAGATATTCCTTTAGCTTTTCTTCTATCTGAAGCTTAGTAAGTGAAGGATTTCTGCCACCACTAAGTAGGCAGGCTTCCGTAACAATCAGTGTGCCTTCACCATCGCTATGAATACTGCCTCCCTCTAACACAAAAGGATGAGCGTCATAATAATCCATTCCCAGCTCGTTGCAGATTAAAGCTGCTGCCGCATCATCCCTATCCCAGTGGGCATACAGGCCGTCGTAATCTCCGCCCCAGGCGTTGAACTGCCAATCTATACCTCGCACTTCACTTCCATTTACCACACAGGTAGGGCCTACATCCCTGGCCCAGGCATCATCTGTAGGAATGCAGATAGGATGAACATGTTCATCATCCTTAAACTCATCCCTAACCTCATTTATATGAGCCTCATCTGACAGCATCCAAAGCTCTTCGCTTTCTGCAATAGCACGGGCAATCCGAGAAAATACCTGCTTTGCTTCAACAGCCCCATTTGGCCATGAGCCAGGTCTAATAGGCCATATCATCACTGTGCCTTTGTGAGGCGAATACTCAGCAGGCATATAAAATTTGTCTTTACTTGGTGTACTGTTTATTTTCATAATACGTATTTACGATAATCGATTTTTAAAATCCTCATAGTCAAATTTCTTTACCAGTTCCATATCTCCATTATCACGAAGAAGATAGATGCTAGGAAGTGGTATACCATTAAAGGTGTTATTCTTAACCATGGAATAGATTGCCATATCCTCAAATATTAACCTATCCCCTACCTTTATCTCATGATCAAAGGAATAATCACCTATTATATCTCCTGCCAGGCAAGTATAGGAGCTTAGCCTGTATTCATAAGGCTTATGGCCCCATTCTCCTGAATCCATAAGAGGTGGACGATATGGCATTTCCAGAACATCAGGCATGTGGCATGCTGCAGAGCCATCTAAAATAAGTGTCTTGATTCCATTATCTACTATATCAAGAACCTCTGTGACAAAATATCCCGCATTAAGGGCGATAGCCTCTCCCGGCTCCAAATACACTGTAAGGTCATATTGAGCCTTAATATCTTTTACAAGCCTAATTAATCTATCCACATCATAGTCAGCCCTTGTGATATGATGTCCACCACCCATGTTAAGCCATTTCATCTGTGATAGATATTTACCAAATTTCTCCTTAAATGCTATCAGGGTAGTTTCCAAATCATCTGAATTCTGCTCGCATAGTGTATGAAAATGTAATCCATTGACACCATCTAACACACTAGCATCCTTTGAAAGTGCCTCATCAAGAGCTGCTATAGTAACTCCAAGGCGAGAACCTGCAGCACATGGGTCATATATTGCGTGGTCCCCCTGGGTAGAACACTCAGGGTTTACCCTAAGACCAATCTCCACTCCAGCATCAAGGCAGATAGACTTGTATTTCATTAACTGTGCCACAGAGTTAAAAATGATATGGTCGCAGATTTTTACAAGCTCATCCATATCTGCAGCCTTATAGGCTGGAGCAAATACATGATTTTCCTTGCACATTTCCTCTTTTCCAAGACGGGCTTCGTAAATGCCACTTGCTGTAGTGCCGGCCAGATACTCACCAATAAGTGGGTATACAACAAAATTAGAGAATGCCTTTTGGGCCAGCAGTATTTTACAGCTGGCCTCCTCTTGCACTCTCTTTAAAATCTTAAGATTATCAATTAGCTTCCCCTCATCAATAACATAGGATGGGGTCTCTATACTATATAATTTTGACAGCATTTTTCCCTCTCAAAATTAATCTACAAGAACAGGATTTTCTACAACCTGCCATGGCAAGCCCCACTTGTTAAGTGCTTCCATGTATGGGTCTGGATCAAACTCATCTGTTGTAAATACACCAGGCTGCTTCCACTGGCCTGTAACTACCATCATAGCACCAATCATAGCTGGCACACCTGTTGTGTAGCTTATAGCCTGTGAGCCAACCTCTTTGTAGCATTCCTGGTGGTCGCATACATTGTAGATGTAGATTGAACGCTCCTTACCATCCTTGATACCTGTGAAAATACAACCGATATTTGTCTTACCAACTGTACGAGGTCCAAGTGATGCAGGGTCTGGTAACAATGCCTTTAAGAACTGAATTGGCACGATTTCCTGTCCGTTAAAGTTGATTGGAGTAGTGCTAAGCATACCTACATTTTCAAGACAATTCATGTGTGTAAGGTAGCTTTGTCCAAATGTCATGAAGAAACGGATTCTCTTAACCTCTGGCATGTTGCGACCAAGAGCCTCAATTTCCTCATGGTGAAGAAGATACATATCCTTCTTGCCAACTCCATCAAAATCGTACTCTCTCTTGATGCTCATTGCAGGTATCTCTACCCACTTACCATTTTCCATATAAGAACCTGGAGCAGAAACCTCACGAAGGTTAATCTCTGGGTTAAAGTTGGTAGCAAATGGATAACCATGGTCACCACCATTGCAATCAAGAATATCTATTGTATGAATCTCATCGAAGTAATGCTTCTTAGCATAAGCTGCAAAAACGCTTGTTACACCTGGGTCAAAGCCTGTTCCAAGAAGTGCTGTAAGACCAGCATCCTTAAACTTGTCCTCATAAGCCCACTGCCAGCTATAATCAAAATATGCGCTAAAGCCTAATTCCTTGCAGCGCTTCTCATAGATAGCGCGCCACTTAGGGTCATCTGTGTCCTCTGGCTCGTAGTTTGCTGTATCAATATAATGAACACCTGCTGCAAGACATGCATCCATAATAGTAAGGTCCTGATAAGGAAGTGCTACGTTAAGCACTGCATCTGGAGCATAATCCTTAATAAGCTTTGTAAGTGCCTCTACATCATCTGCATCAATCTGTGCTGTCTTGATAACTGTCTTTGTAGTGCCTTCAAGCTTTTCCTTCATTGCCTCGCACTTTGATACTGTGCGGCTTGCAATCATAATCTCCTCAAATACATCACTGTTCTGGCAGCACTTAGATATTGCAACCTGTGCTACTCCACCACATCCAATAATTAATAATCTTGCCATTTATTCTCTCCTCATTAATCTATATTTTCTTTGCTTTCTTTTTTCGCTGCACGCTCTTCTTCCTCAAGCAAATCCTCCACGTACTTAGGTAGCATGAAAGCCCCTTTATGTAGATTTGTTGTGTAATACCAGGTCTTAAGCTTTCTTTCCTTCCAACGCTTTGCGTCTAAATCCTTAAGGGGATGATACTTCTTGGAAGCGAAGCCAAACATCCAATAGCCTGATGGACAGGTAGGAATATTAGCCTGGTATACTCTATTGATAGGAAAGCTCTTGTAAGCTTTACGATGCATAGCCCTAAAGGCTTCCTCGTCCTCATCATAGAAAGGACTGCCATGCTGATATACCATAATACCATCTTCCTTTAAGGCTCTATAGCAGCTGCCGTAAAACTCTCTTGTAAAAAGACCTTCCGCATAGCCAAATGGGTCTGTGGTATCGTTAATAATAAGATCATATTTGTCCCTACATCTACGCAAGAAACGTAAACCATCCATGTGAGTGACTGTTACCCTGTCATCATCAAAGCCCTTAGCTGTCTCTGGGAAAAATTTTTTACTTATCTCAAGAAACATTTCATCCTGCTCTACCACATCTATGTGTTCAATCTCAGGATACTCAGTGAGGACTCTGGCAACACCGCCATCGCCTCCACCTATAATCAGCACCTCCTTGACATTAGGATGCACAGCCATAGGCACATGAACAATCATTTCGTTATAAATAAATTCATCAGCCTCTGAAAAAATGATTTCGCCATCAAGAACAATCATTTTACCAAGCTCTTGAGTATCAAAAACATCAATACGCTGATACTCACTTTGGGCGCTGTAAAGCTGCTTGTTAACACGGATGCTTGTCTTTACATGCTCCGTCTCCATCTGTGAAAACCAAAAATCCATTACATTTCTCCACTATTCTATAACACTAATCAAATTTACCTCAGGGTCTTTAGTGCCTTGCAGGCTACATCCCTTTTCCTTGGCAAATTCGATGTATTCTATTATTTCTTTTGTGATGCGCTCACCAGGTGTAAGAATTGGTATTCCCGGTGGATAGCACATAACAAGCTCTGCACAGATTCTGCCATCAGATTCAGCTACTGGCACCTGCACCTTGTTAGCGTAAAAAGCCTGCTGAGGTGTCATTACATTCTCTGGCTGGATAAAATCTCCACAGTATAAATCCGATGAATCCTTTTCATATAGACGCTTAATGTCCTCTAAAGCTCCTACAAGTCGTTCAATATCCTGGATTCTATCACCTATGGAAATGTAAGCAAGTATATTTCCGATATCTCCAAATTCTATTTGGATATCGTACTCATCCCTAAGCAAATCGTATACCTCTATACCTGTAAGGCCAATGCCCTGGGTATAGATAGATAGCTTAGTTACATCAAAATCGTAAACACTGTCACCATCAATAAGCTCCTTGCCGTATGCATAAAAGCCACCGATTTCGTTAATCTCGTTTCGTGCATACTCTGCCATGTGAGCCACCTTTTTAAAGGATTCCTCACCCCTAAGAGCCAGGTTTCGTCTGGACAAATCCAGGCTTGATAGTAACAGATATGATGCGCTGGTAGTCTGTGTCAGATTAATAATCTGCCTTACATACTCGGCATCCATATCCTCTCCACAAAGAAGGATGGAGCTTTGAGTTAAAGACCCGCCTGATTTGTGCATGGATACAGCAGCCATATCAGCCCCTGCTGCCATGCCTGAGATAGGCAGATTATCATTAAAATACAGGTGAGTACCATGAGCCTCATCTGCTAACACCTTCATACCATGCTCATGTGCAATCTTAACTATTTCCTTAAGATTAGAACACACACCATAATAAGTAGGGTTGTTTATAAGAATAGCCTTGGCATCTGGATTGGCATCCATAACACGTCTTACCTCTTCCACCTCTACACCAAGTGCTATACCGATTTTAGGGTTAACCTTTACTTCTACATATACAGGTACCGCACCGCACAGTACCATTGCATTGATAACACTCTTATGGACATTTCTAGGAATCAAAATCTTGTCACCAGCCTTGCACACTGAAAGAATCATAGTCTGCACTGAACTGGTGGTTCCATTTACCATAAGAAAGGCATGAGCAGCCCCAAATGCATCTGCTGTAAGCTCCTCTGCCTCCTTGATAACAGAAATCGGATGTCCTAAG
>NZ_JAFUSK010000058.1 GCF_017471675.1 Pseudobutyrivibrio sp.
ACTCATAAGTCAAGGGATTTTCTAAAGTTGCAAAGCTTTAAAAAATCCCTTTGTTTTTCAGACAATTCAGCCTTTTTATAAGTTCAAAGCGCTGTCGTATTCAATGGAGATAAGACTGTCTCCGTCAAAGATAAACACTAGAGTCATATCACCCTTTTGGTATTTCATAGAGCTTGAATCTTCTTCTGTAGCCTGGCCGTATGCACCTACGATATCCTCGCGGCTGCTAGATAAATCTATGCCTTCTGCGGTAGCAACATTATCTGTGCGAAGCATTACGTATAAAACCTTGTCTACATCCCCATCAGGGTATGTCTGGATTTCAAAATCACTGTAGGTGTAAAGCTTGCCAATACCATCAGCAGCGCAGCTAGGAGATTCGAAATAGTTACTTGGCTCACCTAGCTTGTCGATAATAGGAGCAACATCAGAGTCTACAGGAATATCCATTCCATCGTAGTTAAATACATAGCCAGTCTGTGTGCTAGCTGCTTGCTCAGAGCTGGAAGCCTGTGATGTGTTGTTTGATTCGATTACCTTAGTGTCATTGGAATTGCCACATGCAACCAGTGACAATGTCATTGCTGTAACTAAGCATAAAGTAAGTAATTTGTTTTTCATCATTATTCCTCCAAAATTTATTGTATATGTGGATATTTGCTTGGGTCATAGTTGTGAGTGTTCTTATGGGCGTTGGAATATTCCCACAAATCCGCATCGTGCCAGTAGAAGATAAGTGTGCCATCCAGCTGCAGATTTGGATCGTAGTGATACCAGCCTTCGCCTATATCAATAAGTAGCCAGTAGTGACCACGAGTGTCGCGGATTTTTTCTATTTCCATGTTTTTGATGCCCAGCCTGTTAAGCATGACTTCGGCGGTTTTCTGTTTGACTGTGCAGTCACCGATTCTGTAAAACATGCCCTTGTAGGCAGCAGAAAGAAGATCATCTATACCGGCTGTTTCAGAGTAGGTAATGTTCTTAACGACCCAGTCAAAAACAGCTTTTGCCTGCTGCTTTTGAGTCATGCCTTCGGTGATGATTTCCGAAAGGATTTCATCTGCTTTTGCATTGACTGTTTCTTCTGTGGCTTCGGAAATCTTGGCAGATACAATCTTTATAGTAGTGGTCTTTTCAGATACATTTCCAGCTGCATCGGTGGCAGTGTAGGTTACCTTGTAGGTGCCACGTTTGTCAGGATTAACTGAGGAAGTGTCCACCTCTAGCGTAGGATTATCGTCCTTATCATCTGTGACAGTAACGTTCTTTTTATAAGAAATAGCATCACCCTGAGAAACTGTTAATGGTTCCACACCTGCGATTTCTGGTGGGGTAACATCATCTACAACAGTGCAAGGAATTACACTTTCGGTGGTGTTTCCAGAAGAATCTGCAACAAGCACAACTATATCGAACTTCCCCTCTTTAGTGAAATCGTATGGCTCTTTAAAATCGATGGAACAGTTTGTAACGTCGATAACAGAATCTACCAAATCAGCTGCTGTAGGTGGGGTAGCAGTTGTGTACATTTCGATGGAATCAGTGGCAAGTGTTACAGCTGGCGCTGTGGTATCCTGAACATGCAGTGTGCTGTGATAAGTCTGATTGCCAAATACAGGCATCTTCCATCTAATAGTTATTTTGTAATCGTCGGGAACCATTAAATCGAAGCTGGTATCTTTGGAAAATGAGACGTTATCAGCAGGATGCTTTAGAAAATCATCCACATTGCATTTGTCGGTGCCTGCTTCTATATAAACCTCAGAATAAACTAAATCGGACTGGGTAAAATAGAAGATGAAGCCGGCAGTAGCAACTCCTAAAACCATAATAAGTGGGATTATAATTAACAATAATTTGCGTTTCATTTCATCGTCCTATCTATATATAATTTTCATAAGAAATTATAGTCGATTTCAGGTAAAAAACAAAGAGTAAGAAGACATGTAGATTTTTGCTATAAATAATATTGATAACTAGATATAAAATCTTGGTATAATAAACCCCATTGAATAACCCGTGAGGGTGTGATAGAGTCTCATTCATAGAATAACGGATATGGAGGAGACAAAATATGAAAAAGAATTTATCAAAGTTAGTAAGCTTATCATTAGCTTCAATAATTACAGCAGGGGCATTAGTAGGCTGCGGTAGCGCATCAGAATCTAACACTTCAGAGCCTAGCACTAATGCAGCTAGCGATTCATCCACAGCGACAGAGAGCACAAAAGAGCTCGAAACTATTACAGTTGCAGCATCGGCAACACCACATGCTGAGATTCTTGAAGCAGCAAAGGAAGCTCTTAAGGAGCAGGGATATGACCTTCAGGTTACAGTTTTTGATGATTATGTTCAACCTAACGAGGTTGTTGAAGCTGGAGATTTTGATGCAAATTACTTCCAGCACATCCCATACCTTAACAGCTTCAATGAGGAGCATGGCACACATCTTGTAGATGCAGGCGATATTCACTATGAGCCATTTGGAATCTATCCTGGCACAAAGTCATCCCTTGATGATGTTGCTAAGGGCGATGTTATTGCAATCCCTAACGATACTACAAACGAGGCTAGAGCCCTCTTGCTTCTTCAGGACAACGGACTTCTTACATTAAAGGATGGTGTTGGTTTGGAGGCAACAGTTAATGACATCACAGAGAATCCTTACGACCTTGACTTTGAGGAGCTTGAGGCAGCACAGGTTGCACGTGTTGTAGGTGAGGTTGCATTCGTTGTATTAAATGGTAACTACGCACTTGAAGCTGGTTATTCTGTAGCCAAGGATTCTATCGCTTATGAGTCAGCTGATTCTGTTGCAGCAGAGACATACGTTAACATCATTGCAGTTGCAGAAGGTCATGAGAATGATGCAAAGATTCAGGCATTAGTATCTGTTCTTAAGTCAGATGATATTAAAAAGTTTATCGAGGATAATTATGATGGTGCAGTTGTTTTCTACGATAAGTAGAAACAATCTTGACCTAAAATTCAACAAAGGGTAATCTTAATAGAGTGTAGCGGGTGGAAAACTGCCATTGCTACACTCATTTGTTGTTAATAAATGAAAGTCATAGTCTTAGAGGATTATGAGGAGAGTGTATTATATGAACGAAATTGTTGTAAAAAATCTTTCAAAAACATTTGCTCAAGGAGAGCAAAATGTTGAGGCTTTGAAAAACATCAATCTGATTGTGGAAACAGGGGATATTTATGGCATTATCGGAATGTCAGGAGCAGGTAAGAGTACCCTTGTAAGATGTTTTAATTATCTTGAAAAGCCTACATCGGGTGAAGTACTAATAGGAGATAAGAATCTTGGTGAGCTTTCTGAAAAGGAGCTTAGAGAGGAACGTAGCCAGATAGCTATGATTTTCCAAAGCTTCAACCTGCTTATGCAAAAGAATGTAATTGATAACATTTGTTTTCCACTTAGATTGCAGAAGGTTTCAAAGGCTGACGCAAGAAAGCGTGCTAAGGAGTTGTTAGAGGTGGTTGGATTGTCTGACAAGGCAAAGGCATATCCAGCACAGCTTTCCGGTGGACAAAAACAGCGTGTTGCCATTGCAAGAGCGCTAGCTAACAATCCTAGAATCCTTCTTTGCGATGAGGCCACATCGGCCCTTGATCCACAGACAACAGCATCTATATTGGAGTTGCTTAGGGATATCAATAAGAAGCTTGGCATTACAATCATTGTAATCACCCACCAGATGTCTGTAGTATCAGAAATCTGCAATAAGGTTGCCATTATTGAAAAGGGCCAGGTAGTTGAAAACGGATTAGTAGAAGATGTGTTTAATCATCCTAAATCAAGTGCAGCAAGAGAGCTGATTCTTAGAGGCGACGATAATAAAGCCGGCGGCACTGTGGAGACACTTAATGGCGAGAGAAAGATTCGTATCGTATTTACGGAGAATTCATCCTTTGAGCCTGTCATTGCCAACATGGTTCTAAAGTTTCAGACTGCAGTAAACATTCTTAGGGCTGATACTAGAAACGTGGGTGGCGTTGCCAAGGGCGAGATGATTCTTGGCCTGCCGGAAGATACAGAGCTTCAGGAGAATATCATAGTATATCTCAAGGAAAGAGGCCTAGAAATTGAGGAGGTGACTGGAGATGTTTGATTCACAGGTTATTAGTATGCTTTTAGAAGGAATCAGGGACACACTATACATGACAATCGTGTCAACATTGGTTGCGTATGTGCTAGGACTTCCACTTGGCATTTGCCTTAAGGTCACAAGTAAGGATGGCTTGAAGCCTAACAAAGCTGTTTATGCATTGCTTGATTTTATATGTAACATTGTGCGTTCAATACCATTTTTGATTCTTCTGATTTTACTAATTCCATTTACAAGACTTGTAGTGGGGAAGAGCTATGGTTCTACAGCCACAATTGTACCACTTGTTGTATGTGCTGCTCCTTACATTGCCCGTATGGTAGAGTCTTCGCTTAATGAAGTAGACCCAGGCGTTATTGAGGCTGCCAAATCTATGGGCGCTAGCAATTGGGATATTGTGACCAAGGTTATGCTTGTGGAGGCTCGTACATCACTGATTATTGGCGCTACAATCACTACAGGAAATATCCTTGGATATTCTGCAATGTCTGGTACTGTCGGCGGCGGTGGTTTAGGTGATATCGCTGTTAGATATGGATATTACAGATGGCAGACAGATATAATGATTATTACAGTTATTCTTCTTATTATTCTGTTTCAGATTATACAGAATGTTGGAATGAAGATCGCTGGCAATTTAGATAAGAGAAAATAAAATTAAAGCTTCAGTGGAGTGGTTCACTGAAGCTTTTTAATTAGAAAGATGTTGGATGTAACTGCGCTAATAATAGAATTTCCCGTGTAGGCAAGGTATTCATCATAATCAATGAAATAAATCTTGCCCCAGGAGGATATTTTTATCATTGTGTCATGATTAGGTGCAGCATCGTGGATAACAGCTATCGCATTTACGTAGTGACTGTTGGTTGTGGTGGCAGGGATATACTCACCGGGAACAGATTTGTAAGTGTATAGAGTAATCCTTTTGTGGGGGCGGTAGAGTGACCATATTACAGGTAAATCTGCCTCCAATTGATCTTCCATTTTGACCAGCATATCTTCGTGACCATATCTGCCGTTGTAGGTAACTTTGTAGCCGTTGCCAAGTTTCTTATTTAGAAATTTTGTAATCTGAAGTGGGGTGAGACCAATGGCAAATTTCCCAAAGAACTCATGCATAAATAACTTCGTAAATACGATACTTTTTGCAAAATCCAATATGGCCTGTTGGTAGTCAGCCTTAGTGATGATTCTGTCACCTTTAATATAAAATAAGGTATCAAGAGCGGAGATGATGCCGCACCCCTGCCCGCTAACATTAAACCATGGGGAATTAGAGAACCAACCCTGGTTGGCTCCATTGCCGATTATCCTACCATTTTCGTTTGTAATATTAATATATGGACGCTTTAAAAATGTGTTTTTCATAAAATAATTGTAGCATGAAAAATAATGTGAAAAAAGTTTAAAAATATGCTTGACTTATTCTTGTCTATCCTTTAGAATAGCTATTGTTGTTGAGGCAAACAAGTAGCCAAGTTGGCTGAGATTTGTTTCGAAAATGCTTTGCATTTTCTCAACTTCGTGATTTTTCTTCGCGAAGCTCGAAAAATACACGAATAAGCGCGAGTGGCTCAGTTGGTGGAGCACCACCTTGCCAAGGTGGGGGTCGCGGGTTCGAGTCCCGTCTCGCGCTCTTTTAATAC
>NZ_JAFUSK010000059.1 GCF_017471675.1 Pseudobutyrivibrio sp.
ATCCAATGTAAAATGTAATTGAGCCATAGTATTCATCCTTTCAATTATGTTTTGTGTGGTAACTTAATTTTAACTGAAAGATGAGCACTTGGCTCTTTTTAATAAATTTTAGAATTTACACCATTATATGGGCTTTATCCCTTTGCTGGTTTCCAGTGGTAAATTCTCGCTTGCTTTACCACTGGATTTCGCGCTGGCTGATTTGCAGTGGTAATTTTCCGCTTGCTTTACCACTGGATTTCGAGCTTGCTGGGTTACAGTGGTAATTTCTCACTAACTTTACCACTGGATTTCGCGCTGGCTGATTTGCAGTGGTAATTTCTCGCTTGCTTTACCACTGGATTTTGCTTTTGCTGATTTCCAGTGGTAATTTGATTAGTTTTCTGAGATGTGGGCTATGCCGTCGACCACGGATACTTTGCCAGAGGCGATGAGGTCGATGGCTTTAGGCATGATAATCCACTCAGCCTGCTCCATGACGCGGCGCTGGAGGATTTCAGGGGTATCGCCTTCTAAAACCTCGACGGCCTTCTGCAAGATGATTGGGCCTGTGTCAGTGCCTTCATCTACGAAGTGGCATGTGGCGCCGGTGACTTTTACACCGCGGGATAGAACCCCCTCGTGTACCTTAAGTCCGTAGTAGCCTGTGCCACAGAAGCTTGGAATCAGGGATGGGTGGATGTTAATGATTTTATTTCTGTATTTACGAATCATCTCTGGTGGGATAACCACTAAAAATCCTGCCAGTACCACCAAATCCACATTATAGGAATCAAGCTTCTCCAAAAATGCCTTGTTGAATTCATCGCGGGATGCATAATCCTTTGGGCTGATGCATACTCCTTCGATTCCTGCTTTTGCTGCACGCTCTAGGGCGTAGGCATTTTTATTATTTGAGATTACAACTGCAATCTCAGTATTGTGAATCTCACCTGATTCAATTTTATCAATAATTGCCTGGAGGTTTGTGCCACCACCAGACACGCAAACTGCAATCTTCATTTATTCTCCAACTCCGGCTACTTCTTACGCTCACAATACTAAGTTTACTTCCTTCAACTACATGTCTCATTCAGTAAAACTTAGAGATTGTTAGCTAGAAGCAGCCTCACTTATTAAACTAAATCTACGCCCTTTTCGCCATCGATAATCTTACCTACCACATAAGGTGTATCACCAGCAGAACGCATAGCTTCCATTGTCTTATCAACATCTGCTGGATCAACAGCTACTATCATACCAAGTCCCATGTTGTAGGTGTTGTACATCATCTGCTCAGATACGTTACCCTTCTTAGCCATAAGCTTAAAGATTGCTGGAACCTCATAAGAGTTTTTCTCTACAACAGCACGCTTGCCCTCTGGAAGCATACGTGGAATATTCTCATAGAAGCCGCCACCTGTAATATGTGAGCAAGCCTTTACCCTAACTCCTGCATCCTTTACAGCCTTAAGTGCCTTTACATAAATACGAGTTGGAGCGATGAGAGCCTCACCAAGTGTGCAGCCAAGCTCATCATAATATGTATCAATACTTTCCTTTGTCATATCGAAAATCTTTCTTACAAGAGAGAAACCATTTGAGTGAACACCAGTAGATGCCATACCAATGAGAACATCCCCATCCTTAAGGTTCTCACCTGTGATGATATCCTTCTTATCTACAATACCTACTGCAAAGCCTGCAAGGTCATACTCTTCCTCTGGCATAAGACCTGGATGTTCTGCTGTCTCGCCACCTACAAGGGCACAGCCTGACTGCTTACAGCCCTCTGCAACACCGCTTACGATTGTAGCAATCTTCTCAGGGATGTTCTTACCGCATGCGATATAATCCAAGAAAAATAGTGGCTCGCCGCCAGCGCATGCAACGTCATTTACACACATTGCAACTGCATCGATACCGATTGTATCGTGCTTATCCATAAGAAATGCAAGCTTAACCTTTGTACCACAGCCGTCTGTACCAGACAAAAGAACTGGCTCGTCCATGTTCTTAATAGCACTCAAATCGAATGCACCTGAAAAGCCGCCAAGGCCTCCAAGTACTTCTGGGCGCATAGTACCCTTCACAAACTTCTTCATGAGCTCCACTGACTCATATCCTGCCTCAATATCCACTCCTGAACTCTTGTAATCCATGTTTCTCTCCTTTTTAATAACTTTTAGTCCGCTAGCACATCCTAGTTTTTCATGCTCCCGCAGGGCACCCTCCATACCTAACCATGGGAGCCCGCCGGCGTGGGCCCCACCCATGATCAGGTATGGCGCCCCCCTGCTCGCGCTCGCCTACGTTTACGAGTGCTAGCTCATATAAATTTTTATAAATAAAAGGAAACCCTTTTTTTAAGAGTTTCCTTCTACGTATCTAAGATAAGAAGGCACGATAGCCTTCGCTTTGTAATTTTGCGTCCTTTGATTCTACGGACTCCTTCTGCTCTACGATGAAATCGTGGAGTTTGCCTGCTAGGGTAGAATCTGTCATGGCAAGCATTTTAACGGCAAGGATGCCGGCATTGGCTCCACCATTGATTGCAACTGTAGCTACAGGTACGCCTGTTGGCATTTGCACGATTGAATAGAGGGAATCCACCCCTCCTAAATCACTGGTCTTCATTGGAATGCCGATAACCGGACCTTCAAAGATAGCTGCACACATACCTGGAAGATGTGCTGCCTTGCCTGCACCTGCGATAATTACCTGAACGCCTCTATCCTTTGCGGTCTTTGCATACTCCACAAAAATATCTGGCTCTCTATGAGCTGAGATGATTCGCATCTCATAGTCCACGCCAAATCTTTCAAGGATTTCCACCGCCTTTGCCATAACAGGCATATCGCTGTCGCTTCCCATTACAATACTTACTTTTGCCATAACATATCCTCCTAGTTTATATCTCGCCCAGGGACATAGTCTTTCAAAGCTCCCGCAAGCCATCTCCCATACTGCGCTAGGCAACCTCCCGCTTCGCGGTTCCTTCCTAGCTTGCATGGGGCCCTCTTGCTCGCGCCGTCCACGTCTACGACCTGGGCTATTTACAGTTTTAGATGAGCCTGTAGCTATCAATCGGTAAATCTGGACCTAACAAGTAACTATCAAGCTCTTAGTGTTACTAAAGGAGAGCTTTCTTCAGCTCGACGTAGTAATACTAAGGCTTGAGAGTGTAACTTGTTAGTCACAGCCTAAAACTTGAGAGCGTAACAGGCGGACTACATCTCGTCTAGTACCTTGTTGAGCTCTTCAGTGCCAGGCACTACGAAGCGGCCCTGGCGGATGACAGGAAGTTCACGTCCATCCGCTGTGTGGACTGTGATGTCACCAAGCTCATAATAAGGTATGGTTATATCTGTGTGGCAGTTAAAATATGCCTTTGAAATGTCTTCTTTTCTAAGGAGTGAGCATGAGTTATCACGGGCTATGCACTCCTTGCCATCTGGGTTGTACATTGGTACATCCTCAGCGTGTGAGTAGCAGGTATCGCCCACTGCAAAGTGAGGTCCTGTCTTTTCGGCAATAAGGATTGGAAGCTTGTCGGCGATGCCGTACTTCTGTCCCATAACAAATGCTCTGGTATTTGTTCCGATGGCAAATTCTCCCATTGGAAGGGTGTCATGCTTGAACAATACGTTATCATAAATGTATTTCTTGTTTTCTTCTTCTGAATCAAAATTGCTACATGTATATGAAACAATTTTGCCTTCCTCAAACTTAAGCTCAAGGTTGCGGTAGCCTAGTTCATTAAGGTAAACCTGTGTAACATGAAGTACACCGTTTGTGCCTTCAAGCTCAGGTGATGTAAACACCTCACCAACAGGGATATTTACATCAGCAACGCAGTTTTCAAAATTAGTCTGCTTTGAAGGTTCGTCCAAGTGATGAAGCTTAACAGTAATATCTGTGTGATTGTCACCACGGCCTGTTACATGAACATATTCGCCCTGGTCAAGTACATCAATGATGTGCTGCTGGATGTTCTTGTAAAGCTCGTAGTCCATTGTATTTACAGCAACTGTCTCGTTGAAGATTTCATTGAAATCCTTGCCGATTTCAGGTATCGGATATGCGATAATTGTGAAGCTGCGCTCCTCGCCATGGATGTATTCGTTTGTAATCTGTCCATTCTGGCTTGCAAAATAAACGTTAAGCTCATTCTGCTTATCGCTATATTTTGCATTAGCATCATGATTAACTGGCTCAAATGGCTTCTCACCAAATGTCTCGATAACAGCTGGCCCACCAAAAACAGCTGCAAGCTCTTTGTTCTTTTCGAAGGTATTCTTAAGAACTTCAAGCATTCTGTCGGCCATACCCTTGTCCCAGTAATATGCTCTGTCATCCTTGTGGTCGTATTCGCACTGCTTGTTAGGAACTGATGAATAAAGGTTACGTGAAGTAGTGCCACCAAATCTAACTGTAGACGCAAGGCCAGCCTCATCGAAAAGACGGATAGCTTCGCGAGTCATAAGCTCGAAACCAACTGGTGCATGAACACCAACAGTATCCTTAATAGTGATATCCTTGCCTGTAACCTCAAAGCCCTTGATGTATCCTTCTACATAAGTACGTGCCATAGCAACAACATCCTCGTGAGGAAGGCTGCGTAAATGAGCTGCAATCTTTCTTTCGTTTGGTCCGATGTACATACCATATTTGTACATGTATCTGTCATCAGACAAATCATCCTTCATGATGATGTTTCTATAATAATCGTAGTCTGGATCTATCATGCTGATGACGATTTCAGATGCAAAAAGCTGTGAATAATCATGCTTTGCAGAATACATAGCATCTAAAACACCTTCTCTGCGGTACTTATCCTCTTCTTCCATCTGGCACTCACCATAAATCTGAAGGAATAATTCTGCGTAGATAGTAAACTTATCAACGCGACCTGCGAAGGCTGCCTCGATGATGTTTGTCATCTCATAGAAAATAGCTGAAAGTGGGCCACCTAATTCCTGTCCAAGCTCTGCCACTGCGAATGTAGGACAAAGGAAGCTGTTTGGGTAAGTATCCTCACCATAGATAGCGAATACAGCATCGTTGTCGTTTTCGCATTCTGTGATAGTACGGTCTGCAAGTGTACCATCAGCTGCCTTATTCATAATAGGAAGAACTGTCATGAAAAAGTCTGCTACCTGATTGAAATAAGCCTGAAGCTTTTCAGGTAAATCGTGGTCTTCCTTAATAGTAGCGATACGCTCTGTAGCAAGCTCAAAGCGCTCTAATATATCATCTGTTTCCTGATAAAATGTTTTACTCATACTAACCTCTTACAAGGCCAACAACAAGTGTGGCCATCCAAACAATCATAACAACACTGCTGATTATCAGGCAGGTTGCTCTATATTTCAATTCTGTTTTCGTCTTCATCTGACCTATGTTAAATATCAATGAACCAAGTGCCACCAAAAAGCCTATAGTTCCAAGGCCTCCAAGCCACTTTGGAGTCTCGCCTGATAAATACACAGAACCAGCTATAATTCCTATATATACAACCATTGTTGCAAGTGATACACCTGCCGCATACATTGCCTCAACAGGCAATGCCTTAAGCTGATTGCCATAGGAACTACGTCTATGAAAACGACCTCTTCCTATACCCATTATTTAACTCCGTATTCCTTATAATAAGCATCGATACGTGACTTCATCTCATCATCGATAACAACTCTTCCACCACATTCACGGTTATAAAGATGCTCAACAACCTCTGACATGGATACGATTGCCCCGGTCTTAAAGCCGTATGTATCAGCAACCTCATCAAGGGCAGTCTTAGATGTATCACCAGAAAGACCAACCTCCTCACGATTGAGAGAAACCATAAGACCTACGATTGTAACATCACCCTGGGCACGAACGATAGGAACTGTCTCCTCCATGCTCTTACCAGATGTTGTAACATCCTCAATCATGACAACTCTGTCGCCATCTTTAATCTTGTAGCCAAGAAGAGATCCCATATCTGCACCGTGGTCCTTCTCCTCCTTACGATTGCTGCAGTACTTAACTTCCTTACCGTAAAGCTTATAAAAAGCCTCAGCTGTAATAACCGCAAGTGGAATGCCCTTATAAGCAGGTCCGAACAGTACATCGAAATCCTCTCCGTAGGCATCATGGATAGCCTTAGCATAATACTCGCCAAGACGCATTAACTGGCTACCTGTAACGTATGCTCCTGCATTCATAAAAAAAGGAGACTTTCGCCCTGACTTCAGTGTAAAATCACCAAACTTAAGGACGTCTGCCTCCACCATAAACTCTATAAATTCTGACTTGTAATTTTCCATAAAAAATCTCCTATACTAAAGATTCTCGCAACAAAGTGAATTCTACCATAGAAGACTATTCATTTCAATCGAACAATTACAAAATTTAAAAGATAATTTAAACTATTGTTACTATTCATGGGCATACTAGAAAAATGTATATATGGATTTAGCAAAGAGATAGCGTAGTGAACTCTAGGGTCTTGCTCCTCATATATAAAATGAGCCCGCTAGAAGCATAAATCAGTAGCCTTGGCCTATTGCACCGTCGAAGAATTACTGATTTTCTAAATGCCACACTCGCATCCCCTATTACACGTGTTCTTTCAAGGTTTGACAATTCTGTCGGCACTGTATGTATCTCGCAGACACCCTCAGCCTAAAGAAATAGCAGTGGCGACAATATTAGTATTAATTGCATGATTTTGGAATGAGCCTAGTAGAATCTTAAAGCAGTTTTTGAATGTTTTCATATGGGCTGCCACGGACGGCAGCCCAAGGCTGATAGCGAAATGGACTGAGCTTGACGCCGGTAGGAAAACATCCAAAAACTGCTTTTAATTCTACTTGGCGAATGTAATATGAATGCAATTAATACTAATA
>NZ_JAFUSK010000060.1 GCF_017471675.1 Pseudobutyrivibrio sp.
GTTACCAGTTAAAGAACCTAAGCCTTCCATTGCAATACCGTCACGGCCCATTTCATTCGGCAAAACTATTCTAAATAAAATATCATTGTACATACTGTATATAGATGCATTTGCCGTTGTCCATCTAGTTGACCAAATGAAAATAAATACCACCAACATACTAATTGCTGTAACAGTTAATGTCATATCTTTTCCCGTAACAAAATGAACATATCCCCCCCATGCTGCAAGTCCCAATGATATTGTAATCAAAAAAATAGCTCCAAATTTAAAAAAATTTGAATAGGAATCATTATCAATGAAAACCTTGTTTTTAAATAAATTTTTTTCCATCTTAATATCCTCTCAATTGTGCCTTTTTTTGCCCAAGCAGGATCTCCATTTGCTCTTGCCTCTAATGCATTCATAGATTCTTCCACATTTACTATGGAATTTGCAAATCCTATTACACCAGATATTACAGCTGCTATAGAAACTCATAAAAATACTTCAGCGCGTCATACCCACTAGATATCTTATCGTGTACCCATACAGTTGCATTACAGAATAAATTGAATATTGGACTTGAATTTTTAGCTTCTATAAATAAGCTAATCATCAATGCCTCTATTTCTTCATCAGTATCAAATATATCCATATTGTTTACAAGAATTGTAATCAATACCCAATCACAATACTCCATTTTCCAATTATAAAAGAAATATTTGTTCTAACTGTGTCAAAGAACTTTTTCAAGTCTATGTCTACAATCCAGTCATTGCCATCATTCATCATATCTTCGTTGCCTAGGCGTGTTCGGAACTTTCATCTAATAATTTCCTCTCAAAAAAAAGAGAAGCAAGCTAACCTGCCCCTCTTTACCATTAATATTTTTTACTTTAAAACTACTCTAATAATTGTAATCACTACAGCAGCGCCTAAAAGGATTAAGTTTCTTGTAGCATCTTTTTTGAATCTTTCAACTTTAATTGCATTAACATTGAAATATGCTAAAACCAAAACAAGAATAGTGCTGTATGTTCCTCCTAAAAGTGAAGCTACTATTAATGCTATACTTGCTACGAATGAAAGCTTTACCTGCTTTTCCATTCTCTTTTCGCTCTCCTCATCAAAAGTATTTGGTGTCTGATTTTCATTTAAATTTGTGTTATCCATTTATAGTACCTTTCTATAATTAATTACATGTTCTTTTCAAAACAGTTATACCGCCATCATTGCATATTAGAAAATAATTGCCATTATCATTAAATCCAAAGGTATACAGCGAATAATTTTCAAATATTTGTATCGCTTTTCCATCCTTTGAAATAAATGTAAGACTCGATATATTGTTATCTTTAGATTCAATTATTTGTTCACCCTGAACGGTTGTTTTCTTAAGTTCACCACCATATTGACCCACTAATGAGATTGCCTCATCTCTAACTACATCTGAAAATGCTACCATTTCATCTTCATCATATATCAAATCACAATTTTGAATTGTACCGTCTTCGCAATTAAAAACGGTATTTTTCTGTGAAGATATTACAAACAGTAATTCAGGCCTTAGTTTAGAAAACCCAAGCCATTCGAAGCCGCCAACAGCAAATTCTGAAACTATAGCCCATCCATTTATCTTTTTCAACGCATTAATTTTATCTAATGATGTCATCATAATGATTCACTCCTAGTCAAATAAAATCTTTCTTAGTGTGACAACACTCAAATGCATCTCTTTATCGTCTCTAACATAATCTATGCACTTATTTGATACATCATAAGCCTCTTTCATAAGTATGTTTTTGAGGGTTATAATTTTCATATACATATGTTCTGATATTAGATATTTCTTCTTTACTTATAGTATCTAAAAAATCAAGCTTGGAGTCCTTTATACAAAAATATTTACTAAATACACCTATGTCAACTAACTCAACCAAAATGGAACACCAAGAATATTTATCGTTCAATTCTAAAGGTTTGTTCTGACTTTTGCGACCTTGTTCTCGCCAAATTTCTCTTTTTTTCTCTAACTTTATCCATGAAAGAATATTAGTCACAATGACAGTTAGCGTCTTTGAATCAATATCATAGTCCAGTGGAACCAATAATTCCTTATTTCTAGTTTTTAAATACTCAATCATTAATCTTGTAACATCCATGTTCAATTATCCAACCTTTCATAATTACTCCAAATATGCACTTTCATATCATCTTTATTAGGGAACTGAACCTCCATTCCACTTTTAATTTGAAATTCTCTTTCAGCACTATAGGCATGCAGCTCTCCTTCCCAGGTTCTTATTTTGTCAAAACTTTCTCCTGATAAAAAATCATCCACATGCGTTCCCTCATGAACAACATCAGAAAAAATAGTTTCTGAACTGCTCCTAACATACAATTGCTCGCCTACTGCTACCGCTTTAGTTTCCGAAGAGACTCCTAAATAAGACTCAAACAATTCGTCACCTAAGACGTTTATCTTTATTTCTCCATTTTTTATTCCGCGAGCTATTTCTGTCGATTGCTCTGTAACACCATCCAAAGAGTTTATAATATCATCTCGCGAATAATTCTGAGGACATCCTGATACATTTCCCACTTTTCTAGCAAAACTCTGATTCTCTTTTGCTCCTAGTTTATTTTTTCTCGCCCCTAGCTTCTCACTATACTGTGGTCCCGCCTTATAAAACTCTTTCAATCCATCCGCCACACATATTACATCACACACCGTCTCTACGGTGTCAATTGTTGTGGCTGCTCCATATGATAGCTTGTTTAATGTTCCGCTGCCAAAATTTGTATCCCTGAGAACATCTGAAAACTTGTCCTGCTTCCCATATATACTAGCCCAAGCTGGGTCTCCATTCAAGCGGCTTTCTAATGCTCTTGTAGATGTTAATACATCTGTTATTGCATTCACCGCGGCTATTCCTGATCCTATGACTGTGGCTAAAGCAACTAATCCTGCCCACGAGAAGGCTAAACTAAGTGGAAAGCAAGCTATGAATGTTGCCACAGCTACTACGGCTACTGCCACGGCAATAACTATATTTAATAGCTCTTTTCCGCCTCCACATTCATAAAAATATTTTAGTGCATCAAATGCACTATCAAGTGTATCAAACACTGCTATGTAGCAGTCTGCTACTATTTCAAAAAGAGGACACGCATTTTTAACCTCTACAAAAAGATTCAATAAAAATGCCTCTATACCTTCGGCCGCCTGTATTTCCGAATGCTTCTTTAAGAAATCCTCTTGATTATTTTCTATTTTAGTTGCTACGTCCTGATCTGCCTGTTTTGCATGCTCTATTAACGTACATACATTTCCGGCAAACCTAGCATATTCCTCTGCTTTCTCAGTTAAGCTCTTTTGTTTTGCTGCAACATAATACATTGCAGAAGATAATACATCATTAACTCCTGCTGTTACAGAGCCAAAAGCACTATATACATTACTATTTAATTCGTTGCAATAATTCTCTGCCTTTGATGCTAAACTCGTAGCATTTGTTGCTATCGTCTGTAACTCACTATAATCTATAATAAGCGCTGACATTATTTCTCCCTTTATTTTTATCTGTCAATATATTTAGTTTCTATTCTTGTAACTTCTTCGATTGAATTAATTATTTGATATTTACTTGTTGAGTCAAGATATATGACCCATTCATGCATGTTTTCTAACTCCTGCCCATGGAAAGATCTTTTACTTAAGCCTTCAATTCTTAGAGCATTGAGTTTATCACTATATTCTAAATTACTAATGGAAGCTATAGGCATAGTAACTACCATATCAGATTTATAAAAATCATGCCGTATAGCAACATATTTCATACATAATTCTGTTTTTCCTATACCCATATATAACTTTGTAGACTGATAACCTTCTTTCATAAAAAAGAAAAATAAATTAACAGCAAATACAAAAATCAAAAGACTTCCCATTATCCTTGGGTCAAATCCTCTTAATAATAGTTCAATAAAAACGCATACTGTATATATGAGCATTATTACTAAGATAATCTTTTTTATCTGTAACTGTCTAAATGATAATGGTATAAAAATCTTACTATCAACCTTATAGCTTTCCATCAGTTTATTCCTTTTAATTAACCTCTAAATGCATTAGCGATTTCTTCATCTGCCTGCTCAAGTGCATCTGCTGCACCATTCATCTGTGATGCAATTCCTTCTAATACCTCTGGAAGTGTATCCTTCATGATTGGGTACATATCTCCCTCAAATGTCTCGATAAATGAGCTCTGTGCCGCACCTTCCCAGTTTCCTGTGATTTCATCAATCTTTGCCTTAAGTGCTGCTACTTCCTGATTGATGGCTTCCTCTTTCTGCTGAATGAAGCTTGCTCCTTCTCTTAATTCCTCTGGTGTAATTCTAATCTGTGCCATTTCTTTATCCTCCTAGATATATTCTATATAAATACTTTACTGAACTATTAACTAACCTCTGAACGCATTAGCGATTTCTTCGTCTGCCTGCTCAAGTGCATCTGCTGCACCATTCATCTGTGATGCGATTCCCTCTAATACCTCTGGAAGTGTATCCTTCATAATTGGGTACATATCACTCTCGAATGTTTCAATAAATGAGCTCTGTGCTGCACCTTCCCAATTTCCTGTGATTTCATCAATCTTTGCCTTAAGTGCTGCCACTTCCTGATTGATAGCTTCCTCTTTCTGCTGAATGAAGCTTGCTCCTTCTCTTAATTCCTCTGGTGTAATTCTAATCTGTGCCATTTTTAATTCCTCCTGATTTACATATTTTTTAATTATTCTTTAAAGCATCTGAAACACTTTCATCTGTCTGCTTCATTGTCTCAGCAGAACACTTAAGCTGATTCGAAATGCCTTCTAGCACCTGTGGTAATGATTCCTGCAATGCAGGGGCCATCTGTTCTGTAAATGTATCTACAAACTGTAACTGAGAAGCCCCAGCCCAGTTTTCAACTGTATTATTAATACACTTAACCATCTCTTCTACAATAGAGCAAATTTGCTCATGTTCATTGGTTAAAAATTCAGCTGTTGAAACTAATTCCTCAGGTTTTAATTTTATCTCAAACATATTTCTCCTATTCTGCTCTTTTTATTAAGATAATGAACTTGCGATTTCCTCATCTGTATCATCAATTGCTTGTGCTACTCCATATAGCTCTTCCACTAATGTATCAACAACATTAGGAATATCATCCTTTAAAAAGGGTTGTAATTCCTCATAATATTGTTTATATACTTCATCTTTTGCTTTACCTAGCCATGCCACTTCAGCCATAAGCATTCTTTTATCAACAGCTTCTATATGCTCTTTATATTCATCTAAAAGCTTTTCAAGGTTCTGTGCACATTCCCTTAATTCTGAGGGTGTAATCACTATATTTGCCATATGCCCCTCCTTTCATTCATTAAAGTCCTAATTCTTCCGCTTCATCCCAAACTGGCTGATATGTATCAATCGCTATTTTCATATTATCGGCCATATGTGTAATGACAGCTTCGTACTTTTGCATATTTTCTTTCCATTCATCATTAAATTTTTTAAAAAATGCATCAGCAGCTTTTGATTGCCAAGCACTACTTTTTAAATCATTTACATCTCCTTCAAGAAGCTCTCTAAGAGCCTTCATATCAGCAGCAAATTGTTCATACTCGGATTTTGCATTTCCCAATGCGGTTTCATCATAGTAAAACATTTTTCTATCCCCTTTTAATTAATTAGTTTTGAAATAGTTGATCCTGGCTGTGCAACAGTTGCAGCAAGCTTTCTTTCAGCGTCCGCTTCTTCTTTCCTTCCAGCAACTTCTAATACCGTTGCCTTAAGGATATGCATTTCAGCAACTTTTTCACCTACATTAACAAGATAATCTGCTATTTCTAAAGCCTTATCATATTCGCCCATTTCTCTCAAACACATTACTCTGTATGAATAGTACTCAAGAAATTCTGGATTATCCAAAGACTTTGCTCTATAAAAAGAAACTGCTTCTTTAAATAATGGCATTGCTTCATCCATTCTGTTTAATCCCTTAAGAGCAAATGGTTCATAATATCTTCCAGCAACTGAATAAGCATCTTCCATTTCTGCATTCTTCAATTTTCTTGCTATATCTAAAACCTTATCAAATTTTTCTTGAGTGATATAGCAATTCATAAGCATAAATAGTGCTTCTGAATCGAATAAACCATTTTTATCGCTAAATTCGATTGCTTTATTTATAGAAGAAATCAGTCCATCAATATCTTCCTTAAATGCATAAATTCTTGCTTCATGCATAGCAATTTGTCTCATAGCAAAATTAGTATCTGATACTTCCATTGTTTCTTTAATTGTTGATAAATATTGTAAAGCTTCATCAAATTCCTTCTTGTCAATCAAAATGGAAGCTTTATCCAAAGCAAAATTGACGTCTTTTTTAAATAACGATAAAGCCTCATCAATTATTGCCTCAGCCTCATCAAATCGCTTCAAGGATTCTAATACTAAAAACTTTAAATGGTATCCTTCAAATACATCAGGATTAGAAAGAATAAGCTCCTCTAGTGTTTGAAGCGCTTCTTGCAATTGATTAACCCTAATCTGACAGCGTGCCTTTCGAATTCTTATATCTGGCCTATTAGGATTTCTTAAAATAGCTTTAGAGTAATTCCTGATAGCTAAGTCTATCTCTCCATCATCTTCTTGCATAAGGCCCAAGCTATATAGAACCTGCGCATCATTGTAACCACATGCTATAGCATTATTGTATAGTTCTATAGCCCTTGCTCTATTCTGTAATAAAACCTCTATGTTTGCTAAATGAAATAAAGCTAGTCCATTATCTCTCTTCAGTTTTAGTACTTTTTCAAACTCTAGTTTTGCATCTTCATATTTTTCCATATTAGCAAGTGCAACACCCTTACCAAGATAAACCTCTTCATTCATGTTATCTTCCTGCTCTGCTTTAGAAAAATACTTGAAAGCCTCTTCTCCTTTTCCTTGACCTAATAATGTTTTAGCCAAATTCATATACTCTTTAAAATCTTCTCGTGACATCTATTTTGCACCCCTTCTAATTATCTCCAATTTATTTTTTCCGTTGTGTGATCTTTAAAATACTTGAAGTACTCTATAAGTTCCTCATAATCGTTATAACCAGGGAATATGTAAAACGAAGTCTTCATAGATGGAACTACCATGCCTGGAGCCGTACATCTCATTTTCACCTTATATCCTTTTCCAAAACGTTTAATACTTAATACATGAAGTACCTGTTGACTATATCCCTGTTGTAAAATTTTCTCTAAAAACGCATCATCTTCTGCCATTCTATTCTGTTGCTGTTCTCTCACTTTTACACCTGCAACCGCCATGGCTCCTCCGGCTAAAGTTCCTGCCTCTTGGTTACCAGTTAAAGAACCTAAGCCTTCCATTGCAATACCGTCACGGCCCATTTCATTCGGCAAAACTATTCTAAATAAAATATCATTGTACATACTGTATATAGATGCATTTGCCGTTGTCCATCTAGTTGACCAA
>NZ_JAFUSK010000061.1 GCF_017471675.1 Pseudobutyrivibrio sp.
TATGAAAACATTCAAAAACTGCTTTAAGATTCTACTAGGCTCATTCCAAAATCATGCAATTAATACTAATATTACCACCCCTACTATTTCTCTAGTCTGAGTGTGTCTGCGAGATACATACAGTGGCGACAGAATTGTCAAACCTTGAAAGAACACGTGTAATAGAGAATGCGAGTTGTGGCATTTAGAAAATCAGTAATTCTTCGACGCGAAATAGGCGGCAGCTGCAGACAGATGTATCAAGCGGGCTATTTGGGGTGTATTTACAACAAGCTCTTCTGGAGTGGGCCGCCGCAAGCATAAAGTTAGCTGGTAGAATGGAGCAAGTGCGAAATTGGGGGTTGCAATTTTGCCACGATTGTAGCATTATAATGAAGGAAATTTTATATAGAAACGGGAGCTTGTAAACAGGCTGAGAGGAAGGTGTGACCTTCGACCGAGAACCTGATTTGGATAATGCCAACGTAGGGACGCCGATTATTTGTATTATACGCGGAAGCTATTTGAGAAATCAGGTAGCTTCCGCTTTGTTTTTGCAAAAAATTAGGAGGAATAATGGAATTTAACAGCGAACTTTATTTTATTACGGACAGTACACCTTATGAGCAGGCAGAATTTTTATTCCGTGTAGAAGAAGCGCTAAAGGGGGGCGTCACCTTAATGCAGCTTAGGGAAAAGAATCGAACTACTAGGGAGTATATAGAGCTTGCTAAGGCTGTTCATGAAATCAGTAGGCGGTATAATGTGCCACTGATTATTGATGACAGGGTGGATGTTATGTTGGCATCGGATGCCGAGGGAGTACACCTTGGAGCAGAGGATATGGATCTTGCTACGGCAAGAAGAATCATTGGAAAGGATAAGATACTTGGAGCCACTGCAAAGACAGTGCCTGTGGCAAAGGCTGCTTACGAGGCTGGCGCCGACTATTTGGGGGTTGGAGCAATCTTTCCAACAACCACCAAGGTGAAGACGATTATCACATCAGTGGAAACTCTTAATGATATCGTAAATACGGTACCAATTCCTGTGAATGCAATTGGTGGATTAAATCCTTCTAACATGGATGTGCTAAAGGGAGTAAATATAGCAGGTGTTTGTGCAGTCTCTGCCATTATGAAAGCTGATTCACCAAAGCTTGCTGCAGAAAATATGCTTAAGAAATTTAGGGAGATTAAAGGATGAAGGTAGTTTTAACAATAGCTGGTAGTGATAGCAGCGGAGGGGCAGGAATACAGGCAGATTTAAAGACCATGACTTGTCTTGGGGTATATGGAATGTCTGCAATTACAGCACTAACCGCCCAAAATACAATGGGTGTAGATGATGTGATGGAAACAAGCCTTAATATGCTGGAGGCCCAGATAGATTCCTGTCTTTCAGATATCACAGCAGATGCAGTGAAAATCGGTATGCTTCCATCTGCGGAGCAGGTGCTTGTAGTGGCAAGAAAACTACGTGAGTACAAAATGCAAAATATTGTGGTTGACCCTGTAATGGTTGCAACCAGCGGAAGTGCTCTGATGAAAGATTCCACAAAGGATATTATGGCAAAGTATTTGTTTCCGATTGCAACTGTGATTACTCCAAATATCCCTGAGGCCGAGGCTCTTTCAGGTATGAGAATCTGTAATAGGGATGATATGGAAAATGCGGGAATAGAAATAGGCACAAAATACGGATGTGCAGTTCTTGTAAAGGGTGGACATAGTATTGAGGATTCCAGTGATATGCTTTTTGCTAATGGAAACATCACATGGTTTGAAGGTAAAAGGATTAATAATCCAAACACCCATGGAACAGGCTGTACATTATCAAGTGCTATCGCCTCACATCTTGCCATGGGATATAACCTGAAGGATTCCATAAAAAGGGCAAAGCGATATTTGGAAAATGCAATTGCAGCAGATTTAGATTTAGGACATGGGTCAGGACCGCTTAACCACATGGCCAGATTATATAGCATGACGTAAAGGAGGGATGAGCGTGGTTTTTGTAAATGGAAAAGAGCAGACTGCAAATGGCAAAACCGTGGAAGATATTATAAATGAAATGAATATAGACAAAAGAACAATTGCAGTTGAGCTGAACGAAGAGATTGTTTCAAAGGTTGATTATGACAGTACCACTCTTAAAGATGGAGATGTGCTAGAGGTAGTTAGCTTTGTTGGAGGTGGCTGATATGGTGCCTACAAAGGAGGAGTTCTTTAGCGCCCTAGAGTTTCGCCATGGCAGGAAAAATCAGCGCAAGTTTGCTGATGCTACTGTAGCCATTTGCGGCCTGGGAGGACTTGGTTCTAACATCGCCATATGCCTTGCAAGGGCTGGAATAGGTAAGCTGATACTGATTGATTTTGATGTGGTGGATGTAAGCAATCTGCATCGGCAGCAGTACATGGCAAGCCAGGTGGGGATGTATAAAACTGAAGCACTGAAGGAAAATCTCTTGGAGATTAATCCGTACATAACAATAGAAAGCTGCACTGTTAGGATGACTGAAGATAATACTGTAAAGCTTGTAAGTGAAGCTGACGTAGTCTGTGAAGCCTTTGATAAGGCAGAGTGCAAGGCAATGGTAGTAAATGCAGTGCTTACGGATTTCAAGGACAAAATCATTGTGTCGGGCTCAGGCATGGCAGGTTTTTCCAGCGCCAACGCCATTGTAACCAAAAAGCTTTCAAACAGATTTTATATGTGTGGCGACGGGGTGAGTGATGTGAATGATGGAATTGGCTTGATAGCAAGTAGAGTAATGGTGTGCGCAGCTCATGAGGCTCACATAGTGCTTAGGCTTCTTATGGGTGAGCAGACACCTTAAAAAATGTGAAAGGAATAATGCAATGGAAAATGACAAACTGGTAATCGGTGGGAAAGAATTTGATTCAAGATTTATATTAGGTTCAGGAAA
>NZ_JAFUSK010000062.1 GCF_017471675.1 Pseudobutyrivibrio sp.
ACCGTCAGGATTCATAGTCACTGCGACTACTTGTCTCCTGATGAATATGAAAAATTGTATGAAAGGGTGAAGTCTCTGTCAGTTGCTTAACTGACAGAACCTCTCATTTTAATTTGTACTAAATCTTGACGCAGGACCATAGTATTAGCAAACAGTGTTTGAAACTCCTGCTCTTCTTTTATCATTTGCTCATGATATACCTTAAGGCGGGCAGGAGAAATCACATCACTTGTAATCCATTTTAACTGAGAGACTGCTTTTTCAGATTTAATAACTATTTGCTTATATTCATCACCTATCATAAGCAGCTTCTTGGCATCCTCCTTAGGCAAAATACCACTGGTAGTAATTCCCATCACATCATAAATAATATCATTTGCAATAGGACCTATAATCACATCTGCTGATACCTTATCAGCCTTATGATTGCGATTGTCATAGATGTAATCAAACCAATCACTGCCACGCTCAAATGAAAGGATATTTAAACCAGTGGTATCTAATTCATATTCGTTAATAATTGTGTCAGAACCACTACGCTCCTTAGCCCATCTATATGAGAATTCCTTATCATCTGTTAAATAAAAACCCTGTCCAAAATCAGCATTTTTCCTGCCGTAATGAATGTCGGGATTTTTGATAATGTCAAAACCAACATGATATAGAACCATACTCGTCACCCCACTAATTTTCACAAATCCATTTGATTCCCTTAGCCAATCTTAAATCTGCATCTTTGAAATGATTACCTTCATTCATTTCAAAGATACTTTCTACTCCATTATTTTTAATTAACTCACAAATCTCTTTTGTATTATCTTCCACTGTACGAAGCATCTGATTTCTTGTCTTAGCCTCTTTGTCACCAAGTGAAAAATACACTCGCTCTGGCTTCACCACCATTTCATTTTTCCTGACAAAATCTAAGAAGCCTGGAAACCACATAGAACCAGATGCACTCACAGCTCTGCTAAAGATATCTGTCTTGTATAAGCTATAGATTGCAAACAAGCCCCCCAGGGAATAGCCTGCTATTGCAACAAAGCTAGGCTGCCCATTAAGTTCTGCAAGTATAGCCGGCACAATTTTATCTTCAAGCTTCCTAATATAACCATCAGCTCCACCTGTACATGGGCTATCTCCCTTATACAAAGGAGGACACTTACCAGGTGTCATTTCATCATTCCAGTCTATATCAGAAATTACAGCCAAGACTATGGGGATTGACTTAATCTGCTGCATTGCCTCATATACTTCATGCCCATCACCTTGAAACGTATTTACGATAACAAGAGGCGCTTTAGTATTTTCTTTTCCATATATGTATATATGCTTGCCTTCTACTAACATTTTAGAACCCCCATGGCAAATACGCCACTACAATTGCAAATATTACTGCTATTAATTTCTCCCAATAAATTCATTCTTTTAATATTATGCAACATTTTTTTTGGTATTTTAATAGTGATTTGCAACAATGATAAACTTCTTTGCATGCATTAGCAACCTTTTGCAACCTTTTATATCCTCTTCGAAACATTAGCAACCTTTTATAACCTTTTATAACCTTTTATATCAAAAAATAGACGAATCTAAATAACTAGATTCGCCTATACATATTTCAAACTATAATTAAGATAATGATTTTCTAACAACGCCCTTAGGATCTTTGATAAGTACAAAAACAATCCATATAACAAGTGCAAGTGCTACCACCGAAAATCCAAGAAATGTATCATTAATCATATCATCAAGAGCAGGTGTAAAGTATTCTGCCCTAAGCTCAGCATATTCAAAAATCGCATCAACAAGCCACATAAGTGATGCGCCCCAAAACATGAACATCAACACATGCAGCTGCATGTCATTGTTCTTTCTGTTATACCATAAAGCAGTTGTAATTACTGCTGCTACCACTGTAATTAATAATGTCATGATTTCCTCCTACATTGTAGATTTAACGCCAGAAGCTGGTCTTCTTACAATCATATCTGCAGTTACACACATACCAATCCAAACAGCTGTAACAAGAACTGCCATAGATACACCTACTGTTGCAATTTCATGAAGCATCTCTGCTGTATCCTCAGGATTTGACATTGCTGTTAAGAATGGAAAGAAAGGCTGAACCTCGCCATGCCATACATGCTCAAATGCCAGCAATGCAGAGCCTCCCCATAAAAGATTTGAAAGCCACTTAAGTTTTCTTGTCATTGGTACTTGGCCATCATTTTCTTTCTTCTCAACGCCCTTCTTCTCCATTGTCTTTTTTACGATTGTTGTAACAACAGCCTCACCAGCTGGAACTGTAAAACAAGCCATATTATTTATCCTCCTACTAAAAAAATTCTAGTTTGGAATATATCATTCCAAACTAGAATTAATTATATCATTATCTTTTCTCTTCATAGCTTATATTTACCGATTTTGCCATTCAAATATAAGCACCTATTATTCCATTACAGAATATGTATTATATTTCATATAGATATTATCACTACATCTCAATCACATAATCTGCGCACTCATTAACAAGTTCTATATCATGTGTTATTACAATTACAGTACGATTGTTATCTGTCAGCATTTTTAGTACTCTGGCCACTTCAATCATATGATAATAATCTAATCCGCTTGTCGGCTCATCCAAAATTAATATCTCTTTGCTACTTGCAACAGCGCAGGCCAAGGCCACTCTCTGTTTTTGTCCACCTGAAAGAGCCATTGGATGTAGCTTGGGGAGATCTTCAATATCTAGCATTTTCATAGCCTCATTGGATTTATTAACACACTCTTCCTCAATTTTTGAATCCACAGAAAGCTGTATTTCATCATTTACACTTTCAGTAAATAATTGATAGTTAACATCCTGCATTACCATAAAGCAATGTTCTAACATATTTCTTAATGGTAGTTGCTTAGTATCATAAATCACTCTCCCTTTTGCCTTTTTATTTAGGCCGCAAAGACATTTAGCTAAAGTGCTTTTTCCTTTGCCATTATCTCCCACAATACACACTATGGCCCCAGTAGGAATATCAAGCTTTTTTCTTGAAATACCATGTTCACCATCAGGATAAACGTACTCTAGATTTTCAATAGAAATATATCTTTTCCCAAGAGTTCTTTTAGCAGTGATAGCCCTTACTTTATCACTAATTTTTTCAATATTTACTGCCCTAAGTCCTAGCTTGGTTGTCTCGGCTATACTAAGAGCGTCAAATACTGTGCCATTCATTTTCTTTTTTATTTCCCCATCTTTAAGGATGAGCACACGGTCTGCTAATCCTTTTAAAAAGTACAATCTGTGCTCGGCAATAATAATGGTCTTTTTCTGCTTCTTCCAAAGAGCTATAACCTTTCTTAATTTTTCAATGCCTCTAGCATCAAGATTCGATGTAGGCTCATCAAGCACTATTATAGGTGTATCTGCCACCGCAATACTTGCACAGGCTATCTTCTGTTTTTCTCCTCCAGATAGTTCAAACATGCTTCTATCTATAAGAGGATTCAGATTCATCCAGGATGACACTCTATCTATATCATTTATAATCATGTCTGGATTTCTTCCGAAATTTTCTGCATTAAAGGCTAATTCGCTTGTGCTATCAACATTAAAAAACTGATTTTTAGGATTCTGAAAAACTGTGCCTACTATTTTTGCTGTATCGTAAATAGGATTTGTACTAACATTTATATTATTTACCTTAACATCACCATGTAATTCTCCGGCAAAATAGTGTGGAATGAGTCCGTTAATTAAACGAAGCACTGTGCTTTTTCCACAGCCTGAACCACCTGTTAGCACAACTACTTGTCCTTCTTTTACATTTAAAGAAAAGTTTTTAAGTGCGATTCTTTCAACTCTTTTTCCCATTGCATCTGTCACATTATAAGTATACGTAACATTATTTATATCTATCATTTACATTAGCCTCACATTCAATAAATAAAAAATAACAAAAGTATGGCTGTTAACAAAATAATCATCAAATAATCTCTATATCTAAATCCTACTTCACAGATATGTGTTCTATGAATATTTATGCCTAATCCTTTTGTCATCGCAGCTTGAGATAATTCATCTGCAATACGCACAGATTGCATCATAATTGGGACTATCTGATACTCAAGCCTTTCTATTAATGAAAATTTCTTTGTTTTAGTTTTTCTCATGTTCATAGCATCTACTACACATCTATTTTCCTCTGCAATAGTGGGAAAAAATCTAAACATAACCGCTAATGAAATGATTACTACATCAGGAAGATGCATCTTCTCCAGACTAACAATTAATTCTGATACCTTAGTATAGCTCATAAAACAATATGCCATCATAAACTGAGGTACAAATCTTGAGATTGTTCCTGATATAATAACAAGAAGCAAATTTAAAAAGCCTGAAGATGTTTGAATGGCACTGCCTTCTATAATCATAGCCAAAAGTGCCAAGAGAAAATATATCATCCCTAGCTTGTAATTCTTTTTTGCAAATAAAAATACAACTGGAATCATACAGGAGATTACTCTAAGAATATACTCAATTCCACTTAGCCTACCGCCAATCATAACCACGCTTATAACAATAATTGCATATATTGAAGTACGGGGATCGAGTAACGCTCTATCCCCGCTTGTATTAAATGTATTTATCGAAATATCCATTAGACCATACCAGCTTTCATAAAATGCTTCTTAAGAACTGCTCTTCCAAGTAATCCGCCTAATATTCCTCCAATAAATGTTAGAACAGTCATAACATAAAACATCCAGTTAGGTGTAAGTCTATATAGTACATCCACAAAAGCATCCCCGTATCCTTCTCTGATTGATTCAAAATATGCTTCCCTATCTCCAAAAAACATAGGTAATGTCATGCCAATCATCCAAAGACTAAATACACCTGAACTAACTACAGCCTTGTTTATGCTCTTATATTTCCCAATTTGCATAATATAATCTGAAGCGAGACCTGTTACTAATGCAATAAGTATGCTGTACCAAGGTCTTCCCATCAAAACCATAAACAATCCTAAGATTACACTGAATGCAGTAATCATACCAAAGGTATGTGACTTTGAAAAAAATAACATCAGTGGTATTCCAGTAGTAATTGAACATAGTATTCCTAAGATAACCATCAATACTGGAATATATCCAACAAAACTAGTAATAAAAAATACCACAATATATATAGCTGCAAAAACACCTATATTTATACAGTCTTTTACTGTAATACCATTTTTTGATTCTCCCATAATAGCACCTCTTTAATAAATTTGTTAGATTAAACTAACTTGTAAAAATATATCTTATATTAAAGATTTTCTTCTACCATTTTTCGCTTCATTTATACCACTTTTCGCTCAAGCAAATGCTTTTTCTTGTAGCGAAACCATTTTTGCATACATGCCATTACTCTTAATCAAGGCGTCACTATTTCCCTCTTCTTGTATTCTTCCTTCATTAATTACAAGAATCTTATTCGCATTTTGAATAGTTTTAAGTCTGTGAGCTATAACTAAAAGAGTTTTTTCTTTGCATAGCTCAGAGATAGCCTCCTGAATTGCTCTTTCATTATCAGCATCCACGCTGGCTGTTGCTTCATCTAGAATAACGATTGGGCTGTCCTTAAGAATACATCTTGCTATAGATATTCTTTGCTTTTCACCACCTGATAATGAACCACCGCCTTCTTCTAGAACTGTATCAAATCCATTTGGAAGATTCATGATAAAATCATAACAACGAGCCTTTCTTGCAGCTTCATATACTTCCTCTTTTGTAGCATTAGGCCTTGCCATCGCTATATTGTTGTAAACAGTGTCGTTAAATAGATATATTCTCTGGAAAACCACGCTGATGTTATCCATAAGATTTCACAATGGCACATCCTTTATATTCTGCCCTCGCACTTTAATAGCACCAGTATCAACATCCCAAAATCTAGTTAAAAGACTTGCTATTGTAGATTTGCCTCCACCAGAAGGGCCCACCAAAGCTACCATTTCACCTTTATTAACCTTAAAGGATACATTTTTAAGTACATCAGTGTCTGTATATCCAAAAGTCACATTGTCATATTCTATTTCACAATCAGCCGAATCACTAGACTCTGGTATTACAAGAGCTCCATTATCATCAAGCTCAGTTGCCTTAAATAGATTATCAATTCTGTCTAGACATGCGCTTGTAACAGTAAGTCTTGCAATCTGCCCATAGAAGCTTTTTATAGGTACAAACAAATCAAGAGCAAAAAGAAGAATTCCGAGCATATACACATAAGGTATTTCTCCATTCATTGTTAAATATACTGCTGCACCTACCACTATAGCTGTACCAATACCATGTGTTATCCATAGTGCTCTTGCCCAAGGGCTGTAATCCAATTCAAATTCAATGCTTTTATCACAGCTTTCTTTAAAGTTATCCGAAAGCTTCTTTGAACGCTCTCCTAGAATATTGTAGGACTTTATAATGCCAATGCCCTCTGCAAAATCAAGTACTGCATCGGTTAATTTTTTTGCACATTCCTGTTTTGTAACAGAATGCTCTAAGGTAGTTTTCAACATAAGCTTTCCAACCACTACAATTGCCCCTGCTGCAATGATAGATAACACACCAATTCTAATATCCATCCAAAACATCATAGCAATCATTAATGCCTGTGAAATCAAAAATGATATTAGCTCTCCTAAAACTGCCATACAGTTTTCTTCGATGAATACCATATCCGTAGACAAAACAGCACTTATTTTTCCAAGATTTCCTTCTGTAAAATATCCCATTGGAAGCTTACGTAGATGATTGCCCAGCTCCATTCTCATATCTGCAAACACCATATATCCTGTAGCAGATGTAAGGACATTTGTAATATGTTCAAATAATGCTTCAATTACTATACTTACCACTATTGCTATTCCAAAATACAAGCATTTATCTTTGTTCATAGTACCTTTTATAAATTCATTAATAACAAGGAAGCTTAACATCATCGGCACTTTCAGCATTATTCCCTTAATTACAGATGTTAAATATGACCATCTGATTCTGCTTTTATATTTTCCCGTTCTTGCCACCAGGCGAGTCATTATTTTAAGCATATTTAACCTCCTTAATCATCCATGCACTTGCATTAATTGAAGCCTCCCACAATTTCTTATATTCGTCGCTTGTGTCCAAAAGCTCTTCGTGGTGTCCCTCAGAAATCAGATTACCATCCTTCATAACGCATATTTTATCTGCGTTTTTAATGGTCGAAAGCCTATGGGCAATTACAAGTACAGTTTTGTCCTTTACTATCTCATCTAAAGCTGCATTCATTTTTTCTTCGTTTTCTGGATCCATAAACGCTGTAGCTTCATCAAGCACGATTATTGGTGCATCCTTCAAGATGGCTCTAGCCAATGCAACTCGCTGCCTCTCACCACCAGATAAAGTCTTGCCACCATCACCTACATTTGTATAGATTCCTTCTTTAAGACGATTTATAAAATCTTCACACTGAGCCCTTTTAGCAGCAATCATCACTTCTTCCTTGGATGCTTTAGGATTTCCTATTAAGATATTTTCATAGATAGATGTGTTGAATAAAAACTGTTCCTGGGCCACATAAGCCACCAGATTATTAAGTGCTTCAAGTCTCATATCTGTAATATCCTGCCCACCAATGGAAATCTTGCCATTATCCAAATCATAATAATGTACAAGTAGCTTCGCTAATGTAGATTTTCCACTTCCTGATTCACCTACAAGTGCAGTAGTCTCACCTTGCTTTAGGTTAAGATTAACTCCATGTAAGACCTCTTCATCCTTGTACGAAAAATGAATATTATCAAAACTAATATCCTTAGTTGAACCCGTAAATGAATTATTTCCTTGCTTTAAAGCCTCATGCTCAAGTAGCTTTTCAAGCTCCTCTATCTTGTAATCAAGCTGAGGTATCTTTCCCGCAAAATTCAGCGCCTTTAGAAGGGCTGGCCCTACTGAAAATGACATACATAGTTCGAGCACTAATTTATTCAAGGTTAATGTTCCCGATAACACCATCATGGAACCAATAGGAAGTATAAGAAGAGCCATACAAGGAAGTATGCTTGTATAAGCTGCCATCCAAGGCCAGCAGCACTTAAACCAATCAATGGTAAAATCTCTATATCTTTTTACTGTATCACCAAACTTCTTATATGATTCTCCATCCTTATTAAACACCTTAACCACTTCCATGCCGTTAACGTATTCAATTATTGTATTATTCATAACTGCAGCGGCTTCATAGTACGCATTCATTTTTGAATAGCCCTGTTTCATCATCATGCCCATAGCAACAATACCTGCAAATATAGGCACAAGTGTCATTAAACCTAGTCTGAAATCTACCACAAACATAATAATAACTACCAAAATCGGAATTACTATGTTAGCAATTCCCTCGGGAATTGCATGGGCAAGTAACAGCTCAATTTGATCTATGTCATCAGTAAAAACCTTTTTTATTCGCCCAGAACCAATTTCCTGAATATTACCTAATGGTTGATTTTCCAACCTACCCTGAAGAGCTATTCTTAGATTCTTCAAAGTGTTGTAGGCACTAATATGGGAGTTCTCAAGACCCGCCACATAACAAAGGGCATACATCACCTCACATACCGCAAATAGAATAAGCCTGGTTGCAAAAAATTTAACATCTATTTTTTCATTTGCAATCAAAGGTGTCATTAATTGATAAAAGATAAAATAAGGAATGATAGAAAAAATAATTCCTAGAAGCATCAAAACTGTAGCACGTTTTGTATACTTCATGTACTCTCCCATATAAGGAGTAACTCGTTTAAACATAATTCCCTCCATTTCAAAAAAATCCTATACAGTTAGCTTATGCTAACCATATAGGATTCTATTACATATCATTTTTTCTTTTCTACCAATTACAAATACAAAAATAACACTTTTCGCTCAAGAGCCTTTTTTATATTCCTTGGGCATCATATTAAAATAAGAGAAAAATGCCTTGGAAAAATAGCTCATGTTGTTGTAGCCAGCTTTGGTAGCAGCCTCCGTAACACTGCACTTACTATTCCTTAAAAGATCCGCAGCGTATTCCAATCTCTTACTTTGAACATAGGCATGGAAGCTTGTGGCATACACCGTTCTAAAAAGTCTGTTCAACTTACTGACACTCATATTGAGGCTCTTTGCAACAGCTTCTGCTGAATAATTATCGTATGGCCTCAGCTGTACGCTCTCTCTGAGCTTTTCAAGAAGAGTCAAGTCATTAGAATCAATATTAACGCTACTATTATTATATTCACTATCACTGAATGCTATTTGAAACAGTACAAGTGCTGTCAGCTCTACTAGTTTTCCTTCCAACAAAAATCCTTTGATTTGTTTGTACTTATCTGCACTTTCAATTTCAGAGATAATTCTATACATGTCCGGTGTTATCACTGTACACAAAACATCTTTGTAAACAAAGCCTTTAATCTTAGTTCGCGTATCCTCATCTTCAAAACAATTATTTAAAAGACTTTCAAACCTATCTGTAGGCATCTGTAGACTCTTAAATTTAAAAGCAAAATTCCCCTCATAACTCATGCTGGTACAAGCATCGTTATTCCTAAATATACACACCTCGCCCTTTTTCATGCGCACCTGTTTGTTAGAAAATGTCCCGGTTTTGTCTGATTCAATATTCCAAAGGATATCCTTGTTTAAATTAAAAATAACCTGAACTTCATCAACCCCAGAATTGTCCTCTCTTTTGGCATCAGTATCTTCATTAAACCTAAGATTCCAACTGTAATATGTAATTTCACTATCCGTCTTCTCACCTTCTAGCTCAAGCCTGCCTATATCTTCCGGAAAAGCTTTCTTCCCCTTAAGATACTCCGCTAAAGAATGGGAAGGATTTATACTATTTCTTACCATGTTATACATCCATATACATAAACTCATCAATCACTGCAAGCACAGGAAGCTTATACTTCTTATCACCAAATAACCACTGCTCATGCTGCATATCAAATTCTCTGATGTCAGGATTGTGGAAATATTTTTTGTATCGATTCAGGTATTTTTCACCCATTTTATTTGCATATATAAAATGACAAATGGTATGGTCAACATTAATATCATCCTCTAAGTGGGTGAGCAAATCAGTGTAATACTCATTCTTGATAGACTCAGGACTAAACTGAGCAAAGCAATCCATAAATTTAGATGCCGTTTCCTCACTCATCTCAAAGGATTTCATCATCATCTCTTTTGTCTTGTTCTTCTTTTTCTCATTCTTGGTAAAGCTAGTGAGAAGTGGTACTACCAGCTTAGATTGAAGCCAAGCAGCCACCTTACCACTTTGGTCTAGGTCTGGACTACCAAAAATACCATGGTCAATATGAACCCTTCTTCTTTGAATAAGCTGTCCTACAAATGTGGAGCCAAGGGACGAACCAATAGCTCCATCCAATCTTCCGTTATGGTTCTTTATAATGTAATCTTCAATCTCTTCAGTTACTGTAATCATGTCCGGGAAAATATTATCTCCACCATCAAAACCATCATAGTTTACACAGATCAAATGATATTTTTCTCCCAGCTCATCCACTACATTTCCAAAATTTGTTTGCCAGTTACAACAGGTTCCTGGCAGTAGCATCAATGTCTTTTTTGACATATTTCCCATTTCTTCAAATTGCATATTCTACCCCACTTTATTTACAAGCTCACCAATGTTCTCTATAACGCATCTTACACTATCACCCTTTTGAAGAAACTTAGGAGGCTTCATTCCCATAGCAACTCCGCCAGGTGTTCCTGTGGCTATAATAGTTCCTGCTTTCAGTGTCATTCCCTGGGAAAGCTCAGATATAGCCTCTTCTATTTTTGTAATCATGCAGGCTGTATTACTTCTTTGCCTTTGTTCATCATTTACATAACATTCTATAGAAAGATTATAAACGTCCTCTATCTCATCAGCAGTTACAATGCATGGTCCCATTGGAGTGTAGCCATCCAGACTCTTTCCCCTATACCACTGTTGATGTTTTAGCTGTATATTTCTGGCACTTACATCATTAATAATTGTATATCCCAAGATAAAGTTTTTCGCATCCTCCACAGAAACCTGAAATGCATCCTTCTTTAGGATTACACCTAGTTCCACTTCATAATCTAAGCTATCAACAAAATCATAAACAGGGATTACACCATCTGGATTATTACTTCTATTCACACGCTTCGAAAAATATACGGCATCTTCTTTCTTAGTAAAATCCACCACCTTTGCTGTTTCATCAATATGTTCTTTATAATTTACACCAAGACATACAATGTCCTGCATTGGAATAGTCACTGGTGCAAGCAATTTATAATCTTTGATAACAACATTACCGCTATTATTTATTTTTTCCAGAAGCATTGATTCAATCTCTTCATATCTAAGAATCAAATCATTCATATCTGATACTTCAATTCCTAAATCAGCTAAGGACATTAATCCATCTGTTACTTCAACAGCTACCTGTTCTTTTTCATTTACTTCTACCGTATATAATCTCACCTTAACACCTCCATCTCTATAAACTCGTCAATCAGTGTAAGCACCTGACCATCTAGATGAATTCATACCTGTTATATATTACTACATACTGTTAGCGTTGTCTAACCCATTTATGAAAACAAAGGCCTCTATCGTATGATAGAAACCTAAAACCACTCACCTCTACTTAAATTCCTCAGCCACACACTATTGTCTCTTCTTTAGAAATACCAAATAGCTTTTGAATAAATCCTAGGGCTGCTTCATCACCTTGCTCAGCTTCTTCCTCATAATTAGCAGCTGCAGTAACAGTTTCATCACTAACTGTTGCTCGTCAGTTCTAACACGAATTAAATGAATTTTAAATAATTATTTCAGCAAACAATCTATAATCCTGCAGATACTCATCACGAAAACTTCAGATTTGTTTGATAAAAATTACATATCAAATCAAACGGAGGAAATAACATGAGAAATAAGATTGTTACAAAGCTTTTGACATGTGCCTTATCGGCTGGCTTGATTCTATCAGGTTGCGGTAATACCAGTGTATCATCTACTGAAACCGAAGTTACAGATTCAGCGAATGAAGCTGCTGGTTCTACCGCTATTGGTCAGACTGTATCTGGTCCTGCAAGAGAAGACATTGAGATTAATGATACCATCGAAAGCAACGCGGATGGTGAGCATGCCATCGAAGCAGCTGGTGAAGATGCATCCCATAGCAATGTAGAAGTGATCAAAACTGGAGATTCCGATGAAGGTGATGAAGCAGATTTTTACGGCGATAATGCTGCTATTTTTGCTACAGATGGAGCAACTCTTGACTTATCAGAAATCGTTGTTGATACAAACGGCACACATGCCAATGGTGTATTCAGCTATGGGGAAGGTACCACTGTCAACATTTCAGATTCCTACATAACAACAGCTGGCAATTGTTCTGGCGGTCTTATGACAACAGGCGGTGGCACTATGAACGCCACCAATCTTACAATAGAAACCAGTGGTAACTCATCAGCTGCTATCCGTTCAGATAGAGGTGGCGGTACAGTTACTGTTACAGGCGGTGACTATACTACATCAGGCACTGGCTCACCAGTAATTTATTCTACAGCAGATATAACAGTTTCAAATGCAACCCTTACATCAACAGCTTCTCAGGGTGTGGTTGTAGAGGGTGATAATTCAGCTACATTAAACAGTGTAGTTCTCAATGCTGACAACAATACTAAAAACAGTGACAAATCCGATTACTATCAGGCTGTTATGATATACCAATCTATGTCTGGAGATGCTGATGAAGGTACTGCCTCATTCTCTCTTAAAGATAGTATATTAAACAACGCAAATGGTGATGTTTTCTTTATAACAAACACTGTTGCTGATATTAATATTGAAAATTCTGAGATAAACAATAATGGAGATGGCATTTTACTTAGAGCTGCAGCTGCCGGCTGGGGAAATGAAGGTTCTAACGGAGGCCAGGTAAATGTTAATGTAAAAAATCAGAACCTTGAAGGCGATATGTCTATTGATGATGTATCTGCAATGAATCTTTATCTTGGTGAAAACGCAACCTATAGCGGTGCTATTAATACAGATGGTGATGCAGGTGACGTTTATGTTCAACTAACAAATGGAGCGACCTGGACATTAACTGGTGATTCTTATATCACCTCTCTCTCATGCGACTCAGACAGTATTAATTTAAACGGATATAAGTTATATGTAAATGGAGAAGAATACACAGATGGTGCAGAATCTACAGGTGAAGCAATCACCCTAGAAAAGGCTGCATCAAACGGTGCTCCTGATGGCGACATGCCAGGTGGCGAAGCTCCAGAAGGTGCACCAAATGGGGAAAAGCCTGAGGGTGAAGCTCCAAATGGTGAAAAGCCTGAGGGCAATCCTCCTAGCGATATGCCAAGTGGCGAAAAACCAGAAGGTAATCCACCTAGCAAAAACTAGGTAGGATTACCTTAAAGAATAATCATAAGGTTATTACTGTTAAAAGCATTAAAATATGCTATTCTATTAGCCATTTTTGTAACCAAACGTATTCCTATGTATTTATCGTCACTATCCATTTGATGTGCCTCATAGAAAGCCGTAGGATCAAATTGGCTACAATAATCTCTCAGTGTAAGACAGATTGTTCCATTACTATCTGCATGTAACCTAAAATCCACTTTAACTTTTCTTTTGGCTTTTGTTTTGCCGTGAAGAATAATATTACCTGCCATCTCCTCGACAAAACAAGCCATATTTTTTGCTTTTTTATCAGCACATCCATGTGATTTACAAAATTTTTCTGCCTGTATACTGACTTCTATAACATCCTCCATATTTTCTATGGATGCATATAAGTTATCTTCTTTTTCACCACCAAAATCTTTTGGTAGAAACATAAAATCTTCCACCATATTAGCCGGACGTTTCAAGTATATGCAAATAAATATATAAATAACTACAATAAGTATTATTTTTCCTACAGCAATTGATGCCAGTACACCCTTTGAACCAAAGAACTTTCCCATTACAAAAGCTAACATGACTGGAATTATAAAACGCTCACCAAAATTAAACAAATTTACAAGTCCGCGGTTACGTATTCCCTGTAAATAATTTTGAAATGTAACTAATAAGGTATCTAATACTAAACTAACGGCCATGCAACGTATAGAAAATACTGAATAACTAACTACTTCATAATCGTTCGAATATAATGAAGCTATAAGCGGCGCAAAAATAAATAGCACTAAACTAGCTACTCCTGAAATAATAATGGAAATTTTTACTGAATAAGAAAAAACTCTTGTTAATCCCTTTCTATCACCAGCGGTATAATAAATGCCAGTGATTGACAATAATGTTTTTCCTATGCCCAAGCCTATGCAAAACATCAATGTATTCAAATCATTTTGCATTGCTCGCGCAGCAACAGCCGCACCAGTTAGCGCTACACTTAAATTAATTCTGCTTACTAACAAATCCCTAAGCACAGTAGCAAGCTTTCTGACAAGGGTAGGCGCACCTTCTTTTGATATATCCCAAAGTAGTCCTAATCTAATATTTGAAATCGAAAATGTAAAATAGCAATTTTTTCTCAAATAATAACAAAGCAGAAATAGTAACTGAATATAAAAAGCTATTGTTGTTGCAAGTCCCATTCCAAACACGCCACCATGAATTATAAGTGCATTTAGCAAATCACCAATTATATCAGAAATACACAATATGAAAGCTGATATTGAAAAATATGTCTTGCCATTATCCATTGCAATGAATGGACCTAATATCTGTATCAACATGACAGCTGGTATACCAACCATATAGCCATGCAAATAATCAACCATTCCTGAGAAAAAAACTGGATGACTTTCTTTCGTAACACCGCATATTCTAAAAATAGCTTCTGGAAATAAACTGCATAATATGATAAAAAAAATAGCTCCCAACAAAGTAACTAATAACGCCACTGAAAACACGCTATTAGCTTCCCTACGTTTTCCAACTCCTACTAACCCACCGCAGACTACCTGGCTTCCTGTAGAAATAAACCCGGCCACAAGAATAATTGTGGAAATAAAGGGGCCTGTAAGCGATACTGAAGAAAGAGAATCTGCGCCTAAAAATCTACTTGTAATAATACCATCTATAATATTAGACATCACTCCTGCCACTTGTGAAAAAATCATTGCTATGGCAGCCGATAAAAACATATTTGATATCACATCATCTTTTATTTCTATTTTATATTTCATAGTAAAACTCCAATATTATTTAAATTTTACTAATATCTCTTCACGAACTTTCTTACAATAATCTTCACTAGCTTTGCTACCATACAGTGCTTCATATCTAAGCTTTATTAGAGCAATAACCTTATCCAAAGTCTGCATTTGTTCTTGTTTTTCAATTTGAGACGAATCTATAAAATATTCATCAATAAAGGATTTCCATACAGCTTCTCTAACATGTCTTGTCAATCCATTAAACTGACTAATATCGCCAACACATGATTCAGGTGAATCAAAAAAACTAAAATGCATCACCGCTAAATCAAATAATGGGGAGCCTATAGAAAAACTCCCCATATCAATAAGCATCATTTCGTCCTTAACCATCATAATATTATTAGTATGAAAATCCCCATGAACATACCCTTGGCACATATCAAGGCGCAACATAAACTTCTCAACATTATCTCTGGTATTACCATCCAAATATTTTGCATAAGGCAAAGCTTTAGCTATTTTTTCAGTCGACTTTGGAAAATCAAAATCATTTACATTAACCTTATGCAGTTTTTTTGCGAGAATTCCTATTTTTCTTCCTATTTCCTCTGCCTCATGAGGACATAGCTGCAGCACCTCTGATATTGTTTTTGCGCCGATCAATTCATATATGATTCCAAATCTTCCATCTGCAAAAACCAATTCAAAAGATATAGGTGTGGAAATACCTGCCACAAAAGCCGTTTTAGCATTTTTCTTTTCTTGTAATACTCTCTCTTTTGGAAAACCGTCATAATATAACTTTACAATCTTATCTTCTTCAATTCTATAACATTCTCCGGTTGCACCTTTTGCAAATGGGGTTAAACCATCTAAGCTTATCTCCTTAAAATCCATTAGTCTCTCCTTTGACATATTTCTCCAAAGTTTCAACACTATCCCTAATTCTAGTCTCTCGCAATTCAGGAATTCCTATTCCTACTGAGTATATTAGGAACAAGAATCTAATATTCCCCAACATCTCTATTTGTTTTAGTACTGAATTATATTCTTCATAAGGTAAATAATTATAATAATTTCTCACCGTACTATAAAATAGCTGACTTGAAGTATCCTTGTTTATTCCTAAAAACTTTTCAGTATTATTAGGTTCATGTTTATTAAATAAAATATATGTCATATAAAGTCCTGCAAACTCAAAAATAGGATTTCCTACACTGAGGGTTTCCATATCTATTAAAACTATCTCTTCATCAGAAATCATCAGATTCTTTAATTGAATATCCCCATGTATAACAGAGTACATATCAGCTATCTTATTTAAATCTTCAAAAAGTTTATAATACACCTCATCTGATAATACATTCTTTACAGCTTTGAGCTGTTCTAGATACATATCTTTTATCTTTGGAAAAATATTATCCTTTGTCTCCACCGAATGAATACTTTTTATGAACTCTGCATATTTCTTATAAAACTCTTCTGCTTGATTTAAATGACGTAAAAAATACTCATTACAATTTGTGGATTTAATCAATTCAAAGACTGCGCCATATTTATCGCCAACCTTTACAATATCAAAAGGTATAGCTGTGGGTATTCCTAGCAAAAAAGCATCCTTCGCTTTTGCTACTTCTATTTCTATATTGCATAAATCTTCTAAATTATAAACCTTTACAATGGTATCACTATCAATTCGATATACTGTTCCCATTGCACCTTCACCTATTTTTTCATATCCTTCAATTGCTAATTGTCTCATTGGTCGCTTGATTTTTATTATTTTTGAGAATCCTGTCATCTCAAATATTTCATATATAGCCGATGAAACATTAACAACCATAATATCATTATCCTTCTTAAGCTTTAAAAGCAAACGAAGACCTGCACTTGATATATATTCAAGTTTTTCTGCATCAAAAGCATACTCTGTTCTATCTCCTATTAAGTTTCTAATTTCCACTTCTAATGCATCCACATTATCAGAACTGATTCGCCCTTTAAGACAAATATATAAAATATCATTTTCTATATATTTTTCCATAAAGCCTCCGTTTGCTTTCATTAAAATCTAAAATATTATTTCTAACTATAAGTTGTCATAGTTGAAGACTTTTATATTTTAAATAAAATGTATTTCAGAACTGTGAAAAATAGATGCTTTCAATATTAAAAAAATGACTTCTTGTGGGCTACTTAAGGAAAAATCCCACAAGAGGTCATAATATATTAAATGTTTTTTACTACTAGAAGAACCAAAACCATGACCAAAGACTGTTATACCAGCAGCCATAATTCCAGCCATAATCATAATATCCATAGTTCATAGGATACCATACTGAATTTCTATAAGAGTGCTTTCTAATAGGAGCATTGTCCTCAACAACATACTTGTCTAAGTCTGGACAAATTCCATCAGAATCACCTGTTCCATGCCAATAGTTTGGACTGGTTGTTTCACCTGTTCCTGCAATGCATTTTCCAGTCACAAGATTTCTGTCTGTTCTATATGAAAGTGTGATATTGCCGTTGATTGGAGCTGTCTCCTTATCAAAGCTGTATCCACCTTCAAGGTATGCACGATCTGTATCAATCTTGCCTTTACCAGACACTGCTGCACCGCCTCCAATAATCTCGCGGTTGCCTGTAAGATTCATACCAAATCCACCAACAGCAATAACTTTGCCATCGCCATAGATTGTTCCATTGTTAAGAGTAATGGCATCACCACCCATAGATGAAAGCTGTGATTCACCACCACCAAATACTGCAAGCACAGAACCATCTGGAACAATGAGCTTACCTCTAATTGAAAGCCCCTTCTGACCTACACCATAGTTTGCAGCTTCATCGCCCTTGATATAAACATTTCCTTTGATTGAAACAGTGCCATCCACAACTACAACCGGATTACTATTGTTTCTATTAATATCATCTCTTCCGGAGAAATTTGTATGAGAAAGGATTCTTGCATTTTCAAGTGTAGAACCATTCATCATTCTAAGCTGCCCATTAATAGCTGAGCCAAATGTGAAGCCTGCATCCTCTCCATAATCAATATAATCAGCAGAGAATGTACCACCATTTTTCACCTCAACAATTCCTTCAAGTGTTGACTGGCGAATAGAAAGCTTAGCACCTCTTTCAACAACAATCTTTACTCCACTGTGAACGCGCATGTTAACCATTGTTAGATTGCAGCCTGCTGGAATAACTAGAGTCTGACCAGGCTGTTCACCATTGCTAAGTGAGATTGCCGTTCCAAGCTCTGCATAGGTTCCAGTTGTATGACTTCCATACCATGCCTTAATATCCTTAGGAACTGTTACCACGTCAGCACCTAAATCTGGAATATACCAAGGTACCTGGTCATAGATATATTTACCATCACTGGTCTTAGTAGCACGGTCATAGTTTAAAACATCTACAAGCTTTCCATTTTGCTCATATACATTGAATTCTACTGGATTACTAACAGCTACACGATTCTTTTCATCTGTAAACTGAACATATACCTGATAGGTGCCTGCCTGCTGTGGCTTTCCAGTAACTGCTATTGTTCCATCCCAAACATTATAGTTCATCTCAACACCAGGACATTCTGGCTCAACTACAATCTTTGTTTTACTAAGGTCTGGATTAATATGCACGGCGTCTTCTGCAGTTTCGAAATAGCTTAATGAATGCCATGCGTCTTCTGAAACAGCCTCTCTTGCCACTTCCTTTTCAACTAAAGCAGCCTCAAGCTTCACTGTATTTCCTTCAGGTGCTTTATATGAAATACCTGTAGCACTTGAAACACCGTCGATATCTTCCTCGCCCACCATCTTGTGTTCAAATTGGCCTACTAATCTAATAAAAAGATTCTTAGTATCTTCTTCAGCCACAGGCTCTTCTGTGATAGGCTCCTCTGGCTCTGTGCCAGGATTAACAGTCACTGTAAAGGTTTCATCATATGACCAAAAACCATGATAATCTGCTTTTAGGCTAACAGTAGCTGTTCCGGCACCTATTGCCTTTATCTCAGCTTTAGTAATCTTGTCCCAGGAATTTCCATCATCAGTAGATTCGATACTTACAATTCCATCCTGGTCTACAGACCATTCCAGCTGGTAGTCACTGTACCCGTAGGCACGTTCTCCCTGAAGAGTTGCAGTGTCTCCAATTTCAAGAGTAATTGTCTCCCTGTTTTTTATTACTCCTCTCTCCTCAGCATAAGCTGAAATTGCATTTTGTGGGATAAAGCTTAGCATAGATACTATCCCAAGAACCGATAAACTAACTTTGAGTAGCTTTAATACTCCTTTTTTCATATATATCCTCTCTTTTGCGCAATATATTTACCACATTTTCCCATATGTAGTATACGCAAACCTATGTTAGTTTATAATAACTAATTCTAGTTAGCAATAGCTTCTTAAAAGAAAATTAAACAAACTAAAAAGCATTAAATATCTTTCCCAATAATATAATGGAAATTAGGATCATCCACTCCAATTAATTCTTTCATCATAAAAAATACGCATTTATATATTATTATGAAAGTGTGTAGTCTATTATTTATGAGGGATTACTATGGCAAAAAGAAAAGGTCTAAAGAAAAAACTAATAAGCTTATATGTATTACTAGTTATATCAGTGTCCATATTGACGGGAATTAGTTCTTACACCATTCAGATGAGCGTTTACATGGCTCAATATGAGGAAAAATTACAAAACACTGTGGCCTACTTAGCTGATGTCCTGGCTGAGCAGGGCGATGAATTCATTGCATTCCAGGAATTATTCTTAGAAGTATCCGATAATGTATATGTTCCTATGGATTATGACGGTGACTATATTGACGCCAAAAACGAATTCTACGATAAATTCAGCACGGAATATCCTGGCAAAGTTATTGGAAAAGATGTAGCTTACTCAGATTTATCTGAAGAATTAAAAGTATTATTTGTGACTTACAAACACAAATATCTATATCATATTTTCCAATCTACATCAAAAAAATATGACATAATATATACATACTACATGGTCCCTGCTGGCGATTACTATATGTATTATATACTTGATCCTGTACCTAGCTCCCAGGTAATAGATGGCACAGAGTACATGATATTAAATGACAAAGTGCCTGAACCTATCGAAGAACACGAGCATATGTGGGCTGCTTGGGACACTGGAGAGTTTACCCCAGGCTTCGACGAATATGATAACCAGTATGGTAAAACCTATGCCTGCTATTATCCTCTGTGGATGGATGGTAAAAAGATGGGTGTTGTTGGTGCCGATATTGAGATTGCCACTGTTAATAAAATTATCGTCGAAAATACCATACGCCAGATTTTATACATGGCCCTCCTTGTCAGTGTCTTCGGCGGACTATTAACATTTTTACTTCACAAATTCTATATTGAACGTTTGCTAAAACTTGAAAAGGCCATTGAAGATTTCGCCCTCACAAAGGATTTATCAATTGCTAAAAAGATAAAAAATGAAATAAATGGCACTGATGAAATACATGATTTAGCTGATGAAACTTCAAACATGATAGAATCTATTTGTGAATATGTAGATAGCCTTTCAGAGGCTAACGAAAAGATTAGATTCGCCAATGAGCTTGCTAATAAAGATACCTTAACCGGCATTAGAAACAAAACCGCCTACGACAATGAAGTACAAAAGATAGAATTCCAAATTGCCCAAGAGAATTTCGATAAGTTTGGAATCGCCATGGTAGATTTAAACTACCTAAAGCTTATCAATGATAACTTCGGTCATGACAAAGGTAACATTGCAATTAAAAAGATATGTAATATTGTCTGCGTAACCTTTAAACACTCTCCTGTCTTTAGGATTGGTGGTGATGAATTTGTTGTTATTCTTGAAAATGAAGATTACGACAACATCCATACCCTAATTAAACAGTTTAGAGACACTCTTAATGATATATCAAAGGATGAAACTTTAGAACCATGGGAAAAGGTATCCGCTGCCATTGGATGGACCATCTTTGATAAGCAAACAGATTTGGGCGTACAAAATGTGTTTAAACGAGCCGACAATCTTATGTACGAAGATAAAAAGAATATGAAAGCAACTAGAAATTAAATTAGTAAAAGGGCTGCCTCGGCAGCCCTTAACTTTATTCTACATCCTGCAACGCAGCGAAGTCTTCCTCGCCTGTTCTTTTTAAACTAGATTATTTACTATGCCATAATCATTCTAAACATCTCAATTACCTGCTCCTTTGTAGCCTCGCGTGGGTTACCTGGGTAGCAAGCATCGTTAAGAGCATCTGTTGCAAGCTGCTCTAAATCTTCTTCCTTAATCTTATCAAGAGTTGTTGGGATTCCAACATCCTCAGATAACTTCTTTACAGCTGCAATAGCTGCATCACGATATTCATCCTGAGTCATGTTATCAACACCTTCAACTCCCATAGCTCTAGCAACCTCGCGGAGTCTCTCACCTGTGTACTCACGGTTAAACTCCATAGAGATTGGAAGGAACATAGCACATGCAACACCGTGTGGTGTATCGTAATGTGCAGAAAGTGTGTGAGCCATTGCGTGGTCAATACCAAGACCTACATTTGAGAATCCCATACCAGCAATGTACTGACCAAGAGCCATTCCCTCGCGGCCCTCTTTCTTATTCTCTACTGCATCACGGAGATTCTTAGAGATAAGACGGATAGCCTCAAGATGGAACATATCTGTCATTTCCCATGCAGCCTTTGTTGTATATCCTTCGATTGCGTGTGTAAGAGCATCCATACCTGTAGCTGCTGTAAGGCCCTTTGGCATTGATGACATCATCTCTGGGTCAACAACTGCAACGATAGGCATATCATGTGTATCGACACATACAAACTTTCTTTCCTTTTCTACATCAGTGATTACATAATTGATTGTAACCTCTGCTGCTGTACCAGCTGTTGTTGGAACTGCAATGATTGGTACACAAGGATTCTTTGTAGGTGCAACACCTTCAAGTGAACGAACATCTGCAAACTCTGGGTTTGTGATGATAATACCGATTGCCTTTGATGTGTCCATAGAAGAACCACCACCGATTGCTACGATGCAGTCAGCACCAGACTTCTTGAAAGCCTCTACACCATTCTTTACGTTTTCGATTGTTGGATTAGGCTTAATATCTGAATATACCTCATAAGGAATATTTGCCTTATCAAGCAAATCTGTAACCTTTCCTGTTACACCAAATTTAATAAGGTCTGGATCAGAAGCAACAAATGCCTTCTTGAATCCGTTTCCATTGATTTCATTAACTACTTCTTGGATAGCTCCAGCACCATGATAAGATGTTGGATTAAGAGAAATTCTGTTTGCCATTATTCTACACTCCTTTTCTTCCTAAAAAACTTCGTGTTAAAAAATTAACACCCTACAATGATAATTTTATCATCATAGGGTGTTTGAATATAAGTTACAAATGTGTGTATGTGTAACATTTTATAAATTTCTAATAAACCTTATAAATACGGCCGTTGTCAGACTAATTTTATTTTAGCAAAGAGGCCGTGTAACATTTCTGGCATCGCATCTATCATCAAATCAGCAAGCTCTTCCTCAGTCTCTTTCATACCCTTCATGAGCCACTGTACAGTCATGTAGATAGATGCCTGGCAATACATTTCCAGCAACTTTCTCATGTGCTTATCAAGATTTTCACCAGTCTTTTTCCTGATTAAATCACAATAAAACTCGTAGATCATGATAAAGTCATGGTCCTTGAGATTGTTCTGGTCGTCCCCTTTGAAGCCTGCTGTAAAAAAAAGTCTCTCCTGCTTTATATATGCAAACTTTTTGATTAGTCCCTCACGAATGGTTTCACCTTGGCCCATCTCCTTGAAGGATTGTTCCAATAGGCAATCAAAATACCAGTTAATCAGGTCATATTTGTCGATAAAGTTGCGATAGAAACTTTGTCTTGAAACACCACACACATCCACTATCTGTTTGACAGTGATGTTTTCCACTGATGTTGTTTTCATACAGGTTTTCATAGCTTCCGCCAGCTTGTATTTAATGTCTGATTTCATGATGTTCAGCCCTTCCAGACTTCTTACATATATTCTGACAAGTCAATGACAAGCCCATCATAGGATGATACCTTCATTGCCTCAGGATGTAGATATGTTTCAGGTATAAAATCTTCTTTTGCAAGATATTTGGTAACAATCTTTTTTTGCAAATCAACAATCCAATACTCCTCTACACCTATGTTTCTATAGATAATCATCTTATCACCATAATCATTTTTTTGCGTGCTAGGTGAAGTAACCTCAACAACAAATTTAGGAGCTGTATGGATACCATTATCCTTTATTCCTTCTTTATCGCAAACTACCATAACATCAGGCAAAAAGAAGTTACTAGCATCCTCTTCATTTAGCAATTCATTACAATATAAAGCCACATTTTCTTGGAAAACTTTGCATGAACCACCATTCGAAGCTATATGATTTCTAAGCGCCATCGCTATATCTGAAACAGCTGAATTGTGGCTAACAGATGTTTTATCTTCAATAACAAGATTTCCATTTATCAATTCTGCATGTTTTTCCATTGCCTCAACATCTGACAATACATAATTATGCTGTGTATTCACTACTGCCTCCTAAACTCAAACCATCAATAACCTATAAATCAATTATAAAAAATAAAAAATAATTCCACAACATCATTTTTCTTCCACAACTTTCCACAACTTTCCACAACTTCATTTTCCTTCCACAACTTTCCACAACTTTCCACAACTTCATTTTCCTTCCACAACTTTCCACAACTTTCCATAACTCCACGTTAGATTTACTTATAACTAAATAAAAGCTGCTGGAACCCCTAAAGATTCCAGCAAGCTTTTATACTGCTTCGATTATATTTTTATAATTGTTTTCTTTGCTAATGCAAGCCTGCCCATCACCATCCAAAAACTGTTTCAGACCATCTCGCAAGCTAGCGTAGTCCTTTAGACCTAGCTTATAGAGCTTTTCATTTGATTCTCTACTCATTGTAAAAGTTCCCATAGATAAGTGCTCACTAGGCGCGAATATAAATGCCTTACCATCTTGCTCTAGCTGATAAGCCATACGCTGACTAGCCGTATATGCGATATGCCTGTTATTTAGAAGCTCTATAATTTTAGGATAGTTTCTGCATTTAAAAGAGTAAAATCCCCTAAGGCTTTCAGGCTTCTTTACAAAGTCCCTTGGCTTGGACATAATAACCACCAGTTTATCACAGCCATCCTCTATAGCTTTCTTAACAGGTATTGAATCAGATACACCACCATCATAGTAATAGTGCCCATCTATCTCTACAGGAAGGCATGCCCCTGGCAGTGCTGATGAAGCCATGATAATTCTATAATCATCCTTTGGCATTTCTTCCTTATGAAAGTATCTGGGCTCACCACTATTTGCATCTGTTGCTACTATAAGATACTCTGTGTTATTCAACATAAGGCTTCGATAATCTAAAGCATCAGTTCCGTCAGAATTGCTCAATGTACCATAGATATATTGAAGTCCAAACAGATTATGTGTCTTTAAATAACTCTTTAATCCAAAATAATCTGGCTCAAATATGTGGTCCGTATAAAAACGCCTATTTCGCCCCTTCTGCCCTGCCAAAAATGAAGCTGCATTTGCGCTTCCCGCAGACACACCAATACAATAATCAAATTTGATTTTGTCATCTAAAAAAGCATCCAGTATTCCTGCACCATAAGCGCATTTCATTCCACCGCCTTCAACAATAAGTCCTATTTTACTCATTTTTCCACAACCTTCTCTACTTAACCAACACGTTTTCTTAATATTAAGTAATTACCGCTGGCTTTTCAATGTTCAAATTGAAAAAGTTGTATATTCATGCTAATGACTTCCTCCTATAATCTTATAAACATCTTACCACAACTTTCCACAACTCCTACATAGATTTACTTCTAACCAACAGAAAAGCTTGCTGGAGCTCTCCCCTTAAGGTTCCAGCAAGCTTTTAGCTTCTCTACCAATAAATTTTCATTCCATCAATAGCTTTCTAAAATCCTTTAGCCCTGCCACTTCACCTGCTGCCACCATCTGGGCGCCAATATTGCCAAGGGCTGTGGCCTCTGATGGACCAGCTACTACCCTTTTACCAGTGATTTCTGCTGTGAGTTTATTCAAGTATCCAGCTTTCGAGCCACCACCAACTACGTTTATTGTGTCAAAGTGCTTGCCTGTTATATTTTCAACCTCTTCACAGGCATTTCTGTAGCATATTGCAAGGGATTTATAAATTACCTTTGCCAATTCCCCTGGTGTTTGCGGTTCATTCTGACCATGATTTCTACAGTATTCCCTTACTGCTTCAATCATTGAATCCGGTGCCAAGAAAACCTCATCATTTGCATCCACTATAGAATCTATATCTGCCGCCTCTGCCATTTCACAAAGTTCAGCAAATGAATACTCCTGTCCTGCTGCAATTAGCTCATTTCTTACAGACTGAATCATCCATAATCCCATGATATTTTTAAGGAAACGGAATCGTCCCTCATAGCCACCTTCATTTGTAAAGTTGGCTTCCATAGCTTCCTTACTGCAGATAGCCTGCATGTTTTCACTTCCAAGTAGTGACCATGTACCAGATGAAATGTATAGTACATTGTCAGATATGTTAGGAACTGCAAATACAGCTGAAGCAGTGTCATGAGTAGGTGGAAGTACAACTTTGCAGTCGAATCCCACTTCTGCCTTTACTGAATCTGAAAATACGCCTATGTATGTACCAGGCTGCTTAATCTCACCAAATAAATCCTTATTGAAACCAAGCATCTCAATAAGCTCATAGTCCCACTCTTTTGCATCAGGATTAAGGAGCTGGGTTGTAGAACAATTGGTATACTCATTTGACTTCACACCTGTCAGCAGATAATGTAGATAATCTGGCACCATCAAAAAGCTTTTCGCATCCTTAAGATAGCCCGCCTTTTTATCCGCCATAAACTGATAGATTGTGTTAAAGATAGCCTTTTGAATACCAGTACGCTCATATAGCTTATCCTGAGGAATGATTTTGTAAACCTCTTCGTCCATTCCAGCTGTTCTGCTATCGCGATATCCAAAGCATGGGCGAACCACATCATCGTTTTCATCTAACAATACATAGTCCACTGCCCAAGTGTCAATGCCCATTGAGGTCGGGATTTTTCCAAGCTCCTTACATTTCTTTAAGCCAATAATTATCTGTCTAAAAAGCTCATCAATATCCCATCTCTTATGACCATCCACCTCTATCATTCCATTGGAAAATCGATGGATTTCCTCTAAAACAACTTTGCCATCTTCAAGATGGGCAAGCATATGCCTGCCCGAAGATGCCCCAATATCTACTGCTAAATAGTAATTTGCCATTATCTTTCTCCAATAACATCGCTCTTCTTTTCGTATAAGCACTCTTCATTAATCTGAACACCAAATGGAGCATTTAAAGCTCTAAACTCATCTGGCTGAATTGTCTGGCGCTTTTTGTTTGTCATCGAAAGCACCTTTACAAGAACCTCTGCTGCCTTCTCCACTGTATGCATAAGACCAAATGCAATATCAAAATCTGTACCGCATACAAACATTCCATGGTGAGCCCATACTGCTACATCCTTTGTTGCCATGATTTCAGATGTGGCAACTGCTATGTCTCTTCCACCTGGAACCATCCAAGGCACTACGCCGATTCCCTGAGAGAATACGATTGGGCACTCTGTAGCCATCTCCCAGATTTCTCTTGTGAAGATTTCATCCTCAAGTGGAAGAACATATGTAAGTGCGATTACATTTGTTGGATGACAATGATATACAACTCGGATTTCATCATCTCTTTTCTTGCAAACCTCAAGGTTCATAAGGTGAGATGGAAGTTCTGATGTTGGTCTGCCACCATTTACAAATCCCCATACGATTCTATATTTGCTACCAGCCTCATCTACTTCTATGATTCCGATAGAATCTGTTGGATCAATAACTACATTTCTGAAATACTTTCCAGAGCCTGTCACAAGGAAGTATTCTCCTGCTAAATCTGTAACAGTTGTTCCAATTTCTCTCCAATCACCTGCTACAAACTCTTCTTTTACACTTTCTACTTCCTCAGGCTTGATTCTATATGAAAGGTTTCCGCCATTGCGCTCATGCCAGCCCTGCTCCCAGCCGTCATTTGCCATTCTCATAAAACCTTCTATAAACTTTGCTTCTAATACTTTCATTTCTATTTCTCCTTTATCTAACTACTACTTCAACTGGTACGTTAAATACCTTTGCAACTTTTTTGATTGTTTCAATATGGTGACCAACTGCTGCACCAAAATGATGTGTAGGACCAGTCTCGCTCCATCTGGTTACAAACTCTGCAGCGCTGCAGCTGAATCTTGTACGCATCATTGTGTCACCATTCTGAAGAATCTTTCCTTCTTCGTTGACACCCTCAGCAACAACAAATTTGAAATGGCCCTCGCCATCCTGTGTGATACCAAGGTAAGTGATAGGTCCTGTAGGTGGATAGAATTGTGTAAGATACCCGCCTCCAGCTTTTCCGTGGAACACATCCATCATCTTCATAGTTGGTTTCTTCGCTTGAGATATTGCAGCATCTCCAGAACCAGAATGGCCTATAAGGGTAACATCATCGTTGAAATCAATAGTGTACATTTCTGCTAGCTGGCCTGTTCCAGAGATAGTCTTTAATATACTCATTGCCATTGCAACCTTCATATCTCCTTCAACTGCACAGGCTGTGCCTTGCTTTATAAGCATTGAGAAGGCTGGAATAAGAAGACTATCCACCTTGCCGGCAATTCCCTTTGCAAATCCATCGTAGTGAGATGCTATAAGGCCAAGTTTTTCATCCTTAACCCACTGTTCAAATGCAACCACATACTTTGCCATTTCCCAAACTTTATCTACATCGCCGCCACCAACGATATCGAATGTATCTAAGATATCCTCAGCCTTTGCCTTAATAACTGCCTCATCTGTAATGTCATCTGCGATAGCCCAAATCTTTTCCCAGTCAAACTGCTTTGTATAAAGCCCCATTCGTCTGTAGAGATTTGACTCATCGATATATAAATCCATCATGCCAGGATATGGTCGTCCAATCTGGGCAATATTTGTATCTCTAAATCTGCGACGGCAATTGGCAGCCAAGCACCACTCACATATTTCTCTTGCAACATTTTCATCGCCACCTTCTACAACACCAGTGATTACGGCGCTGCGCTTTCCATAGCGATTAAGATCTGCCACCATTTCTCCAACTGCTCCGCAGGCATAAGCTTCTCCAAGCCACTCTGCTGTGCCAGCTGTATCATAATCAAGTGCCTTAAGCTTCTGTACATTTACAAGGACTACAGGAACATCCAAATCCTTTACCGCTGGAAGCATGTTGTAACTTGTGGCATAGGTTAGAAGCTGCATGAATACTAAATCTACATCTGCTGCTCTAAACTTATCCCCTGCAGCCTGTGACCGCTCTTTTGTTGTAACTACACCTCCATCGATTATTTCTACAGTGTTTGGAATTGACTTTTTAAAATCCTCAAACTGCTTTTCAAATTCAGCTACCAACACTGGAAACTGTGGTAAATATGCGCCAAGTGCAATTGAAAACACACCTACTCTTGCTTTTGTTTCTACTAACATCTTAACCCTCCTAGAACTTTATTTGCTCTTTGTTTAAGCCTATAATATAATGATTTCATCAATGTAACTAGAACAGTATGTTTTATATTTTGGAACCTTATTTGACATTATGAGAAATGATATTTATGAACTTCTAAACCGAATAACAGATGAGGAAAAAATGATTCTTGAAGGGGATACCAGCATCAGAAAAGAGCTGTATACCTCTGAAGATGAATTTGTAATAGATTCGGGAAAGCTTCTGGCACAGGGAAAGCTAATCGACATTCGTCCTCACACCAGATTTGCATATTTCCCTACACACAGGCACAACTATATAGAAATGGTTTGTATGCTAAAGGGACATCTTACTACTCATTTTGTGGATGGCGAAACTTTAACTTTACACGAGGGGGATATTCTCCTTTTGAACAGACATGCCAGACATGATATTGAGCCATGCGGTAAAGACGATATTGCAATTAACTTTATTATCTTGCCTGAATTCTTTTCCCGCACTCAAATATTCTATGATAGAAATGATATTTTGAGAGATTTTATCGTAGCCTCACTTTCTGACAAAAAGTATTACAACGATTATCTGCTTTACCACGCCGCAGGAATTCTACCTGTAGAAAACCTGATTGAAAATTTGATTTGGACTCTCACATATCACAAAAATGATATGAACACTATCGCCATGTCCACCATGGATTTGCTTCTAATGAATCTATGTACTCTCTCATCAGATACATTGACTGATATGAGCCGTGGCAGTAACTCAATCACAATTCAAGCTCTTGAATACATTGATACCCACTTTGACAATGGCACACTGGATGAACTGGCTCAGCTAACAGGGTATTCAACCGCCTACCTTAGCCGCCTACTCAAGCAAAACACCGGGCTTAATTTCAAACAGCTTTTACAACAACGTCGCCTTCAGGAAGCTGCATACTTACTTGAAAGCACTACTCTTACCACTGAAAAAATCATAAAAAAAATTGGCTACGAAAACTCTGCTTACTTTTACAGAATCTTCGAAGCCAAATATGGTATGTCCCCTAGGGACTATCGCCTTAGAATATGAGTACTATTTTACTCATTTTGCCACAACCTTCTCTACTTAACCACTACCTTTATTCTACATCCTGCAATGCAGCAAAGTCTTCCTCTCCTGTTCTAATCTTTACAACCTGCTCAACATCATATACGAAGATTTTTCCATCACCGATGTGGCCTGTGTAAAGAACCTTCTTAGCAGTATCGATTACATCCTTTACAGGAACCTTGCAGACTACCACGTCCACTCTAATCTTAGGAAGAAGTGCAGGCTCAAGTGCAACGCCTCTATAGTATTCAGGGGCACCCTTTTGAACACCGCAGCCCATTACATGGGATACTGTCATTCCTGTAATGCCAAGCTTCATAAGAGCATTCTTAAGCTTTTCAAGATTACGCTCCTTGCAAAGGATTTCTACCTTTGTCATTCTAGGCTTGCCTGCTGATGTAATCTGAGATGGTGCATACTCAACCTCTACTGCATCATCCATTGATGCAAGACCAGCAGCCTCTAAGGTATCAGTGATAAGTGATGCTGTTTCATCATCATATTCATCTGCATCAAAATCATCCTCTAGCATGTTAAATCCAGAATAAGCTGATGGAAGTCCATGCTCAGTTCTATCTAGACCAACTATCTCCTCCTCTGCAGATGCACGAAGACCAATAGTCTTTTTTATTAACGTAAATGCGATAGTAATTGTAACTGCAGCCCATGCTCCTACTGTAAGAACTCCAAGTAGCTGTAAACCAAGTAGCTTAAATCCTCCTCCATAAAAAAGACCGGTAAGCTCACTGTCAGGAGCTGATGTAGTTGCAAATAATCCTACTGCAATTGTTCCCCAAATACCATTCATCATATGTACTGCAACTGCACCAACTGGATCATCAATACGAAGCTTGTAATCAAGAAGCCATACACCAAATACTACAAGAAATCCTGATACAACACCAATTATGATTGCACCAAGTGCATCAGTTACGTCGCATGGGGCTGTGATTGCTACAAGACCTGCAAGTGAGGCATTAAGTGACATTGATACATCTGGCTTGCCATATTTAATCCAAGTGAATGCCATTGTTGTACATGTTGCAACAGCAGGTGCTATTGTTGTTGTAACAAAGATTGATGCAAGCTGTTCTACTGATGTAGCTGCTGCACCATTAAATCCATACCAGCCAAGCCAAAGAATGAATACACCAAGTGCTCCAAGTGCAATGTTGTGACCTGGGAAAGCATTTACCTTTGTAATCTTGCCCTTGCTGTCATGATTAAATTTACCAATTCTAGGTCCAAGCATTTTAGCACCAATCAGTGCACAAATACCACCAACCATGTGGATTGCACAGCTACCTGCAAAATCATGGAAGCCAAGCTGTGATAGCCAACCGCCTCCCCAAATCCAGTGTGCCTCAATTGGATAGATTACAAGTGAGATAACACCTGAGTAGATACAGTAGCTAATGAACTTTGTACGCTCTGCCATGGCGCCACTTACGATTGTTGCTGTAGTTGCACAGAATACTAAGTTAAATACAAAGTTGCTCCAATCGAAGCTTGCATAATCTGTAAACACCTGAAGAGATGGCTTACCAACAAGACCAAATAAAGCATTTTCACCAAACATTAATCCAAAACCTAAGATTACAAACATCACTGTTCCAATACAAAAATCCATAAGGTTTTTCATAATGATGTTTCCTGTGTTTTTTGCTCTGGTAAAGCCAGCCTCCACCATTGCAAATCCTGCCTGCATCCAAAATACCAATGCAGCTCCTATCAGGAACCATACACCAAATAACATGCTAGAATACTCTTCCATATCTTTTCCTCCTTTTTATAAAACAAAAGGCGCCGCAAACGTAATTTCTTACATTTACGACGCCTTTGTCATTTCTCAAACAAGTCTTGTTTTTTTATTTGTCTAGTATAATATTCTTCCCCAAAAGTTTTGTCAACACTTTTTTGTAGAAATTTTTCAAATCATTTTTTTCATAAATATAATTTTTCTTACTGAATCGGGTGCAATATTAACCAAATCAGTCGTCTTGTTTGACTAGCCTAACTTCCTATGCTAAATTATTCTTCGCCGTTAGATAATTCTAACCAAAGATTTAAACAACAAACACGGAGGACAATATTTCTTATGAAAAAAAGATTATTTACATTATTAATCACTGCATCAATTGCAGCTACAAGCATAATCGGTTGTGGTAGTACAGCTGAAAATTCCAGTGAAAATGCCGTGGCAGCTACAGCCCAGTCATCCACTCAAGAGACTTCAGAATTTCCTATTACAATTAAGCACGCTTTTGGTGAAACTACCATCGAAAGCAAACCAGAGCGTATAGTTAACCTTGGATGGGCTAATCAGGATACAACTTTAGCCCTTGGTGTAGTTCCAGTAGGTGTATCTGCTGCTAATTATGGAATGATGACAGACAACAAGCTACACCTTTGGACTGATGAAGCCTTTGCTGATTTGGGTGTCGAAAATCCAAACGTATTTAATGACGAAACTGGATGGGATTACGAAGCTATCGCCGCTTGCGAGCCTGACATTATTATCGCATCATACTCTGGATTCACAGAAGAAGAATATAATCTTCTCTCTGAAATTGCTCCTGTAGTACCATTCCTTGAAACTGCATGGAAGACAAACTGGCGTGAGCAGACAATCACTAATGCTACTGCAATGGGTATGAAATCAGATGGTGAAAAGCTCGTAGATGAAACTGATGCTCTTATTGCTGAAAAGCTTGCAGACTATCCTGAGCTTAATGGCAAAACCGCAGGATATTTTTGGATTTCCCAGGATGATATGAGCACTTTCTACGCTTATCTTCCAAATGATCCAAGAGCATCATATCTTAATGATTTGGGATTAAAGACACCTGAGAGCATTCTTTCCCTTGCAAGCTCTACAGAGGATTTTTCTGTAACAATCTCTAGAGAAAATACAGAAACATTAAATGATGTGGATATTATGGTCGTTTACGGTGACGAAGGACTTCTTGAGGCTATGCAGGCTGATCCACTTATGAGCCAGATTCCAGCTGTTAAAAATGGTGCTGTTGTTCTTATTGACTCAACCACAGCCCTTGCTGCTGCAACTACACCATCAATCCTTTCCATCCCTTATGCAATCGATGACTATTTATCTTTATTAAGCGAGGCAGCAAATAAAATTGAAACAGAATAAAATAACAATCGTATTTACTATAGGAATAATCGTCCTAATACTATCTGTTATTGTATCAATTACCTACGGTGCAAAAGCCGTAGGTTTATCTGATATTATAGATGGTATTTTGGGACGAAATACTGATAGCTTCAACGCAAATGTGGTAGCCGCCAGAATACCGCGAACCATCTTTGGTTTAATAGCAGGGGCTTCTTTAAGCATTGCTGGTGTATTGATGCAATCCATAACTAGAAACCCTATTGCAGACCCAAGTATTTTAGGTGTTAACACCGGGGCTTCACTTTTTATTGTTATTGGAATTGCATTTTTCAATATTCAATCAAAAATTACCTACATGGGTATAGCCTTTGTTGGAGCACTTATTACTGCACTGTTTGTATATAATCTGGCATCTCTTGGAAATGGTGGCGCAACTCCGATAAAACTTGCTATATCAGGTGCTGCTGTAAGCACTGCCCTAACAAGCCTTATAAGCATTTTTGTAATGCCTGATTCAAGCGTTATGACTACATTTCGCTTTTGGCAAATAGGAAGTATTGGTGGAACTACAAACACAGACATATTATTACTACTTCCCTTTACAATAGCAGCCATCGTTATAAGCTTAATGCTTTCCAATAATCTAGATACTATGCTTCTATCAGAAGAAACTGCAAAAGCTCTAGGCTTAAATATTGGTCTTACCAGAGGAATTGCAGCCATCTGTGGTGTTATATTATGTTCTACTACAACAGCTCTTGCAGGTCCAATCAGCTTTATTGGTCTTATGATTCCACATCTGATTAGAGCAATTGTTGGTAGCAATCACAAGATACTTATCCTAAGTAGTGGTATTTATGGTGGAGCTATCCTTATTATCTCTGATGTACTAGGAAGAATCCTTGGAAGACCTGGTGAATTAGAATCAGGTATTATGACAGCTCTAATTGGAGCACCTGTATTTATATACTTAATTAGAAAGGCAAAGCTACAGTCCTTATGATAGATAATTCAAAGATATTTGCAAATATAAAGTCACACCGGATTAAATATAAAATCATACTAACAATAATGGCAATTATCCTGCTAATACTGGTTTGCCTTAATATGACAATTGGCGAAAAAAACTATTCTCTTATGGAAGTAATACATACACTTCTTTCAAGTGAGAATAACTATATTATTATGAAGCTAAGGCTTCCACGAACATTAGCTGGCATCTTCTGCGGTATAGCATTTGCCATAGCGGGAAATACCTTCCAGACTCTGCTCGGAAATCCCCTTGCTAGTCCAGATATAATTGGTGTTTCATCTGGTTCTACAGTAGCCGCTGTATTTTGCATTCTTTTTCTAAACCTAAACAGAGGATTGGTATCATTTGTAGCGGTATTAGCAGGTGCAGTCTCAGCTCTATTAATTTATAAGTTAGCCAGTAAAGATGGTTATTCCACCAATAGACTAATTCTCACAGGCATTGGTGCTCAAGCCTTCTTTTCGGCTCTTATCAATTGGATGATTAAGAAGGCTTCTGAATATGATGTTCCTACTGCCATGCGCTGGATGTCAGGAAACCTAAACGGAATCACTACAGATACTCTTCCACTATTGATTGTTATTGTACTATTAGCTCTCATTACAATGACTTATCTAAGTAACAGCCTGCAAGCTTTGGAGCTGGGAGAAAACTACGCCACTGTCCTCGGTGTAAATGTTGATGTAACACGTTCCCTACTAATATTGATATCAGTAGTATTAATCGCCTTTGCAACAGCTATTTCCGGTCCTATTTCTTCTATAGCATTTTTATCAGGACCTATAGCGGGCAGGCTATGTAGCAAAAATCAGATTAATACTATCCCTGCTGCACTCACAGGTGCAATCCTCGTACTTGCAGGAGATTTTATAGGTCAAAATCTGTTGCCTACCAGATATCCAGTAGGAATTATTACAGGAATTCTAGGTGCACCTTATTTGGTATATCTTCTTATTAAGCAAAACAAAGGAGGTTCTATTTAAATGAACGATAATATTCTAAAAGCCAATGATATAGTAGCCGGATATGGTGATAACACTATTATAGATGGAATTAACCTTAAGATTCCTGCCCACAAAATAAGCGTTATACTAGGTTCAAACGGAAGTGGCAAGTCTACCATGCTTAAAACCTTCTGTAGACTGCTTACTCCTCATTCTGGATCTATAGCTTTAAATGATAAATCTTTGCAGGAAATGAAAAATAAGGATATTGCTAAATCAATAGGTTTACTTCCTCAAAACTCCATTGCGCCAGAAGGTATAACAGTAGCTGAGCTTGTTACAAGAGGTCGTTTTCCATATAGAAAATTCATGTGCTCTCTTACAACAGAGGACTATGCTGCCGTAAAGGAGGCCATGGAAGCTATGAAAATCTGCGACCTTGCAGATAGAAGTATTGATGAGCTATCCGGTGGTCAGCGTCAACGAGTATTCATAGCATTAGCCTTAGCACAACAGACAGATATTTTATTTTTAGATGAACCTACCACCTTTTTAGATATAGCCTATCAGATTGAAATCCTGGATTTGTTAAAGGAACTAAATAGAAAAAAGAAAACCACCATTGTTATGGTGTTGCACGATATTAATCTTTCCAGCAAATATGCAGATTATATATTTGCCATGAAAAATGGAATGCTAATCAAGGAAGGCATCCCTTCGGATATAATTACCTCACAGACTATCGAAGAAATATATGGTCTAAAAAGTGTTGTAATTACGGATCCTGTGTCCTGCTCTCCCATGATTATTCCAATCAGTTCTCATGATGATTTGACAAATGTCTCTTAAAATCACCAGGTGTCAATCCACACCATTTCTTAAAAGCATTGTAGAAAGCAGTTTGGCTGTGATAGCCAACTGCTTTTGATATTTCTTCAAAATTCATTTTATTTTCCTTTATTAGAAATGCTGCTCTACTCATTCTAATATTATTCTGGAAATCCCAAACTGTTTGCTTAAAATAATCCTGAAAGCCATATTTTAATTTCTGCTCACTAATTCCAACTTCCCCGGCAAGCATGGGAATAGTTTTGAAATCATAAGCTGAACTGACTATTATATCCCTTACTTTATTAAGCTTATTAATATCCTCTCCACTTATTTTTATATCCCTTTTTCCTGCCTTTACTACCCTGATATATCGGTCTTTACTGGTAACAAAATACATTCTGGAAGAAGGCGCTAATAAAAGCTCTACAAGCTCAATAGCGCAAGCATGCATCAAGGCACTCGTAAGAATACGATTTTTAATGTAACCTTCTACCTTAGAAAGCACATCTATTATCTCTTGGCTTATCATGGTATAACGCGTATTTACCATGATAAAATCCAATTCCTTCTCTTGTCGATTAATAGATGGAAGTAATGTATCCACCAAATAATCATAATTAATTGAAAACTCTACCCCCTTAAAATGTTGGCCTGCCCGCCATACTCCAACACCCTTATCCATTTTTTCTAATGCCATAAATGAAGATGGTATGGACTGAGCTACAAGCTCTCCGTTTTTCGAGGAATAGGTTATTCCTTCGTAAATTATTCCAAAGTGCAAAAACCTGGTGCCATAGTGATACTCGATAGAAAAATCACTATCAACCACATAATCCCCTATGCCACATTGAATGGTTTCAGGTTGGCCATAGCTTACTATTGAGCCAGCCTGATTATTTTCATATAAAACAAATCCATCCTGATTACTTACATTTGTAATCTTGGCAAAATCATGGAACAATTTTTGATATTCACTTGAAGAATTTGCTATTCCCTTTTTCATAAAATAAAATATTGCCTCCAACTATTCCACGCTCTTAAGAGCTTCTGTCATTGGAATTCGTTTAATCCTTCTAATATCAAAGAATAGTACCACAATATAGGCAACAATTACAATCATAATCATCTTAAGGTAATCCTTAGGAGCTATGTAGAATTCAAACCATCCGCTTAAATCAGCCATTACAGCACGCCACATCTGCATCAGCACAAAGGTACTAAGCCACGCACCTATTACAGAAAAGATTACAACCATAACAGTTGTTAGTCTAATAAAGATACTATTAATCTCACCGCTTGTATATCCTAAAACCTTTAGCATTGAAATAGATACAGTATTCTTTTCAATAATGATTTTGGTAAGAAGCAGGATTAAAAGCATTGCAAGTATTAGACAGCCCACTGCAAAATAATCCATATATCCACCCATTGAATGGTCTAGCTGCCTTACCATCTTTAGGATATCCTCCACTGTAACTACAGAAAGAATGTAATCCTCATCAATATCTGTTATTTCAGCATCTGACAAAAAGCCAGTATAGTGCCCCTCATCATAATCAAATACCTTGTTGAAATTATCGTTTGGCATAAATATTGCAACAATACCCTCCTGGTCATAAATACCTGCTATCGTAAATACGTATTCATCACTGGTGTACTTTTCCTTGAGGGTAATAGTCTGCCCTTCCTCTAGTCCAAACTTATCTGCAAATGGAGATGATACCCATACCTCATCTTTATCTACAGTACCATCAATACTAAAGTAATCACTATCCTCTATATAACCGTAGGCTGTTACTTCCTCACCAATATGCACTCCATCAACAGTAAGAAGACCTCTTGAGCTATATTTTTCTGCTGATGGCTCCTTTGTTGTAATATCATTTCCATCTGAATCCTGCAGTGATTTTAAAATATATTGATAATCTGCAATCATGTAATCCGGTGCATGCTTCTGATAGTTAGCAAGTGTAGATGGCAATCCCACTGCAAAGCCAAGGAGAATCATTACAAAAAATATTCCTAAAGCCAGGGTGAAATATCCTGTTGCATTTTGCATAAGTACCCTTATTCTAAATCTGTTTAAGAATCTCCACTTAGGTAATCTGATGGCCTTCTTTCTCTTGGAGCGACTTAAATCTCTTCGCAAAAACTTAAGTGGCGAGAAGGAAAGCTTAGACCTAATCACTATAAAGTTAATTAGTATTACCAAAATAGATGGATAAACCGTAGTCTTAACAAATGCATCAATATTCCATAAGGTTTCGTAGGTAGGCAAGCTGTAGGAATTGTAATACATCATAACAACTACTTCCTTGAATACTGTATAACCAAGCACATTTCCCACTATGGCAGCATGCAAAGTAACAATAATAGGCACTGCTATGTAATGTCTTAGCATCTCAGCTTTTGTGTAGCCTGATGCTCTAAGAGTTCCTATTACGCTGGCTTCATTGATGATAGTGTTGCTTTCTGTAATAGCAAATATAAAGGCAATAACTGCAATAAGAATAATAAGTAGCACCTCTCCCATAGCTTTGTCGCTACCCATATCTTCTGGTGCAAAATGAATAGCCTGATTTACGTACTCTGGCACATAGCCTGTCACCTCATTTAAGTGTTCTAAATCTGGGTTATCCTCATCTCCACCTGTTGCAGCAAGTATATAAAGGCGTTCTACCAAATCATCAGAAAGCTCCTTTTGCACCTCAGTATCAGCAGGGGCATCCTTATATGTAAATGCATATTGGTATACAGTATCTTCACCTAATTTTTCAAAAGCATCTTCAGTAACAAGACCTATGTCAAAGGTCATAGCATTAAACATAACATCTGTGTTATCTTCAAATAGCGTGCTATAATCAGGCAAAGCAAAAAGACCTGTAATCCTCATCATTTTGCCATCAACCTCTATCTCATCATTTACAGTAACACCTATGTTAGCAGCATGCATTCTATCTATAGCAATCTCGTTATCCTTAGAAGGAAGCTCACCTTCCATAATGCAAGGCTTATTAACCTTATCCCTGATTACAAATACTCTTACAGTATTTTTTCCCTCAGATACCTCTTTATAAAACTGTTTGTAAACAGTAATATCCTCTTTTTCAATAGCCTCTATCAGCTTATCACTAGCCTCTTCCTTAAGATTAAAATGTCCATCCTCAATATTATATTTATCATAAGCATTAAGAGCTGCTGTTTCCATGCTATCATTTGCCACAAACATTCCGGAAACAAATCCTATTACGATTGTCATTATGGCAAAGAGAGCAAAATATTTCTTCCATTCACTTCCGATTTCTCTTGGAATTCGTCTTGTTAAAGGGCTTCTCATTACCAATCAATCTCCTTAGCACTAATCTTATTCTCGTTAATAATATCCTTTCTCACCTTGCCGTCCCTAAGCTTGATGGTGTGGTCAGCCATGTGAGAAATTGCCTCGTTGTGCGTAACCATAATTATGGTATTTCCGTAGCGCTTGTTTACATCCTCGATTAACCCAAGAATCTCCTTGGATGTGTTGTAATCAAGAGCTCCTGTAGGTTCATCACACAACAGGATGTTAGGATTTTTGATAATTGCTCGGCCAATAGATGTACGCTGCTGCTGTCCACCTGATAACTGATTTGGTAGCTTATGACGGTGCTCATATAATCCTAGTGTCTTTAACAAATCATCTATGTCCAGTGGATTATCCGATAGATAGGCACCTACTTCTATATTCTCTTTTACATTTAAGTTTGGAATTAGATTATAAAGCTGAAATACATATCCTAGATGCTTTCTGCGATAGTTGGTCAAAGCCTTTTCGTTCATATCCTTAAGCTTTTCACCGTCTATAGAAATGTATCCTGAATCGGCACCATCGATGCCACCAATTATGTTAAGTAGTGTGGATTTACCAGAACCTGATGGTCCAAGCAATACACAAAACTCTCCTTTAGCAACAGAAAAATCTGTACCTCTAAGTACCTCCTGCCTACTGTCGCCTGTTCCAAATGCCTTATGGATGTCCCTTACCTCTAAAAACTTATCTGGCATATCATTCCTCCTGTATAACATACATTCTAACCTGTGTTAGTCATCTCTAACCGATATGATATACCTTTTCTTTTTCCATTGCAATACAAGACATTATTTTTTCACAGCAATCCTTAATCATAAAATAGACGCATTTTTTACAAAAAAGAGACTAAAGAATAATCTTTAATCTCTAATTAATACTTATGCTTCCTGTAGTATTGCTTCTACCTGATCCTTCTTTTCAAAAAGTACGCAGCCGCCTACATGGTCATCCTTTAGAATATCCCCGGACTGTAGAACCTCAAACAATCGGGAAGATATTGCGCCCTTTAATCCCATATCCATTACATTTGTATCTGAGAATGGTGAAAATGGACAAGGCTCTGCCCCTCCATGTGAATTAATATGGAAAAATCCTCTGCCTGCTGCAACACATCCACCTGAGGACTTTTCATCTCCAGGAAATGATATAAACACCATGTCCTCATATTTTTCTCTAAGCTCAGCTATCCTAGCTCTTAACCGCTCTTCTGAGGCTTCCTCCAAAGCAAGATGCTTGCTTTCCTCAGAAACAGGTACATACTCTACATAGATAACAGCCTTACAACCATAGCCCTGTAGCATGGAAACGAAATCATCTGAAAGAACATCATCAAAGTTTTCAGTAGTAACTGTTACGGAATTACCAAAAATCTGACCATTATTCTTAAATGTCTCCATATTGGAAATCAGCTTTTCATAGATGCCTTCACCACGTCTTGCATCTGTAGCTTCTTTATGTCCCTCGATACTCATAATAGGCACAAGGTTTCTGTTCTTATCAAACAAATCAAAATATTCATCGCTGATAAAAACACCATTTGTGAATATAGGAAATAGTATATTAGGCTTAGTTGCGGCAGCCTTAATTACACCCTTTCTAAGTAGAGGCTCACCACCTGCCAAAAGAATAAAGCTGATTCCTAAATCCTCAGCCTCGTTAAATATGCTAAGCCAGTTATCATCAGTAAGCTGATTAACAGGCTCACAATCCTTAGTAGCCTCGTTTTGTCTGGAATAACAGCCAGCACAATGAAGATTGCAATTGCTGGTTATAGATGCAATAAGAAATGGTGGAACATGTAGACCGTCAGCTTCATACCTTCTTCTAGTATCTGAAGCCTTTTTAGTAGCCAGAGCAAACTTTCCCATAAAGATGCTCTCTTTTGGATCCTTAAGTGTAGCCCTAAGAGAATCCTTTACTACTCTTTCCACGCCATGTGTCATGTACTCTTGAATATCGAATTCCTTACTCATAATAAAACACCTCGAGTTTGATAGGTTTGATTGTGTGCATTACGATTGTATGCAACCAATATTATATTAACACCTTAGGAATCATATTACAAGTGTTATTCTTTGTTTAGGATATCTCCATCAACAAACGGTTGAAGCTAGTAAACAAAAACTAGATTCCTATCATTCTATATAAATACCATCTGGCTTATCAGAGCATACAACAAAAACTTCATTGCCTAGTAAAATAGCTTTTGGCAATCTAAATGGACGATTATGATAGAACTCATCCATTACAAGCTTGCCATCCACATATACTTGTATGACATCACAAGGTAGGTCTATATCCACAAAGCCCTCACTACCTTCTACATTTAGGCTGTACCAGGTTATTGGTTTGTTTTGATACTTAAGCTCATGGCTATACATTTCAGGGATTTCAAAGGCAGGACTATCGAGCTTGGTTAAGTGATAAGCATTATCTAGCTGAGCCTTTAATTGCTTTATTGTTTTTCCACTTTCCTTAGCATAGTATACTTTTCCGTCTACCTTTCTAAGAAGCTTTGCTTCATCTATGCTAATTACTTTTATTTCAGCTTTTTTGTCTGGATTTTCAAATTCAAACTCAGGAGTAATTCCAGGAATTTCCATGAAAAACCATGTATGGCCCTCCTTGCAAATAGGCTGAGCTGTGGCATATTTAAGTGTTACGCCATCTCCCAAATCCATATTAAATGGCATGAAAAAGGCGATGTTTTCTTTTACATTAATAGTTGGGAACTTCACTAAGCCTGTATCGATAACCACATCATTGATAGCCTGCAATTTATGTAATCTCTGATAGTTGTTAATGAAAACAAAGCCACTGTTTTCATCTCTTCGCATGCCATAACGTAAGCCTTCCATCGTGCCTAGCTTACTGTTTGAGCTTCCCGCCACATAAGTCATAGTGGCAAGCTTTTCTCCATACTCATGTATAAATAGATGCAATATATTTAGTAAATCATAGGACTCTCTAGTCTCTTCAAAGGAAGATATTGGAGCCTGAAAATCATAGGATATAATAGGATAGTCATTAGGATAACCAGTAGCCTTTGATTCCTGCAGTGTGTAAGTATCTGCCACCTTATTAATGCCACCATGATACATATAGTATCCTAGCAGGTTTGCTCCCTCACATAGCATGATAAGTGTCATGGCATATATATCCATACCATGTATATTATATCTACGATGATAAGTGTTCATAAGCCCTGCTCCTATCTCACAGGTTGCATAAGGATATCGCATATACGGTAGCTGCCAATCATCCTCTTCCTTTGCCTTTATCAAATCCTTGCCTATGGCAGAATCATTTCTAATTCCAGTAAAATAATATCTAGCACATGGAGGAAGCTGCTTCACCCCCTCATCCCATGGTGCATCGCAATATCCACCAAAGGTAGGAATTACATCATCAACAGGTATCTTTGCCCCGCTTACAGAATTCCAGCCTGTCACTGTAAATAGCGGTACATCTATTCCCACCTCTATTGCCATTTGCTTAAGTGTCAATAGATGTTCCGAGCTCTCCGTAAGCTCGTTTTCCAGCTGACACATGATGATAGGGCCACCATCCTTGAATAACAAGCCTTGAACCTGAGTTGCTATTTCTTTATACCATTTCTTAACAATATCCAGATATTCATCATCATTACATCTTAGCCTGCAATCTTTTTTCAAAAGCCAATCAGGGAATCCACCATTTCTTACCTCACCATGACACCATGGTCCAATGCGGATGCACACATCAAGCCCTACATCCTTAGCATACTTAACACAGTCTCTAAGATTATTGTCACCTTCCCAGTCAAACCTGCCCTCTTCTAACTCATGATAAATCCAAATGATATAGGTGGATACAATATCAATTCCACCTGCCTTCATGGTCTCAAGAGCCTGTCTCCACTGGTTACGAGGAACACGCTCAAAATGCATTTCTCCCATTACAGCCATAGTAGGCCTTCCATTTTTTTCAATAGATAAGCTGGTAACGGAGATTTCGTTACCAGCAATATCCTTTCCACCTAGATTTAGATGATTTTTAATAATCTCAGGATTTTTATAATCTTTAAATTTGTAAACCATATTATTCCCCCAAAAGTTTAATTCTAGGGATATTTTAACATAGTTTGCTTTCTTTTGGACCTAAATATGAATCACGCTTTTCATAATTTTCATTCCATAACACAAGCTTTTCTATTACAACACCTGGGTCTATTGCTGAAAGCTTAATTGTATTTACACCCTTGTGCAATTTAAGCTTGCAGGTGCCTATATGGATTTGATCTAAAACACCCTTTCTCCAGCTATTTGATTTCCATGGAACAAAATCAGTTTCTGGTATGGTATTTACGATAGCACCCTTTTCATCATTGGCAGCAACTGTAAGTGCAAGCTTACCCTGATATACTACTGGATTGCTTGCTGCTGCATATACTTCAACCTCATAGTTTGCATCTTCACAGGCATATACATTGTAGATAAGTTTTGGTGCTTCATCACCATTATCAAATCGAACTGTCTGTGGATATGCCTTCATACCACTTTCGTATCTGCCGTAGTCTTTAATCTCTTTGTATTCACCCTTTGCTGTTGAGATAGATTTTTGATAATGGTTAGCCTCAATAGAGATACAACCATTCGTTTCAAGGAAACACTTTTCTGTTACATTGCTTAAATCAATAGTTGTAACATCTACTTGAAGCTCTACCATAGTAATGCTTCCACCATTCTCAGATTCGTCTGCAACAGTCTCACAATCGTCTCCATATATACGAATTATACTGTTTGCAGTCTTGTCCCATTTGTCTTTATTGATTTTTACTGTATATAGTTTTATCTCATCAATTGATAATGGCTGATTCTTTTCTACAACTGCATTGTCATCTGCCCCCGATATCTCAATCCAATCAACATCCCAGTCTATGCGATAGTGAAGCTCCTTCTCTCCCCCATTTGCCACCTCAAACACGCCTGAATCATTTGTTTCAAAGCAAAGTGGCATGTGAAGTACATGTCTGGTCCAACGATGGGCACCTGTAGAATCCTCACTATCAGTGATTCCTACTAATAATCGGCTGTCTTCCACAGGATTTAAAAAATGGCTGATAGGATATTCACACTGCTCATCATTCCAGTTAGTAAATCCAATGTGGTAAACAGATTGCATGTGATTCCACTTCCCACCATTTCTTGTATGGTATTCCTTTACAAGATTACGTTCTGTCTTAATACAATCCTGAATCAACTTCGCATATACGTTAGCATGCTTCATACGCTTTTTAATATATACATTGTTGAGACTGGCATACAGGTGCATCTTATTAATCTCTGCAACAGATTTAAGTGGATAATAAACCACCTGGAAAAAGCATTCCTCTAAATCGGTTCCTTTTACCTTAGCATAAAGCTCTTCTGCCTTGTCCTCAGCTTCGTATATACGATTTAGATAATCTCGTGTCTCATTCTCATGAGCCCCATGATAAATGCTAGAATTAAGTGCCTCTGGGCGTCTTCTTCCACTCCAGCTTACATATTCGCTAACTAAACCAGCTGCCTCCTCTGAAAGGTTTGCATCAAAGCCTAATCCCTTAAGCCAGTTTACAGTGTACTCTATAGTTTTATTGATAGCACCTGTTCCCCACTTATCAAAATCATAGGCAAGGTCAAGGAAGTAGCTAAGAGGCAACTCCTGATTTTTGATATCTCCTACGTTTACAATCCATGCTGAGCGAACACCAAAATCATAGGCCATAGTCATCTGTTCCCACACCTTTGTCAGTGGAGATGTGTTAATCCATAGATAAGAAACTGGCTCACCAAAATAATCAAAATGATAGTACATTCCAAATCCGCCATTTTTCTTACGAAGCTCATCATCTGGAAGTGTTCTGACATTTGCGAAATTGTCATCACAAAGCATCATAATATCATTATCAAGGGCTTCCCAGTCCTTAAGCCCCTTGGTATTTTCATCACCGTAGTAGTATTCTTCTACCTCTTTATATAGGGCAAGAAGCTGTGGGTGCTGGCTTGGAGCATACTTTGCAATCAATTCCTTCTGCTTAATAATAGCCTTCTTGAGTACATTGATATTATCCTCAAGTGTGGCATCCTCAGGCATAAGATAAGAATCATTCTCACCACGCATACCTATAGTAATAAGATTTTCAAAATTCTTATTTCTTGTTAGGCCATCCTTCCAAAATTCTGTGATACCTTCCGCATTAGATAAAAAGCTCCAATCCGTTCCATACTGAGGATTGTCATGTCTAAGACGCTGGAACTCCTGTCCTGAACGGCAACATGGCTCGTGATGAGATGCACCAACAATAACGCCCATTTCATTGGCAAGCACTGCATTGTCAAAATAATCAAGTGTAAAATCTGAGCGCCACATAGCAGGCCAGATATAGTTGCCCTTTAATCTTAAGAGCAATTCGAAAATCTTCTCATAAAGCTCAGGTCCTGGGCTGATGCTTCCATAGTTTTCCCTTGCCCAGTTACCAAGGCAAGGTTGCTCATCATTAATAAAGAAACCTCTATATCTTACTGATGGCTCCTTTGAAATCATGCAGATATCATCTGTAAGAACCACCTCTGCCTTGCGCTTTACATTCGCATCTGCCCAGAAATACCATGGAGACACACCCATGATTTCTGAGATATGAAACATTCCATAAGTAAGCCCGCGCTTATCACTACCTACTACAGCAAGCACCTGTTGTCCCTTAATATCAGGATTTTCAAACATGAAAATACCGTAAGTCTCACGCTTACCTGCAATGTCCTTTGTATCAATTAATTTCTCAAAGGTAGTCTTAACCTGTAAGCTTTCAGCCAGACCCAGATAAATTACAAAGCTTTTATCCGCAGGAAATTCTGTCAAAGTTTCAGGCTCTATCCCCGTTACCCTTTCAATATCCTTAGCAAAAATACCAGCCATTTTCTTCACACCATGCACACCATTATCCTCTAACACAATCGGTGCCACAATGCCATCTTTAAACAAATTAAATTCAGCCATTATTCTTCTCCCAGTTTATTTTTATATGAATGATTCTACCAACTACATCATTTTTACTCTATTCATTTTTTGTCCTTTTACATTGCAAAACTTGCGAAGGTTAAAAATTATGACAATTGGACTGAGCGTTCACTGGCTTATCTTGGTCGATAGTTTGCAAAAATACTTAAAGGCGCTGATTATGCGTATGCACCTCCTGTACAGCAAATTGGAATTCTCAATTTTACACTGTTTAAAGATTATCCCAAATTCTACTCTACATATATGATGCAGGAGTTAGAAAATCACAATATTTACAGTAGTAAATTTGCACTTTCCGTGTTAGACTTAACTCAGATAGATAATGCAACTGACATCGACAAGTCCTACAGATTAGATCACTGGGCTCGTCTTTTCAGCGCTACTACCTGGGAAGATTTAAACACTCTAGCAAAGGAGAATCCGATTATGGCTGAAGCAACAAATACCATAAATAAGCTAACTGAAGATGAACTAGTTCGTGAAGCCTGCTTCAGACGTAATGAGCAGCTTGCCCATGAAGCCATTATTGCCCGAAAGCTTGAACAGCTTACTGAGGAAAATGCAAAAATGAGCGCCGCCCTATCAGAGAAAGATATGATTATAGTGGAATTGCAAAAGAAGTTAGCGGCTCTAACAAATGATGAATAAATAGTCTTTGAACCCTGTTTGTGACAGGGTTCTTTTTTTATTGCTTAATAGAGGAAATGGTTACACGGTGGCTATGCCTATTATTTATGTGTTTATTGTGCTGATCCAATTATAGGCGCGGGCCTATTGTGACATACCCATTGTGATTATTTTGGCTATTATCTTCTGGCGTACAAGCTTTCGAGTATGACAAACATGACTATATCGCTAAGTCATACTTTGTTTTGCTACTGGTGAGACCATTATTCATTTTTAAGTATGACTTTTGCTTGATTTTGGACATTGGATACTCACATTTGTCATTCTCAAGTGTTTATGCCTTGGTTTACGGTATGACTCCCTTATTTCCCGCCTAGAGTCATACTTAAAACTTGGCTTCAGCCCCCTTGCACAGCGATTACAAGTATGACTGATTCAAATAAAGCCGATTGTCATACTTCATTTTTTATTTGCTTTGATTAAAAGTGGAACATCCAGCGGGGGAGACGCGGTGGTTATGCCGATTTCTGTACATGACAAGAGCGCCCCGAAGGACGCTCCCACCTATAAAGGAATTAGTATTGATATGAAAGTTGTCGAATTAAGGATCTACTTCAAGAGCATTAGCAGTAGTTTCCTGTCCCTGTGCTGTTACTAACGCGGTCTGTGCATCATCAACTGCTGTCTTAGCCGCAGTATATTCTGATTTAGCTGTATTCTGAACACCTTCAGCAGTAACTACAGCTGCATCTGCAGCATCCTTCGCATCAGACGCATCCGATTTAGCCTGTGCAGAATCCGTCTTATCCTTTCCAGCTGCTATAAGTTGTTCATCAATATTATCCTGAACATCCTTTTCAGTCTTTGTAACTGCCTCAAGATTAGCCTTTGCTTCTTCGTTTTTAGTATTAGCTGCTGTTACAGCTGCTTCAGCCGTTGAGACTTCACTCTTTGCCTCATTAACATCATCTGTTGCTTCTTCAACAGCTGTTGTTTTAGCTTTAACATCAGCTTTAGCATTATCACGTGCCAAATATTTTCCTGTTGCGGCTGCATTTGCAGTTTTTTCTGTACCAAGATCAGTATCTGCATTTGTCTTTGCTGTCTGAAGATTTCCCTTCTGTGTTTCTGCCAAGCCTAATGTTGCTGCAGAGGCTGTATATGCAGTATCTGCTGCTGTAATAGCGTCTGTAACTGCCTTAACTTCTGCTGTGCTTGCTGTTATAACATTTGCTCCGCCTGTTCCAGTAGCGGTTATAGCCTCACTAGCTGTTGCATCTGTATCTGATACTTTAACTCCTGCAGGTGCAACTGGTGCATTTGGAACCAATGCCAATAATGCTGTTCTTGCCGCATTATAAGCATCTACTTTATCTTGATTAGTATCATCATACTCATCTTCTGCTGCAGCTGCCACATAATTACTTACAGCAGTTGTAATCGCAGTTTTTGCTGCTGCTACTTTTTCTGCATCATACTCATCACTATTCGCTCCACCTGAGAATGCATCATCAACAAGAGCTTCCAAAGCCTCTTTCTTTGCAGCTTCATCTGCAACAGCTTCAGCATATGTTCCCTCTGTGTATGCAGTTAATGCATCATCAGCATTTTTTGCAGCCTTAATAGCATCTTCTAAAGCTTTTTGCGCATTTGTAAGTGCTGCATTTGATGTAGTTAAGTTGTTTTGAGCTGTTTCTAAAGCATCTAATTTATCCTGTGCAGTAGCTTGAGCTGATGTCAAATTTGACTTTGCTGTTGATAATGACTGAGATGCTTCATTAGCTAATGTTTGTGCAGCCGTCACTTTATCTTTTGAGGCCTGCTTCATTTCATTTAATGCATCTATTTTATCTTGTGCAGCATCATCTAGTGCTGTTGCCTGTGTGAGAGCCTCTACTGCTGCTGCCTGTGCAACCTTTGCAGCCTTTACAGCATCATCTGCTGCCTGCTTTGCTTCGAGAGTAGCACTTAGATTTGCTGTTGCCGCATCTAATGACTCTTGTGCTGCTTTAACAGATGCCTGTGCTGCTTCAACAGCAGCATCCTTCTTAGCTTGAGTTCCATCAGCAGCGCTATAGGCAGTATCAGCAGCATCTTTAGCACTACCTGCAGCTGTCTTCTTTGCATCAGCAACTGCTTTAGTACCAGTAGATGCCGTAGTAACTGTTGCTAATGCATCATCTGCTGCTGTTTTCTTTTCTCCAGCTGTTGTATTAGCTGCTGTTAGTTTTGCATCAGCCTCAGCTAGCTTTGTACTAGCGGTTGCCATTGCTCTATTTGCTGTTGCTGCGGCAGTCTCGGCAGTCTTGAATGCTTCATCTGCTGCTGCAGCTGCTGCTTCACCTGGTGTAGGTGTTGCTGGTGTAGATGGTGTTGTACTACTTGAACCACCCGAACTTCCACCTGAACTTCCGCCTGATGATGAGCTAGAGCCACCTGCAGCAAGCTTAACGCCGCCTGGGAGGATGTTCTCAGCTGGGAAGCCGCCGAGGGTACGGTGCTCCTTGATACCATTGCTTACGAAGTGCTGGTAGTAAGAAGCTGTGTTGTCGCCGAATGCCTTAGCGAGGTCTGGATATGCTGCCTTGTAAGCATTAACATCAAAATATGTGTTAATCTTACGGCCTTCGTTAATACCAAATTTCATAAAGTGCTGGAATAATGCGTTAGCATCTGTTCCATAAACTGCTACTACGTCTGGGTATAGACTAGCATAAAGCTTAGCATCGAACATCTGACGAAGTGGTGAATTTGCAACGTCATCAGCAGAAGCTGCTCTACCTTCGTTCTTACCAAATACGTTGTAGTGGTTCTCCAAAGCCTTTGGAGTAGTTCCAACAACTGCAACTACATCTGGATTCTGCTTTGCGTAGTAACTTGCATCAAATGCTGCAAGTGCAGGTACTGATGTAGCAACTGTTGTAGCGGCAACTGTTGCTGCCATAAGTCGTACTAGTTTCTTGTTTCTTGTCATATCTCTTCAAGCCCCTTTCTTATATAATTTTTAATTACTTTCAACGGTTATAATTTTCGACCCCGCCGTTAATTTGTATTTTAGAACTCTGCATTATAATTTGCAATACATTTGTCATGCATTACGCAGGATTTCATATTTTTTTCACACAATTTAAAGTTGATGTATAGAAATGAGTGATATTATATAATATGAATATGCCACCATACGGTTGCATTACACCCATAGGAGGATTTAATGTATGAGTTTTCAATTAAGATCTGATAGAAAAGAAACTGAGAATAAAACAGTGAGATTTCCGGTGCATTTGCTGGATAGAATCGAAAAAGCAATAGTCGGCAAGGACGTTAGCTTCTCAGGATTTGTAATACAGGCGTGTGAATTTGCGTTAGAAAATATGGAAGAAAATGAGAAGGAGTAGCTGCAATACAAAATGTATTGCAGCTACTCCTTTTTTTTGCCTTTTAACCCTCATCAGTCACCTGCGGTGACAGCTTCCCCCTAAAAGGGGAAGCCTCTTTATACTGCTAAGAAGAACTTGATAAGGAATAATACAGAAATTACATAAGTAAGAGCTGAAACTTCCTTAGCCTTACCTGTAAATACCTTAATGATTGTGTATGAAATCATAGCAAGACCGATGCCGTGTCCGATTGAACCAGAGATTGGCATAGCAATAAGCATGATTGTAACTGGCACACATACTGAAAGATCATCAAAGTTAACCTTCTTAAGACCTGTCATCATAAGTACACCAACATAGATAAGTGCTGCTGATGTAGCTGCTGCTGGAATAATTGCAGCGATTGGTGCAAGGAAGATGCAAAGAAGGAATGCGATACCACATGTAAGTGCTGTAAGACCTGTACGTCCGCCTGCCTCTACACCTGATGCTGACTCGATGAATGTTGTAACTGTAGATGTACCTGTGCATGAACCAACAATAGTACCGATTGAATCTGAAAGAAGAGCTTCCTTCATGTTAGGCATATTGCCCTCTCTATCTACCATACCAGCACGTGAAGCTGTACCAACTAATGTGCCGATTGTATCGAACATATCAATAACGCAGAATGTAATAACAAGAGTGATAGCTGTGAACCAGCCCATCTGTGTAAGACCTGCAAAATTAAACTTGAATAAAGTAGTAGTAGCCATGTCATTAAATGCTGGAACAAATGATGCTGTAGCAAGTGAAGCAAAAGGATTGTTTCCAAGGAATACTGCATCTCCAATCCAGTAGATAACAGAAGCAATCAACATACCGCAAATAACTGCTCCCTTAACGCCCTTTGATGCAAGTACTACAATAATGAAAAGACCTACAAACATTGTAACTGCAGAAAGAACCATCATAGGATAAGCATCTGTCATTGTCTGCTTAGCATAGCCTGCTGTAAGTGCTCCAAAGAAATCCTTCATTACAAAGAACTGATTAAAGTTAGAATCAGCAATGTAAACATTTGAACCAAAACCAATGTTAAGAAGCATAAGACCAATAGCTGGTGAGATACCAAGTCTGATTCCAAGAGGAATAGCATCTACAATCTTTTCACGAATATTAAGAAGTGAAAGGATTAAAAAAACGATACCTTCAATAAGGATGATGCAAAGCATAGCCTGGAATGACTCAACATATCCCATGCCTGTCATAGCAACAAGGTTACCAATAACGATTGCCATGAATGAGTTAAGACCCATACCTGGAGCTAAACAGAATGGCTTGTTAGCAAGGAAAGCCATTACAAACATTGCTACTGCAGATGAAAGACATGTAGCAAGGAATACTCCATTCCAAAGCTCCTGTCCTCCTGCACCGTAATTGGTAAGTAAGTTTGGATTCAAGGCAATGATGTATGCCATTGTCATGAATGTGGTGAGTCCAGCGATAATTTCTGTTTTTACAGAAGTGTTGTTAGCGCTGAGTTTAAATCTTTTCTCTAACATATAATTCTCCTTTTTTATATATAAAATTATTGGAAACTTGGTTATGCCTCATCAGTAGGCTACTCCGAATAACCCTCATCCGCCCCTGCGGGGCATGCCCTCATCAGTCGGCTGCGCCGACAGCTTCCCCCAGAGGGGGAAGCCAATTTAGTTAAGGCTTGCTTTAATGAAAGCTGTAAATAATGGGTGTGGTTTGTTTGGGCGGCTCTTAAATTCTGGGTGGAACTGAACACCTACATGGAATTTGTTAGATGAAACTTCGATAGCTTCAACTACCTCATCATTAGGTGATGTACCAGAAATTGTAAGTCCCTTTTCTGTCATAAGCTCTCTGTATGAATTGTTAAACTCAAATCTATGTCTGTGACGTTCTGAAATATTCTCGCTGCCGTATGCTTCAAAAAGCTTAGTATCTTTTCTAACTGCACATGGATAAGCACCAAGACGCATTGTACCGCCCTTTCTAAGAACAGCCATCTGCTCTTCCATAAGATCGATTACACAGTTCTTACCTGTGCTGTTAAACTCACGTGAATTAGCATCTGCAAGTCCACATACATTACGTGCAAATTCAATAGCTGCAACCTGCATACCAAGGCAAATGCCAAGATATGGGATATCATTTTCACGAGCGTACTGGCAGGCAACAATCTTACCTTCTACGCCTCTATCACCGAAACCACCTGGAACAAGGATACCATCACACATGCCAAGTCTATCCTTAACATTATCCCTTGTAATTTCCTCTGAGTCAACCCATTCAATCTCAACATGGGCATCATTAGCATAACCGCCATGATAAAGAGCCTCGCGAACTGAAAGGTATGCATCATGAAGCGCAACATACTTACCAACAATAGCAATCTTTGTTACCTTCTTAAGACCCTTGATTGTGTCTACCATCTTCTCCCACTCTTCAATCTTTGGAGTAGGATTATCAAGACCAAGCTCACGGCAAACAACATCATCAAGTCCATACTTATGCATCATAAGTGGTGCTTCATATAGACAATCAAGTGTATCATTTTCGATTACACAATCCTTCTTAACATTACAGAATAAAGAAATCTTATCCTTAATAGACTGCTCAAGTGGATGATCTACACGGCAAACAATAATGTTTGGTGAGATTCCAAGTGACTGAAGCTCCTTAACAGAATGCTGTGTTGGTTTTGACTTGTGTTCCTCTGAGCCTGAAAGCCATGGTACAAGTGTTACGTGAATAAATAAGCAATTCTCACGTCCCTTTTCAAGTGAAACCTGACGAATAGCCTCAAGGAATGGCTGAGATTCTATATCACCAGTTGTCCCACCGATTTCTGTAATAAGAACATCACAATCAGATGTCTCTGCACCCATGTAAATGAAACGCTTAATTTCCTCAGTGATGTGAGGAATAACCTGAACAGTCTGTCCAAGATATTCGCCCTTTCTCTCACGATTAAGAACATTCCAGTAAACCTTACCAGATGTAAGATTAGAGTACTTGTTAAGACTCTCATCAATAAAACGCTCATAATGTCCTAAATCAAGGTCTGTCTCAGCACCATCGTCTGTTACGAAAACCTCTCCATGTTGATAAGGGCTCATTGTGCCAGGGTCAACATTCATATAAGGATCCAGCTTCTGTGAAGCCACCTTATAGCCTCTCATCTTTAGAAGACGTCCTAAAGAAGCTGCTGTGATACCCTTGCCTAAGCCTGATACTACACCACCTGTTACAAATACATGCTTTGTCATTCTACACTCCTTAATTTGTATTATTCATTGGATTACATCATTAATAGAAATCTTAAATAGATATTTGTGACATATTTCCTCCTGAAAATAGAAAAAGCGTTTTTTTTTTGAAGGAATGCCTCCAAAAAAATAAACGCTCAAATCACTGTAAAATATTACAACAAGAGGATAGATTTGTAAAGAGGGAATTTTTTGACTCGAAGCCTTTTTATAACATATTTAATAATTTGTTTATTGTATATTTTTTCATCTACATTTATAATACCACATGTTGTATAAAATACTTTTTAATAGGAAAGAATAATTATTTTATGGAAAACAAGTTATTTAAACTAGGTATTGATATCGGCTCTACAACAGTTAAAATTGCAGTTTTAGATGACGATAACAAGCTTTTATTTTCAGATTATCAGAGACACTTTGCTAATATCCAGCAGACTCTCACTGATTTATTAACACAGGCCAAGTCATCACTTGGTAAGATTCAGGTTCGTCCTATGATTACAGGTTCAGGCGGACTTACACTTGCTAAGCATCTTGGGGTGGAATTTGTACAGGAGGTTATCGCAGTTTCTACTGCCCTTACTCACTATGCTCCTCAGACAGATGTTGCTATCGAGCTTGGTGGTGAGGATGCCAAAATCATCTATTTTGAAAATGGTAATGTGGAACAGCGTATGAATGGTATCTGTGCCGGTGGTACAGGTTCTTTTATTGACCAGATGGCTTCACTTCTTCAGACAGATGCCCCAGGTCTTAATACATACGCTAAGGATTATAAGGCTCTCTATCCTATCGCAGCCCGTTGTGGTGTATTTGCCAAGACTGATATTCAGCCTCTTATCAATGAAGGTGCTTCTAAGGAAGATTTGTCTGCTTCTATTTTCCAGGCAGTTGTTAACCAGACTATTTCAGGTCTTGCTTGTGGTAAGCCTATCCGTGGTCACGTTGCATTCCTTGGTGGTCCACTTCACTTTTTGGATCAGCTTAGAGAAGCATTTATCCGTACACTTAAGTTAGATGATGAGCACGCTATCTTACTTGATAACTCTCATCTTTTTGCAGCTATCGGTTCTGCTCTTAATTCAAAGGAAGAAAACAACGTTCCTATGGACGACCTTATCGACAAGCTTTCTGAAGGAATTAAGATGGACTTTGAGGTTGCCAGACTTGAGCCATTATTTGATGGTGAAGATGATTTCAGAGCCTTCAAGGACAGACATGCTAAGGCAGAGGTTAAAAAGGGCGATTTAGCTAACTATCATGGTAATGTTTACCTTGGTATCGATGCTGGTTCTACTACTACAAAGCTTGCGGTTGTTGGTGATGATGGAACACTTCTTTATTCCTTCTACTCAAGCAACAACGGTAGCCCACTTGCTACTTCACTTAAGGCACTTAAAGAGATTTACTCTATCATGCCTGAGGATACACATATCGTACATTCTTGCTCAACAGGTTACGGTGAAGCTTTACTTAAGGCTGCACTTCAGCTTGATGATGGCGAGGTTGAAACAATCGCTCACTACTATGCTGCAGCATTCTTCAACCCTGATGTAGATTGTATCCTTGATATCGGTGGTCAGGATATGAAATGTATCCGCATCAAAAACGGCGTAGTTGATAGCGTACAGCTTAACGAAGCATGCTCTTCTGGTTGTGGTTCTTTCATTGAGACTTTCGCTAAGTCACTTGATTTCACAGTTCAGGATTTTGCTGAGGAAGCACTTTTTGCTTTGAACCCAATCGACCTTGGTACACGTTGTACTGTATTTATGAATTCAAAGGTTAAGCAGGCTCAGAAGGAAGGCGCATCTGTTGCCGATATTTCTTCAGGTCTTGCTTACTCTGTAATAAAGAACGCACTCTTCAAGGTTATCAAGCTTTCTGATGCATCAGAGCTTGGTAAGAACATCGTTGTTCAGGGTGGTACATTCTACAATGATGCTGTTCTTCGTTCCCTTGAAAAGGTAGCAGGTGTTAATGTAGTTCGTCCTGATATTGCAGGTATCATGGGAGCCTTCGGTTGTGCCCTTATCGCTAAGGAGCGTTACGAGGAAAATCCTACAACTACTACACTTGGCATTGATGAGATTAACAATCTTACATTTGATACAAAGCTCACTCGTTGTCAGGGTTGTGTGAACCACTGCTTACTTACAATCAACAGATTCTCTGGCGGTCGTTCATTCATCACTGGTAACAGATGTGAAAAGGGTGCAGGCGGTGTTAAAAATAAGGAAAACATCCCTAACCTTTACGAATATAAGTACAACAGATTATTTGATTACGAGCCTCTTTCTGAGGAAGAAGCTACCCGTGGTACTGTTGGTATTCCACGTGTACTTAACCTTTACGAGAATTACCCATTCTGGGCTACATTCTTTAAGGCACTTAAGTTTAGAGTAGTTCTCTCTCCTCGTTCAAACCGTAAGGTTTACGAAATGGGTATCGAATCAATTCCATCTGAGTCAGAGTGCTACCCAGCCAAGATGGCACACGGTCATGTTCAGTGGCTCATTAACGAAGGCAATGTGGACTTCATTTACTATCCATGTATTCCATACGAAAGAAATGAGTTCCCAGATTCAAACAACCACTACAACTGCCCTATCGTTACATCTTATGCTGAAAACATTAAGAACAACGTAGACGAAATCACAACTGGTAAGGTTCGTTTCCTTAATCCATTTATGGCTTTCTCTTCTGAGGAGATTCTTACTACTCAGCTTGAAAAGGTATTTAAGGAAGAGTTTGATATTGACGCTGCTGAGGTTAAGGCAGCCGCACATGCTGCATGGCTTGAGCAGGAACATTTCAGAAATGATATGTACGCTAAGGGTCAGGATGTTCTAAAATACTTAGAGGAAACAGGAAAGCATGGTATCGTTCTTGCAGGAAGACCTTACCACGTAGACCCTGAGATTAACCACGGTATTCCAGAGCTTATTAACAGCTACGGCATTGCAGTACTTACTGAGGATTCTATTTCAAACCTTGGTGAGGTTGAGCGTCCTCTTATCGTTATGGACCAGTGGATGTTCCACTCTCGTATGTACTCAGCTGCTAACTACGTTAAGAAGCATGACAACTTAGATTTAATTCAGCTTAACTCATTCGGTTGCGGTCTTGATGCCGTTACAACTGATCAGGTTGCTGATATCCTTACAAACTCTGGTAAGATTTACACTTGCCTTAAGATTGATGAGGTTAACAACCTTGGTGCTGCACGTATCAGAGTACGTTCTCTTCTTGCTGCACTTCGCGTTAAGAAGAAGAAAAAGCAGGAGCGCACTATTGTTCCAGCTAGCTATAACCGTATAGTATTTACAGAGGAAATGAAGAAGAATTACACAATCCTCTGCCCACAGATGTCACCTATCCACTTTGATTTAATCGAGCCTGCATTTAACGCAGCCGGTTACAACCTTGTGATTCCTGATATTCCTACACGTACCTGTGTAGATGTTGGTCTTAAATACGTTAACAATGATGCATGCTACCCTTCACTTATGGTAATCGGACAGCTTATGGCTGCTATCAATTCAGGTGAGTTTGATATGAGCCGTACCGCTCTTCTCATCTCACAGACAGGTGGTGGATGTCGTGCTTCCAACTACATTGGCTTCATCAGACGTGCCCTTGCTAAGGCAGGCTATCCTGATGTTCCAGTTATCTCAATGAACCTTAACGGCTTCGAACCAAACCCTGGATTCAAGCTTACACCTAGCCTTATCCAGCACGGACTTTACGCTCTTACATTTGGTGATATTTTACTTCGCTGTGTATATCGCGTTCGTCCTTACGAGGCAGTTCCTGGTTCTACAGACGAGCTTCACAACAAGTGGAAAAAACAAGTTATCGATTTTGTTTCTAATACAAAGATTCTTTCTCACCGCAAGTTCAAGAGAATGTGCCGTGAAATGATTCGCGATTTCGATAACCTTCCTATTATAGAAGGACTTAAGAAGCCACGTGTTGGTATCGTAGGTGAAATCCTTGTTAAGTTCCTTCCAGCAGCTAACAATCAGCTTGCTGAATTACTTGAGCAGGAAGGTGCCGAGGCAGTTGTACCAGACCTTACAGACTTCCTCCTTTACAGCTTCTACAATGCAAACTTTAAGGAAGAAAACCTTGGTGCTAGCCGAAAGACTAAGTTCATGTGTAACCTTGGAATTAAGTTCTTTGAATGGCTCAGAAGTGCTGCCAGAGATGAATTTAACAAGTCTAAGAGATTCACTGCTCCAGCATACATTACAGATACTGCAGCAAATGCTAAAGAAATCGTTTCAATTGGTAACCAGACTGGTGAGGGATGGTTCCTTACAGGCGAAATGCTTGAGCTTATCGAAACTGGTGCAAGCAACATCGTATGTATCCAGCCTTTCGGATGCTTACCTAACCACGTAGTTGGTAAGGGTGTTATTAAGCGTATTCGCCATGAGCACCCAGAAGCAAACATCGTAGCCATCGACTATGATCCAGGTGCTTCAGAAGTAAACCAGCTGAACAGAATTAAGCTTATGCTTTCTACAGCAAATAAAAACTTAGCCAAGGCTGAGTAATACCCTAGTCCGCATGTTACGCTAACAAGCATATTATTTCCCCGCTCGACAACACGTCTCGCTAAGGAAATAATATAGCTTGTTAGCTACATGCTCACTTAAATATTAAAAGCCAGCTCTTCGGAGCTGGCTTTTACGTTATATATTAGATGCTACGATTCTAAATTCGTATGGTTTGAGGTAAGTGTTTTCTGCCTCTTCAATATCATAATTTCCAAATACTATTTTATCCCCATAGAATTCTACTGACCTGTTGTAGCTAGATAGATTACAGTAAATATATAATCTCTGTTCATCTGATTCTCTAGTGAATATATATACGTCACTTGGAGATGCTACACGGCGGTAAGTACCTTCGTTAAGGGCATGGGAGCCTTTTCTGTATTCTATCATCTTCTTGTAGAAATTAAGGATACTATTCTCATCCTCTTTCTCATCTTTTACGTTAATATAGCTTTTATTTGCATTAATCTTTAACCATGGTGTGCCTGTAGTAAAGCCTGCACCCTCAGATGAATCCCATTGTACTGGTGTACGTGCGTTATCCCTTGTAGTGCGAAGAATAAGACGTCTTCTTATAGAATGTACAAGCAATAACCTTTTCATTGCCTGATTGACACTGGCAGATTCCACATCCTTTAAGTCTCTAAGACCTCTGAAATCTCCATTAGTCATTCCTATTTCTTCACCTTCGTAAATAAATGGAAGTCCCTTCAAGCAAAGATTAAGGCCGCATAAAAGCTTTGCACTCTTCTCCCAGAATTTGCCTGTATTACCAAAGTGATTAACAGAGCGTATCTGATCGTGGTTCTCAAGATAATTAGCTGGAACCTCTAATGCCTTCTGCCACTTATCCAGTATTCTTATAAGCCTACATGGTTTATAGGCTTTTTTAAACCATTTAACACCTCTGCTATCTACATCCATGTGTTCAAAGAAGAAAACAGCATCTAACTCTTTTCTACTTTCGTCACTAAGAAGCTTAGCATCATCAGGTGTTACAAATACAGTTTCACCCACTATGAAAGTCTTGTATTTGCTCCATACCTCTGCATTAAATCTCTGTATTAATTCATGGCAGCCCTCTGTGTTAAGATAATGTTCCTTACCAGTGAGAGCAAATCTCCTTTTTCCATTCTCTAAAGATTCTTTATATATAATATTGATTACATCACATCTGAAGCCTGCTATGCCCTTATCAAGCCAAAAACGCATAATATCAGTGATTTCCTCATAAACATCAGAATTGTGCCAGTTCAAATCAGGCTGTTTTTTACTAAACAAGTGAAGGTAGTAATCACCATTTTCAGTCTTAGTCCATGCTTTGCCGCCAAAGAATGAACCCCAGTTATTAGGTGCCTTCCTTCCTTTTCCATCTCTGAAATAATAGTAATCTCTATATTTACTATCACCAGCCAATGCCTTCTTAAACCACTCATGCTCATCTGATGTGTGGTTAATTACCAAATCCATAATTATTTTTATTCCAAGTCTCTTGGCGCGGCTGATAAGCTTTTCCATATCCTCCATAGTGCCAAATTCAGGATTGATGCCCTTATAATCAGAAATATCATAGCCATTGTCATAGCCAGGGCTTGGATAAACAGGGCTTAGCCAAATAACATCTACGCCCAGTTCCTTAAGATAATGAAGTTTAGATATGATTCCTGGGATATCACCTATCCCATCCCCATTACTATCACAAAATGATCGTGGATAAATTTGATATACTATCGCATTTTTCCACCATTTTTTTGTACTAGATGTTGCCATAACCGTCCCCCATAATCAAAAATTCTCTATTAAGATGATAACGGATTAAACATACTTTTTCAATAATTTATTCACAAAATCATCACATATAATCTCAAAATTAAGATAACTTTAAAACAATTGTGTGTAAAATCTAAAAACGGCAGACGTCACCGTCTGCCGTTACAATAATATGCAAGTGTAAAATCATATTATTTTGTATAACTATTCTGATTATATCACTATTTTGCAAGAAGTGTCATAATCTTATTTGATCTAGCTATAAACTCTGCCATTGCCTCTGGTGCAAGTGGAGCATTTGCAATCTTAGCAAGGTCATAAAGCTGAGCTGCAAATACAGGAGCATTCTCCGAATCCTTATTGTTAAGGATGTAGTTTACTAAATCGTTGTTAGCATTAAGCACTAATGTCTCTGATGCAGAGCCAAACATACCCATATCCATACCGCCCATAGCGTACATCTTCATCATATCCTGCATACGGCGGCTTTCCTCAGATACTGTAAGCATAGATGAAAGCTCTTTGTTCTTGAATCTTTCAACCTTAACCTCAAGACCTTCGTTGTTAAGTGCCTTTCTAAATACTTCTGTAAGAGTCTCAGTCTCAGCCTTAAGCTCATCCTCAGAAGTCTCTTCCACCATAGAATCTGTAACATCAGCATCGATACGGCAGAACTTATAATTCTCGTTACGCTGCTCTAGCTGTGTAATGAAGGATGTATCAATAGCGTGGTCAAGGATAACAGCGTTCATACCCTGCTCCTTAAACATGCTTACATACTGACCCTGCTGGTTCATATCAGTTACATAGTAAACAGTCTTTCTGGTATCCTCAGGTTCCTTGTTTTCTGCATCATCCTTCTTTGCATCATCAACAACCTCTGCCTCAACCTTCTCACCATTTTCGTCAGTAGCCTTTTCCTCTTCCTTAACAAGAAGCTCAGGAAGTGTAATGTACTTATCATTGATATCCTTGAATAGGATGTAATCGTTCATCTTATCACAGAACTTGTTATCCTTTAAGCAACCAAACTTGATGAATGGAGCAATATCATCCCAATATTTCTCGTAAGATTCCTTCTCTGTCTTGCACATTCCAGAAAGCTTATCAGCAACCTTCTTTGTAATGTACTCAGAAATCTTTGTAACAAATCCGTCGTTCTGAAGAGCTGAACGAGAAACATTAAGTGGTAAATCAGGACAATCAATAACACCCTTAAGAAGCATTAAGAACTCTGGAATAACTTCCTTGATGTTATCTGCAATGAATACCTGGTTGTTATATAGCTTGATTGTACCCTCGATTGAATCGTACTCTGTATTAATCTTAGGAAAGTACAAAATACCCTTAAGATTGAATGGGTAATCCATGTTAAGGTGAATCCAGAAAAGTGGCTCCTTATAATCATGGAATACATCGCGATAAAATGCCTTGTACTCTTCCTCTGTGCACTCAGAAGGATTCTTTGTCCAAAGTGGATGTGTCTCGTTAAGAGGAACTGGGCGCTTAACAATCTTAAGCTTATCCTTTGCAGGAGATACCTCTACCTGCTCCTTAGTACCATCCTCTTTTTCCTTTTCCTCGAACTTAGCTTCCTCATGAATCTCTTCGATAACCTTATCTGTGTCGCGCTTGTCAGCTGCATCGATTGTCTCGTATTCTTCTGGAGCATCCTTCTTAGAAAGATAGATTTCTGTAGGCATGAATGAACAGTACTTTTCGATTACCTCGCGAGCTCTGTACTCGTTAGCAAATTCAAGACAATCCTCATTTAAGAACAATGTAATCTTAGTACCAACCTGGTCCCAGTCACCATCGCCCATTTCAAATTCTGTGCCGCCATCGCACTCCCAGTGAACAGCCTTAGCGCCATCCTTATATGAAAGTGTATCGATGTGAACCTCATCAGCTACCATAAATGCAGAATAGAAGCCTAATCCAAAGTGTCCAATAATCTGATCACTATCAGCCTTATCCTTGTACTTCTCAAGGAAATCTGTAGCACCTGAGAAAGCAATCTGGTTAATGTACTCATCAACCTCTTCCGATGTCATACCAAGACCATTATCAATGAATGTAAGTGTCTTGTCCTCTGGGCTAACAATTACCTGAATCTTAGCCTTATAATCAAGTGGAAGTGAATACTCTCCCATCATATCTAGCTTTTTGAGCTTTGTAATTGCATCGCAACCATTTGAGATAAGCTCTCTATAGAAAATGTCGTGATCAGAATATAACCACTTCTTAATCACTGGAAAAATGTTTTCGCTTGTAATTGATAAACTACCTTTTTTGTTTCCCATAATTACGTCACTCCTTTGTAATAATTCTCACTAAATGATATGATAATACTGCAAAAACTCAAAGTCAATAGAAATTTAGCACTCATCTATACAGAGTGCTAATAATGTCTAAGGGAGGATATAATGAGCAAAGAATTACTAGACAAATGGTCAGATTCTATATCTGTAAACCACTTTCCAAATCATATTGGAATTGTTATTGATGACATTGAATTGATGGGTGCAAAAGCCCATGTTGATTTAGCTCCTGAATCAATGAATGCCATTGGCATTGCCCATGGTGGTGTCAGCTTCACGTTAGCAGATACCTGTGCAGCCTATGCAAGCCGTGGAGATGGTAGAGAATATGTTACCCAGCAGGCCAACTTCTATTATCTAAAAGCAAACAAAGGTAACAGGATCAATGCTGTAGCCACAGTTATAAGCAGGACTAAGAGCTTATGTGTGGTTGAGGTAGATGTATTTGATGAAAGCAACACCCTTACCAACAAAGGAACCTTCAATTATTTTTGTGTATCAAAAAAGGACAGCTAACACAATTAGCTGCCCTTTTTTCTTAAGTACTTTCTCTTTTTACTAATGATACAGGTAATAGCGTTCTTTTTGGAACTGTTTTTCCCTCAGATGCTGCAACAACCATATCTACAGCAGCCGATGCCATTTCCTTAATAGGCTGATGTATGGTTGATATAGGTGGATTGGTGATTTGGGAAATCATGACATCATCAAATCCTACCAGCTTAATATCCTCAGGAACTCTTTTTCCAAGCTTTGAGCATACCTGTAAAACCTGGGATGCTATCAGGTCAGAGCTGGCGAAAACCCCGTCTATTTCATCGTCCAGCCCTAATGCCCCTTCTAGCATTTCATGATAATCTAAGCTATTGTACTGGCCAATTTCGGTTTCAACAACCTTATAGTAAATACCATTCTTTTTGCATATCTCTTCAAAACCTAAGGTTCTATCATCAGCAGGCATGGAATTACCCTTTACACCACTGACGTTTAATAGTCTTTTGCATCCTTGCTCTATCAAATGCTTTGCCGCAAGCTCCCCGCCCTGCTTATTATCGCATTCAACTGCTGCCGTTCCATTTTCAACAAAACGTTCAACTGTAACAAGAGGAATTTTGCTATCTGTAAATTCCTGTACTGCAATGCTAGAGGAAAAAAGAATTATACCTGCCACCCTGTTGCTGGTGCACATATCTAAGTATTCTTTTTCTTTATTATTCCTTCCCTTTGTATTATAAAGGATAATTTTATATCCCTTTTTGCTAGCAGCATTTTCTATGTTACTAATCATCTCTGCAAAATATGGGTGCCTGATATGAGGCACTATAACGCCTATTGTATTAGTCGTTTTTTTTGAAAGGGAACGAGCCACTTCATTAGGTGTGTAATTAAGTTTTTCCATTGCAGCAAAAACTTTTGCTCTAGTTTCGTCACTGATATAGCCCCTGTTGTTAAGAACTCTAGAGACTGTAGTGACTGTCAGACCGCACTCTGCTGCCACATCCTTAAGCGTCGCCATTATGCCCCTCCTTGATTTGTTTATATAAATTCTCCCAAAAACGGGAAGGCGCACATTTATGATTGCCTCCGGCAATGGGTGCGCCGTGACAATAAGGAATCTTCCCAGCAAGCTGGGCCCCTCCTTATTGTATATTACTTAACAGCCCCCGCTGTTATTCCTTCAACGATATATCTCTGAAGGAAGAGATATAGGATAAGAATTGGGAGCATTGCTAGAAGTAGTGCTGCCATAATTAATCCTGTATCTGTTGAGTAGGTGCCGTAAAATACCTTTGTTGCGATAGGAATAGTATATAATTCCTTACGTCCAAGCACAAGTGATGGAAGCAAATAATCATTCCAAAATGCCATTGCATCAATAATTGCTACTGTTGCAATAGTAGGCTTTAGGATTGGGAATACAATCTGTGAGAAAATCTGCCATTTGTTACATCCATCAATTGTAGCTGCCTCTTCAAGAGAGATAGGTACATTAGTATGAATACTTCCATGGAACATAAATGTTGCCATTGAAAGTGAAAATCCAATGTGCATGATAATAAGTGTAATTCTGTGATTTAATACACCAAAGATTCCACCATAAAGAGATACTAAAGGAACCATAAGTACCTGGAATGGAATAACCATTGATGCAATCATAGTTACAAATAAAATCTTGTTAGCCATCCAATTATTTCTAACAATAAGGTAAGCTGTCATTGAAGATAAAATGATAGTACCGATTGTAGAAAAGATTGTAACAATAAGTGAGTTGCCAAATGATCTAAAGAAGTTCATCTTCTTAATAGCATTTGGGAAGTTCTCAAGTGTAAAGCCATGTCTTCCTATTAAAGCAAGTGGATTTGCTGTAATATCTGACTTCACCTTAAATACATTGATGATAACCATTATGAAAGGGAATATAAATGCTACAAATAAAATAGCAAGTACGATAATCATAATGGCATGTTTAATTTTTTTGTTGCGAGCTGCGATTTCGTTTTCCATTATGCCTGCACCTCCCCTTTCTTTCCAACATAAACTTGTAATCCACCGATAACAGCACAGATAATAAATAGGATTAATGCCTCTGCCTGACCTGTACCGTAATCCTTGTTAATGAATGCCTGGTTATACACGTGCATAGCTGCAAGAGCTGAGCTTCCGTATGGGTCACCATTTGTAAGTGAAAGGTTTACATCATAAACCATAAAGCATCTGGTGATTGTAAGGAATAAGCACTGTACAAATGAAGCAGTCATAAGTGGAATTGATATATGAATGATTGACTGTGTTCCTGTACAGCCATCAATTTTAGCCGCCTCTATAACATCTTCGGAAACGCTCATAAAGCCTGCCACATAGATAAGCATCATGTAGCCTGCATATTGCCAAACAGATACAATAATAAGTGCTGCGATAGCACCAGATTCTGTGGCAAGTAATGACTTAGCGTGTCCACTTGAAATAGTACTTGCAAGCTCAACAAGAGCTTTATTAAATACGAATTTCCAAACATAACCTAAAACAATACCACCAATTAAGTTTGGAACAAAGAATCCTGCTCTAAAAAAGTTTTGTCCTTTAATACCGCTTGTTACCATATATGCAATGATAAATGCAACGGCATTAACTAAAATAACTGCGATAGCTGAATAAATGAATGTACGTCCAAGTGATGTCCAATATCCGCTATCTGCAAATGCGCTAACATAATTATCTATACCAACAAATGGTTTGTTACGAGATACACCATCCCAACTTGTAAATGTGAGATACAAACCATAAATGAAAGGTATGATTACAACACAAGCAAAGATAATTGTAGATATGCCTGCAAAAAGCAAATACTGCTTGAATTTGTAGCTCATGGTATTTGTTTTCATATTGATTTCCCTTCTTAATAAATAGGGCCCACAAGTTTGCAGGCCCAATATATTCTGTACAATGAAGTTCGCCCATCTATAATGCCTTCGGCATGGGGCTCACACAATGAAGACTCGCTATTTATAATCAGCTTCGCTGATGAGCTCGTCTGGTCAATCTTTTTCCGTCGCAAGCTAGGAAAAACGATTGAAATTAGTGAGCAATTGGTGTTGCTGTTTTGAAGTAATCCTGAACTGCGGTTACAAGTTCTGGTCTTGTCATTGCTTCGTCAAGGTACTTCTGCATAATCTCCTGTCCAACTACTGTCATGTGATCATCTGGTAAGTAATTGTAGTTAGGGATAAGCTTTCCAGCATCAGCATAAGACTTAACTGATAATGAAAGTGGGTCAAGTGCTGAAGCATCGATGTTGTCAAATGCAGGGACAAGTGCACACTGCTCTGTAAGGAATGCATTACCTTCTGCATCATTTACAAGCCAGTTTAAGAAATCTAAAGCTGCCTGTCTCTGCTCATCAGAAGTTGCATCTGAGCTATCAACGAAGATGTACTTAGAACCACCACCTACAAGTTTTGTGTTTGTATCATCTGATGTGTTCTCAGGTACTGGCATGATTCCCATGTTCTCTGTGAAATCATACTGGTTAAGTACTGACCAATCCCAGTTACCACCAAACATAAATGCAATCTGTCCTTCTGCAAGCATCATAGATGTTTCTTCTCTATCAGCATTTGCTGCAGAACCCTTAGCATAGTTATAAGCGATTAATGTATCAAATGTATCCATAAGCTCGTTGAACTTCTGGTTGCCAGCAAGGTCTTCCTCGCCTGCAAGAAGTGAATTAACGAATGCATCTGGATCTGGCTGCTGCTCGTATACTTCTGCGAAGTAGTGAGCACCAAGTGACCAATACTCAGAAAGAACACCAACCGGCTTTTCCATTCCACCAGCTACAAGCTTATCTAAAAGAGCCTTAAAGTCATCAAGTGTTGCAACTGATGCTGGATCAAATTTCTCACCTGTGATTGCTTCAATTGCATCTGCGTTGTAGATGATTCCTCTTGCTTCTACACAGAATGGGAAACCAGCAAGCTTATCATTAACTGTGATACCAAGTGTTGTGTGACCTACCCAATCTTCATTTGAAAGATCATAAGCATAATCATCTGCTAGTGAGTAGATATCTTTTGCGTCAACCATTGTAAGTGTATATGGATCGTTAGATGCATACTTTGTTGCAACCTGTGAAGCAACTGTTGTATCAGTATCTGCATTGTATACTTCTACATGAACGCCTGTTGCTTCTTCGTACTGTTCTGCCATTTCTTCGAACTGTGTCTGAATTTCAGTCTTAGAATTGAGAATAGTAATTGATGTGCCTGAACCATTAGATGAGCTGCCTGATGCTCCATCTGAACCGCCACAAGCTACAAGTGATGCTGACATAGCAGCTACCACTGCAAGTGATAATAACTTCTTCTTCATTACAATTAACCCTCCTTCAATAGGTTCGTGTGTTGTTTACATGATGGATAATATCATTCAGAGAAACGTATGTCAATCGGTTGACATACGTTTTAAACGATTAAGTGGTAATTTTGTAAATTAGAGTTAAATTCGAGATGTATGATTTGTATATATTGTACAATTCAAAAAGCTACAGAGTTAATTTGATGGATTTTAGATATGTCATGCGATTGACATTTTTAGATAGAACCCTCATCCGTCTGCTACTCATACACCTTGTCTTGCCTCCCCGCTTGGTCGTTGCTAAAAAAATAAGCGTTATCGTATATACGATAACGCTTCCGTTCCAACATAATTAAAAAATAAAGTTTTAAAGATCAACTGAACCAACACGATCTTTGTTTGCTACATAATAAATCTTGTTCTCCTCAGGCTTGATGTAGATGCTAATCTCCTCAAGAACCTCTTTTTTGTAATCCTTCTTGAACTGAGCCTGAGCTTTCTTTAAGCACTCTGCCTCTGTAAACTCTCTACCCTGATACTGGATTACTGATGTTGTTGCAACTGCCTTCTTAGCTTTAGCTGCTGCTTTCTTAACTGTCTTTGTTGCAGTCTTCTTTGCAGCTGTTGCTTTCTTAGTTGCTGTCTTCTTAGCTTCAGTTGCTTTCTTTGATGCAACTGCTGCTTCCTTCTTAACTTCCTCTACAGCTTTCTTTGTAGCTACTGAAGCATTTGCTGCAGCTGTCTTAACTGTACTAGCAGCTGTTGCAGCTGACTTCTTTACATCATCAACTGTGACCTTTGCGTTTGTTACCATTTTTTCACCCTCCTATATGAGCAAAACATTATTTTTTATTTAAGAATTATTATAGCCATTTGCCTCTTCAATTGCTAGTGTATTGTTGCAATTTTCTACCAAATAACTAATAAATATTTAAATACGCATTCTTTTTAGTATATATTGCAAATATTAAATCATAAATAGACTATATTTTTCTTTAGAAAATAATTTTCAAACATTTACTATTTATTGTTTAATGTTTCAAAAAATGATGCGCTTGTTAGCTCAGATGCATCCTCAGGAAAGTCTAACTCATCCCACAATTTTGTATTCATATCAGAGAAATATCTATCCTCTAATTCTGATACAATATCACTTAAAACCTGCTTACGTCTGTTCTCAATAATTACCTCTTTATTTGCCTCAGAAAGCTCTTCATTATACTTGTCCAAACACTGGAAAAAATAGTATCCATTATCAGCAGAAATTGCACCTGAAACTTCATCTGTATCAAGATTAAAAACCACTTCATCTATGTCACTTGAATACTCTCCTCTTGCAAAAGTTTTCTGGTAATAATCTAACTCTGTATAAGATGATGCCAGCCTCTCAAAGGTATATCCATAATCAATCATACCTTGTATTTCATTTGCCTTTGCCTCATCTGAAACAAATAAAACAAAAGCCTCCATTACTCTTGCTTCATCCTCTGATACTTCATCATCAACAGAATTCATAAGGCTTTCATAAACCTTTGATGCAAGAGCATATTTATAATACATTTTTTCTAAATCCATTTTTCTTGCACCAGTAAAGGAACGCTCTTTAGAATTCATAGATTTGTAATAAGTCTTTGCTGCTTCTTCGCATACTTTTTTATCTTCATCAGTAAGCTCTATTCCATTTTCCATGGCATATAAATTAAGCACATATACTCTGGTTAAATGCTCTAAAGTAAGGTCTTTAATTGAGCTTGCCATTGTGTCAGTATCGTAATCATCTGACCACAAATTAACACCATTTACAGAGCCATAAATATTCTTTTCATTTAATAGATAAACAAGTGCCTCTTTTTTGGAACACTTCATATCGCCAATCTTAAACACTGTGTTAAATCCACTGGAGCCGCCAAAATATACAGTCCTTCCTGCTATCTCACAGCCTGTAAATGTAGTGCAAATACATATCGTAAATACGATAGCGCATAATCTCTTTAATAACTTCATACTATCCTCCAAGTCTATCTAATAGAGCGATGATTATTTTTAATCTTAAGATATAATAAGCTTATCACAACTGTTATGATAAATTCTGCTATAAATAAAAGCCATGTTTTATAAACAGTAAATGGTATCTGATGCAATCCCATATAAGCGTTGGCAAATCTTACAATTACATAGTGAATCAAAAATGCCTGTGGGCTAATATCACCAAGTGCTATAAAAAGCTTATTTGATAAAAATCTGGTTAACAGACCATTGCATCTATAGAATAAATATATAAGCACAAGCGCCATAATTATATAGCTACTAGACCAGTTTTTTATAGCGGTAATAAAATACCCGTTGCCTGGCTTTTCCAACCACACCGAAAAAATAATTATAGCTACAAAAGCTATTATTTCAACAATCGTATATACGATAGTCTTTGATTTATTGCTCACATATTTTGTTTCACCAAGCACTTTAAAAAGAGCACAGCCTGCAAAAAAATCTCCTATTCTAAATACAGGAAAGCAATACATAAACCAGGTATACTGCACTCCTTCATGAAACAGTAAAAGGGCAATATATGAAAGCATTACCTGTATCACCACAATAATTACAGCAGCTGCCACTACCATAACCACTTTGCTCTTTTTAATCCATCTAAGAATAAATGGAAAAATCATATACAAAAACAGCGCCACTGATAAATACCAGGCTACTCCGTTTAATGCTACATTCACTGTACTGTCAGGATACCAGGATTGAAGTAATAGTACATTAAGAATTATATTTCTAAGCAGCATATAGCCACCTGCCAAAATATTTCCATTTACCTTTCCAATCCAAAGCTCAATAAGCACTGCGCCAACCATTGTAATGATGTGCAGCAAATATAGCTTTTTAATCTTTCTAACAGAGAATAAAAATGATTCCTTAAGCCCAACTGGCAAATCCCTATCCATATATACATAGGTCATCAAAAATCCTGACAAGCAAAAGAATATAGATACACCAAGCTTAGGCCATGAATAAACAATCTTTGCATGCGCTAAAAATATACCAATAAAAGCAATTGCTCTCAATGCTTGCAGAGAATAAATCTTTTTGTTAGATTCCATATTATGCCTCTACTATCAAGTATCTACCATCTTTAAGAGGAAATACTTCTTCTGAGGATAATATTTCCTCTTCCGTCATTCCACCTATATCCATGCCATCCTCAAGATATGCAATAACCTCTTTTTTATTCTTACAAACCGTGGCACAAACATCCTCCAAAAACTCTAAGGCTTCATCATAGGAATCTGCCACCTTCTCCGGAAACAGCTTTAACTGATTCTCTAAAAATGTTTCTACTGTGAGTTTGTCGTACATAAATTAATACTCCTTTCCAACGCAAATGAATAGATTAATACTTCTTTGACCTTTACGCCATAAGAAGCCTCTATTGCATTTTTATAAAGCTCTAATTGCTTCTCATATCTTACCATCAATGCATTAGCATCGTCCACTTTATCAGTCTTATAATCCAAAAGAACAATACCATCATCCTCTTCCCAGAAGACATCGATTATTCCCTGAACTAAAATCATTTCATCACCTGATTCATTATCATCAAAAAGCCTTTTAGCATCACTGCCATACACAAATGGCTTTTCTTTATAAAGCTTTCCTGATGCTGCTGCAGCTGCCATACGAATAGCTGAATTATCACTCAAAAACGTCTTTAGCTTGCTTAGATTGATTCTTGAAAATTCATCCTCCGACAGACACTTAACCTTTTTCATATACTGCAATTGCTCATCAAATGAACCTAATAAATCCTGATTTGTAAAATCAAAGCATTCTAAAAATCTATGCATGGCTGTTCCATATAATGCGCCAGATGGCACATTACTATCACCATCAGCTTCTATATTACCCTCTCTCATAAAAACAGGAATATAGCTTTCATCCTCTTGATAAACAAAAGCAGGGGCAGCATCTGCATTAAACATAAAGGCCTCTTCCATAGCCTGATGTTTAATCTCCGAAACAGAATACTTGCTCTTATATTTACTATCCTTAATTCCATCATATTCAAAGGCTAACGTATTTACGATAGGATTATCAGTAGCCTCAACCTCATCGATAATCTTATCAATAGTAGCCTTAACCTGCTCCTTAATTACAGCTCGCTTAACCTCATCTATAAAAAGCTCTTTACAATCTACAATTCTTCTTTTGTATGGGTAGGCTGATGCATTTAATGACCTGATTATAAGTTCTATACTAGTAGATGCTTTCAGCTTGGTATAGGTGTCCAGTAGCCCACTATCCCCTGCGAACTCGCTTATTTTATCTACAGCGGATTTATCCTTAGAAGGCTTTATCTCTGCTGTAATAATAAGCTTATCCACAGCACGGGTAAGGGCAACATAAAGAATTCTTAAATACTCTCCCCTGGCATCGGATTGGTTGGCAAACTTAACCAGATTATAAAGTGGCGTGCTATAAGATAATCTTGTATCCGGATTTCTGTAATTCATAGCAAGTCCAAGCTTATCATCATATACGAACAATCCACCTTCGCTTTTAAATGGTTTGCCGCAGCCTGCCAAAAATACCACTGGAAATTCCAAGCCCTTACTTTTATGTATGGTCATAATCCTTACGGCTTCATCATTTTCAGACACAGTTTTTGCAAGACCCAAATCCTCATCATAGGTCTTAAGCCCCTCTATATAGCTAACGAATCTGGAAAGTCCCTTAAAGCTTGTACCCTCAAAGCTTACTGCCTCGTCTATAAGCTTGTTTAGATTGGCAGCTGCCATAGGTCCGTTATCAAGAGCCTTGGTATATATCAAAAACCTGGTTTCCTCTAATACGTGCTCAATAATTTCGTGAATAGGAGTGTCTATTGCCTCATCCCTAAACCGATTTAAAAGTGTAAGAAAAGCACCAATATCTTCATCCTTATCGGCTTCCCATTTATTAAGCAGGCATTGATATAGGCTAACCTCTGGATTAGTTGCTCTAATCTGTGCCAATCTCTCTGATGAGAAATTAAACATAGCTGAGTGAAGCACCGCTGCAAGGGGAATATCGTTAAACGGGTTATCTATCACATTTAACATAGATAAAACCGTGTCAATTTCCTCTCTGTCAAAAAATCCAGTTTCCTCTGCCACATAGGCTGGGATTCCCTTATCCTTAAGGGTGGCAATATATTTATCAGCATGCCCCTTAACTCCACGCATAAGGATAACAATATCGTTATATTTAAGAGGTCTTTGCTCTCTTCCATCCTCTCCCTTACAGCTTACCTGAAAACCATCAGCCATAAGCTCCTTGATTCTTTTAGCAATAACAAGTGCCTCTAATGTATCCCCATCATCTATATCCATTTCTTTCATGGAATCAGGCTCTCCCGTTGCTATAAGCACCTCGGCTTCATAATCAGAATGCTCTCCCTTAAAGCTTTCATCACCCAGCTTAAGTGCAGCCTTTTCATCATACATTACTCCACCAACATCCATCTGCATAAGAGGAGCAAATACCTGATTACAGAAATTTAAAACCTCGTAGCGGCTTCTAAAATTCTTGTCCAAATCTATTCTGATAGAATTATTTGTAGGGCCATCATCCATTGGGTATGAATAAAGCTTGTCAATAAAAAGCTTAGGGCTTGCCTGTCTAAATGCATAGATAGACTGCTTTACATCACCTACAGTAAAGTAATTGTTCCCTGAGCTAATAGCAGTAAGTATCTGTTCCTGCAGCTCATTTGAATCCTGGTATTCATCCACCATAATTTCCTTAAAATGATTTGACAGCTCTATGGCCACAGGGCGTTTTTCATGCTCCTTAGATTCCTCGTTTCTTAGAATTCTAAGAGCCATGTGTTCCACATCATTGAAATCATATATATTTCGCTTTTTCTTTTCCTCTAAAAGAACTCTTGAGTACTCTTTAGCAAATTCAATAAGTGATATAGCCTGATTTCTAACATACAAAATATCATCAAAAATATCACTTAGACTAAGTCCGTAAAAATCTTTTTTTAACGTATTTACGATACCCTTATAGCTGTCTCTAAGTGCCTTTGCTCTTGCTATATCATCTTCGTTAAGACTAGTCCCCTTGCTACTCCACCTGGTAGAAAAATCCACCCCGGAAATAGCAGCGTATTTATCAGCAAAGCTGTCCTTAGAATATATTCCCTTTAATTGCCCCAGCTCGTAGTTAAGGATTTCCTTGTCCTTAGAATCACTGTCAGAAGGATATAAATTAACAAACCGCTCCAGCTTGTTAATAGCCCCCTTAAGCTCCATATCAGTAAGCTTAAGTATTTCTACTACAGCTTGGGATGATTCCAATTCCTCTATTGAATTAATATCATATAGCTTCAAGGCATTATCATACCACTCATCTGGCCAGGCAAAGCTTGCCGCCTTGGCATGAAGGCTAAACACCATATCCCTTAGGCTGTCAGTTCTACGCCCATTGATATAGGCTCCAGCCAGATTTTTAAACCCATCATCAGCCTCTTCAAGCTTAGCTGATAACAAATCGCTAAAGACATTATCCTCTATCATTTTTAACTCACCTGAGGAACCGATTCTAAATGAAGGATCCATATCAATCTCGTAGAAATAGTTCTTAACTACCCAGCTACAAAAACTATCAATAGTTCTAATATGAGCATTATGAATAAGGGTTGCCTGACATCTTAATCTGGCATCCCTACTGTTTTTCATAATGGCCTTGTCGATAGCCTTTCTTATTCTATCCTTCATCTCAGCAGCAGCTGCTGTGGTGAAGGTAACCACAAGAATTCTATCTACATCTACTCCATTTTTCTCATCCAATATTTGAGATATGATTCTTTCTACCAGTACGAAGGTCTTACCACTACCTGCGGCGGCACTTACAAGCATATTTTTATTTCTTGTATCTCGCACCAGCATCTGTTCTTTTGTTAATGCCAATTTATTCTTCCTCTAGCTTTTCTTTCATTAATTCTACTACTTCAGAATTCTTTTTAGCCTTATCAAAGGCTCTTACACTAAAGCCTGCCTCATTCTCATTGAAATGACAAACGCTTTTATAATTACAGTATCTACATGCATCGATATTTCCAAGGCGGGCTGGAGATGGTTCAAAATCACCTGCTATTATACGCTTTGCCGTATCAGCTGCTGCAAGCATAGAATAATCTATTACAGTTTGCATTGCTGACCTATCGATTGCATTGGTATCTCGTTCAGATGGTTCACCATTAACCTTTATTCCATAAGGCACAATTGATGATACCTTGGTCTGTCCTTCCATAGTACCAACAGTCAGGTCGTTGGCTGCCAAATCAGCAGGGTCATTTGAAAGCAGACCATCCATCTTGCTTAGCTTAAGTCTTTCCTCTTCTGTGGCTGCCTTAGATGATGACAGCTCTAAAAACTTGTTAGCCATTTCATAGTAAAGCATGGCCGATGGATGTAATGCTACCCCAGGATATTTTTCCTTTAGCTTATCAAGTACAACTCCCATATATATTGGAAGCTGAAGTGATAAGCCGTGATATGTCTCACTTAAATCAAGCTTATGGTCACTTGATTTGTAATCAATAATTCTAACTGCTCTATCATCCGAATCTGTAAGGTCTATTCTATCAACCTTACCCTTAAGATTAGCCAGTATCTCATTTGTCTTACTATCCCTGATTTCTGTTCTAATCACTTCTTCAAAAAGCTCTGGCTCAAACTCGCCTCTGGATACCTGGGTAGTAATGATTTCCACTGTGTGTCTTAGGGTATCCTTTAAAGATTCTACAATATATTTTTGAGTTGCATCCTCTAATGTTGCCACCTTTGCCATGTGTTCAAAGGTTTGTGATATGGCAACCTCTATATATTTTTCCCGCTCATCAGCTGTCACTGATTTAAATGTTTTGCCATCAGCTTTTAGGCTACTAGAGTATCTTTCAATAGCTTCGTGGCAGAAATTTCCCATATCTATGCTTGAAAGGGCAAACTCCTCCCTCTCATTAAGCTTAAGAATATATGTAAGAAAATATTTGTAGCTACATTCATTATAAAGCTCAAACTTAGATACGGAACCTGATATGGTTTCATCGGAATTTATAGCTTCATTTACAGCAAGCATTATATTCTCTGAAAAGCTTTCCTTCGTATGCTCATAAAAAGCCGCCGTAAGTAAAAGTTGAAGCTTTTCATTATCTTCTGATTTTGCCCACTCCAATAGATTATTTAAATCTGTAAGCTCTTCCTTTGTCAGGCCATCAAATGATACTAATATAGCCTTATTTAAAAGCTCTATTAAATAATCCAATGCACTCTTTTTTGAAAGGCATCTATCCTTCGCTGTAAACTCTTCTATTTCCTCAAGCTTTAGGCCTTTGAACATATCCTTTAAAAGCTCCATAAGATATGATGGATTTACACCCTTTCCTGCACCATCTACACGTGGACTTGTAATATAAAGAATGTGATTTGGTTTAGTAAGCATAAGATAGAGATAGAATCTTTGCCTAAACGATTTTTGTCTATCTGATGGAGCCAGCTCAAAGCCAAGGGATAACAGCTGTTCACGCTCTAGCTGAGATAAAATACCTCCATTTTCTACCTTTTTAGGAATAGCATCATCTGATGCTCCAATACAAAACAGCACCTTTATATTGGATAATCTGGTTCTTTCTATATCCCCTAAAATAACACTATCTGCAGTAGGTGGAATAACACCGATGGATGCAGCTGAAAGTCCTGCCTCATATATATCCTTAAACTCATCTAAGGACATCTTTTCATCTCCAAGGATTCCTACCAGCTTATCTAAAATATCCATTATTACCTGATAGATTTGGCTATATTCCTTTGCCTTTACAGCCTCATTCTTATCCTCGTAAAGCTTTCCTCTTTCCTTAATCTTTCCTTCAAAATCAAAACTTGTAATGAATCTGTATAATGCCACCGCTATATCTTTTACTGTGGAATCTGAATTAATAGTCTTATCCATTTGAACAAATGGACCTATAAACCTTTCCCTTAATTCATTTACCTTAATAAGATCTTCATCCTTATTAAAGCTATTTGAACGAATAGCAAATGGATGGAAATATTTCTTTTTTCCACGTATTCCTGTAGAAATAAGATAGTTTTCCAGATAATCTATTTCATCTAATGACAATTCAGTCAGACCTGTTCGAAGGAATCTAAACACATCCTCCCTTTTAAAGTCTCTTTCAAAAATATCAAAAAGGGCTTCTATGGCCTCTGACATAGGGTGGAATAAAAGCTCTGTCTTGGCATCGATGAAATAAGGGATATTGTATTCATCCCAAATGCCTGAAACTAGATATCTGTAAGAATCCAAATTAGGTGCCACCACCGCAATATCCTTATAGTGCATGCCACCTCTGATAAGATGATTAATCTGAATTGCCACATATCTTAGCTCATCTCTCATGGTTCTTAAGCTCACCAGCTTAATAGCTTCCCCTGGTGCCAAATCGCCTTTATACTCTTTTACATTCTCTCTAAAGATGTTTTTTTCTAAATGTGATAATACCTCATTTGAAGCCAGCCAACCATTTGTAGAATCAATATGTGTCACAGGATTAATCAGGGTATTTGTATTTACCGCAAGCTTGTTTAGCTTGATTGCAAACTCTGATGACATCTCAAACAAGGCATCTTCTGATGCCTTAGTAAGCAGCGCCTCATCATTATCCGCAGTAATTGTAACAGCAACCTCATCGCAAATACGAAGCATGTGCTCCACAAGCTGATACTGGATAGGCGTAAAACCTGTAAAACCATCTAGCACTACAGTGGCTCCACTGACAATCTGTGAATCATCCAGCATATCATTTAATGTAGACAAAATAGATTCGGTGGTTACATATTTTCCATTTATAAAATCCAAAAAAGCCTCGTACAAAACTAACAAATCCGAGGCTTTTCTTCTGAAGCTTTCTGACATAGCAGGGGAATCAATCATTTCCTTCAATCTATCCACAGTGATATTATACTGGGTCATCTCTGAAATCAGTGACTTCACCTGAGTTATGTAACTGACACGTGTTATATTTTTTCTAAGAGTCTTAAGCTCATCCAAATGTGAACCAATAATTCTTCTTATAACAAGAGATTTACCGGTATCATCAAGGACTGCATTTATTCCTGCGCCTAGCTCTTCGAATACACGATAGGCCAGACGATTAAATGACAGTACATCTATGTTCATAATGCACTTGTTTGGGTGCATAGAAACCAAAAGCTTCTGAGTTGACATGGTGTACTGCTCTGGAACAATAACAAGAAAATTCTTATCCTTGTTTGCCATAGACTCTTTAATTATTCTTGAATAAAGGGTAGTGGATTTACCACTACCCGAGCTACCTACTACTATTGATAAAGACATTATTACTCCCTGAAATACTGCAAAACTATAGTCCGCCTGTTACGCTAACAATAATTATATTTCTACGCTCAGCATGGAAAGCTTCGCTTAAGAAACATAATTATTGTTAGCTACAGGCTCACTGGATTACTTTACTGATTATATTTCTTAGCCTAGTTTGGAACGCTTCGCTTTAGAAACATATTCATTACTACGATTGTGGGAACATGCCGCGGAGCATGGTGGCCATGGATCCGGTTCTGGATCTTTCGTATGGCTTTCCCTTAAGATAGAGTTCCGAAACTCCTATTTTATTTAATTCATTAATTGGAACCTCGTATGGGTTGTGGTCTAAAATAACTATATCACAGCTCTTACCCATCTCCAGTGTGCCTCG
>NZ_JAFUSK010000063.1 GCF_017471675.1 Pseudobutyrivibrio sp.
TAAGATCTGACTCTTGAAACTCTTTTCTGATTTTATTCCAGTTGTAATTTTTTCTTTTGACCATAATGTTTTCCTCCTGAAAGGATTATGGCATTTTGGGATGGGCTTTCCAAGACGGCCGTTCTAGCTACACTTACGTATGAAATTTCATTTTCATACTCACTATAAATCAGCATTAAACACTCAGCATATATTCTATTGTTGCTTCCACTTCCCAAATAATTAAAAAAACTATTAGGAATCATATCAAACAGCTTTGTCATTAATTTTCAATCCTTCGATTTATTTTCCATCTCTTCAAAAAACAAGCCTGCTATATACAACGCTGATTGTCCATACAGCCCTAAGTCATCATCTGAAAACAATTCTCCTATGGCAGATGTATAAAATCTATCCATAGCTTCTTCATCTGACCAATTATATTTAGATTGAATAATCTTTATTATCTCTGGTAATAAAGTTGCTCGAATAGTTGCATGCATAATTAATTCTCCACAATATATGATTTAATAAATTTTAATGATTTTATTGCCTTTTCAGAGCAAAAAGCAATTTGATTGTTAATCTTTTCAAATTTTAATCTTTCAACAGCATCTTCTTTTCTCATTATTCCTTGAAGGACATAAGAAACTGTTTCACCAACATTATCATCCGCAATTTTACCGCTAACTATATCATATCCATGCTTGAAATTTATATCACTTCTGCAATTTACAACCATGTCTAACCATTCAAGGGATGCACCTACAAACTCTTTAATTGAACACTCATCACTAGGTTGCCATTCATATATATTCACAACAGGTAAAACCTTTTTTTGTGCTGTCCTATTTTGAATTTTTGCGCGTCTAATCGCCCATCGTTCTGCCTGTTCTTGTATATCAGTAGTGTAAAATGCAAAACCAAAATCTCTACCAATTTCACTCTTTATGATTTTAGGCTCTTTTATTTCAATAGTTGTTCCATGATATAGTATCATGCCTTCCCTCCATCAAGATACTTTCTGCAAAAATCTATCATATATTCTACTCCCATACCGTGTAAATCAGCATAGTCATTCCTAAGTAAATCTAACAGGCCCTGCTCCTTAAATAGCTTATATACATAACTACTGGGTTTCTTAATGTAATCAGCATAATTCTCTATACAAAAAGATATAAACGACACTTTGCTCATAAGAAAAAACCTCCTAGAATCATTTTAAATGACACTAGGAGGTTTTACAATATTTAACTACACCGCAAACTCTATAGTTACCAACAAGAATTCTTAGTCAATATCATCCTTCAACAATAACTTATTTAACAAACTTGGACACTTCATCAGCCTTCACTACTTCTTATACAAAACATCATAGAATTCCACAGAATCATATCTGCCATGGATGGTCTCGTACTGATACTCCTGAAGCTGTTCGATTTTCTTTTCGATAGCATCCTGGCTTAAGGATTTGTCATTAGCATAATAGCTGGTAGCGCCCGTAGCATTTGCAAGGGCTTCTTCTGTCATTTCATCTTCTGAAGGGTAGCCATTGCCATCTAAGTCATCATAGTTGTCCATTTGGCAGGTGTAATCCTCTACCATTTTGTTATCATGAATTGATAAGAAATCAAGATAACAAACAATTCCAGCGTAATCATTATTCCAATATCTAATGCAGTTCTTCTTTGGTGAATATTCATAGTCAGCAACACCACCTGCTCCATAGCCAAATTCATCACCAAAAGGAACTACATGACCATCCTTGTAGGTGTAAAGATATAGATAATAACCATAATTATCTACTACAAGCTCAGGCACATCATCCTCATCTATGTATATAAGATTATAGCTATAATCTCCATCAAGATTAGTGATGCGGACAACCTGATTGTAGGCATCATTCCATGTATTATAGACAGCTGCCTCATTATCGCCTAAGAGATAGCTCTTCACATTAGGAATGTTTAATTCTTCTGTATAATAATTGCTTAGCCACTCAGATGCATCCTTTAGATAATTGTAGCCAGCTTCATCATAGGAAACACCATATTCGTACAATCCAACATGATCCTTACCATCACTGCCTTCTGCTATAACCACAATATCATCAGCACCATCTGCAGTAAAATCAAAGATTCCAACTGCTTTTACTGTTGTAAAATGCTCCTGATTAGCAAAATTATCTCCAAAGTAGTTTCCAAACCAAGACAGGCGCTTACCATCAACTGTGACAATCATATTGGCTTCATCTAAAGACTCAGGATTTCCTTGATATGTAATGAAGCGACCTGGTGCATCAATCCCTGGAACATTGATATCAAATGTTTGGGCTTCATCATTGCCAACCTCCCAGGCCCACACATTGGAAATCATCTTATAAACATCACCATTTTTTTCAAATGTTAATTCGATGTCAGGAGTTTCCCATACGTGCCAATCTACATCTTCGTTAGTATCGTTATGTAATTGGATTATATACAAATCCCCTAGCTTCTTTCCGCTGATGCAAGAATAAGACATCCAATTAGAATCTCCATGTAAAGAATAATAAGAATCATAATCCTTTACATATTCAAAGCCAATCTGCTCTTTCATATCCTCATACTGAACTCCAGCATGAGACTGAACAAACTGCTTAATATCATCTGCCCTAAGAACAATTAAATCGCCACATTCTTCATCTAAGGATGCTTGCTTATAAAAAGCATCCTTTTCTTCCTCGGAAACATCAGTAGCACTAATTCCCGCTCCGTTATATAGTACTTCGCTCCAGTCAATATCATTTACACTGTTAAATGGTCGTACTAAAAATCCATTGTACTCTGTAGTACCAAATAACTCCGTAAATGAATTAAGTTCGTCCTGTGTAAGCTCCACTGCCTCCTCAGATTCTTTAATATCACTAGCCTGAATATTCTGATTATCTGATTCTACCGATTCTTCTTTGTTCCCACAGGCGATTAGAACTGTAAGCATAGAAAAAACCATAATTACTAAAAATCTATTTTTCATATACTATTATCCCTTTACTAATTTTTAATGCATCAATATCTTATCATAAATATCTAAATCTATGTCTTTAAATACATTAAAAATTATATTCATATCACTATTCATCGTATTAAGCCATTTTTTAACTGGCCCTACTGTATGAATAACATATTCACAAGGTAAATTATAGGCCAGAGTATTCTTTGCCTGACCTACAGGTTCTTCATAACCTTGCTTTTTCATAATATCTGCACACTTTAGACGAAGCTGAATACCTGCTTTAGAATGGATAATATTTGCGACACCCTTCTGAATCACACAGCTTATCACTGCGAGATTCGGCATCGTTAAGGGAGTCGCTATGGACGAAAAAATCGTCATAGCAACTCTTTTTTGTTGAAATTCATCTATATATCTCTCGCACCCCTGTGTGTAATATTTCATTTTTTTTACTTACTCCACTGCTTCATGCTGACTTAGTTATATATCTTTTATTCTTTTATAATCCTCGATAGTTTTCTACTCTCTTTGCAGATTCACCTAGCATGGCATTATCCAAAACATTTATTATCTTTTCCTTATCTGAATAAATATCACCCTCTATAGGAACATAGTTAGAGGCATGTGAGCTAGTAAAAAACATATGTCTCTTATCAAGCTTTTCCACTAACCATTTTGTCTCTTGTAAGCACTCGACATCTGACAATACCTTAAATTTACCATCAGAAATATCCTTGTACATAGGAGTACCTTTTACTGGCATATATGTCATAGCAGCAAGATTTTGTGGTTTTATTTCATTTATAATTTTAGCAGTAGAAATAGCATTATCTTTCGAGCGTTCTTGTCCTGCCAGTCCAATCAAGATTATTGCATATAAATCAATCCCTGTTTCCACTATTGCCTTGCCAGCATCTGTCATCTGCATGACATTCACGCCCTTATGCGTGTCTGTCAAAACCTTTTCATCCCCTGTTTCAACGCCAAGATATGCTTTTGTAAGGCCTGCATCCTTCAAAAGTAATAACTCTTCTTTGCTTTTTGCTAGTATTCCTTTTGCACTTGCATAAGTAGCAATCTCCTTAACCTCTGGAAATACTCGTTTTATCTTGTGAAGAATTTTTAATAAGTCAGATGTATCTACTGAGATTGCATCCCCATCACATAAAAATATTTGATCAAGGCTACCGTAGTATTTCTTTGCCATATCAATATCTTCAAGTACTTCAGAAAGAGGGCGAACCCTATACTTTTTATCCTTAAACATTCCGCAGAATGTACAGGCGTTATGTGAACATCCTATTGTTACCTGAAGCAAATAGCTTTGCCATTCACTAGGTGGCCTATACATATTTCCTTCGTAGCGCATACTACACCTCCTTTAAATCCTATATGCTATTTTATATGCTTCATGAACTGCATCTCCTATACGTCTACCAGCACATTTCGCATCTCCTATTACAAATACATTGCTCAAATCATTTAATAAATCCTCATAGCTGTTTACCGATTTCACACCAAGAGAAATTACTACACTATCACACGGTATCTCTACTTCAATGTCAGCGTTGTCAGCAACAATTACTGCATCAGAACGAATCTCCAATAATCGATGCCCTGGCATAGTACATACTCCAAGCTTTGCTAATGTACCACGCTCATCCATAATAACCGTTTGCCCTCCACCTGATCCGCATACATCTTGCATTTCTACAATCGAAACTTCATTTCCAGCAGTTTGAAGTGCTATGGCCGTTTCCATTCCTGTTAATCCAGAGCCAACCACAATTACACGTTGATTTGCCAATGTGACTTCTCCCTTAAGTATTTCAACGGGCGTATATACATTGTCATTATTAATACCTGGGATTTTACTCGGCCTAATTGGTTCTGAACCAGTGGCAATAATTGTTACATAAGGATTCAATGCTCTAATTTCTTCAGCTGAAACAGTTGTGTTCAAACGTAAATCTACTCCATAATCTTTAAGTTTTTTTGCAGCATATACGATAAAGTATCTCATTTTTTGCTTATGAGGAGGAAGTGAAGCTAAATACAACTGACCTCCAAGATAATCGTTTTTTTCAAATATGGTTACATCATAGTTTCGTTCAGCCAAAATTATAGCTGCTTCTAATCCTCCTGGTCCAGCTCCAACAACCACAGCTTTTTTCCCATTTCCATTCTTTTGAAGCTTCGTATATACGGTTTCATTTCCCATTTCTGGATTTACAGCGCATTTTGCATGGGCACCGCCTGTTACCAAACTTTCTCCAGCAGTATCAAAACAATAAACGCAGCTCATGCATTTTCTTATATCATCATCATTTCCTGATAATGCTTTGTTACCAAAATCAGGATCACATAACCATGGGCGACCTAACGCAACAAAATCAACCTTATCTTCCTCAATTAGTTTATTTGCGAAGCCAGCTTCTCTAATTACACCAGTGGCTGCTACTGGAATATTTACATTGTTTCGTATTTCTGTAGCAAACGGGATTTTCCATCCTTGCTCATAAGATGTAGGTTCAACTATAGTAAAACCAGTAGCATAGGTTCCTGCGGAAATATTCAATAGCGAAACACCTGCATTTTCGACTGCTTTAGCTGTTTCTATCGTCTCTTCAACTGTAATCCCCGATGTAATTCCCACATTATCAAGAAATTCGCTGCTGGATAGTCTCACTGAAATAGGATAATATTCACCACATTTTTCTTTAATATTTTCTATAATCTCTAGCAAAAATCTTCTTCTGTTTTCCGCTGAACCACCATACTCATCTGTTCTTTTATTATCATTTGCACTCAAAAATTGTTGTATTAAATATCCATGAGCACCATGAATTTCCACGCCATCTACATTAGCTTTCTTTGCTCTAAGCGCAGCATCTCCAAATTGTTCCACAAGTTCATGTATCTCTTCAATGGTTAACGACCTTGTTGGTTGAGGTGCAGCAACTGATGGAATAGCTGATGCCGATACTAACTCCTCTGTTCCTGTAAGCTGAGTGTATGTTTCTCTTCCTGGATGATGTAACTGAACAAAAATTTTTGAGCCATATTTATGGATTTCTTCAGCAAGCTTTGTAAATGATGGAATATTATCATCCGTTGATAAAGATAGCTGGTCATACTCTCCTATTCCATGACCTTCACATACCCTTGTGATTTCAGTGATTATAAGACCACAGCCACCTTTAGCACGTCTTGCATAAAAGGCAATAAAGTCTTCTGTCGCTTCACCTTCATGATTTCCCAAGCCTACACCCATAGCTGTCATAATCAGTCTATTTTTTATTTCTAAGTTACCGATTTTAGCAGTAGTATTTATTTTCATGATTATCTTTCTCCTTTTAGCAATGCTACCTTGTCAAAACGAGTACTCATCAATTTTGGAATAACTTTCTTGGGGTCTGGATTCCCAACAATATACAAATCTTTCATTTCTAAGTCATTTACACTATAAGCTCCACCCATGTTTTCAAATACAGGAAACTCTCCCCATGCATCATTTTCACTGGAATATAATCTAACAGATACCTTGCCTGGCTCCCATTTGTGATATGCATATTCCGCCTCGTTAGAGATTAAATTGACTTTTTTATAAATGGCTTTTCCATTTTCATCAGGTTCTAGCACTGTGTGAAAATAAAAACTAGTGCCGCCAGTTTTCTTACCAGCAGTGGGATTATTATAAATGTCTCCCACAGCTGGATTATTATATTCACCAAGCTTAATAGAAACATCTAAAAGCAAAGCACCTTTTCTCTTAACCATGCCCCGCAAAACATCTCCATCTCTCTTTATTGAGATGTCATCCTCGTTCTCACATATCTTCTTAGAAAGACCAGTTTTTTCTCGTCCTAAATATGTGGCCATTTCAGCCCCTGGTCCACTTAATAGAAATGTAACAGGATACATTCCAACTTTACCATTCAGCTTCACATATACTCCTAGCATAGCCTCCATATATCTTTCACCAAATGAAGCATTCTTTATTTCAACTATATACCCTGATACTAGAGGAGATGCTACTTCTAAAGGTTCAGGAAGTACATTTGCAATTACTCCTAAATCGCTCATAAAAGTAAAATAAATACCTTCTTCATTTCCCATAATGGCTGAAGGTTCTAACAATGCTTCTTCAGAATTAAGAACTATTTTCGTTTTCATTACTTACCAATCCTTTCCTTAAATCAAAACTCTTACAACACTTTAGATTCGCCAGCATAAATATGTTGCAAGTTGTAACAGGTTGTATTAATATCATATCAAGTATTTATCAGATAACAAGATGCCACCCTGTAGCAAATTTGCAAAAAATGTAACACATTAAAATAATCATAATGGGGATTTCAATGGATAAAAGAAAAGAAGAAAATCTAAGAGTAAAACATTCTATTGTTAACAGCTATTTTGAATTATTGAAAAAATATCAAAATGATAAAATATCAGTTTCCATGATTGCCAATAATGCTTCTGTATCCAGAATGTCCTACTATCGCAATTTCGATAGTAAAAACGATATTATCATTTATTTCCTTGAATCAGTTTTTCAGGAAATTAAATCCCAGCTTCCAGAAGATTGTACTTTTTGGTCTAAGGAATATGGATATGTATTTCTAAAGGTTCTTTACAAATATAAATCAGAATTTTTGTTATTAGATTCCATTGGATTTATGGGATTGGTTCAGACCATGTTTAATGAAGCAAATATAGATTTAGGCGGCGACATTCCGCACAAATCAGTAAAACGATACTACTTATATTTTGCGTCTGGCGCCAGCCTAAATGGAATTATTGAATGGTTCAGAAACGACTGTAAAGAACCATTAGAAGAATTTTATCAAACACTTATTGAATTTTTGGGATTTTAATCTCATTGCTTCCTATGCTAAATGGTCCTGGGATAGTAGACAATGCTCTATGATTTCCAAGAAAATCATAATCGAATACGATACTACTTCCATCAGGATTTTCAAATCGCTGCTCTGGCTCGAAGGCCTCACCCAATATGTCGCTATTAATGATATTCACATTAAAGCCCTTTATAATGTCATAAATATTTGTTTTAAGCGAGTATTGTCCATTATTTTCACTTAACTCAATGGATACCTCTCCATCATCACTAAAGAATAGCTTCTCATTTTTCCACTGCTTTGCGCCAGAAAGGTACGCGTTTCCATCAATCCATACTGGAAGGTGATTCATGTGTGCTTCCTGCATTTTGAACATATCGGCTTCGCCTTCCAAATCAAAAGGCTTAACCCACTCATCATATGTAGGGTATTCATCAAAAACTGATGTTCCAGCAATCTGATTGTCACTCATCAAAAATCCCATGTCTTCTTTAACCTCAGGCTCTTTTACAGGACTATATTGTACAAAGATATTATTATATATTCTGTCGTCTCCGTGAAGGATTGTCATAAAACCAGCTACCTCTGTTCTATGCTTGATATGGTATGGAGTATATCTTACATTAAGAACACCGTTTGGCATCATAATATCTGTACCACTTCCAATAGATGTAAGTGCTCCTAGGAACAAATTATGCACAAGAGCTACTCCTTCAGTTGCAAGTCTGCAGGAAACCTTTGATAGACAAATATTATTGTCAATTAAAGTTGGACCATGACCAACCTCGATAAAAATATCCTGTGACTGCATTGCTCCAAGAGGAGTCTTTGTATCCTCGGATGGGGCATGATTATCATGGAATAGATTTTGAGTAATTCTGGTTCCTTGTGCCTCCCAATCACACCAAATACCCATAGTTGAATGATGTATATGATTTCTCCTGATGACCACATCAATGGCAGCATGTAATTTTATACCTGCTATTTCTGCCCCACCTAATTGTTGCATATTATTTATGTTGTGTATATGATTATCCTCAATTAATGAGAAAACACAGCCTTGACGGCCAACAATACCAGTCTGCTCACAGTGATGGATATGACATCTTCTTACTATATGGCCGCCTATTCTTTCTTTCACCCAGCCATGATACTGTCCTCTGCAAACTGCATCTCTTTCCATTTGGGTAGGGCTTTTTACATGCTTATTAGTAAAATAATGGTCATTCTCCGGGTCATAATACTTTCCAAGTGAAATTCCACAGCACTTACTATTACTTATTTCACAGTCTTCAATAATCCAGCCCTTGGCCCAATGAGGGCCAATTAATCCATCCTGATAAGCTGCTGGAGGAGCCCAGGTTGTGGCTGCCTTATCCATAAAAAATCCGCTGACAGTAATATAATTAACTTCATTCTCAGTAGGCATGAAGCAATTCCTTCTCACATTAATATCTACCTTCTCTTCATTAGGATTTTTCCCTTGGAAATTTGCATAAATTACGGTCTTGCCATCCTGTTGCTCAGTATACCACTTATAAACAGACCATTCTCTTTCCCACGAACAATCATAAAACTCCCCCTTGATACATTCCTCTAAAGTCTCTGTCTCATATAATTGTCTGTCATCAAGATATACCGCCCCAGTATGTCTTTTTACTGGATTAAAATACCAGTCTCCTCCAACGATTGTGGTGTATGGATTGTAATCGTTAAATACACTATTATTAATTTTACACATCCAGACGTTATCCTTATAATGCTCCCATACTGTCACTATCTCAGCACCTGTGATGTGTGCTCCAAGAGGTTCTTCACTTCTATAAACTATTCTATTATTTTCTTCTCCAGCATATTTTGGCTTCACATGCTCCCTATAAATTCCTGGTGCAACAATTATTTCGTCTCCAGGACGCGCTATCTGCGCTGCATCATTGATTCTTTTAAATGGTGATTCCTTTGAACCATTGCCATCCTTTGGTGTATTACAATTAACATAAATAAGCATTATTCTATTCCTCCATCAATTCATTTTCCAAATTCTGCATTAGCCTTCTCAACATTTAAGAAAGCAACTACGATAAATTCAGCAATCAAGAATACAAATGGGACCAATACATACATTAGTGTTATCACTGAAAGAGCGCTATCTGGCTGAATTTCAGCAGCACCATCATACTGTCCCCATGCAAGCAACCAGCCCGCAACAGCAGTTCCTATACCTGCACCAACCTTCATACCCATTGATGAGCATGAAAACATTGTTCCGTCAATATGTACACCATCCTTTTTGAAGGTGTAGGTTGCTGCATCAGAAATAATCGCATTCAAATCACCAAGAAGTGGTGAACTAAATAACCCCTTAAGTACTATGAATATAAGCATCAGCGGGATAATCTTATTATATCCTGCAAACACTACTACTCCTGCCGTAATAACAGAAAGTCCAACTCCCACCAAGTTTGTTTTATAGATACCAAACTTCTTAACTATTGCTGGAACAAAGAATAATCCCACAACTGATGGCAGCATAGATGCCATTGAAAAATTACCATAAGTACCTGCATCACCCAGCACATAAGTACAGAAATAAACACCTGCAGTATTCATAATTGACATTGAGCAATATGTGATTATATACACACCTAAAATCATCAAATAGTATTTATTTGTAAGAAGATATTTGAAGGAATCTACTATACTATTCTTTTCCTCTTTTACCACTTTTTTGTCAGCTTCTTCTTCGGGAAGCTCTTTAACCATTAAGCAGCTGATAGTATTTACAACTACTGCAATAAGTGCATATATAATAGCTACTGTTCTCCAGCCTGTTGCTCCACCTCCGAAGGATTCAACAAAACCTAGAGTCTTATAAGCTATAAAGAGATTTGTTCCCAAGGAAAACATAAATCTGATAGAACCAATTTGCACTCGCTCATTTGGATTTCTAGTAATTAATGATGTAAGTGAGGCGTATGCAATATTATTAGCTGTATAGAACACACCATTTAAAGCGACGTAGACAACAAAGAAATATGCATATTGCGCTCCATCAGACAATGCTGGGATAGAAAATAGCATTATCAGCAAAATTGACACACCAAATTGAGCACCAAACATCCATGGTCTTGCTTTTCCCATTTTAGTATGTGTTCTATCTACCAATGTGCCAAAGAAAACGTCACTAACACCATCAAAAAGTCTTGCGACTAACATTAATGTTCCAACGATACCAGAATTCATCCCCACTATATTGGTGAGGTAGAGCATCAAAAAGCTTCCGATTAATCCATAAGCACAATTGGCAGCTAAATCGCCAGAGCCATATGCAATCTTTTGATACCATTTCAAATACTGTTTCTTTTCTAAATTACCCTCCATAACGTATCTCCTTCTCAAAAAAATATTGATATGTTTCATAATCACAGTATATAATCAGTTAAAGCTCTATTAAATGTCGTGAAACGAAAGGTTATTGCAATTATGTATCCAAATCCGACTTCAAGTATAACGGAATCAAATATTTTCACAGAAACTTTCTCTATTTCTAATACATTTTTGACTTATAAAAATTGGGGAAGCAAATATTCTGAATCTGTGGAAATAGGAATGCCTTACATGATTATGTATGAATCAATAAATAGCTTTAACAATCATGCTATATATACCGAGTTTACGGAAACCAATCAAAATATCATAAACAATTCCTACGAGTACATGCTATCCTATGGTCCACGTCCCCTTCACTATCACAATTTCTACGAATTAACCATTGTATTATCTGGGGAGTTAACATTACAGATTGAAAATGAAAAACGCACCTATCGTCCTGGTGATTGCTGTATATGCAATAAGAACATCAGACATAAAGAAATTGCAGAAATAGAAAATGCAAATTATGAAATTGTGTTATTCATGCTAACAGAGGAATATCTTAAATCATTGTTGGAGGGTGATTTAGTCTATGATACATCAGGAAATCATACCGCTAGAAATACCTTCTTTTACAAGCTGTTTAAGGATAATGCCAAGAACCATTTCTTCGACGCAAAGGAATATATTGAATTTAGGATTAACCATGATTTTGATTCCAATGATTACTTTAAGCTTTTAAACGATATGATACTTACAATCAGAAGTTCAAGGGCTGGGAAGAGCTATCAGATGAAAGCATTCTTCTGCCAGTTTATCGAAATGCTTGAAGATAAGAACAGATTTGATATTAATATAAACTGGGCCAAGCTTTCCAACGAGGACGTCATTCTTTATAAAGTTGGAAATATACTACAAGAAAATCCTGTCAACTTTAATAATGCCTTTTTAGAGCAGGAGCTTGGCTACAATGCGGACTATATAAACAGAATAATAAAAAGACGAACTGGGGTAACCTTGTCCGAATTTTGCAGAAATTATTTACTAGAACTGGCTGCAGTACGCCTAGAAAATACATCAGATAAAATCACCGACATATGCAACGATTTAGGCTACAGTAACAGAAGCTTTTTCAACAAGCTGTTCCTAGACAAATATGGTCTCACTCCATCTGAATACAGAAAAAGACATTAATAAAAAATGAGCTCGCCATTCTCTGCTCCACATGGTTTACAGTCTTCCTCCAAGCTATAGTGACAGCGTCAACTGTCTATCTATCCATGATTTCTGCGGTACATCGTGAATCTTATCACCCTCCATGTAATTGCCAATTAAAAAAGGTGATGATGGATCATGTAATTTACTTAATTCTAATTCATCATAAAAAACTCCTTCCAGCTTAACCATTTAAGAGTTTTTCATATATCTTCAAATCAATATCCTTATATACATTGAAAACAACCTTCATCTGACTACCAGTCTCATCAAGCCAATTTCTAACCGTCTCCACAGCAATTTCAGCAGCTCTCTGATTTGGGAACATGAAAACACCGGTAGAAATGCAACATAAAGCAATACTCTTTACGCCATTCTCTTCTGCAAGATCTAAGCATGACTTATAGCAGGATGCCAATAATTCTTCATGTTCCTCTGTTAGTGGCCCATCGACTATAGGACCCACTGTATGCAATATATACTCGCATGGTAAATTATATGCCAGAGTTATCTTCGCTTGGCCTGTTGGCTCAGGATGTCCTTGCTTCTGCATTATCTGAAAACACTTCTGGCGTAACTGCATACCCGATTTCGAATGTATAATATTATCGATGCAATTATGAAGTGGCTGAAAACATCCGCACAGCTGTGAATTTGCCGCGTTTACGATGGCATCTACCTTTAATCTGGTAATGTCTCCCTGCCAGATATAAAGATTTGGATTTGATTCAACAGGCTTCAATTCATCTATTGAAACATACCCATGGGTTGCATTATCTTCACCTAAATATTCATCCTGAATCTCAAGAAACTCTTCACTAATATCTTTGGGCTCCCTTACATTCATAAGTGCTCGAAGGAAATCTTTTTGCCCCTTCTCATCTGATGGAATATCGTAATTACGATAATAATCATCCTCCTTCATCAGCTCATTTATAAGCCACAATCTTCGTTCATTTTGATTCATAATCCCCTCCAGTTATTTCAGCATATCAATGACTTCATCAATGTCACCATCAATGCAAATACTCTGATTTTCTATTTCTTTAGGACAATAGGCCTCTCCAAAATTTATACAACCATAAACAGCTTTTTTATTTTCGGCTGTCATATCCCAAAATGGATATTTAATTATGCCAGGCGTGTTGCTTCCTACTCCTAATTCTAAAAAAAGCACATGTTGCTCATTATGATTCCTTAAGAACTCTGTATAAGCATTGGCTGCCCTGTGCCATCCCTCATCCTCTACAAATTTATTATCCGCCCTAAGATTTGTCGTCATAGGACTGCCATCTATAGGACATTTAGGTATTAATTCTGATGGAATTGACATCGTAATACTTTGGTCGGATGGAACAGTAAAAATGCCACTTGAATTCTTTACAAACCCCTGTGCTTCCATTGCCTCCATTACCCACTGTTTGTTATCAAAAGTCCGTCTAATAGCAGGATTGACACTCTGGAATAATCCATAATCTCCCTGTGTGTAAAATAACCTTTTTTTATCAAAACCTGCTTTCTGAAAACAATGGTCTACATTAGTAGTGATTACAAAATAGTCCTTAGCTCTAATTATATCAAAAAGCTTGTGATAAGTATCTTTAGGCGGATCCATATATCTATTAATATAAATGTATCTAGCCCAATATGCCCAGAATATTTCTGTCTTTTCAAATGGATAAAAGCCCCCTGTATACATATCTACAAAACCATATTTTTTTGAATAGTCAAAGAAATACTTATCAAAGCGTTCTCCAGTATAGATAAATCCAGCTGCAGTAGACATTCCCGCACCAGCGCCAATTACCACGGCATCAGCACATGCAATCTCATCCTTAAGCTGCTTGATTTTGTCATCAAAATTCTTTTCTCTAAATTGTAAAATCTTACTCATGGTTACACACCCCTTATTTACATTGTAACAACAATCTTTCCATCTACACCACCTGAATCCTGTGCTTTTATTGCACTTTTAATATCATCAAATTTAAAAACCGGACCATATTTAGGAGCAATTTGATGCACATTGATAAACCTAAACATATCATCAACTATTTCTTGTGTAGGATAATTAGAATAAAAGCCAGTAAGATACACTCTATTTGGAATATCCTTTATAGGATCAAATCCATTTAAAGAGTATACTCCACCCAATATTCCTGTCTGACAAACTAATGCACCTTTTTCCACTGCTGTAAGTGTGTCAGTTAAATTTCTTGGTCCAACTAAATCCAGAGCCTTCGTCACTCCACATATTTTTTTAGTCAACTTGCCATCATCTATTATTACCTGATCTGCTTCAGATAGGTCGGATATATATTTTTCTTTATGAGTTGTGGCTATCACCTTGCATCCCACAGCCTTGGCCAACTGTATAGCAGCTCGTCCTAATGCACAGCTTGCACCTCTAATTAGAAGTGTATCTTCATATTTCAGATTCAAAGATTCAAAAAGAGAACCCCAGGCTGTATAGTATGTCTCTGGAATAACCGCAAGCTGCTCCCATTTTAAATTGCTTTCAATAGCAAAAACATGATGAGCAGGAAGCAACGCATATTCAGCATAACTTCCATTAAAACTTCTTCCCATTCCACCCATCATCGCTATTACTTTTTGACCACTCTTAAAGTCTGTGTCAGATGCATCAACAATTTCTCCCACACATTCTATTCCTGGTATGATAGGCTTCTTTATATAATCATATTTTATCTCATTTAAACGAAGAATTTGCTCGGAATGATTCAAGCCAAAAGCTTTGATTTTCACAAGAACCCATCCAGGTATTACTTTAGGTACTTCCACATCGACCAATTCCATATTATCTGATGAGGTAACATCATTTATTACTACTGCTTTCATTTGTCTCTCCTATCAATAACTACGAAAATACTCAGTCAAGGATTAGTAGTTCTGATTTACATGAGCTCTTATCTAACCAACACTGTGGATCATCTGCATAAAAGCTTCCATGTGTTCCATTTGCTACCGCCGGACATCCTCTACACCATGGCTTAAGCTTGCACTTATTACATTTCTCAAACTTTTCGTATATACGATAATCTTCAAACTTTGTTTCCCATAAATCCGATATTTTATCAACAAATACATTTCCAACTTTGCTATTGGCAACTCTTCTGCATGCATATATATCTCCAGTTGGCAGAATGGTAATATGACAATTTCCACAATTACAGCCGCCATAAATCATATCCGGATCTATATTATCCGGAATATGAAATTCTCCTATTTCATATTCATACAAAGTCCAAAGATGATCCTTTTTATTAAAAAATGTATCACAGCCTTTAGCTTTATAAGCCTTATATTTTTTATCACAGGTTGCTAACAGTTCTCGATACTCTTCCGATGTCAAGGAAGCATCTAAATCTCCACCGCTTGGAACATATCTAGCAAAAGCAAAAACATTTACTCCAGCCTTTACTACTTCATCAATAATCCCAGGAACCTCATTAATATTTGTCTTTGATACTGTTGTCATGATGATACTTCTAATTCCCGATTTATTTAGGCAATCTACTTTTTCTAATGTACAATCAAATGAGCCTGGCTTTCTAAACCAATCATGAGTTTCACGAAGGCCATCTAGAGACATCTGATACTTTTCACATCCTGCTAATTTAAGTTTTTTACATACATCATCAGTTAAGTGAAAAGGATTTCCTAAAATAGTAAACTTTATATCATGCTTATGAATTAATTCTAAAAGTTTCCAAAAATCCGGGTGCAAAATTGGATCTCCACCCGTTATATAAAAATATGGAGTTCTTCCATACACGTTACAAAAATCTATGCAATTATAAAAAGTGTGCTCCATCTGCTCCCAATTCATGGAATCAATGCAGGTATGTTCACCACTTGAATATATATAACAATGCTTACATCTTTGATCACATTCATCTGTTATGTGCCATTGAAATGAAAAATAAGGTTTCACGTTCCTTTACCTCCTAAGAGATGACCTCCAGCTATGCAACTGGAGGCCACTTGTCAAAACTCTAATTGGATAATTACTTATCACCTGCGCCACAAGCTGTTCCACAAGCTGCTGGCTTCTCATCAGGCTTTTCATCACCAGCTCCACAAGCTGTACCGCAAGCTGCGGCCTGTGTAGCCATTCCATTAACCCAACCGTTAAGATTTGATAATGCCATTTGAATTTACCTCCTACTCTTTTTTTAAGGCTTATCGCCTTCAGTGATTAAACTTTATCATCATCCTTTTATTTAAAAAAGTACGCACTTTTTTATTACCTAGTTACCTTTTTGTAACCCATCGACGAAATATTATTTTAATGTTATATTAAATCTATATTTAGAAAGGAGCTTAACCATTATGAAAACAAAGGCCGAACTACCAGAATGTCCAGTTGCCACTACAGTTGGTTTAATTGGTAGTAAATGGAAATTACTTATTATTAGAAATCTCCTTGTTCGTCCTTGGAGATTTAATGAATTAAAGAATAATTTAGAGGGAATCAGTCAAAAGGTACTCACCGATTCTCTTCGTTCTATGGAAGAAGATGGAATAATAACAAGAACTGTTTATCCAGAGGTGCCACCTAGAGTAGAGTATTCTCTTTCAGAACTAGGTGAATCTATGCGCCCCATCATTAAAGCTATGGAACAATGGGGCACAGAATATAAAGAAACACTAGATTAATTTTCTCACAAATTCCTGAACAGCCTTTACCATAAGATCCATGTGCTTGCCATAACAGTGATCATCATCCTTTATAAGCTCTAACTTGCAATTAGCAAATTTTTTTGATGCATCAATAGCAAATTCAACAGGTACAGTATCATCCGCATCACCGTGAACGATAAGTACAGGGCCTGTGAATTTCTTCATGGCTGCATCTAAGTCGATTGACTGTGCTACTCTAATATAGTTACCGTTAAGTGTACGACCATCCCATGATACTAATTCATCTGGAATATGCTCTGGGTCGAATGGCTGACCTAAAAGCATGCCGGCCTTTGCACCGTCAATAATAACGTATGCAGGTGAAAGTGGCATAAGAGCCTTGATTGTATCTCTTTCCATTGCGGCAGCCAGTGTAACTGCAAGACCGCCCTGTGAATGTCCGCAGATGTAGAGGTCTGTAACGAAGTCAAGCTTCTTTGCATAATCAACTACTGCAAGGATGTTATTGAGCCACTTGTAAAGATTGTGCTCTCTGAACTCTCCCTCGCTCTTGCCGTGACCAAATAAATCTACACGAAGTGTAGCAACTCCGATTTCGTTAAGTCCCTTTGCTACGGCTACGATATGGTCTTCCTCAATATGTCCTGTAAAGCCGTGAAATACAAGACAGAGTGGACACTTTTTTGCTCCCCCTTCTGGCATATCCAAAATTGCGTTTAGTTTAATTCCATCATCAACAATATACATTTTTGTTCTCCCTATTTATCTTTTTTTACAACATTTATATTTTATTACATTTCAAATTGTAATTCACCTTTAAAATACATATAATTGCCTTATAAACTATGAAGGAGAAGGCTATGGAATCACTTACAACAAGAATTAACCTAAACAATGGCACCGCTATTCCTATGTTTGGATACGGAACTTACAAAATCAAAGATAAAGATGAAGCCTACAATTCTGTCAGACTTGCTCTTAAAAACGGCTATCGCCATATTGATACTGCTGCTTTTTATGAAAATGAAAAATATGTTGCTAATGCCATAAAGGATTTTATGGAAGAGACTCACACAAAACGCGAGGATATCTTTGTTACCAGCAAGGCTTGGAAAACAGAGCTTGGCTACGACAAAACTCTTGCTGCCTTTGAAAAGACTATGAATGAAATGCAACTGGATTATCTGGATTTGTATTTAGTTCATTGGCCAGCATCCTACGCTTTTGATGATGATTGGAAAAACACTAACCGAGACACCTGGAAAGCCATGACAGAAATTTATAAATCTGGCCGTGTTAAGGCAATCGGCGTATCAAACTTCCTTACATATCACTTGGATACTATTATAGATATGGACGTAACACCTGCGGTAGATCAAATTGAAGTTAACCCTGGATTCTTGCAAAAAGAAACTGTAGACTACTGCAACGACCATGGAATAGTTGTAGAAGCATGGAGCCCTCTCGGACGCGGTCTTTCATTAAACCATCCTTTACTTGAAAACTTAGCTGAAAAATACGGAAGATCTGTAGCTCAAATAATCCTTCGTTGGGACATTCAGCATGGTATAATACCTCTTCCAAAGTCTGTTAATGAGACTCGTATCATAGAAAATGCTAATGTATTTGATTTTGAATTATCTGATGATGATATGAGTTCAATTGATGATATTGAACCTTATGGAAATAGTGGACATGGGCCAGACCAGGCATAAGTAAAATTTTATTACCCTCATCCGTCGACTGCGTCGACACCTTCCCCCTACAATAGGGGGAAGGCTTATTTTTTACATAAAGCTTGCGAAAAGTGAGGCAAACACAACAGTGATAACGCCTGCTACTGCAATAGAAAGTGAACTCATGGCACCTTCTACGTCTCCAAGCTCCATGGCCTTTGCTGTTCCAATAGCGTGAGCTGCTGTTCCAAGCGCCAACCCCTTAGAAATAGGCTCTTTGATTCTAAAGATTTTACAAATCAATTCTCCAAAAATATTTCCAAGAACACCTGTAATAACAATTACAGCAACAGTGATGGTAACATATCCACCAAGCTCTTCTGATACACCCATGCCAATAGCTGTGGTAATTGACTTAGGAAGAAGTGTTACATAATTAGCATGTGACAAGCCCATCATCTTAGCCAATACAAAAACTGTAACAAGGGATGTGATAACACCTGCAAATACACCAAGTAATACTGCCTTAGCATTGTTCTTAAGTAGCTCCCATTCCTCATAAAGTGGAATGGCAAGGCATACTGTTGCAGGAGTAAGGAGCCAGCTTAGATACTTAGCCCCCTCGTTATATGTCTCGTAGCTGATGTTACAGCTTATAAGCACAATGATTGTTACTATTATAGAAATCAGCAGTGGATTAAGGAAGCCATAACCAAATTTTCTCTTAAGCTTTGCTCCAATTGCATAGGATATCAAACTAATAGTAACCCCTGCATAGGCACTGTTTTGCATAAACTCTGTCATTATTTTCCCTCCTTTGCACTGCGTCTAATGATTGCCTGAGAAATAAGACCTGTTGCACCCATAACTGTAAAGATAGTAATTACTGTAATTACAGAAACCGGAAGCAGCACAGGCTCTAATACATTCCATGAAGACATAAGTCCAACACCAGCGGGGATAAACATTACAGGCATAATCTCTATCAAAAATCTACCTGTCTCCCTAACCTGGCTAAGCTTAATCACACCTGTTAACAGGAATATAAACATAAGCACCATTCCATAGATGCTGGCAGGAATAGGCAGTGGCAGAACTGCTTTTAAAATCTCACCCATTAATGAAACTGCCAGGATAATTAAAAACTGTTTCAAATATTTCATATTAAAATCTTCCTTCAAAAAATTAGGGCTCGGTATTTTCCCCCAAGCCCCAATACATTATACTACTTATTTAATTATTTATTGTCTTTTTTTACATACTAGACAAAATCTCATTACTCTAACCTTTGCCTAGCTACAAGCTCAGCAAAATTTCCATTTTTTTCTATAAGCTCATCATAAGTGCCAGACTCCACAATTTGCCCCTGGTCAAGGACCAAAATCTTATCACAGTGTTTGATTGTGGATAGTCTATGGGCCACAACTATTCTGGTACATCCCATAGAATCAAGGGCTTCTGACACCTGTTTTTGAGTTATATTATCAAGGGCTGATGTTGCTTCATCAAATATTAAAAGCTTTGGCTTATTAGCTATGGCTCTGGCTATCATTAAACGCTGCTTTTGTCCGCCTGATATTCCACCCTGCCCTTCAGAAATAACAGTAGACATTCCCATTGGCATACTTTTAATGTCATCAGCTATCTTTGCAATCTCAGCTGCTGCCCAAGCCTCATCCATTGTTAAATTAGGATTAGTGATTACAATATTCGAATATATATCCCCCTGAAACAATCCACCATCTTGAGTAACAGTTCCAATATTTTTCCTTAAAGAACCTAAATCAAGTGTTGTGATATCCCTACCATCGTAATATATTGCTCCACTTTCCGGTGTTTCAAATCCCAATAGCAGCCTGATTAAAGTAGATTTTCCACAGCCTGTTCTTCCTACAATTGCAACATAATCTCCTGCATTAATTTTGAGTGACAGGTCCTTTAGAACAAATGGTGTTTTATCAGAATATCTAAAGGATACATGGGCTATCTCCACATTTCCAGATATATTAGTAACAATCTCTCTGTCTTCCGAAACTTCGGGAACTGTTTTTAAAAATGGTTCCGCCATTTTAAGTATAGGGTCTATCTGCGCCATTGAAATAGCCAGATTAGAAAATGAATTAAATGCTCCCATCAAATATCCGTAGGCCACTGTAAAACCTAAATATTCAGCTTGATTTACACCGGTTATAACTGCAATGTAATAAATAATAATAGTTGAAAATAAACTTATGGCAGTATTAATAACATTACTTACCTTAAGTAATGTTGGAGGATTATATTGAAGTGCAGCCTTATCTGAATAAATATTTAACCATCTTGCAAAAGCCCTTTTTTCTGCCCCGGCTAATTTGATTTTTTGAATTCCAGTAATCAAAGAATAGCTCATTCCTTCTTCTTTTGCTGTATTTTCTCTAATTATTTTGCTCACTCTAATTTGAAGTAAGGTTGTAATTAGTGAAACCCCAACTGTAATAAGAATTATAATGAAGGATGGCACCACTAAGCCTGGAGCATATCTAAAAATCTGAGTCACATATAAAAGTGACGCTATAGCTGTAAAGCCAGTTGTTACAAAAATATCCTGAAGCAGTTTGCAAAGCTCATTAACAGCCATGCTTCTGCTTTTTAATTCTCCCGGGCTATAGTTTCTATGAAAGCTTACAGGCAAAGCTATTATTCGCATTATCATAGCTGATTCTACTGCAACAGAGGTTTTTGTATTTAATCGACCTGACAGTAGTTCAGTTATAGTTGAAATCAAATGGGTAGAAAGTGTTATGCAAAAAATAAAAATAGCTGCGCAAACAAGGGCTCTTGTGCTTCTACTGTTTAAAACCGGTCCCGATAAAGCAACTGTGATTTTGGTAAGGAATAAACCTACACTACTTACCATCATGCTGGCAAAAACCAGTGCCATTATATCAGCAGTATTAATATTGCTTTTCATATATATGATTAAATCTGGAATACCAAGTTTTTTTAATGGCAATGGTTTATAAAAGCATATTGCTTCATTTTCAAATAAATCTACATTCTTTCTATTAATCCTTACATGTTTTCCTGTATTTGAATCAATATAATAATAGCCTTTAAATGAATTTGGCAATAGAGCTACCGGGTGACCAGAGCCTTTCATAAAACCTAATATAGGACCAAAGGCATCATGATACCAGTCTTCTTTTAGCTCTATATCCCTGCGCATCATTCCGTAATGCCTTAGACAGTAGTCGATTTGCTCTAGCCCATCTGATATTTCTTCTGGAATATCCACAGGCTTATAATGGTAGTATTTTAAAACTGAATCCAAGGCCTGTTTTGTTACTATCCTTTCATCTGTCAGCTTATCTGCTAATCGTTGTCCCAAAACTACCGATGCAATTTTCTGAAAGGATTCCTCTAGAGCCTGCCTGTCTGATTCTCTTCTCTCTTCAATTTGGTCTTCAAACCAGCTTTTCATACATTCCTCACTCATTAGCTATCAAATTCGCATATACGTTACCAGCTTTGATTAATTCATCATGGGTTCCCTGCTCTACAATATCTCCATGATCAAGTACAATAATCTTATCACAATCCCTAATTGTTGAAAGTCTATGGGCAATAACAATACAAGTAATACCTCTATCCTTAATGGACTTTACAACATCATATTCAGTCTTTGCATCTAATGCACTGGTTGCCTCGTCCAAAATTATAATCATAGGGTCCTGTGCCAACACTCTGGCTATTTCCATGCGCTGCCTTTGACCACCGGACAAATCACGTCCACCAGATGTAATCATATGTTTATATCCACCAGGCATTTTTAAAATATCATCATGTATCTGAGCATCTCTAGCCGCCAGAATAACTTCGAAATCTTTGATTGAGTCATCCCACATACGGATATTGTTTGCAATAGTGTCCTCAAACAATATTATATCCTGGTCTACAACTGCAATAGAGCCTGTCATAACCTCCCTAGGGTACTCATCTCTTCTTTTTCCATCAAATAGAATCTCTCCACTCCAAGGCATATAAAGACCGGATATAAGCCTTGATATGGTAGATTTACCACAACCTGAAGCTCCCACTATGGCAATTCTTTCTCCCGAATTTATTGTCAGCGAAAAATCCCTAAGTATTGGTGCATCCAGCTTTGAATATCCAAACGTAAGATTCTTTATTTCTATGTTTCCCTTAAGCTTTGCAAGGGATTTATTATTCACACCTACATTTTCTGCCAGGGCAACATCCTCGGGGTATTCCATTACATCTTCTATACGCTCCATGTTAGTTCGCATTTCCTGTATAGTTTGCCCTGCATTTATCAAAGTATTTGCAGGCTCTATAAAGGATGTAATAAGTCCCTGAACCATAAAAACAGCACCTAAGGTGAAGCTTCCCCTCATTACCAAATAAATGCCCAAAACTAAAACTACATAATTGGCAATTGTATTAAAAAATACAGGTATGCCACCCCAGAATAGCTCTGTCTCCTCTGCAAGTATCTTTTGAGAATTAACTGAGGCCTGATACCCTGCCCACTTTTTGAAAAATCCAGTTTCAGCCCCGCTGGCCTTAATAGTTTCAATCATATCGATACCACTGGCTGTGGTGGATTCCAGTTTTCCAATATCTCGCATTTCAACACGAGCTATATTTATTCGCTTATTAGAAATAATCCTACTGACTATTATGTTCAAAACTACAGTGCCAATTCCCACAATTGTCAGCATAATATTCTGCTTTAATAACAATACCAGATAGAAAATCATCATACAGGTATTTATCAACAGTGGGGCAAATGTATTAACCAGTGTACCGGCAATAGAAGAATTAAGAACCACTCTACCTTCTATATCTCCTGCCAATCTTTGGGAGAAAAAATCCATAGGAAGTCTAAGAACCTTCCACATGTAAGAGCAACTTCCTATAGCAGCCATTTTTCCGTTAATTTTCAGAGAGTATATTGTTTTCCCCCACAAAACCACTATGTGAAGTATTGCAAAGATTACTAATATGGTGATAAATGAATTAAGCCACTCTTTATTTGTTCCTGTGAGAATTCTGTCTAAATATATTTTTGAAAACACAGAATCAAATATTCCAAATAGATAAGCAATAGCAGTTGTTAGCATTGCAAATAATACCATTGCCCCTGTCCCAACCATTCGCTTTTTAACAAATGCAATGATACTTTTCTTTTTTCCAGATGGCACAAATTCCTTAGAAGGTGTCAGCATAATTGCAACACCAGTAAATGAATCATCAAATTCCTTGTAACTGATACATATACTTCCCCTTGCAGGGTCATTTATATACACTTTATTACCCTTAAAGCCATTAAGCACAACAAAGTGATTCATATTCCAGTGTATGATACATGGAAATTTGCCATCTTTTTTTAGTTCTTCCGGGGAACACTGAAAAGCTTTTACATCAAACCCATAGGACACTGCCGCTTTATAGATATTTTTGGCATTAGAACCATTTCTTGAGACACCACAATCAAGACGTACTTGTTCTAATGGCACCCATTTTCCATAATAGGCCATAACCATAGCAAGAGCAGCTGCGCCACATTCTAATACCTCCAGCTGTAAAATGACCGGAACTTTTGCTACACCCTTTGTTATTGTAGGTGGAATCTTTTTTTTAGCCATATTTTTACCTACCCTCAAACAAAAACTGTATTGGCTTAATTTCTTCTACAACTATACTGGCATCATATTTGCCATCAGCAAGAGGAATCCTGGCGTGTGCTACAGTTCTTCCAAAAGCATCTGTATCTACTGAAGAAATCACATACTCCTGGCCTGCTATTTCAACCTTTGTTCCCGCTTCTATATTGGAAGCATTATTTTCATCTCTTGTAACCACAATGCTGGCTTCACCCTCAGCAATGATTGCTGAACCATCCACAGTGGTTGTTAGCTTGCCAACAGATGCCCAGGCAATAAATCCAACAAGAATAAGCAACACAATAAAAAGCACAAGCCATATACTAGGATTTGTTACCTTTAGATAATCCGTTAATTGCTCAGGCGAAGATATTCTATCCATTGTCTTTTTCCTGAAAATTGAATTTTCCATAATCCACCCCACTATATTTGAATATATAGATTATCTCATACTTCTTACCGTAAAATTCAATATTCATAATAGTTTCACAAATGGACTTTTAGGAGCGAAACATCATTCTGTCAAAAATTAATGCTATCATCTTTTAATAGAAACCAATTTTAAAGAGGTGATTTGCGTGAACAAAAAAGAGCAGGACAAATTCGTCAAAGAATTTATCGAAAGAAAACCTAATAGATGTTCTAAGTGCAAAGGACGTATAAGATATATTGGCGCAGGCCGTTATGAATGCTTTGATTGTGGGAATGAAGAAATCGACGATTTTGGCAAAGTAAAGGACTATATTGATGAAAACGGTCCATCCCCTGCCATCATCATATCTGAAAACACAGGTGTGCCCGAAGATATTATAAACGGGATGCTTCGTCAGGGTAGACTTGAAATTCCTGAGGGAAGCTCAGTATATATTACTTGTGAAAGTTGTGGCTGCAGCATCCGTTATGGTAGATTTTGCCCTGACTGTATCAGAAACCGTACTAACAGCCTAAAAGGAGTATTTTTCAACCCAGAGGTTGGCGAAAAGCCTCAGCACGAAGCTCCAAACCAAGAGGGCAAAATGCACTTCTTTAACTTATCAAAGATTAGGAAAAAATAAACAGCCCACAAATTATTACATTTGCGGGCCATGGTATTAACTAAGAACTAGTTTTAAAAACCTGTAAGTAAGTTCATAAATTGACGTTTTAGAATAAGACAATTTCACTTCATTCATTGCCTCTATCTGTTTATCAGTAGGATATACGTATGGGGAGATTCCATACATATAAGGGAAAAATGCATATCTTACCTGCTCACATTTATCCTGGTCTATACCTTTTATATTCTTTAATAAGCATTCTTCAAACAGTTCTACTGATTTCTTAAACGCATCCTTGTACTCTATAAGAAGCTCCACTCTGCTGTTATCTTCTATTTCATATAAGTTCATGGCCGAAATCTTAAGAAGAGTCTTTCTTTCTTCCATAGACCTTGCTATAGCTTTAGAAAGTCCGTCTACATCCAGCTTTTTGCCACTATCAATAATATCCTTAAGGCTTTCATTCCATTTAAGATATTCCCTGGTAAGTATTCCTAAAAAAATCTCTTCCTTGGTTTGAAAATAATTATAAATGGATGGACGAGAAAAGCTGGTTTCCGTGCTAATATCCTTAATTGTAATGCTCTGAAAGCCCTTTGAATCGTATAGCTTTTCACAAGCATCCATAATCTCTTCTCTTCGTTTATCAATTGTTTCTTTTAATTCAACTGCCATAAGAAACTCCTTACAAATTACTTTCTAATAAATGCCTGGTCATGGTCTGGTAGCTCATCCGACACATAACGCTCTACAGTCATGTGCTATTCTCCGTAAACCTCTTTTGCAAGATTAAACACAGCCCATGCCTTTGGCCAACCGGCATAAAATGCCACATGAGTAATTATAGCTGCCATTTCCTTTTCAGTCACCCCATGACTTTTAGCATTTTCAATATGATATTTCAAAGAGCTATCTGTTATTCCCTGAGACATAAGCGCTACAACTGTAATGATACATCTAGTCTTCACATCAATATCCTGATTGTTCCAATTCTCTCCAAACAGCACATCATCATTAAAATGTGCAAACTCTGGAGCAAACTCTCCTAGCTGATTTCTGCCTGCTGTCTGAACTATCTTTTCACTCATTTTAACGCCTCCTTATATTGACACTCTGTCAATTTCACTTAATATACCACTTTATTGACACATTGTCAATTCTTCAATTTCCTTATAATTATTCACAGTAATTTAACATACCACATGCTGCGTTTATATCGTTGCCATACAAGGTTACAATGTCTGTTTCAACATCATTCAATATCATCAAATAATAATAAAACAATTTATATTGCTTTTCCTCTGGGGATTTAAAATTTTTTCCAGTCTCAGAATATTTACCCAGAGTGACATGCACATAGTTTTTATCAATCATTTCCACTAATCTCTGAGCATGACAAACAGAATAATTATTTCCACCATTTGGATATTCAAACAGTACATAATTACATATCAGCTTTGTACCAAATTCCTTTGCAAGCTCTTGAAAATGTGAAATTATATTCGCTATTTCATACTTGTTTGCCACAACCGGCATTATGTACTTTCTCTCCTCATTAAATGAAGTGTGAACAGAAAGCTTAACCTGAAACTCTACGTCACAATATACATCATGTCTTTTACCAAAATATGAACGGTATGTCTCACATAATTTAATATTTCCAGAGCTGGAAACTCTAAGAATCAGCTTATCATATTTGTCAGATATACATTTGTACATTTCATCATATGCACCAAAGCAATTATCAATATTGTAGCTGGCCTCACCCATTCCTTCAAAAATAACAGCAATTCTTTTATCAGATGTATCTTCAACCATATCATCTAACATTTCTAAGCCTATTTCTATTTCATCTTTTATTTCCTCTACCGTCAGGTTTCTTACAAAGGCTTGATCTCCTGTGGCACAAAATCTGCATTTTTCCGGACATCCAATCTGAGATGAAACGCAAATAACACACTCGTTTTCTTCTGGAACATAAAAAGCAACCGCATAATATTTCTCGATTCCATTCTCAAAGTAGATAGCCTTCTGAAGCTTATCTTCCTTTGATTTTAATATTTTCACAGCACAGCTTTTACGATTTTTTACCATTTCACACATCAGTTGTATAATCTCCCTTTATCTTTTAATGTTCTCTTTTTCAACACACCGTCAGTAGATGAAAACATATATGCTCCATTTGTTCCATCAGCAGCTAAAACAGAATACTTTTTTTCATCATCAACACATACTACCGCTCCATCTTCAATAGCCAGTGCATTTTTTAAGTTTTTTCTTTTAAGCTCCTTCAAAAATTCTAATGATTTATAAGGCTCGGAAGAAAAATGTGGGGTCATAATAATATTCAAAACATTATACCCATCCATAAGAGAAAACATATTTTCATCAACATCCGCATAAAATTTTTCACATAGTATTCCTGCTCCGGCACAAACACCCATCATTATTTTTTCTTTACTATATTTCTTAATATATGAACCAATGTCATACTGTTGAAACTGGTTATATAGCCTGATGTAATCTCCGCCCCCAATATAAATACATTTAGCCCATCTTATAGTATTAATAAAAAATTCTTCATTCAGCATTAGTTCACTATCAAAAACTATAGATTCATATCCATATTTATCAAAAATACTTTTTACGATATTTCCATACTCTACTGGTGTAGTGCTATGAAGGGTGTATATCAACACCTTTTTATTATCTTCAATATAAAACTCAGAAAGAATTTTATTTAAATTCTCTGCCTCGTAATAATTGGTCTGTAATCTCTCGCTACCTCCACTCAATATGAAAATATCCCCATTTTTCAAAGGCTTCTTATCGTCATTTTCCTTGTTCATTCGTGCATAGGTTAACAAATCTCCAAAAGTATTTATGGTAAATGAACTGTCAAAAAAACTATGACCTACTGAATCTGTCAAATCTACCAGTAACCCAATCATTTCTATAGAAGACAGATAATTGTCTATTCGTTCATTTTTAATTGACTCAAAATCCAACCCAACAGTCTGTGATATTCTGTTAATCAGCACATCACTGTTGCTACTGAATCTTTCCCTATACATATCAAGTAATTTTGTACTGTCAATCTTCCCATTTCCTGTTCTGGGAATTTCTTTACAACTAAAGAAAACTGATGGCAACTCGTAATTTGACAGTATATTTGACAACTTGGCCTTTACATTCATAGGGTCCATATAAGAAACATAGAAGCAAATTATGCCCTTATTGGTTTTGTCGTATATACATGTGGCATCTTCGATATAGAACTGTTTAAGAATGGTTTCTGTAATATTTTTAATATTGATTCTGTATCCATTAACCTTCAAAACAGAGTCTTTTCTACCTACAATAATCAGACCACCGTCATCCGTATAATAAGCCAAATCACCGGTAGGATATACAGTTCCAATCTGTTCATCAGCTTTACATGAAACATATTTTCCAAGACACAATCCCTTGATAAACAATTCCCCGATTTCACTTGATTTTTTCACAATACCATTTTCGTTTTCCAAGTGAATTTCAACATTGGAAATCGGATAAATAGCTGCCGCCTCATTCTCTTCTCGCCTAAAATCCACAAGTCCTATACAGCAGCCAATTGTCGCCTCTGTAGGTCCATAATGATTAAAAATCTTACAGTTGTTTAGCAGTATATGTAAATCACGGCAGATAGCATAATCAAACCTCTCTCCACCACTAATAATTTTTTTTAGGGATTTCAGCTCTCCGATATTAGGAGATTTGACCATCATTCTAATTATTCCTGGAGTGGTCTTCATCAGTGTAATTTTATTTTCTGCTATATAATTTATTAAATTTTTCTCTATTGGTAAATGCTTTGGAAATATGTATATGCTACCTCCTGACAGTAACACAGGAAAAATTCCTGAATAAGCCAAATCGAATGCAAATGAAGTGGTTATAATAGATTTATCTCTACCAGTTATTCCTATTGTCTCTATGATGCTGTTACAATAATTCAACAGATTGCTATTTGATATAACACACCCTTTAATTTTTCCTTCTGTCCCAGATGTATATATGACATAAACCTCAGAATCAGCATCATGACAATCACGAAATTCAATAGTGTTATTTGAATAATCATAATCGTCATCTAGAGATAGCTTCTTACTAAAACACTCTCTTATTCCATTATCCGGGTTGAAGTCGCTGTATAAAAATAATGCACCTGTCTCTTCAGCAATTCTTTCAATTTTCTCTTTATCCAAACCTGTATGTATAGGACAAAAAGTTTTTCCTGCCATCATAGCTGAAAGCATCAACGTCAGTGTATAAATATTATTATTAGCTGCAAAAGCAACTCTATTGCAATCTTTACAGAAATAAATAATCTTAGAGTAATATATAATTCTTTCTTTTAGCTTGATTCCGCTTATTTCCACTACTCCATCACTAAACTTATTTTTTGCTGATAGTTTATCTCTTATCAAATCTATGACTCTCATAGTTTCTTCTCTCTTATAAATAATTTCCAAGGCATTTATATGAAAAACAAGCCCCATCATAATTCCTTTTGTTTTTCTCTACTGCCGTTAAAAAAAAATCTTTATCTCTGACATTGCCATACATAAGACTTTTATTTAGAAAACATGGACCAACGTTCCCGTCAGCAAAAACAATATAGTTATTTTTGCATCCATAACATACTGAAGGGGTAAAATTCCTGTTTTGCAAAACTACCTTTAACAATCTATATTTAACATGATTGTTAAAATCATTAGCCCACTCTTCTAAATCCTCCACAACACGCTGTATTTCCTTTGGAGTCAATTTTTCTATGGATAGCTCACTAGAATTATCTATGTTTAAAAGCTCAAACTCCAGATTAAAACCATTTTCCTTACAATATACGTTAATATCTCTTATCTCACTAACATTGTATCTGGAAAGCACACATACCAGAGCTATTGGTACATGGACTTCATTTTTTATCTGCTGGATATTATTTAAAATTTTATCTCTATGACCTCTGACACGATCATGATAATCAGAATGAATGCTGTCCACACTAACATGAATTTCAACATTATATTTTTTTATCACCTGAAGAACTCTTTCGTCATTTAATAAAAGACCATTAGTAAGTATCAGTATATGTTCAGTGTATTTTGATACTAAATCTACTGCCTCTCCAAAATCCTTATAGAGTAAGGATTCGCCACCTGTTAATGCAATATAATCAATTTTATCTTTTTCAGAAAACTCTTTGCATACCTGCTCGATTACTTCCAATGACTGGCAGCTTTCATCGCTCTTCTCAGCATTGCAATATACACAGTTCATATTGCATTTTTGAGTTAATTCAAAAGTTAATCTCATAGTCTATTTCCCAATTCATGAACAAAATTTTTATAAAGTTCTACATTTTTGGACTGCTTCAAACATGCGTATAATTCATCCGTATCCACCCCAGCCATGGAACTTAATTCCATAAATTTGTTTATATTAATAACTTTTATCTCACGCATTTCCTTCAGTAGTTTTTTCAGCTTTATGTCATCTACCATCCAAAAATAATATATAAATAACAGGACTCCTCTGGACTCTACGGTAGCCTTGTTTTCGTCATCACTCGTATTATTTCCAGCCTTGACCAATGAAACATCATGTTTCGCATGTGTAAAATACCTGTCAAAATAAAAACCGAGCAGCCTTTTAGCCATAGCTTTATTTGACTCTAAAAGATATCTCCACTGCATGTATTCTGTGAAGCTTTCCATCATCCATAATTTGCCTTCACCTTCAAATCTTATTTGGTTTCCTATTATTTGATGGAATATCTCATGTGGAAAATATAGGTACATTGCCACATCTTTCAATTTGATTAATTCCGATTGAAAAATCACCTTTTTTTCCATGCTTATACTAAGGGCAGGAATATTATCATCCAGAAATATATTCACATTTAAGTCCTGGCCGGTAACGCTAGAATAATACCTTGAAATCTCTAAAAGATATGTCTCAGAACTGTTGATATTGCTATAAAAGACATCGTCGCAAATCTGGACTTTTCCATTCTCTATTTTATAGCAAAGCAACATTTTTCTTTTCCTCACCAAAATCCACTAAACACTTGGTACCACTGTATAGGGAGAATTTTTCAAATACTATATCAAAGTGATATCCCTCTTTAATATTTCCTCCAAAGGAGGTATTATCCCCAAACCCCAGGTGGCAGGTTTTATACGCCTTCTCTGATATGTCTAACTTGTCAGTAGGTGGCAGGAAGGAATTTATTCCCATCCCAAATTCACATATGACGATTTCACCGTAATCCTCTGTAACCACATGGTTATTTATAACGTCATATTTTTTTCCGAAGATAACTATAACTCCATTTGCACTTCCTTCTTTTATTGCAAAAAAAACTTCACCTGATGGTATCTGAAATACTCCATTGTTTTCTCTGTCATTTTCTCCATCAATTATGTCTTCCAAAATATCAGTTGCTCTACTAAAAACCAAATCTGTTCCTGATTTTGTCTTTAATCTAAAACTACTTGAATCACCAAGAGACTTTTTGTATATCTCTGCCTTTTTTTTCATATCTGCCACTGGACATCTATATGACTTCATGTATATTTTTTGAAGAATACCATAAAATTTCTTATTCTTTATTCTCCTGTCAGGAACAGATACCCAGATTATTTCACCAGGCATATTTTCTATACTTTGAAGTTTTTGAAATATTATGGGGCTATCGTCATAAAATAAAGGATGAACAAAAATAACAGTTTTAAATGTTCCACTTTCATTTTCTCCATAAAAAAGTTCTGCACCTCTGGCATAAGGGATATATCCCTCCTCTAGCTTCCATAGGAGTATATCTTCACATTTTTTTGTGGCCAAAGCCTTTATTATCCTGGCCTCTTTAGAGTACTCACTTTTGAATAATATAATCACATGACTATTCATAGCTGACTCCTTTAAGCTCTCTAAATTTATTTATAAATCTCATTGTAAACAGTAAAGATGTAAACTCACATATAAGTGCCACTGCCCATACAAATCTGTATCCCGTTGTGTCTATAAGACTGCCTAAACAAAAAGTAATCAATATTGCTAACAGGGTTTTTACAGATGATATTCCAGAATAAAAAGAAGCTCTGTTATCGCTGGAAATATAATCATTTCTCCATATTGAAATCGATGTGTTTGTAATTGAAAAGAACATTTCAAAAATCAAAAATCCCCCAATAGCAACCCAAAGGTTATTAGTTGCAAATAAGATTACAAAGCTAATAATCATTCCAATTCTTCCTAGAATGCATATCGTATATCCGTCAAGATACTTATGCAAAAACGAGGTGACGAAATTACCGAGAGCCATCACCAGTGTGAAGCACACAAAAAGCACACTTATTGCCTTCTCCGTTAGTGAAAACTTGTTCAACACGAATAATTGCCATGTAAAAATGAATACTGAAAATGCCGCATAATCAAATGACTCAAAATATAACATTCCACGCATTCTCTCATCAGCAAAAAAGGAAACACTAAATTCTTTCATTGTGCTAAAGAAATTATTGCCTACATGTTTTCCCTTGTTATCCTCAAATATAAATAAGAATAAAATTCCAAATACAATTACAGCGATTCCACCTATAATCAGTGGTAAATTCTTATTTACAATTACAAATGCTATTGCAGCAATATTTGCTCCTGTAGTAATAAGCTTAACAGCGCCAGACATTTTAGGAATAATACGTTCACGTTCACTAAGCTTGTCTTTCCTTACTAATGTGTCATAGAACCAAGCCTGTGGAGAACCTGAAAACATTGCAGTAGCAAATGCTATCAATACAAAAACCAGCAATAAGGTAAGAAACGACTTACAGATTGTTAAAAGAATCAGACCTCCTCCATATAAAATCAAAGATAATGCAGCAGTCTTCTTTCTTCCCACATAATCAGAAATTACTCCCGATGGAAAATCAAAAATCAGTGTACAGACTTCTTTAATTCCAATAATGATGGCTATATTTCTTACTGACAGGCTGGAATTCAGCATGATCATGTAAGAGATTCCATAGAAATAATCTGCCACCTGATACACTCCCATCAAAAGGGTGTACATTACTATCAAAAATTTAAAATTATCTTTTTTCTCTACCATTATTCTTGTCCTCTCTAGTGCTAAAATCTCATGGATAGCGAATTTCTGATGAAATTCGCTATCCTATATGTTCCCGAAGGTGATAAAAAGATGCTCCACTATGCATCGTCATATCCGTTAATACATCAAAGCCAACTGCTTTGTATAAATGATAGTAAGCTGCAAAGCCTACAAAATAATCCATCTTCTGCTCTGAATCTATAATTGCTGTTATCAATATACTGTTTGTTTCTTCAGCAGATAAACTAAAGGTTGACTGAAGCCAGTTAAAAATATCTTCCCGTTTCGATTTGTGATACCAGTATTTAATACTTGTAATCCCTACCAAAACATTATTTAAAAGCTTTTTTGATACCGTTTTTTTATATAGATTACAATCACACCTGGTAATGGAATAATATTCACACATTAACGCCCAGCCTTCCCAAAATGAGCGTTCTTTAAAAATGTAATTTGTTCTGCCGCTGTAATATCTGGACATAAAAAAATGCCCAGGCATTACTTCATGTATCATAATTTCTAACTTCTTTTCATTAGAATTAATTTCTCGATTATTTATGCTTAAAAGTACATCTTGATCATAAAATTTTAATGATGCTCTGCAGCTTTGAGTATTGTTCTCGTAAGATTTATTAAAAATCCTGTACTCATCTATATCTTCTGCCATACCATTTAAATCTTTGAACAAAGCTTTTATATAAATAACCCAATCTATAATTGAATCCGAATCAAACTCAATATCAATAAAGTCATCAGCTTCATTTTTCAAGGTTTGCCACAGGAAGTTTAGATGCTCAGCCAACTCCATTAAATTCTTATATATATCATCTGTCGATAAAATGCCATCACAGGTGTTTTCAATGTTTTGGTAATATCTTAATGTCTTTGTATTGCCAATCTTATTACCAGCTATCGCTAGTTTACTTTCAAGGAAAAACTGAAATTTATTTTTAGCGTCAAAATATCTTTCATCAAGGTATTCTTTTGCCTTTGTTTCAATTAAATTACAGGTTCTGTCGAATGATTTTTTTGTATTTATGATTTCAATTTTTGATAAATATTCATCCTTAATATTCGAATACGCCTGACTTACAATCATATCCAGATAATCCAGTCTCTTCAGAAACAACTCTAAGTTCTTCTCTGAAGAATCTGTTATGGATAATGATTCAAGCAAAGTCAGAAATGCTCTACTATAATAAAACCCCGTATATCTCGCATAATCCTCATCTTCAATTTCCTGAATCAACATATTAATTCTTTTTATTATCAGGAAATTTTGATAATACTCTGAATTAAAATAATCTCTATATTCTTTTAAATCAGCCAAAAAACCATTTATACTGTCAAGACTATAATCTCCAAGGGAGTCGATTATTATTCCGTATTCACCAGCTAATCCCGGATAAAATGAAAAAACACGATTTATGAAGTTTTCCACCATTGTTTCTTGATAATTCATAAAAACATTCCTCAACTCAAATAAGGGCAAGAATTTAACTTGCCCTCAAAGTACCGATTAGTTCTCGTTCTCAGCTGCTGCTAAAGCTTCAACTAACTCCTGCTCTAATACAGCATACTCTTCCTCATCCATGAGGCACTGACTATGAGATCTCATGCAGATATCACCATAGTTTACGTTTGAAAGATTTACTCTCTTCTCTACCATAGCCATTTTCCTCCCTTCTGATTTAACCAAGTTATTATAACTACTAAAACTCTTATATTAAGAGGATTAAATCCGTTATCTGGATAACAACCATCTGAACATGGATAACATAAATTTGCACTTTTCCATATTCTGGCCATTTACGCACATACGTTGTTCAATTGAACAAGGTCCTACGCATACATTTCTTAGTGGACAGGCAGCACATTTTGAACTTTCACTTGGCTGGAATGACCACTTTTCACTAACAATTCTGTCTCTACAATCATCAAAGGTCGTAAATTCTCTATCATTCTTTTTTACGATACAGTTGGAAATCGTACCATCGCTGCCTACATAAACACCAAATGAATTACTATTGCCATTCTTTTTAAAACTCATACTGGTCCTGCGTCAAGATTTAGTACAAATTAAAATGAGAGGTTCTGTCAGTTAAGCAACTGACAGAGACTTCACCCTTTCATACAATTTTTCATATTCATCAGGAGACAAGTAGTCGCAGTGACTATGAATCCTGACGGTGTTATAGAATGCTTCTATATATTCAAATACAAGCATATAAGCATGCCTGTAATCGGTGATGTTAAATCTATTAAGCCATTCTCTTTTGATTAAAGAATGGAAGGATTCGATGCAGGCGTTGTCATAAGGATAGCCGCTATGCGAGTAGCTGCGCTGCATCTTTTTCGTAGCTTCTTGCCAGGCCTTTGAAACATACTGACTACCACGGTCAGAGTGGATAATTAAAGGTAAATCGGTATTGCGTCTAGCCTTAGCTTTTTCAATAGTTTCAATGACTGTAGAAACCTCCATGGTTTCTGCAAGAGTCCAGGCAATGATTTTCCTGGCAAATAAGTCCATGACACAGTTCAGATATACGAATCCGTTCTGAGTCCAAATATATGTGATATCAGTGCACCAAACAGCGTTTGGGCGGTCTGGATTGAATTGTTCATCAAGTATGTTGTGAAGCTCTTTGCTAAAATCAGAGTCTCTGGTTGTAGTAGTCCAAGGCTTCACCCACTGGGCTTTAATGCCCATTTCGCGCATGTATAAACCTACAGTGCGGGTAGATATGGTTTCGCCAGAATCACGAAGTTTCTTAGCTATTTTAGGGGCTCCGTAGTTCTGTTTAGAATCATCATAAATCTTCTGGATTTTCTTTTTTATCGAATCTTTTCGTTGTTTTGTAGTTGAAACTTTACGATTAAGAAAAGAATGATATCCAGAGCGAGACACACCTAAAAATTTCAGCATTCCAGAAGTAGAAACACGGTGTCCTGTAACTTTAGATGCCTCTACCTTTGCAGAAACTTCTGTATAGATAGCTTCTGTTAGTCTTTCCCCAGAATGCTGATGGCTTTTTTTAACACATCAAGTGCATCCTGAGCATCACGTAACTCTCGTTTGAGACGAGCAATTTCTTTAGCTTCGTCTGATTCATAGTTGCCAGATCCTCTGACGGGAATATCACCGTCATGGTCTCTATACTGGGCTTCCCAGCGAGCTAAGGTGCTAACACCTATTCCTAGATTCTTGGCGCATTCAGCTTGGGTTAAATCAGGATGTTCTCTACGATAGTTGATAGCATCCAACTTGAATTGCTTGCTGTGTTGTTTTCTTTGACGTGACATAATGAGTTCCTCCATTTGTTGATTATACAATACTTGAAGGGGATATCTCATTTTGTTTTGTACTATTTAGATGCTAACACTACAAAGGCATATAATGCTGATTACGAGATGAAGCTTGCAAGGGATATTTATAACAGGGGTGAAGTTAAGGTTGCTGGAAAGACTGCTCTAGCAAAGATTTCTCATGTACTAATTAGCTACAACAGAATGATGGATAGCAAAGCCAGAGTTGATGTCCAAATGAAAAAAGAAAGACTATTGGCTGAGACAGAGTTTTCAGAAGATCTCAAAAAACTTTTTGAAGAGTTTGGCATTAATGCAGAAGATTTTGAATCCAAAAAAGAAGAATTAGAAAAAGAATTAGCAGAGGACGCCAAGAGAGAGCAGGAAGAGGAAGAGGCAGAGGAAGAAGAAACAGAACAAGAAGAAACAGAAGAAAAAATAAATGAGCAAGAAGAGGAACAGCCTGAGGAAGAAGAGCAAGAAGATACTAATAAGGAGCCAAAAAAAGAACTAGAAGTTATAGAAGAGGTAGCAGCAGAGCTAGAAGAAGACCATGAAGAGCCAGTAAAAGGGCTAGAGGTCATAGAAGAGGTGCCGGAAGAATTAGAGGAAGACCATGAAGAGCCAAAGAAAGAACTAGAAGTTATAGAAGAGGTTGCAGAAGAGTTAGAAGAAGATCATGAAGAAGATGAAGAGGAAGAAGATGATGATGAAATAACAGTTTCTCCAGAAGATGAATTAAAAGAAGAGCTGAAAATGAGGTATAGGGAAGCTAAAAGTAAATATGATTATAAAATGGAGATGCTTCAAGATAAAGCTGATAAAAAAATTGAGAAGGATGCAAAAAACAATACAAACAGGGATGAAGTGGGCGGAATATTAGCTACATTAATGCTTGGTGGAGGTGCTGTTGGTTCAGAAGGTTTTAGTCTTACTACCGGGGATACCATGGATCTTATGACAGGCGGTAAGTACATAGAGAAGGTAGCTTCTGGTAAGGGAACACTGTTTGATCAGATGGCACTTTTAGATAATGCAGTGAATACAAATGGTATTGAGTTAAATAATGAAAAAGAAGTAGATGTTAGAAAAGATGTAGATGATGCCTATATCGGTTCTTCAATAAAGGGAGCAAAATATTCTCTTAATGATATTCTTTTTAAAGGGACTGACAAGGATATAGAATTTATCAATGCTTCAAGGTATAAAAATGAACCAGGCACAAAGTCTATCGCAACTGAAAAGATAGCTTTGGATTTTGATGCAATAAAAACTGAAAAGAATTCTAGAAAATTAGCTGAAAAAAATAAAGATGGTTCAAATGAGAAAAATGATAAGAAACTGACAATAAAGGAAGCTTATGAAAAGAGAAAGGAGCTTGATGTATTTAATAGAAATAGAGATGATTTAAATATATATAGTGACGAAATCAATGAGATGCTTGAAAATTCTGTAGTGCCTCTTAAGCCTATCGCAGACCATTCTAAAAAGACAAGAAGGTCTTCAAGTAAGGAGCTTAGAGAAGCAAGAAAAGCTTGGGAAGCAAGGATGATTAAGGTTAGAGAGGGCAGAAGAGTACATAATATAAAGGTGGCAGATTATACCTACAATAAAAATGATGTTGACTACAAATCTATTCCTACACTAAACGAAGAACAGTTAAAGGCTAGTAGGGAAGCAATGGGAAAAGACGATAAGTCTGTGAAAAATATGATATTTGCCTATAGGGTTATGGGAGCCACACCAAAGGAACTATATTTATTCAGGCTTGCTATTATTGCTTATATGATTCCAACTGGCAAAAAGACTTTGCGAGAAATTTTAACAGAGTCTGCCGAAGCAGGTTACATTGGCAATGAGGACTTGACCACAGATGAATCTATGTATTCAACATTCTTAGATGCGCCAGTTATTGATTACAATTTTGTAAATAACTATGGCAAGGAAGATTTTAGAAAGATAGATAGGTATAAGAAGGTAAAGCTTGAGAATGAAAATCCAGAAAGCAAGGAAGAAAAAGAAAAACGCTTAGCTGACAAATGGAAAGTGGATGAAGAATTCTTAGAAACTGATGAAGATGAAGAAGAAAAAGACGAAGTGGAAGAAGCAGATGAAAATGAGGAAGTAGAAGAGCAAGAAGAAGTAGAAGAAACAGATGAAGAAGCTATTTCCAAATCGCCAGAGGAAGCAAATGAAGAAATAGAATAGGAAATTACGGAGGAGTTAAACGGGGCTAGTGAAGAAATCGATTTAAGTGAAGAAGGGGAATTAGGTGAAGAAAGTGAGGTTGATGAAGATAGGAAAGAGCAGGGAAATGAAATACAGGCAGATATAAAACCTAAAGATAAGCTGGAAAACCCTGTGGAAACTATCATAAAAAAATTTATAAGTAATGGTCAAAGGCAAAATGATGATGCAGTAAAAATATTTAAAGATTTAAGTGTGATTATTGATAAAAAAAGGCTAGAATTTGGACTAACCGAAAATGATATTTCACTATTAGCTGAACACTTAAATGATGATAGTAAAATATTTAAGAATGGTTTGCTAAGAATAATTAAAAAAGTGGTTGAAGAAAACAAATGAAACGGAGAAAGAACATGAGTAAACAAAAATTAATGGATGAGAGACATGAGATTTTAAAGCAGGTTTATGAGGATCTTACAGATGAGTTATATGCAGCTACTTTGGATGAAAAGAAATCGGAAGATGATGTAGAAATTCTTAGAGTTATGTTTGATGATATTGGATTCGATGTAGAGGAGGGGGCAATAGGTGAGTTCCTATTTATGCCACTTATTTCTGAAGAAGACGAGGTTCAGTATTTTACTTCCGTACTGACTATTGCAAATGTGGCAGTTGAAGAAAATCTTCCTAAGCTATATGAAGCTTTGTCTATTATTAATTATGTTGTGCCTTGTGGTGCTTTTGTTTACGACAGGGATAACGTACTTTTAGCCTATAAGCTTACCACACCAATTTCAATGGACTTACATGGTGAGGATCTTTCAAAGCAGGTCAATATTTGCATGGGTAACGCAGTGGCAATCACTGATAAGTACTGCGATTTACTACTTCGTATCAATTCTGGCGAAATAGATATTGATCATGTGATAGAGCAGGTTAATGTATAGATTCGAGGGGTGGGTTTATGATTAGTAAGCAAAAATTGCAAAAAAATCAAACTCAAGTAAATCAGCAAGAACAAAAACAAGAAGAACTACGTATGCAAAAGGCTCCTACACAAATGGTAGAGAGTAATAATATAAGTGAGGCTAATAAATCTGAAGAAGCAGAAAAGATTGAAAAATGTTTTATTACCGTTGGGGAAGAAGTAAATAAAATTTATGTTTTTGGAATGGAAAATCAAATCTTTTTCCATGATGGTGCTAGTAAGAAAGCTAATAGTACCCAAGTGAAAGAAGCGGTCTTAAATGTGATACATATTACCAATCGACTTAAAAACAAATCAGGAAAAAGACCTTCTGTTGGAGAGATGACGGAGGCGATAGTGCGTTTATCAGAAACGGCTAATGCTTATATTGATACCCATAGAGATACTTTTGTGTATCAATTATTTGGTGATTTAGCTGAAAAAAGGAAAATAGCTCGAAATATCACAAAAATATCAGATGCTTTTTTTAAAATAATGGATGGCATGGGGGATGATTTTAGTTTTTTTGATTCATTACAAGAAGTGCAAAGCTTGAATCTTGATTACGATAAAAAGGTTGTAGAAAGAATAACTAACTTCCATGATATTTATAAAAAATTAGGAGAACATATTTCTTATAGAGAAAATGGAGAAAGGGATAAAATAAAAGAAAAACTATCATATTTTCAACCTTATGAAAACGATTTTAAGATTCTTTTAGCTAGAAGAGCTATTAATAGAGAGAAATTTGAAAAAAAAGTTAATGACAAAGCCCAATATATGCTTAATTTATATGTAAGATATACAAGGCAAGAGAGAGTAATTACTAAGCTTGAGCAAAATGAAGAAATAAAAGATAGTCTCTCTGATATAGTAGATAAAGTTGTTACTGAACATGCGGAGGAATGGAACGAGCGAGGTGGTGAAAAGAAGCTAACGAAAGAGGATGCAGATTCTAATCTTACAAAAGAACAGCTTCATGCTATAAATGAAATTGATAAATGGTTTCTTGAAAATTGGAATAATGGTGGATTTGCAGCATTATTTAATGTCGCAAAAAATGAGCATGGAGAAATTGTTGCTGAACTCTTTAAGAAGACCAAAAGAGAAAGAATGTTTATTTATTATCTAATTCAGTCAGGTCATAGAAAGGAACCTACTGCATTAGATGTATATCGTTCTCAAACAGAAAAATTGGATATTAATGAATTTAAGAGAAAAATGGAGGCACATTGGTTAAAGCTACATAGAAGATTAACTGGTGACTACATTAACATGAATAAGCTTACAGAATCTTTAGAAGCAAATCGTGTATATAAAGACCACATTTTGCAGTGCAATAAAATAGCTGGTGATTTAGATAAGGCAAATGAAAGAAGGGGAAAGAAAAAGCCAATTGATAAAAATCTACCTATAGAAAAGCAGTACAAGGTGGCGTTAGAAAATTTTATTGTAGTTGGCCTTGCTTACCAAAATATTTCAGAGCAACTTAATGCTGAGAAAGATAAAAAGAAAGATAAAAAGAAAATAAAAAATCTAACAGATACACAAACAGCTACAGCGCAAGAATTGGAGGAATGTAGAAAAGCTTTAGTTGACCTTAACCATGAGATAGCTGAGATTAAATCAGATGCTGCTGTTGAAGAAAGTGATCAAGAAGAGGAAGTAACTGAAGCAAGAGAAATGGCAGGCTTTGTTGTAGGCAGTATTGTTAATAATGTGAGTGCAATAAAATACATAGCGTCATTAAGTGACAGTACAATTGCTAAGATAAATCTAGCCACAACAAATACAACAGGAGTTGCGCTTTCAAGTATAAATAGTATAGTATCCACAGCATTAGGAATATACTCTCATGTAGAAAGCCTAGCTGAGCAGCACTGGGGTGATAAGATAGCTGGCTTTGTAGAATTTGGAAATGGAATTCTTGACGTAGCTACATCAGTAGCAGAAAATGTTGAGACAATAAAGAAATTTACTGAAATTGGAGAGCAGGTACTGGATACCGACAGCTGGGATTTTTCACAGGGCACTCAAACATTAGGTCTAGTTACATCCTCAGCGTCATTGGCTATAAATTCCTATAAGCTTATATCAAAGGGATTGGATGTTCGCAACGCAAAAAATGCCAAAGAAGTTATTGATAAAAAGTATAAAGGCAAAGGTGAAGTTACTGCCAAAGATAAACAAAGACGCTATGAGGAAAACATGGCTAGACTGGTTAATGCTGTGAGCAAGAGAAGAACAGTATATTCATCAATTGATTTTGCAGTTAGTGGAGCTAACATGGTAGGAGTATTTATCCCTGGAGTAGGACAGGTGATGGCTATTGCTGGACTTGGCATAACTTTAGCTACAACTATTCTTAAGGCTATAAGCACAGGTAAGGTTCAGACTGCCATATTTGATAATTACTTTAATTTCCCAAAATGTTTAGAGAAAGCTAAGCTTGCAGTCCAAAAGACTAGAACGATAGTGAATGTGTCTAGATTTGAGGAAGAACTTAGACGTAGATTGGCGGCGAAAGAAGGATATTCAGATATGAGTAGCGCTGCAACCCAAATTGCAAAAAAATATGCTGATTTCTTCTATACTCGCTTATTTGAATCACCAGCTGGTACCCTTACAGCTGATGAAAAGAAAGCTTACATAAACATGATAAAGGGTTTTGGATTACCTTATGATGAAGAAAAGAAAAAACCTGACAAAGAACTGTTAGCCAGATCTTTGACAGGTAAAATTTAGATTCTAAATTATGTGGTTGGAAGCTGGATATATATTCCCATTCCAGCACCTGAATTGCTCTTAGCATAGATGGTTCCACCATAGTAGGTGACAATAGCTTTTGCCTGGAAGAGGCCAAGACCATTACCGCTGATTCGATTAGAACCCTGGTAATTAAGTTCGAAAATATGCTTGGTTTCTTCTGGGGCAAGGCCATCACCATTATCCTTGCATACAACAAATATATCATCAGCAACGGAGGATATGGTAATAATAAGGCTACCACGACGATTCATATATTTGATAGAGTTATCAATTATGTTTCTAAACAGGATGCGGATTAGATTTGCATCGGCCTTCACTAAAAGGGATTCTTCAGTTGAGGAAACAGTTAAGGTTAATCCTGCTTTGATAGCATCATCGTGAAACTCCTTAGCTACGGCCTTTGCAACATCGATTATATTGATGGTTGTGGACATGGATTTTTCAGGTAAATAAGAAGGAAGGACACTTAGTGCCAATTCATCTTCATTGGCATTAGATTTAGTTTCAATGGCAGCCTTCTTTGCATCATCAATAGCTTGATTTAGCTCATCTATTTTTTCCTTGAGCTTAACGATTTCCATGTTGTCAGAAACAATTTGTTCCTCAAGTGAAGTAGTTGAATCGATTTTTTCATTGAGCTGTTTTTTTAAGGATTCAGTTTCTTCTCTCCACTGAGTCTTAATATTTTGTATTCTTTCAACATATTCTTCAGCATCTTCTTCTGAGGTATCTTTTTTTAGATTGGAAAATAATGCAAAAAGCATGAGTGTAATGCTATGGAGAATGAAGAAAAATAAGAAAACAGTTGAATCGCCAGAAAAAAATGAAAATAAAGTAATAACATAAAAGATTAAGGCTGAAACAAGTAAGAATTTTTTAAAAATATCAAACATATATACACTCCTTATTCAATATACAGACATTTGCTTTAATAAAATAATGATATCAGACATTAAAATTGTTATCAAGAAAGAGTGATAGCTATGAAATATACAGATAGAGTTATTGATGAATCCAATGAAAAAAAAAGAGAGGCTGAAAAGAAAAGGGCACTTATATTTAATGATGATTTAAATGGCACAGAGATGGGATATGCCTATGACACACCACCTAAATCTATAAATCTAAATACAGATAAAAGTATTTATGACAGAGTAGATGATACATCCATTAATACAATGAAAAGTATTTTTGATAAAACAGCAGTTTTTCATGTTGACCCTAATAAATAAGGAGGCGTTACCGTGGCAGATAATAATATTTTTTCAAGCTATGATGAATATATGAAGAATATTTTTGATTGTGTTAACAGATGCCTTAGTGTGTATCTGGAAAATATGAAAACTACTTTCTCTAATGGGCAGGGTGGTTATAAAAATGTTCTTTATCCAGATTTAGAGATTGCAGCTGATGCAGCGGCCCAGCATGTTATTAGATTTGACCGGGAATTTAATAGCGAATATGATTTTGATGACGAGGAAGATGAAGACCAGGAAGACGAAGATGGTGAAGAATACGACAAGTACGATTATGACGATTATAATGACGAAGAATTGTTAGCAGCATTTGGAGTTTTTGGCGCATATAATGGGGATTTTGATAATCAAAAGTCTATAGAAGAAGATATAAATGTTACAGAGCGTCTTATTGAAATCCAGGAGAAGGCAAGGCTTACAGTTGAGGCTGGTATAGATATGCCATTTTATAATCTATGCCAAAAAATGGAATTTGACCCATTTACTATTTTCTGTTTTGCCTGTGGAATTCTTTCATCAACACAGACAGACTATTCAGGAATATTTCAGATTGTAAATGAAAATGGAAACCTGATGAATCCTACTATTGAATCAGCAGGACGTCTTTACTATGGTCAAAAATATTCTATCACTGGAGCCTACGGGGATATGTCTATTTGCTTAGAACAGCTACTACCTGTTTTGGATCTTAGGGTAGTGCCATCTATGCCATTTTCAACAGTAGTTTCACCAGACAAGCGAATCATTGATTACCTGTTTGGTAGAGACCGTATGAAAATAGATGAAAACTATATTAGATTTATGAGAATGCTTACAAAGGATGGAGAAAAGCTTGATGAAATTCTTTGTAATGAGAATGTGCTAGAAGCTATGAAAATAGCCTATAAGGATGGCAGTAAGCTATTCTCTTATCATGGAGATGAGGGTTCAGGACGAAAGTTTTTTATTAGAAAGTTCTGTGAAGAAAATGGTATGCGTGCCATCACTGTAAACTGTAAAAAGCTGTTTGTTTATGATTATTCTTATGTAGAAAAGGCAATCTGGGCTGTTACCAGAGAATGTATTCTTACTGATGCCTGCTGTGTACTTGAAGAGCTTCAGTATAGAGAAGAAGAGAAGGAAAAGTTTTTTGGTTATATGGATCTTTTCTTCACCAAGCTTACGGAAAAAGGAATTATCGTATTTGCCAATTCCAAGGAAACTATTAATTTTAAGGAGATTACAAAGGAGCAGATTACACTGCTTGAGCTGCCGGCTCCTGCTATTGATGGAAGAATCGCCTGCTGGAATTACTATTCCAAGGGCTATGAATTTGGTGAGGATGTTGATTTCTTTGAGATGGCAACCAAGTTTTTGTTTACTCCTGGCAAGATTAAAGACGCAATTACCTATGGTAAGTCCTTGGCTGTAATGGATCAGGTGAAGGAAATCGATAGAGCTACGTTGTTTAAGAGCTGTAATGCCCAAATGTCATCTGAGCTTTCTGCCAAGGCTACCCGTGTGGAGGCTAAATTTGGATTCGACGATATTGTAATGAACAAAGACCAAAGAGAGCAGATTAGCCATGCCATAGAACAAATGAATAACAAAAAACAGGTCTATGAGGATTGGAATTACATGAAAAAATATCCTTATGGTAGAGGCCTGACAGTTTTACTATATGGAGCTCCTGGTACTGGTAAATCAATGATGGCTCAGGTTCTTGCCCATGAGCTTAATCTGGAGCTATATAGGGTAGATATTTCTAAGGTTGTAGATAAATATGTTGGTGAAACAGAAAAATCTCTATCTATGATTTTTAGAGAAGCAAAAAAGTGTAATGTAGTTTTGTTCTTTGATGAGTGCGATACCATCTTTGCAAAAAGAGCAGATGATGGTGGTTCTAATCAGGCATCTGCCAATAATAAGACAGCTCTTCTGTTACAGGAAATGGAGGCTTATGACGGTGTATGTGTACTGGCAACTAACTACAAACATAATATTGACCCTGCATTCTTTAGAAGAATGAAATATATTGTTGAGTTCCAGTTCCCTAACGAAGACACCAGAGAAATGCTTTGGACAACAACTGTGCCTAAAACAACACCACTTGGGGATGATGTTGATTTTAGATTTATAGCCGAGAAGTTTGAGTTTGCCGGTGGTAATATCAAAAACTGTGTTTTAAATGCAGCATTCCTTGCTGCCGAGGATAAAACAGCAGATGGCAAGGTATGGATGCGCCATTACCTAAAGGCTATTCAGTACGAATTTGTAAAAGTAGGACGTGTATTTACCAGAGCCGATTTTGAACCATACGCTGATATGATTTTTGGAGAGGTGGAGGATGAATACTAAAGAACAGACATTGGCTGGTTGCTTTAGGGATAAAGAGGAAGAAGCTGAGTACGCCCTTTCATTTATAAATGCCCTAACAGTGGCCTCTGATAGTGAACCAGAAATTTGTAGGGAGCTTTTTTCTAACTTTATTATAAGATGTGAGCTTACCATAAAAAGTAAAAAGGATTATCCTTTTTCGAAAATACTGTGGGTCGGTATGCTAGAGCCCATTGAATGGCTGGCATTTTTGCTGGCATGGTTTTCTGCGGTTAACGGGAGCATTGATTTAGCACTTTCTAAAAGTACCTTAAGCCCAGGCAAATCCTCTGTGCCAACTGCCAGACTATGCCTGGATTTAGCCTCTACTTTTCTTGAAGATGATGAAATAGATTCAAAAATATTGTTTGATAAGGATTCATTTTTGAATAGAGTACTGCTGGAACAAAATGTTGGACAAACCAGTAGTGAATTAAACACTCCTTTAGTTTTAAGACATGAAGCATTGCTCTATATCGAGGGCAATGGGGAGACTTTAGGGGATATTTCTTTATGCGCAAATTATTTATGCTCTAATGATTCTAATTGTAATATCCATAAATCTGAAGAAAAAGAACTGTTAAATATCTTTTTAAGCTGTGGCTCTTCAGATGTTGATTCCGTTGTTTTTTTAGTTGGAGAAAAGGGAATAGGAAAGCGCTTTTTAGTTAAGTGCCTGCTTAATCATATTCAAAAAAAGGCACTTAGCGTAGATGTAAGCAGATTGCTATCTTTTTCAGAGAAAAATAGAAACGCTATTCTTTCTGATATAGCAGTAAAGCTGGTTTTAAATAATTGTATTTTATATTTATATAATCTGCCAGCTGATAGAAGCCGGTTTTCAGAAGTAAGGTACATGTTTGCTATTTTGCAAAGCTATTTTTCGGTAATAATTGTAGGAACAGAAAATAAACCTACAAAGGAAATAGAAGCCATGGTAACGGGGAAATGCTATCAGGTGCAGTTAACTGAACCAGGCTGTGAGGATATGAAATTAATCTGGCAGGAAGCTACTACTTATTATGGTAGTACCTTTGCAGATGATATAGATGTGGATGAGCTGGTATCCAAATACTTCCTTAATGCAGGCAGGATATTTAACAGTGTTTTAGGGGCATTCCCATTTGCTAAAGACAAGCAGATTGACAAGAAATCCATAGAAAAAAGCATTCGCTCAATATGTGCAGCTTCATTTGGAGATATTGCAAAGCGAATAACAAGTCCATTTACATGGGATGATTTGAAAATAGAAGAAGATAGCAAAAAGCTACTTGAACTGGCAAGCAATAGGGTTAAATGTAAAAGCAGGGTAAATGATGATTTTGGCTTTGGACCAAAGCTTCCTTATGGCAAAGGCCTTGCAATTGTACTTTACGGCCCACCGGGAACTGGCAAGACAATGGCAGCATCAGTGCTTGCCAATGAACTGTCACTGGATTTGTACAGGATAGATTTATCCCAGATATCCAGCAAATATATTGGCGAAACAGAAAAGAACCTAGGGGCCTTGTTTGAGGCTGCAAGAAATTCCAATGGGGTACTGTTTTTTGATGAGGCAGACTCATTGTTTGCAAAACGTACAGAGGTTTCTTCATCTAATGATAAGCATGCCAATGCAGAAACAGCTTATTTATTGCAGAAAATAGAAGAGTACCCAGGTGTTTCTATTCTTGCTACAAACAATCTGCAGAATTTTGATGTGGCCTTCAAACGAAGAATGACTTACATCATACCAATAGGTATGCCGGATGAAAAGACAAGAGAAGAGCTATGGAAAGCGGCATTCCCAGACAAGGCACCTCTTGCATCAGATGTAAACTTTAGTATTTTAGCTGAAGCAATAGAAATAAGCGGAAGCGGTATAAAAAATGCGGCTATAGAGGCAGCCTATAGAGCAGCTGCAGAAAATAGAAAAATAACCATGAATGATATTCTTGATGCTGTTGATTTGGAATGTATGAAAAATGGCATGATGGGTGTAAAGAATGAAATAATATCAAAATTAGTAACAGGATAAGCAAATATTTCTAAAAACAGCGGACTATGTTATCATAACATAGGTAAATATTACCAACACTCATCTTAAAATATTGGGAGGATATAGTTTTTTGAAGGACCTTAAACATCTATATTATTTTGAAAAGCTTTTAGATGACACATACAACGATTTAGCAAGAAAGGGGAAGGAAGCTGGAATGTATGCAATTGGTCATGTGTGCTTTCAGATTCCTGAACCTTTGCTAAATCTTGATGGTTGCTTTTCAACAAGGCTTAGAGCTCCTCGTACAGGCTCCATAGAAATGGGAACCTACTACATGAGCTCTACTTTGTGTGAGGCATGTCGCGCATATTTGGAGCGTGCTATAGAAGGCGGCTACAATTATCTGGATTGTATTATCGCCCCTGATGCTTGCGCACAGATGAATCGATGTGTGGAAAATATAGAACGTCTTGATACAAATCAAAATGAGAATTTCTTTGTTACCTATTCTGATGTTCCAATGAAATCAGACGAAACAGCACTTAGGCATTATGTTAAGCAAATGCGTATTCATGTGTTAGAACCACTTCATGAAAAGCTGGGAGTAGATATATCAGATGAGGCAATGCGTGCTGCTGTGGAAGAGCAAAATGAAGTAAGCAGGCTTCTTACTGCCATCGGGGACTATCGTAAATACGATAATCCACCAATCACAGGCTATGAGTTTGCAGTACTTTGTCTGGCTAGCTATTGCTGCCCTAAATCTATGATAATTGATAAGCTTCAGGATACTTTAGACGAGCTAAAGGTGAGAGTGCCAGATGAGAAAAACAATTATCGAATCAGGGTGGTTATGGTTGGCTCCGAAATAGACGACCCTGAATTTATTAAGCTAGCAGAGGAATGTGGAGCGCTGGTTGTGGCAGATAGATACTGCTTTGGCTCACTTCCTGGAAGACAGGTGATAGAGCTTAATGATGAAGAGGATGCACTTACTCAGATTTGCCGTACATACCTACAGTGGGGCAAATGCCCACGCTTTTTCAACCAGGATAAGATAATGGAGCGCAGGGAATATGTGGATAAGCTTGCTAAGGAATATCATGCAGATGGGCTAATCTATGAGCAGATTAAGTTCTGCGATTACTGGGGCTATGAAAGAGCAAGCGCATTTCATGTAATGGCTGAGGAATATGGCTATCCAGTGCTATCAGTGGATAGGCCTTATGCAGTGCGTTCATCAGGTCAGCTGCGCACTCGTATTCAGGCATTCGTAGAAAGAGTAGAAATGAAGAAGATTTCTGCTGAGAAACAGGAAGGGAGAATCAGCTAATGGGAAAGGCTTTAGGAAGTGAGCCCCTTGGTAAGGTAATATATTCTGGAAAACGTCCCCGCCGTCGCAGGGAATGGCGAGGCTTTAGGGATACCTGGTACGACTACACCAGATGGCTTTACTATCTTTTTACACTTGGAAAATTCATGATGAAGCCTAACAATTTCAAAGGCTTTTTTAGATATCGCTGGATGAGCAATTATCTGGCTGTGCCTGATTTTATGGACAGGCACACAGAGGGCTTAAGAGGCACTCAGCTTAGGCTTGCCCATGAGGGAATCGGCCTGATAGTTCTTGATATGACATTGTCTTTAACTGACATGTTCAAGGCAGACCCTGAAATTGGAAATGATGTTGAGCTTTCTAAAAAGATGGTTATCTTTGATGAAAACATGATGAGCACACTGATGGGCGGTTTCCCTAATCTTAAATGGGTTAGCTACGAGGTGCCTGCTATATACACCAGCTCCTTCATGTGCCAAAACGGCGTAATGCATTATGTTGATAAGACCCACGAATACGGTGTACCAACAGATGTATGCCCTATGCCTGCAGCAGAATTTGGCGCAGCCTTAGAGGATGATTTTCCTCTTATTGGAGCCTGTGCTATTCAGTGCAATACCACCTGTGATGGCAGTCTTATGGGTGGCGGCCTTATGGCAAGGAGTATGGGGATTCCTACCTTCCAGCTGGCAGCACCTATCCGCCATAGGCAGGAGAGTGTACAGGAATACGCTGGTGAAGAAGTTCTTAATGCAATCAGATTTATTGAAGAACACACTGGTGAAAAGTACGATTGGGATTATCTGTTTACCAATATGGCCAGATTTAACGAAGAGACAAAGGAATTCTTAGAGTGGCTTGAGATTAATAAAAGCCCATATCCTCAGCTACTTGGTGCCACACTTGGATTTTACCGCTATGGTGTTTATATGGCAGGTGGAGGCAGCAGCCAGATATTCTTAGATACAGACAAAAAGATAACAGCCCTTGCCACAAAGGCATATCAGAACAAGGAAATGGCCTGCAAGGAATATCGCCATCGTGCCATCCTATGGGGCGTGCAGGCTGCCTACTATACAGCCTTCCCTAACTGGCTTATGAATTGCTGGGGAATCCTACCTA
>NZ_JAFUSK010000064.1 GCF_017471675.1 Pseudobutyrivibrio sp.
GATCCAATGTAAAATGTAATTGAGCCATAGTATTCATCCTTTCAATTATGTTTTGTGTGGTAACTTAATTTTAACTGAAAGATGAGCACTTGGCTCTTTTTAATAAATTTTAGAATTTACACCATTATATGGGCTTTATCCACTGGAATAGGAAAAAAGTGAAATCCAGTGGTAAAAATGCAGTGTGATTACCACTGGAATAGAGGAAATGCAAAATCTAGTGGTAAAAAGAAGCAGATTACCACTAGCACATGGGTAAATCTAGAAAGCTAGAGGTAAGAAAATAAGAGATTACCACTAGCACATGCAAAAAGTCGGAAAGCTAGAGGTAAGAAAACAAGAGATTACCACTAGCACATGGATAAATCTAGAAAGCTAGAGGTAAGAAAGCAAAAGATTACCACTAGCACACAACAAAAGCCGGAATGCTAGAGGTAAAGCCGAAAAATATTACCACTAAGAACAGTGAAAAACAGATTTGCTAGTGGTAATCCCCCTCAGCCGTTAAATTTTTGTGAATTTATTTCAATTGAATTGCAATAATATTCAGACAATTTTATAATTAGCTTAAGTATAGATGCTATTAAGCTAAGGAGAAAACTTGGAACCAATCACTATTGAAAAGGGCAAAAAGTTAATAAACGAAGGGGATGCAATAGATAGCCTGTATGTAATCTTGAAAGGAACCATCAAGCAGGATTGGAAGGGCAAACAGCTACTGCTTGGTCCTGGTACAGTAGCGGGATTGTCCGATGCTTTGAACCATAAGTACGAGGCGGACTATACTGTGGAGGAGGATGCCTCAGTCATCAAATGCCCATACAAGAGTATGGATGATTTTGATGGTATTTTTAAGGCGCAACCTGTGTATATCTTTGGCTTTGCCAAGGGTGCATTCAGGCAATGTAGGGATGTGTTCAAAATCTACGATGAGCTAAAGAAAAAGGTGGATGATTTCTCTGATTATTGTCGTGGAATCCACGGTGAATATAGAAAACAGTGCAGAGCAGTGGGCATGACTCCTGTGGAGATTCCTATGCTTGAGGAGATGGAGCCTATTGAGCTTAAGGGGGAAATTCTTAAGTGGGAGCACGATTATATAGATAGCCTTAATTCTGTTGATAACAAGGAAATTGAAAGCATCTATGGCAAACGCACAGAAATAGTAAATGGTGTTATTGGCATCAGCTGCGGCTACATGAAGCGTGCAATCGAATGTGCTGAAACTATGGGATTTTACCTGGATGAATTTACACCTGTGCTGTTATCATCTGACAAAAATGATTTGTTTGATGCTATTTTTAAGCTGAGAGTCTATGCAGCAGAGCGAGGAGCTGACCAGGCTAATATCATAAAACTAATGAAAATGCTATATAAGTTCCTGTCTTCATCAGGCCTTTATGATAAGGCACTTATCAAAGACAGATGGGCTGAGTATGACGGTCATGATTTTGCAGCTACAGCTGCAGCCTTTGACGAGGCCAAGATGCAAAAGCAGGCTGAGTTCACCCAGACCTTTGAGCATATTTGTGAGTTTGCAGAAATTGACGAGGATAAGACAGAAGAATACAAAGAACAGATTGCTGAATACCTGGCATTGTCAGATAGAGAAGGCAAGGATGACTATGAGCGCAAGGTTAGAAAGAAGGCAGTAGATATATTCTATGAAATGTATCAAAAGACCTTCTTTAGAGCTTTGGAATTTGAAGCATACGGCGGCGAGCTTGATACTATTATTCAGATGTTCTTGAATTTTGGTTATATTGAGTATGATGCCATTGGAGATGAAATCACAAATGAGCTTGCAGATATAATGGATAGGCTTTCTAGTCTATGTGAAAGCGACCATCTATTCACCATATATAAATGGCTTAGAGCTGTTTACGCTGGCGACCGTGAGCCTAGCCGAAACGAGCTGGATTTAGATTACAGAGGCTTCGTGCTAGAAGAGCGTAAATCCGGTAACATCACAGAGGCTGATATGCCTAAGTGGATGGCAGATCAGGAGCAGAAGGTTAAGTTTGAAATGAACAACTTCTTTGTATCTGCCAACAGAACCACATCTGGTAAGATGACATCATTCTGTCCTGTTCTTACAAAAGAGGATTTTGGCATGGAGCCAATGAGAATGCTGGTTACCAATGCCAAGCTCGTAGAGGCTATGGAAAAGATAGAAAGTATAGACTATCAAATATTCCTTAGAGAAGGCTTTTTCACAGATATGGATGCCAATGTAAAGAGCGAGCCATATCTTAAGAGGGTGCAGCCTGATATAATACTGCTTCCTAACTGTGGTATGCGTGCAATGATGTGGCAGGAGTGTGGTGGAATCAAGGTGGACTCACCAGGCAGATTTGTATTCCCAATGTTTACATTTGATGATTTAGATAAGATGATGATTTACTGCTGCGGCGCCTTTCGCTGGGAGATTTGCCGCAAGGAGCAGGGCTCTAGATGGAATGATATTGGTAGCGATTGCCTTACATCTGATTTCTATGATTACTTTACATTCTACCGCAAGAACAAAGAGCTTTCTGCTGAGAATAAAGAAAAGGTAAAGACACTGCTTAAGTCATCTCGCAACAATATGCGTGAAGCCTTTACCAAGCAGTATACAATCTGGATTAACTTTGAGGCTCAGGGAAGTATTAGACTTAACAAGCCAGAGAGAAATATACTGAACAAGCACTGTACATTCTCCAAGGCTTATAGGGCAAAGGTGGCTAACCACCCTATGTATGAGCAGTTGATTTCTAGGCATGAGATAAAGTGCAGCCAGGCTCTTAATCACCTGAAGACCATTATAGATAAAGTAGAAAAGAATGAAGGCACTGTACCTGATGAAGTAAAGCAGGGTATGGAGTACTTGAAGATGTGAAAAGTGACTGATGAGGTGTGTATCTACAGAGCCCCTCATCCGTCTGCTGCGCATCCACCTTCCCCCCATCTATGGGGGGAAGGCTTATTTCACATCATAATAAATTCTAGACTCTGGTGGCACCGATTCAGTAATAAATGTAGAACCTCCAATAATCGAATCGTGTCCGATAACAGTATCTCCACCAAGCACTGAAGCATTTGAATAAATAGTAACATTATCTTCAATAGTAGGATGTCTGCGGACACCTCTAAGGTTCTGACCGCCTCTTGTTGAAAGGGCACCAAGTGTAACGCCCTGGTATACCTTAACGTTCTTTCCAATTACTGTTGTTTCACCAATTACAATACCTGTGCCATGGTCGATAAAGAAATATTCTCCGATAGTAGCACCAGGATGGATATCAATACCAGTGTTGGAATGAGCGTATTCAGTCATGATACGTGGAATAATAGGCACACCAAGCAGATACAGCTCATGGGCTAAGCGGTATATGGTGATTGCCATAATGCCAGGATAAGCAAAGATTATTTCGTCTATGCTGGTGGCAGCAGGGTCACCGTCGTAAGCAGCCTGCAGATCTGTGTCAAGCAAGGCACGTACGTGTGGGATTCTCTTAAGGAAGGCAAGTGATAATTCCTCAGCCTTTGTAGAGCAAATCTCTTCGCAGCAACCGTCAAAATCAGGTCTGTAGCAAAGTATAAGTGCAATCTGCTTGTTCAGATTGTAAACCACATCTTCCATAAGTGTGTTAAGATTAGTCTCCACGTTGTATACCTTGTACACATGGTCACGGTAGTAGCCAGGGTATACAATACGAAGAAGCTTCTTAGTAATATCGATGATGGAATCCTTATTAGGCTGATGGTAAGTGTCCATCTTGTCGATAGCTCTGTCGGACTTGTAATCCTTAATAAGCTCATCGGTAATTTCTAATATTTCCTGTTCAATCTTTTTTCCGTCCATAATAATCTCCTATTTTATTGCGGCGCAAATTTCAGAAGTCATTTTAGGCTTGTTCATGCAATAGATATGAATGTGACCCATGCCGCATTTTTTCAGGTCATTGATTTGGTTGATGGCATACTCAATTCCGGCTGAACGCATTTCGTCTGGTTGGTCACCATATTTAGCACAAATATCTGCAAGCTTCTTTGGAACAGATGAACCTGCAAGTGTAACTGTGGAGCCAATCTGTCTTGCTGATGTGATAGGCATGATACCTGCAACAATAGGAACAGTAATGCCTGCATTCTTAGCACGCTCAACAAATCTGTAGAAATCAGTGTTGTCGAAAAACAGCTGAGAAATAAACATCTTAGCACCCATATCCTGCTTCATCTTCATAAAAGCAATATCTGAATCCATGGAGATGGCTTCAGGATGCTTTTCAGGGTAGCAAGAAGCAGATATATCAAGGTTAGTGTTAGTATTCAAAAAGTGAATCAAATCTGTTGCATGAGGGAATATTCGTTTTTCAAACTGCTCTTCAGACATGTCACGAGGCTTGTCACCCCTAAGTGCAAGCACGTGTTCAACACCAACCTTTTCAAGCTCATTGGTAACCTGTAGGATATCTGCTTCAGAAGAACCAACGCAGGTAAGGTGCGCCATGGCATCAGTGTGCAGTGTGTTTTGTATGTAAGAAGCAATCTCAACAGTCTTCTTGGAATTGCTGCCACCTGCACCGTAGGTTACACTAATGAAATCAGGCGAAAGTGTTGATAGTGAATCAAGTATTTTGAAGCAATCAGAGAAATCTGCCTCCTTCTTTGGAGGAAATACTTCAAATGATAAGGATGAATCTCGGTCGAACATGTCTTTTAGCATAAAAATCTCCTATTCTCAATAAGTTTAACAATTCTATCACAGTTTTTAAATAGAAAAATAGTATCATATTCAAGAATAAAAGAAAAGATGATATTATAAAATATAGGAATTAGATATTATTGGGAGCAGTTTTGATATGAAACTTAATGACATCAAGAGTAAGCTATTTAAAGGTAAGGGATTGCAATTCCCAGAGCATAGAGAAATCGTCAGAGGTTTAGCCGCTGACACTTTTGTGCTACTAAAAAATAGTGGGATACTTCCTATGAAAAAGAGCAAGGTGGCTCTTTTTGGTGCAGGGGCAGTTGATACTATTTTTAGTGGCTTATTTTTTAACTACGTATTTACGGATAAGAATGTAAATGTTAAAGAAGGTCTTTTATCTAATGGCTTTAGCTTTTCCACAGATGCCTGGCTGGAGAAGATGGAAAAAGCAGCAGGGGTAAAGGATAAACAGGATAAGGCAACAGCTAAAAGAAATGGTGCCTACGAAGGTAAGCAGTACGAAACAGATGAGCTTCCTATATCAAAGGCTGATATTGCCGAGGCTGTGCTTGGAACCGACACTTGTATATATGTAGTCCGCCATCAGCTTGTGGCTAGTGGTCCACTTAAGGAAAGCGAATATCATTTTACTGAGACAGAACAGCAGAATTTGCAGCTTATCGTTGATACATTTGAAAATGTTATTCTTGTATTAAATACAAACATGCTTGAGTTGGGACAGTTTGCCAGGGCGAAGAATATCAAAGCCATCTTATTAATGGGAATCCCAGGCATGGAAGCTGGCAACGCTCTTGCAGATGTTCTTACTGGTGCTGTTAATCCTAGTGGTAGACTTACAGCCACCTGGGCTAAGAAGTACAAGGATTATTCAACCTGCTACAGCACAGCAACCTTGAATGCCAGTGCCAAGAAAAATGAAATTGATTATAAAGAAGGAATCTATGTTGGGTATCGATATTTCGATACCTTTGATGTGGCGCCTCTTTATCCATTCGGATATGGACTTAGCTATACAACATTTGATATGAAGCTTGAATATCTAGAGGCCAGCTGGATGTCTATTGTTCTTCGTGTTAAGGTAACAAACACAGGTGAGCGTGCAGGCAGACAGGTGGTTCAGGTGTACTGCACTCAGCCTATAGTTAATATTGAAAAGCCGAACCAAATATTAGTGGGCTTTGCCAAGACAGGTAAGCTAAAGCCAGGTGAGCATGAGGATGTTACAATTAAGATTCCTATTATGACACTAAGCTCCTTTGACGAGGAAACCACAGCCTGGGTAATGGAGAAGGGTGACTACCTGTTTAGAATAGGCGAGAATTCAAAGGATACAGTGCTATGTGGCAAGGTGGTTTTGGATAGATTTACCACTATTAAAAGTGTCACACATGTAATGGAGCCTAAAAAGCCACTGGAATTTTTGGCTCCACCTAAGCGTCCTGAGGAAGATACAGGCTTTATCATGGTTGCTTCCTTAAACGGTGACGATTATAACTCTGAGAACAAATACGTTTCCAGAGATGAAGAATTTATCACTTATGTACCGGAAGGCAGTAAGTATGTTTCATACACCAACAGCAACTCCTACAATATGCCTTTATCTGGTAGGGAGAATATTAAATATGTTAAGCCTTGCGGTACATCTACATTTTTTGATGTGATTAATGGTAAGGTGACTGTAGAAGAATTTGTGTCATCCCTTTCACCGGAGGTAATGGCAAGAATAGTAGCTGGTGATTATTACACCAGTCCAATAGATAACGAATCCAGATTCAAGTTTGATTTTAATATTGATAAGTATAAGTATAGGGTTTCTGCCAGAACAACATCGCAATTTGCCACCACACTGGGTATCCCTGCGGTTAAGCTGGCAGATGGACCATCAGGCCTTAGGATAGAAGGTGTGGCTACTACCTGCTTCCCATCCCCTATGAATATGGCTCAGACCTGGGATATGGGTGCAGTGGTTCGAATGGGTCGCGCCATTGGTCGAGAGATGGAGTTTTACGGTATTGATTATTGCCTGTCTCCTACATTAAACATTCACAGAAATCCAATGCGTAGCCGAGCCTACGAATTTTACAGTGAAGACCCGGCTCTTGCAGGTGCTATGGGAGCAGGTCTCATAATGGGTATCAAGAGATATGACGGCAGAGATGCCATCCTGAAAAATCTTGCAACCTACAATCAGGAAAGCGGCACTGCAGACGTTAATATTAATGTTTCCCGCCGGGCTTTTGGAGAAATATATCTTCGTTCATTTTCTGCATGCCAGTTTATCTGCAAGCCGGCAGGACTGCTTAATTCTGGAAACAGGATAAACGGCCAGTATTCATCTTCACAGCGTGGACTTAATACTGATATTGTAAGAAAGGATTGGGGCTTTGATGGATTTATATTATCTGATTGGGGCTCTATATCTGAAAAGGCCTATGACATTCACGCCGGTTGCGATTTGATTATGCCAGGCTTTGACCCTGATAAGATTCTTCAGGCGATGATGGATATTCCACCAGAATTTGGCAAGGATGGCTTTGTAACCAAGGTAGAAAAATCCTTTGTTTATGGTGAACCTATGATTCAATATTACAATTGGGGTTCGTTTATGCCTGACAAATCCGGCAAGGATTTGGTGCGAACCACAGTGGAAGCAGATGTGCCACTTAACGAAAATATTCATAGGCTTAAGGAGCAGGGAATTTGTAAGATAGAAGACTTGCCTGATGGAAAAAAGGCGGTAATCTACAGAAGTATTAATAGAGGGGCGTATCTAGCCCTGGGTGACCTACAGCAGGCGGTTATTCACGTTCTTCAGGTAATCAAAAATTCAGGCTCCATGAAGAAATTAATGGAAAGTGCCAAGATTTAAATAAATATTTCTTTAAAAATTTACTCCCCTCGTATACAATAGATGAAGTAATATTCGCATACGAAGGGAGTTATTTATGTTAGCGGAAATCATGGCTATAGTCATTTTCGTGGCTATGTTTGTGCTTATTGTATGGGATAGGTTCCCAAAGCACTATGTTACTTTAGGTTGTGGAGCACTTACCAGTATATTTGTTTTTGGTATTGGTATGCATAGCTCAGAGGCTTTCCTTAAAACCTTAGCTATTGGCGGGATTTTTACACCTTCTTTTTGGCATGCAGCTGGTGAGTCTGCAGAACAGACCTCCGGTGTTAATTGGGCTACCATTATATTTTTATGGGGAATGATGGTAATGGTAGAGGGCATGGCAGAGGCAGGCTTTTTTGATTGGCTTTGCCTTAAGATTGCAAAGCTGGCAAAGTTTGAACCGGTTAGAATCTTTGTTGCATTTATGATTCTTTCATCAGTTCTTGCAATGTTTATCGATTCTATCACAGTTATACTTTTCCTTGCAGCAGTTACAATCAGGCTTGCAAGAACACTTAAGTTTAACCCTGTGCCAGTTATTATGGCAGAGATTTTCTGTGCTAATCTTGGTGGAAGTGCTACTATGTGCGGTGATCCACCAAACATCATTATCGGTACATCACTTGGTTATTCTTTTGCTGATTTCGTTATGAACACAGGAGCAATCGGTGGTATTTCTCTTGTTATTATCATTATCTATTTCTATTTTACAATGAGAAATAGATTACAGGATCCAGCAGATAAGGTTGCGCCAGGAACAATAGATGTTGATGTTAAGATTGATAATATGAGAGAGTTCTTAACAAGCACAATCATATTTTTGATAGCTATTGTACTTTTGGTTACACATTCTATGACAGGCCTTACAGTTGCATTTATAGGTACATTTATTGCAATTATCACACTTGCAACAGCAGGACGTAAGGCACTTGTACTGCTTAAGAGAGTTGATTATTTTACACTGTTATTCTTCATTGGCTTATTTATCGTAGTAGGTGGTCTTGAAGAGACAGGGGTACTTGTTGTTATTGCAGAATTTATTGCAAAGGTATCAGGCGGTAATGCTCATCTGATGATTGCAATCATCCTCTGGATAAGCGCAATCGCATCAGCCTTTATCGACAACATTCCTTTCTCAGCTACAATGATTCCTGTTATCAGGACACTTGCAGCTACAACAGGGGTTGACCTTTCTACAATGGCATGGACACTTGCTATCGGTACAGATATTGGCGGTAGCATGACACCAATCGGTGCCAGCGCCAATGTTGTTGGTATTTCTACAGCAGGTAAGGAAGGTTATCCAATCAGCTGGGGTACATACTGCAAGGAATTGGTACCAGGTACAATAATTGTTCTTATGGTATCAATGATATGTATCTTTTTCAGATATCTTTAAATAAGTCTTCTTTATTTACTGGCAATACTCGACTTATTGCCGGTAATCAGATAAAATATTTGTATAAGATAATACTGAAAGGGGGTAGTTTATGGGGCAGTTTATTATTTCAGTAGGAAGAGAATACGGTAGTGGTGGACACGAAATTGCCACTATACTTTCGGAGAAGTTTAATGTACCGCTATATGATCGCAATATGCTAGACCAGATGGCGGAGAGAAACGGAATAGATGCAGAGGATTTACATAAGCACGAGGAAATGAAGCGACAGGGACTTACCCGTACAGTGCGAGGTCATTCTTCTAGCGTTCAGGATACAATAGCTAAGCTTCAGTTTGATTTTATCAGAGAGAAGGCTGAAAGCGGCGAAAGCTTTGTAGTAGTTGGACGTTGTTCAGAGAATGTACTTAGGGATCATCCGGCACATATATCACTTTTTATCAGGGGAGACGAAGCTGTTAAGACCGAGCGTATTTGCAGGCTCTACAAGCTTAACAAAATCGAAGCTAAGGCTAAGATGTATCGTCACGATAAAAAGCGAAAGGCTTATCACAACTATTATTCCAAAATGAAATGGGGAGATAGCAGAGGCTACGACTTTTGCGTTAATAGCTCGTTAATGGGGGTTGAAGCTACGGCAGAAGCTCTATATAAAATGTTATCAGAGTTTTTAAACAACAAAGAGTAATCGGGAGAGAGTAGGCCTTGGGCCTGCTCTCTTTGTCTTTTAGCTGCAAAGGAGAGGGATATGGCAGATAAGGGGTTTAAAAACAGCTTGAAGCGTCAGATGCTAAAGATGACGCTGATTCCACTTACGCTTATGACTGTTGCTATAGTGGTGGTAAGTGTCAGCATCGTAAGAAAATCCATAACAGATCAGATTAGGCAGGAGCTTATAGGTGATGCTGAGCTGGTGGGATTTACTTTTGACAAATTCTACAATGGAGATTTCCATCTGGTTGAGGGGGATGATGGAGAAATGTCCATATACAAGGGGGAGCAGCCTCTTAATGGTGATGATACATTAATGGCTCAGCTTTCGGATACCCTTAACATCAATGTTTCCATTTTTTACAATGATACCAGACTGTTAACAACGCTCAGCGATAGCTCAGGCAACAGCGCAGTGGGAACCAAAGTAGCAGCAGTGGTTAAAAACGAAGTCCTTGATACAGGCTCATCTGCCTTTTACGATAATGTAATGGTATATAATACCAAAAGCTTTGCCTATTACAAACCCTTTGCTGGTGCCGATGGCTCGGTCATGGGAATGATAGGGGTGTGACGTTCAGGAGAGGATGTTCAAAAGCAAGTATTTAGATATATCCTTCCGATTATCGGAATCTGCCTGGTGGTGGCAGTATTCTTTGGTTTTATTATGGTAAGGTTCAACAAGAAGCTTGCTGATAGAATCTTCAAGATGGACAGATATATGAACAAGCTTGCCGGCGGTGAGTTTGATTATGAAATGCCACGTGAGCTTATGCAAGAGGATGACGAAATCAAAAGCTTAGCACATGATGGTAAGAAGATGGCAAGGGCCTTAAAGACTTTGGTAGAGTTTGATGCCTTAACGGAGCTTAACAATAGACGTTCCGCTGATAAGAAGCTATCAGAGGTACGAATCCGCATGGTTGAAATGGGAATGAAGTACTGTGTATGCATTGCGGATATAGATTTCTTTAAAAAGGTAAACGACACCTACGGACACGAAATGGGTGACGAGGTGCTTAGAATGGTAGCAGCCAAGCTGAAAAAGGGAATGGTTGGTAAAGGCTTTGCGGCTAGATGGGGTGGAGAAGAATTTTTGCTGATATTTGATGGCAGGGAGCTTGATATCGCAAAAAGAGAATTGTCTATGATTATGGATGATGTGCGAACCATCTATGTGCCTGATACTGACAGACAAATTACAATGAGCTTTGGACTTACAGCCATGATTGCAGGTGAGTCTACGGATGAGGCACTTAGCCGTGCCGACGCCAATCTGTATGAGGCTAAAGAGGGAGGCCGAAATCAGATAGTATGTAAGTAAGGTAGTCTTGCTTTAATAATAGTTTTGGGGGAATGTATGTTAAAGGTTTTTTTAGTTGAGGACGAGTATTTTGTCCGAGAGTCAATCAAGAACAACATTGACTGGGAGAGTCATGGATTCAAGTTCTGCGGGGAGGCAGGTGACGGCGAGGTTGCACTGCCAATGATTAGAAAAGAGTTGCCGGATATCGTAATTACGGATATCAAGATGCCATTTATGGATGGCCTTACTCTATCTAAAATGATAAAGGAGGAGCATTCTTCTACAGAAATTATTCTGCTGACAGGTTACGAGGAGTTTGATTATGCCAGAGAAGCACTAAACATCGGCGTAGCTCGCTACTTAGGTAAGCCTATCAGTGGCAGTAAGCTTTTAGAGGAATTAGATGCACTTGGCAACAAGATAAAAGATAAAAAAGAAGAATTAGCCATTGTGGAAAAGTATGAGAAGGAGATGGAAGAGAAGAATCTTTCTGAGCGCTTAGGCTTTTTTGACATGCTTGTGACAGGTGGCAGGGATACCCTTTCTCTTATGAATGAGGCCAGAAAGCTATCCTTGGATTTGTCTGCAGTATGCTACAACATCCTCTTACTCAAGGTGTGGTCTGACAGACATGATATGGAGGAATATTCAGGCACTGTTGTATCCATGGAAGAAAGACTTAAAGCAATGGCACAGGAGAAGAATGCGTTGCTTTTTGATAGACATCTAGAAGGCAAGGCATTTTTATTTAAGGCAGATTCCACAGAGCAGATGGATGAGCTTTTAAAGGAATGCATTGATAGAATGGAAAGGATGTTTGAGGAGAATCGTCACATTCGATTCTTTGGTGGAGTGGGTAAGACTGTCACCCACATTACTGAGATTCCAGAATCATTTGATAGTGCAGGTAGAGGCTTTGCCCATCGCCATCTGGGAGAATCTAACAAATTCATCTGGGGCAATGAACACAATCCTCAAGCAAATGAAGAGTTCTCTCTGTCAGAGCTTAATCCTAAAAAGATGGCACATGAGAGAGTTATCGAATTCCTTCGCCGTGGAGACTGTAACGAAGTTACCTTCTTCGTGGAGGAGTTTACCTGCGACCTTGGAAGCAATGTTATGAATTCCACAATGTTTAGACAGTATCTTACTATGGACACTTATCTTACGGTGGTGGATTTTGTGGAAAATGAAATCGGCGTACCAAGAGATGCCATTGATACATTTGATTCAGATAATTCTATACTACTTAGCAAGGATAATTCCGTTGCATATCTTAAGAGGATTATAGATAAAGCAATCTGCCTTAGAGAGGAAAAATCTAAAAGCAGATATCATGATGTGGTTAGGGATGCTATTGCTTACATTGAGGAAAACTATTCTAACGAGGACTTTTCTCTTAACACCTTGGCAGCCTATGTGAATTTTTCACCTAACCATTTAAGTGCTGTGTTCAGGCAGGAAACAGGACAGCCATTTATTAAATATCTCACAGATTATCGTATTACAAAGGCAAAGGAGCTGCTTAGATGCACCAGCAAAAAGAGTAGCGAAATAGCAAGCATGGTGGGATATAAGGATGCACATTACTTCTCTTATGCATTTAAAAAGGCCCAGGGCATTACCCCTACTGCATATCGAGGAACTGCAAAAGAGGAGATTAAATGAAAAGCAGAACAGGTGACAGGGAGCAGGGAAAGCTAGCTCTTCAGATTCGTATTTCCTATCTTTTTCTGCTTATCCCTATAGTAATATTTCTTATTTATGTTTTTTATAATCTGTGGGAGACAAATTCAAGATATGAAAAGATGCTAAACTCGGTGGTTACGGCCAGTGAGTTTAGTCTTGATTTCAAAAATGATTATGACTACGAAACATATCTTTTGATAGTGGGAAATAAGACAGCAGATGATTCCAAACTGCCTGCACTTCTTTCTGATGCCAGACGTGTAGTTGATGATTTAAAGCAATACACAGATACACCCGACAACAAAAAGAGGCTTGATAGTGCGGAAAAATATTTAGATAACCTGGAGACTTATAACGATAGAATTCTTTCTAATCTAAGGATAGAAGGACGCTACGAAGAGAATATGGTCATCTGGGAAAACGATGTTCAGATTGTAACAGGACTGGTGCAGGATACCATCAACGAATATATCTACTACGAAAACAGGGAGCTGCAATCAGCCCAGGAGATTAACAAGGAACACACTATTAATTTTATTAGAATCGCCGTAACTACATTTATGATGATAGTTACCATTCTTGTTGTGTATTCCATCTTTGTACCTCTATCCATTACAGAGCCAATTGAAAAACAGGTTAGGGCGGAGCAACGACAGCTGCGTAAGGCAGAATTTGAGCTTTTGCAGGCACAGATTAATCCACACTTTCTATACAATACCCTTGATGCCATTGTCTGGTCTGCGGAAGCTGGTAATCAAAAGCAGGTTATTGCCATGGTGGGAAGCCTTTCAGATTTCTTTAGAACATCCTTAAATAAGGGCAAGGAGATTGTAACTGTCAGGGAAGATTTACATCATGTAAGAAGCTATTTGGAAATCCAGCAGATACGCTATTTAGATATATTGTCATATGAGATTGATGTGCCGGAAGAGCTATATGATTACAGGGTGCCAAAAATTACCCTTCAGCCACTTGTGGAAAACGCGCTTTACCATGGTATAAAAAACAAGCGTGGCGGTGGACAAATAGTAGTCCGTGGATGGGAAGATGTGGATTCCTACTATATTCAGGTGGAGGATAATGGAATTGGTATGACACCTGAACGTCTTAGCGATATTAGAACTGCCCTCAAAGAAGCAACACCGGCGGAGAATGTTTTGTATGGGCTTTATAATGTAAACGAACGTATTCGCCTTAACTTAGGTGAAAGCTACGGTATTCATATAGACAGCATATACGAAGAAGGCACAAAGGTTACACTTCATCTTCCGAAAAATTCTACCGAATTCGTAGAAAATCAAACCTCTCCAAAATAAGAAATAAAAAATCAAACAAGTTACCCTTTTTTATCAATGTAAAAACTCATCCTTCTGGTCTAAGATAAAATCAACAAGGGGGAAAGCCCCAATAACACTTAGACCTTATAAGGAGGGGAAAAATGAAGAGAAAAGTTTTAGAAATGATGATGGTTGCTGCAATGACAATGGGTCTTGTAGCATGCGGCGGCAGCGACAGCGGCGATGCAGCAGCAACAGGTGACACAAGTAGCGATACAGAAGCTACTACAGAGGAGACAACAGAAGCCTCTGGTGAATTAATCAAGGTTGGTATCATTAACAACGATCCTAACGAGTCAGGTTATCGTACAGCTAACGATGCAGATTTAAAGGCTATGTTCACAAAGGAGAACGGCTATGATGCATCATTTGCATACAGCTTAAAGAATGATGAGCAGATTCAGGCAGCTCAGCAGTTCATCCAGGATGATGTTGATTACTTACTTCTTTCAGCAGCTGATACAGCAGGCTGGGACAGCGTACTTCAGGATGCTAAGGATGCTGGTATCCACGTAATTCTTTTCGACCGTACAATCGATGCTGATGAGAGCCTCTATGATGCTTCTATCGTATCTGATATGGCTAAGGAAGGTGAGACAGCAGTTAATTGGCTTGCTGACCAGGGCTTAGATAGCTACAAGGTTATCCACATTCAGGGTGTTATGGGCTCTGCTGCTCAGCAGGGACGTTCAGGCGCTCTTGATGACAAGGTAGCAGCAGAAAGCAACTGGGAAATCGTAGCACAGCAGACAGCTGAGTGGAATGCAGAGAAGGCACAGCAGATTGTTCAGTCACAGATTGATGCTGGTAAGGACTTCAACGTAATCTACGCTGAGAACGATGATATGGCTAAGGGTGCTGTAGCAGCTCTTGATGCAGCTGGTATCTCACACGGTGTTGGCAAAGACGTAATCGTTATGGGCTTTGACTGCAACAAGTGGGCACTTGAAGAGCTTCTTGCTCAGAACTGGAACTATGATGGACAGTGCAACCCATTCCAGGCTTCATACATTGATGAAATCATCAAGACAATTGAAGGTGGAAGCGCTCCTGCAGAGAAGGTTGTAATCATGGAAGAGAAGGGCTTCGATGCTGAGACAATTACACAGGAAGATGTTGATACATACGGCATCTAATTCTTGTAAGTAACTATAGTATTTATGAGGCGCGGCTATCCGCGCCTCTTTCAAAAAAGAGAGTAGGGAGATTGACCAGTGAAAGACAACAGAGTACTTGAAATGCGTGGCATTTGCAAAAGTTTTCCTGGTGTTCGAGCCTTGGCAAATGTGGATTTTTCCTTGAATGAAGGTGAGATTCACGCTTTGATGGGGGAAAATGGTGCGGGAAAATCTACATTGATAAAGGTCCTTACCGGAGTTTACACAAAGGATGAAGGAACTATCAGTTTAAAGGGAAAGGGTGAAGTTCAGATTCACTCCCCACAGGATGCACAAAGAAGCGGTATCAGTACCGTATATCAGGAAATAACATTGTGCCCAAACCTTACGGTTGCAGAAAATATGTACATTGGACGTACCGAAGGTGCATTTACAAATTGGAAAAAAATGAATGAGGACGCAGACCGTATATTAAAATCACTTGATATACCAGCGTCTGCAACACAACAGTTAGCAAGCTGCTCAATAGCAGTGCAGCAGATGGTAGCTATCGCAAGAGCGGTAGATATGGATTGTAAGGTTCTTATTTTAGATGAGCCAACATCATCCTTAGACGCTCAGGAGGTTCAGAAGCTTTTTGGATTAATGCGGGATTTGAAAGCTAGAGGAGTAGGCATTATCTTCGTTACACATTTCCTTGATCAGGTGTACGAGGTGTGCGACAAAATCACTGTACTTCGTGATGGTCAGTTAGTGGGAGAATTCGAAATAAAGGATTTGCCTAGAGTTCAGTTGGTAGCAAAAATGCTTGGAAAAGAGATGGATGACCTTTCAGACATCAAGGGCGAGCATGAAACCTACAGCGGAGCTGACGCAGGTGAAACCATATTTGAGGCAGAGAACCTGCAAAGTGATGCAGGTATCGAACCATTTGATTTTTACATTAAAAAAGGTGAAGTTAACGGCTTTATCGGATTGCTTGGTTCTGGTAGATCAGAAAGCGTAAGAGCAATATTCGGTGCCGACCGTATTCTTTCTGGTAAGGTAAAGGTTCATGGCAAGGAGGTTAAGATTCAAAAGCCTCTTGATGCAATGAAAAATGGTATCGCTTACCTTCCAGAGGATAGAAAGATTGATGGTATTATTGGAGATCTTTCAGTTAGGGAGAATATTATCTTAGCTCTTCAGGTTCTAACTGGATTTTTCAAGCCATTCTCAAAGGCCGAGCAATATAAATTTGCAGATGAATATATTAAAAAACTAAATATTAAAACAGCCTCTGCTGATACCCCTATCAAATCACTTTCCGGTGGTAATCAACAGAAGGTTATCCTTGCTCGTTGGCTGCTAATGCACCCAGAGTATTTGATTCTTGACGAACCAACTCGTGGTATCGATGTTGGAACAAAGGTAGATATTCAAAAGCTTGTACTTGAGCTTGCATCAGAGGGTATGAGTGTCACCTTTATATCTTCAGAGACAGACGAAATGCTACGTACCTGTTCTAGGTTAATTGTACTTCGCGACCGCAAGATTGTAGGCGAGCTTTCTGAGGATGATTTAAGTCAGAATAAGATTATGAAAACCATAGCCGGAGGTGATAGCGAAAATGAGTAAAACAAACAAGAAAGAAAACTTTTGGCGTGGGTTGGTATCTAATCAATTGTTTATTCCAATTATTGCATTACTGCTTTTGGCAATAATCAATTTGTTCCATGACCCAACATTTTTCAAGGTAACAATGGGACTTAACAATGCAGGTAATCCTGTATTATCAGGTTACTTGATTACTATTTTGGATTACGGCTCAGAGCTTGCAATCCTTGCAATTGGTATGACACTTGTAACAGCAGCATCTGGTGGACAGGATATTTCTGTAGGTGCCACAATAGCAATCGCAGGTTCAGCTATGCTAAGAGTTTTGTGTGGCGGCGAAGCACGTCCTACAGACCTTGCTGCTCCTGTAATCGTAGCATTTTTGGTAGCATGCATTGTTGGTATGCTTTGCGGATTATTTAATGGTGTGCTTGTTGCTATATTTAAGATTCAGCCGATGATTGCAACACTTATATTATTTACAGCTGGTCGTTCAATCGCAGCTTGGATTAACAACAACGAGCTTCCAATTGTGCCAGATCCAAAGTTTGGATATTTTGGTGGATTTATTCCTGGAATCCCTGTTCCAACAACAGTATTTATTGCAATTGCATGTATTATCATCATTGCATTAGTGCTTAAGTTAACTAACTTAGGTCTTTATACACAGGCGGTTGGTATCAACGAAAAATCTTCTAGATTAAATGGTATCAACCCTACAGCAATCAAGATTTTAGCATTCGTCATTCTTGGACTTTGTGTTGCAGTGGCAGCTCTTATCAAAGTTAGCCGTCTTTCAACAATCAATTATTCAGTAATTGCAAAGGATATAGAAATGGATGCAATCCTTGCAGTTGCCCTTGGTGGTAACGCATTATCAGGTGGTAAGTTTAATATCTGGGCATCAGTTCTTGCAGCTTATGTAATCCAGTTCTTAACCACTACACTTTACAAGTTCGAAGTTAGCTCAGATGCCCTTGCAGCATACAAGGCAGTAGTAGTAATTCTCTTAGTAGTATTCTCTGCTCCAACTGTTCGCAATTATCTTAGCTCACTTGGCAAGAAATTCACTAGCAAGAAGGAGGTGGCATAATGGAAAAGGCAAAAAAGGAGAGCATCTTCACCCGAGTAAGTGATACAAACCTTCTTCTTTCAATTACAATTATTGTTTTTGTACTTATGTACATTGGAGCAGCCCTAATCCTTGGTGGTGCCTTTACCAAGCCACAGGCCTTCTTCAATATATTAAATGCCAACGCTGCACTTATCATTACATCATGTGGCATGAGCCTTGTAATGATAACAGGTGGAATCGATATTTCAATCGGTGGTGTAGTTGCACTTGTATCTATGTGCTGTGCTGTATATCTTGATCATCATAATGGTTCTATCTTTGGCTCTATTATGATTGCACTTGGTATTGGCCTGGCTTATGGTCTTGTTCAGGGCTTTTTGGTAGCATACCTGGATATCCAGCCATTTATAGTGTCACTTGCAGGAATGTTCTTTGCCAGAGGTATGACCACTATTGTAAATACTGCACCATTTAATGTAGAAAATGAAAAGTTTATTGCGCTTAAGCTTACACGTATTAACGTGCCTGGCATGGGCTCTGTAAATAAGCTGGGTGCCTATGTTCCAGCCTATGTAGAAATAGGTGTGGTTGTAGCACTTATCCTTGTAATTATATTATTTGCAGTTTTACGCTGGACTAAGCTGGGCCGTAGCTTCTATGCTGTTGGTGGCAACATGCAAAGTGCTCTTATGCTTGGTATCAATGTAAAACGCACAAAATTCTTATCACATCTTATCTGCTCGCTTTTAGCAGGTATTGGTGGATATGTATATTTCCTTCATGTAGGCTCTGGTGCAGCAAGTCACGCAATGGGCATGGAAATGAATGCAATTGCTTCATCTATCATCGGTGGCACAATGCTAACAGGTGGTGTAGGAAATATTATTGGAACATTATTTGGTGTTCTTTCACTTAGCACTATCCAAAACATCGTTTCATCAGCAGGTTTCGACCAGGCTTGGTGGACAGGAATTACAATTGCTGCAATGCTATGCTTGTTCCTTTTGATACAGAGTGTTATCATGGCTAATAAGAAGAAGGCATTAAAGGCAGTGTAAAATTATATGAAAAATAAAAAGACTTTTATGTGGCTTCTGCTCTCGTTGCTGGTTTTGACTGGCTGCGGGAGCAGTCGTCCTGTCCAGACAGAAGAAATTGAAAATGAGGATGCTGGTAAAATCGTGGTGGGCTTCTCCCAGCTTGGGGCTGAATCCGATTGGCGTAGTGCAAATACAGCCTCTATGAAGGAAGCCTTTGGGGATGGCACAGGCTATTCTTTGGTATTCAAGGATGGCCAGCAAAAGCAGACCAATCAGATTACGGCCATACGCACATTTATCCAGCAGGATGTGGATTACATCGTTCTTGCACCAGTTATGGAATCCGGCTGGGATTCTGTTCTTACAGAGGCCAAGCAGGCTGATATTCCAGTTATTTTAGTAGATAGAATGGTGGATGTGGCAGATAGGTCACTATATAGTTGCTGGGTTGGCTCTGATTTTGAATTAGAGGGTAAAAAGGTTTGCGAATGGCTCCATCAATACACCCTAGCTAAGGGCATTGCTCCAGAGGATTTGCATATTGTAGATTTGCAAGGTACATTTGGCTCCACAGCTCAGCTTGGTCGCTCCCGTGGGCTTAATGAGGCAGCCTTAGAACACGGCTGGGATATAGTAGCTCTTAAGGATGCGGATTTTACCCAGGAAAAGGGCAGAGAGGTAATGGCTCAGTTACTTCGTGAATACCATAATATTAATGTGGTTTACTGCGAAAACGATAATGAGGCCATCGGCGCAATCAAAGCCATAGAAGCTGCAGGGCTAAAAGCCGGGGCAGATATTGAAAATGGTGAGATTATGGTATTGTCCTTTGATGGAATTAATGAGGAAGCTCTATCTTATATGGCGCAGGGAAAGATTGCCTGCATCGGTGAATGCAATCCTCATCACGGCCCTAGAGTAGAAGCTCTTATTCAGTCTATTGAGGATGGTGGGATTCCAGAGAAGTTTAATTATGTAGAAGAGAGCATATTTAGCACTATAAAAGAAGTTACCACCATAACTGTTGACGGGCAGCAGTATACGGTGGCAAATCCTTTTGATAATTAAATATTTTTGAATTCAGGATGACTGAATTCTCTTCTAATCAATATAAAGCAAATGGTAAATGAAAGTACATCTGCTATTGGTCCTGCGTAAAGGACTCCGTCAAATCCAAACAATAATGGAAGACAGATAATCAGTGGTGTAAGGAATAATACCTGTCTTGTCAGCGACATAAATATTCCCTTGTAAGGCTTTCCGATGGCTGTAAAGAAATTTGATGTAAGTGGCTGTAGGAAAGCTGTACAAATACCAAACAGGAAAATTCTAAAGTATCTAGTACAGAAATCAAAGTAAAGTTCACTTCCTGAGCCAAAGATTGAAACAATCTGGCGAGGGAATAGCTGGAAGCATAGCCAGCTAACAGTGGTGATGCATGCAGCAAGCTTAATAGCTAAGTGGTATGCATCTTTAACTCTTTTATAATTCTTAGCGCCATAGTTAAAGCTAATGATTGGCTGCAATCCCTGTGAAATTCCAATTACAAATGAAAAGCAAATTCCATTAACCTTTGAGATAATACCTGCACAGGTGATAGGAATATCTGCGCCGTATATTGACTGTGCACCATAGTGTCCCATTACGTGGTTCATAACAATCTGCACAAGCATCATTGCAATCTGATTGATAAATGGTGCAGTTCCAAGGGATGCAATGGCAATTATTACTGAAAGCTTAGGAATGAAATGCTCTTTCTCAAGCTTAACTGTCTTAAACTTAGTAAGGTAGATAAGTACCATGAATCCTGAAATATACTGGCCAATGATTGTGGCAACAGCAGCACCTGTCATGCCCCATCCAAATACAGCAACGAATAAAGCATCCAGGATGGTGTTGATAATGGCACCTACTAAGTTAATAGCCATAGTCATGTTAGGACTTCCATCGGCTCTTACCAAATGGCTACCGCCACCTGATAATATAAAGAAAGGAAAGCCTAAAGCACATATTCTGGAATATTCCATAGCGTATGGCAATATGTTATCTGTGGCACCACAGGCTATCAGGATTGGCTCTAGGAATAATTCTGTGATAATAGCTAGAATCAGTCCGCCACAAAGCATTACAGTAACTGCATTTCCTATATAATATCCGGCTTTTTTAGTTTCGCCTCTTCCCATTGAAAGATTAAATGTAGATGCAGCGCCGATTCCACATAACAGCGCAATAGATACATTTAAAATAGAAAGAGGAAACTGGATGTTGGTAGCACCATTTCCAAGTGGTCCTACAAAGTTTCCTATAAAAAGCTGATCCACCATATTGTAAAGTGAACCAACAAGCATAGCGATAATGCTTGGTATCGCAAATTTTCTAAGAAGCGTGCCCACAGGCTCAGTGCCAAGTGGGTTAGTCATTGTTGTTTCTCCCATTTTAATAAGTTCCTTCTATATTATAATTCGATATTAAAAGTCAGATTAGTCTCTAGTCCAACGTCCGCTGGCACCGCAAGGAAGTACAAGGCCTGATTCTGTAACAGGAAGACCTATTTCATCAGCGGTAACCTTACCTGGGTGATTCTTAAGTAGAGCAGTGCTAATCATATAATTAAGAACTGCAGGCTGAAGACCGGTAGTGTAAGAGTTAACCAGGAAGAATAATGCATCATCTGACATAATCTGTTCGCAAAGCTCAATGAATGGGAATATGTCATCCTCAATCTTCCAAACTTCCTTATTAGAACCTCTGCCGTAAGAAGGAGGATCCATAATAATGCCATCATATTTGTTGCCTCTTCTGATTTCTCTTTCTACAAACTTGCGGCAGTCATCTACAAGCCATCTGATAGGAGCTTCGCTAAGGCCAGATGAGGCTGCGTTTTCCTTGGCCCAGCCTACCATTCCCTTAGAGGCATCCACATGTGTAACCTGTGCACCTGCAGCTGCAGCAGCAAGTGTAGCACCGCCAGTGTAAGCAAAAAGGTTAAGCACCTTAACAGGACGATTCTTTTCTTTTATTTCTTTATTAATAATAGAAGAAAACCAATCCCAGTTTACAGCCTGCTCAGGGAAGATACCTGTGTGCTTAAAAGCAAAAGGCTTAATGTTGAATGTAAGATTGTGATTGCAGATTGGGTAGCTGATTGTCCACTGCTCAGGCAAATCAAAAAACTCCCATTCACCACCACCCTTACTTGAACGGTGATAATGTCCGTTTAACTTCTTATAATAAGGAGAAGCTTTTTTGGTGTTCCAAATTACCTGTGGGTCTGGACGAAGGAGAACATATTCTCCCCAACGCTCTAGCTTTTCTCCTGAAGAGCAATCTATAATTTCATAATCTTTCCAATTATTTGCTACTTGCATTTTAAATACCATTCCTTCTATAATAATATAACCTCATGGCTTCCACACCATGGGAAGCAGTCAGCTTTAGCTGACGGATCAGGTGTCTACTTCACCTGCAATATTATACTTGAAGATTGTTATTCTTCAATGACTTCTAGTTAAAAAACTCTATTTCAACCACAATATATAGGTTATTTTAGGATTGTTCTTAATAAAATACAATTATTTTATTCTTTTTCTTGCAGATAACCCCATTGTCGTGTATATTATTACTTGCTGTGACATGATAGCGATGAAGCGTGAGGTTGCAACCCAGCTTGCTGTGGTTGGTTTTCCGTGGAGCGAATGTCAAGTTAGGAAACTGACGACAAGTCACTGTACAACAGAAAACCGTCCGCTTTGCGGAAACGACGTGTGAGAACTTGTTCGCTTTTTAAAAGTTAGAGCATGAAACACACGGGTAAGTGTACAGTCGCCACTTGTTCGATTTTTCAGAAGTAAGAAAAACGAAAAAGGAGGAGACTTTTTTTATGGCAAATCAAGTTATGAGAATCACACTCAAGGCTTATGATCATGAGTTAGTAGATTCATCTGCCAAGAAAATCATCGAGACTGTTAAGAAGAACGGAGCACAGGTTAGTGGTCCAGTACCTCTTCCAACAAAGAAGGAAGTTGTTACAATTCTTAGAGCTGTACATAAGTACAAAGACTCTCGTGAGCAGTTCGAGCAGAGAACTCATAAGAGATTGATTGATGTCATCGATCCAACACAGAAGACTGTTGAAGCACTTTCTAAGTTAGAGATGCCAGCAGGTGTTGAAATCAGCATCAAGAACAAGTAATTGAGTTCGAAACAAATTTTGTAAACATCCAAGATGGTTTTATATAGAAGCAACTTAGATTTCTTATCTAGTTCCACTTATATGACACTGTTCTAGGATGAACGGTTCCGCTACCCCAGTTAATTATTAGATGGGCAAGAAGCGTTCCGCTGTAGAAAATGGAGGTAAGAAACATGAAGAAAGCTATTTTAGCTACAAAGGTCGGAATGACTCAGGTCTTCAGTGAAGGCGGCGAGCTTATTCCTGTAACTGTTCTTTCTGCTGGTCCATGTGTGGTAACACAGATCAAGACAGTAGAGAATGACGGTTACGATGCAGTTCAGGTTGGCTTTATGGACAAGAAGGTTAAGCTTGTTAATAAGGATGCTAACGGACGCAAAGAAATCATTCATCGTAATGGCGTAAACAAGCCAGAGAAGGGTCACTTCGATAAGGCTGGTGTTGAGCCAAAGAGATTTGTTAGAGAGTTCAGATTTGACAATTGTGCAGATTATGCACTCGCTCAGGAAATCAAAGCTGATATCTTTGAAGCTGGTGACAAGGTTGATGCAACAGCTACATCAAAGGGTAAAGGATTCCAGGGCGCTATCAAGAGATTAGGTCAGCACAGAGGACCTATGGCTCACGGTTCTAAGTTCCACAGACATCAGGGTTCAAACGGTGCATGTTCATCACCTAGCCGTGTATTCAAGGGCAAGGGAATGCCTGGTCAGATGGGCGGAAACAAGGTTACAATCCAGAATCTTGAGATTGTACGTGTTGATGTTGAAAACAATCTGCTTTTAGTAAAGGGTGCTGTTCCAGGACCAAAGAAGTCTCTTGTAACAATCAAAGAGTCAGTTAAAGCAGGAAAGTAATCTTACGATAGGAAAGGAGGAACTTAGCGATGGCTAAAGTATCCGTATACAATATGGAAGGCAAAGAAGTTGGCACCATGGATCTTAACGACAGCATCTTCGCAGTTGAGATCAACGAGCATTTAGTTCACATGGCAGTTGTCCAGCAGCTTGCAAATAACCGTCAGGGAACACAGAAAGCTAAGACACGTTCTGAGGTTTCTGGTGGTGGTAGAAAACCTTGGAGACAGAAGGGAACAGGTCATGCAAGACAGGGTTCTACAAGATCTCCACAGTGGACAGGTGGTGGCGTAGTATTCGCTCCAACACCAAGAGATTATACATTTAAGCTTAATAAGAAGGA
>NZ_JAFUSK010000065.1 GCF_017471675.1 Pseudobutyrivibrio sp.
GTAGTGGTTAGCATAGGTATATTATATACCGGATTTGGGTCACAGCCATAGGTCTGTGGCTCATTTTTTTAATAAAAGAGGAGTGAAATCCGAAGATTTCACTCCTTACCTTTTAGGGGAGTTTTTTAACAGCCCCTTTTTTTTAAAAAAAGTATTGACCTGTTTAAACAGCTATGGTATATATAATGCATGACCTGTTTAAACAGGTGTGGTTAATAGTTTTGACGAAGGATAAAGGAGATTGTCATGGGAAAGTTTACCGAACAAAGCAAGCAACTACTTGAGCTTGTAGGGGGCAAGGCAAACATTGCAGCTGTGTCACATTGTGTTACACGAATGAGATTCGTGCTTAATGACCCAGCTAAGGCAGATGTTAGTGGTATTGAAAAAATTAAAGGGGTAAAAGGAACTTTTACTCAAGCGGGTCAGTTCCAGGTTATTATCGGACAGGAAGTGCAGGAGTTCTATAATGACTTCACAGCTGTTTCAGGCCTTGAAGGAGTTTCAAAGGAACAGGTAAAAAAGCAGGCTAAGCAGAATCAGAATATATTGCAGCAGATTATGGCATCTATCGCTGAAATATTTGCTCCAATCATTCCAGCACTTGTTGTTGGGGGTTTGATTCTTGGCTTTAGAAATGTTATTGGTGAAATCGATTTTGGAAATGGCACTATCGTTTCGCAGTCACAGTTTTGGGCAGGTGTTCATAGCTTCTTATGGCTTATAGGTGAGGCTATTTTCCACATGCTACCTGTTGGTATTTGCTGGTCTATCACCAAGAAGATGGGTACAACTCAAATCCTTGGTATCGTCCTTGGATGTACATTAGTATCAGGTCAGCTTCTTAATGCTTATGGTGTTGCAGGTGCAGCAGCTGATGCTATTCCAAAGTGGGATTTTGGTTTCACACAGGTAAATATGATTGGTTATCAGGCACAGGTAATTCCAGCAATCTTAGCAGGTTTCTGCCTGGTATTTTTAGAGAAGTTCTTCAATAAGATTTGTCCAAAGGTAATATCTATGATTGTAGTTCCATTCTTCTCATTGGTACTTGCAGTTATGGCTTCACATTTTATCTTAGGACCTATCGGTTGGAAGATTGGTTCATGGATTTCAGCAGGCGTTCACGCTGGTCTTACAAGCACAGTTAACTGGTTGTTTGCAGGTGTATTTGGTCTTTTCTATGCACCACTTGTAATCACAGGATTACACCACATGACTAACGCAATCGATACTCAGCTTGTTGCTGATTTTGGTGGAACTATTCTTTGGCCAATGATTGCACTTTCAAATATTGCACAAGGTTCTGCAGTACTTGGAATGATTTTCCTTCAGAAGAAGAATGTTAAGACACAGGAAGTATCAATTCCTGCATGTATCTCATGCTACCTTGGTGTAACAGAGCCAGCTATGTTTGGTGTTAACCTTAAGTACGGGTTCCCATTCTTCAGCGCTATGATTGGTTCTTGCATCGCAGCAGTTATTTCAGTAGGTTCAGGCGTTATGGCCAACTCAATCGGTGTTGGCGGTATCCCTGGAATCCTATCAATCCAGACTAGATACATGGGTATTTTCGCACTTGCAATGGTTGTTGCCATCGCAGTACCATTTGTTCTTACTGTTATTGTTGGAAAGAAGAAGCTTACTCCAGAAGATATCTATGGTGAGGTAGAAGAGTGTGATACAGTAGATACTGCTTCTACAGAAACAGTAGTGGCGCATCCAGTTGTAAATGGAATCGATTTAACACAGGTTGTTGCCGGTGATGTAGTAGCTCTTGAGAATGTTCAGGACGAAGTTTTTTCAAAGAAGCTAATGGGTGATGGAATTGGCATCACACCAAAAGATGAAACAGTTTATGCACCTTGTGATGGTATAGTTACTGTGACAATGGATGATAGCAAGCATGCTATTGGAATCAAGGCAGCTAACGGTTCAGATGTTCTTATCCACGTAGGTATTGATACAGTACAGATGGGTGGAAAGGGCTTTGAATATTTAGTAGAAAAAGGCCAGACAGTTAAGGCTGGTGATAAGCTAATGCAGTTTAGCAAAAAGGAGATTAAGGACGCAGGAAAGTTAGATACAGTTGTATGCGTCGTGCTTGGAGGCAATTAAATGTCAGATTTTAAGGATAAAGTAGTTTATCAAATATATCCTAGATCTTTTTATGATACAAATGAAGATGGTATCGGCGACCTTAGGGGGGTTAAGGAAAAGCTGGATTATCTCAAGGATTTAGGTGTAGATTACATTTGGCTCACTCCATTTTTCGTATCTCCACAAAGGGATAACGGGTATGATATTGCAGATTATATAAATATCGACCCTAGATTTGGAACCATGGCTGATTTTGATGAATTATCGAAGGAAGCTAATAAACGTGGCATCGGCCTGATGCTTGACATGGTTTTTAATCATACATCTACCGAGCATGAATGGTTTCAAAAGGCTTTGGCTGGAGATAAGGAGTATCAGGATTATTACATGTTTGTAGAAGGAGATGAAAATACTCCTCCTACAAACTGGGTTTCAAAATTTGGTGGAAGTGCATGGGAATATGTACCTGATTTGAAGAAGTGGTATTTGCATCTTTTTGATGTAACTCAGGCCGATTTAAATTGGGAGAATCCTAAGGTTCGTGAGGAGCTAAAAAGCATCATCAGATTCTGGAAGGATAAGGGAGTAAGCGGATTTAGGTTTGATGTTATCAATCTTATTTCCAAGCCAGATGAATTAGAAAATGATTATGAAGGCGACGGCAGAAGGTTCTATACAGATGGAAAGCGTGTACATCAGTATCTTAAGGAACTGGTGAAAGACACGGGAATAGAAGATATGATTACAGTAGGTGAAATGTCTTCAACCACCATTGATAATTGTGTTAAGTATTCTAATCCAGCTGAAAAAGAACTTTCTATGGTCTTTAGTTTTCATCATTTGAAGGTAGACTACAAAAATGGCAACAAGTGGGAGCTTATGCCATACGATAAATCTGCATTAAAGACGCTGTTTAAAGAATGGCAGGAGCAGATGTGTGAAAAAGGTGGTTGGAATGCAGTATTCTGGACCAATCATGATCAGCCTCGTACTATTTCAAGATTTGGTAATGAGGATAAATATTGGAAGGAATCTGGCAAACTGTTTGCGGGAATTATTCATCTGATGCGTGGAACCCCTTATATCTATCAGGGGGAAGAAATTGGTATGTTGAACACTCATTTTACTGATATTAATCAGTACAAGGATGTGGAAAGCTTAAATTACTATAAGATTTTGTTAGCCAAGGGAAAAACAAAAGAGGAAGCTATTCATATTATTAATGAGCGCTCACGTGATAATTGCCGCACACCAATGCAGTGGGACTCTAGTGCAAATGCAGGTTTTTCAAAGGGACAGCCTTGGATTGAGGTGCCTTCCTTTGGCAAGGCTATCACAGTGGAATCCCAGCTTGATGACGAAGATTCTATCTTGTCATTCTATAAAAAATTAATCAGACTTCGCAAGGAAAACAAGATTGTATCTGAAGGTTCCATAAGATTTATCACAGATGTTCCAGAGGATGTTATCTGTTATGAACGTGTCCTTTTAGACAAGCATTTGATTGTGATAGGAAATCTATCTGAAAGCCAGTTAGAAATGAAGCTTGCGCCTTCTCTTCAAAATAAGATTTCTGATACACAGGTAATTCTTGATAACTATAATGAAGATGCATTAGTTGAAGGCGATAGATTGGTTTTAAGACCATACGAATTTATTGTGCTTTCGAATTAATCTACTATGGAAGGATGTAAATAAGAAAGGTCCCATGGCATTTGCCAAGGGACCTCTTATTTAATTAAGACCAAATTCCAATTTCTTCAGCTACCCCATTTTTAATAATGATATTTAGACCAAGTCCTGAGCCCATGCACTGCTCAATGTAGTCGTTGAACTCTGTAGCGCTCATGTACTGTGGCTCGCCTTCGCCGCCACCTGCTAAGAACTTTGTGTTACCATCGATGGCGATGTTGTAAACATTATTCTCAAAATTATCAAGCTTTGTGAAACCATCATCAGCGATTTTGCTAAATGATGCATCTACAGCTACATGATCAGACTCTAGCATAAAGCTTGTTGCGTATTCTTTGGCATATTCAGCTGGCTCATTGCTTAATGTTGTGTAGTACACGCCATCTTCTAAATCTGAAGTACCCTGAACTGCAACATCAGCATTATCCTTGCGGAAGCCTTCGTATTCTGTACCATTTTCCAAATCAGCCCATGAACTTGATTCTACTTTAAGTGTATATGCTTCATCATCTGTCTTGCTAAATGAAAGTGTCATAGGGCTGCCACTTGGGTCGATTGTGTAAAAAGCTACTCCATTTTCAAATGGCATTACCTGTCCTTCATCCATATTTGCAAGGCCGTAAATAGTTACGCTCATAGCGTAGCTGTCGCCATCTTTGCTGATAGTAACCTCGCCTGTTTCTTCGTTTACGTAATCGCCTATGTATTCATCTAAGTTGATTGCGCTTTCAGCCTTTTCTGTTGTCTTGTTTTCTTCAGCCTTCTGTGTTGTAGCTTCTGCATTATTTACAGCCTCTTCCTTGTTTCCGCAAGCTGTTGCAGTAAGCGCAAGTGCACATAGAACTACTAATAATTTTTTCATATAGATCTCCTTTGTGTCCTTTAATTTTGCAACAGTAATTCTAGCACTCTGAGTTTTATATTCAATAGACTAAGCTAAGTATTTCTTTAAATCATCTAATCGTTCTATGGCTATGCGACGACCCTTGTCATACACTCGTTGCAGCTCATCAGGGTTCTTTTCAGTGGCCCCGATGTGAAGTGGAGCATCTGGGCGGATGACAAAGACATCACCAGCTGCTTCCTTAGATTTAATATATGACTTTTGGCTGTTGTACATGTCATGGCGGCCAGCCATTGTAGCTATCATCTTAGGATATTTGCTTAGCATAAGCTTAATCAATCCCATGTATTTCTGAGGCTTTTTCACATAGTCAGCTGGCTGAGTTTCGATTACAAGTATCTTGTCGCAGCCCTGAGACTCCATAAACTTAAGCGGAATGGAATCTGACATACCACCATCAAGATATACGCCACCGTCAATCTCCACTGGGCGTGAAACCACAGGCATAGATGCTGATGCTCTAATCCAGCTGATATCAGCGCCTTCCGGAGTGGTATCGTAATTATCGCATTTGTGGTACACGGCCTGGCCGGTTTTAATATCTGTTGCTACACAATAGAAGTCCATAGGATTGCTATAAAATGTATCCACATCCCATATATCTAATTCATAAGGAAGAGTGCCGTAGCAAAATGGCACATTGTATATATCTCCTGTTGTTATCAGTGATTTGATGCTGGCATATCGTTTATCATTACAATATTTTTTGTTGTATCTAAGTGGTCTGCCAATCTGTTTTGATTTAATATTAAGTCCAAATGTAGCGCCAGCAGATACACCTACCGCATTATCAAATTCAATTCCATTTTCCATGAGAACATCGATTACTCCGCAGGTAAACATGCCTCTCATGGCACCACCTTCCATAACTAGTCCTTTTTTCATAAGCATTTCCTTTTCTCTAACATTTTTTAACAGTATAGTACATATTTTAGCTTTCAGTAAACATGTAGTATCACTGTTCACATTGTAATTTAGATGTATGTGGTAAAGAAGTAAGTGAATATTCTAAAAAAACTTTTTCACTTAACAATTTTAAGACAAGACATGGGGAATCCAGGAAATAGCTCACAGGCCAAATAAATCGTGGCATAGCAGCTAGAGATTTTGTAATTATTAAATAAATATAAATTATTAGCACTCACACTTGTCGAGTGCTAATTTTTGTGTTAAAACATAATCAGTAGATGAGAAACCCTCATCAGTCAGCTAAAGCTGACAGCTTCTCCCAGAGGGAGAAGCCTTCGGTGGGAGAAAGGAGATATTATGAACATCCAGAAATTTACACAGAAATCAATTGAAGCAATCAATGCCTGTGAGAAGATAGCTATGGATTATGGCAATCAGGAGATAGAGCAGGAGCATTTGTTGATGGCACTGCTTCGTCAGGAGAACGGATTGATTCCTTCATTGATTAGCAAGATGAATATAGATGTGGCTCAGTTTACAAATGCTGTAGATGCAGCGCTGCAGGCTAGAGTCAAGGTTCAGGGAGGTGACCTTAGAATAGGCCAGCATTTAAATTATGTGCTTACCTACGCTGAGGATGAGGCCAAGTCAATGCGAGATAGCTACGTTTCAGTAGAGCATCTGATGCTTGCCATGATTAAAAAGCCTAGCACTCCTGTTAAGAACATTTTCAAGAGCTTTGGCATTACAAGAGACGCATTCCTTGCAGTGCTTGCAACAGTCAGAGGTAACCAAACCGTAAATACGGATAATCCAGAGGCTACCTACGACACACTTGAAAAATATGGTTACGACCTGGTTGAAAGAGCTAGAGAAAACAAGCTTGACCCAGTTATTGGCCGTGATGAGGAAATCAGAAATGTAATCAGAATCCTTAGCCGTAAGACCAAGAACAACCCAGTGCTTATTGGTGAGCCAGGTGTTGGTAAAACAGCGGTAGTAGAGGGCTTGGCACAGCGTATCGTGCGAGGAGATGTGCCAGATGCACTTAAGAATAAAAAGGTATTCTCACTTGAGATTGGTTCCATGATTGCAGGTGCTAAATATCAGGGTGAATTTGAGGAAAGATTAAAGGCAGTCCTTGATGAAATTAAAAATTCTGACGGCGAAATCATCCTCTTCATCGATGAGCTTCACACCATCATCGGCGCTGGTAAGAATGGCAACGGTGGACTTGACGCAGGCAACATGCTAAAGCCAATGCTTGCCCGCGGTGAGCTTCACTGTATCGGTGCAACAACACTTGATGAATACAGAGAATACATCGAAAAGGATGCCGCATTAGAGAGACGTTTCCAGCCTGTTATGGTAGACGAGCCAACAGTTGAAGATACTATCTCTATTCTACGTGGACTTAAGGAACGCTACGAAGTATTCCACGGCGTAAAGATTACAGATGGCGCTTTAGTATCAGCTGCCACTCTTTCAAATAGATACATCTCAGACAGATTCCTTCCAGATAAGGCCATCGACCTTGTGGATGAAGCATGTGCACTGATTAAGACAGAGCTTGATTCAATGCCAGCAGAGCTAGATGAGATGAACAGATGAGTAATGCAGTTAGAGATTGAGGAGGCTGCTCTTAAGAAGGAAACTGACAAGCTCTCTCAGGATAGACTTGCAGACCTTCAGAAAGAACTGTCTGAATTAAGAGATGAGTACAACACCAAAAAGGCTGCTTGGGATAATGAAAAGAAGCTGGTTGAAGATGTTGCAAAGGTCAAGGAAGAGCTTGATGATGTTCAGGGTCAGATAAAGATTGCACAGCAAAAGTATGACCTTGAGGAGGCAGCAAAGCTTCAGTATGGCAGACTTCCAGAGCTTCAAAGCAAGCTTGCAGCAGCAGAAGAAAAGCTTAAAGCCAGGGATGCAAACCTTGTTCATGAAAATGTATCAGAGGATGAAATCGCAAGAATCATTTCAAGATGGACAGGCATTCCTGTTGCAAAACTTAACGAAAGTGAACGCAGCAAGACACTTCACCTAGATGAGGAATTACACAAGCGTGTAATGGGACAGGATGATGCAGTAAAGCTTGTATCAGAAGCTATCATCCGTTCAAAGGCAGGCATCAAAGATCCTACAAAGCCAATTGGTTCATTCCTATTCTTAGGACCAACTGGTGTAGGTAAGACAGAGCTTGCTAAGACACTTGCACAGGCACTATTCGATGATGAAAATGCAATGGTTCGTCTTGATATGTCCGAGTACATGGAAAAGTTTAGCGTGTCTAGACTTATCGGAGCGCCTCCAGGATATGTAGGATATGATGAGGGCGGTCAGCTTACAGAGGCAGTAAGACGTAAGCCATATTCGGTAGTACTTTTTGATGAGGTTGAAAAGGCTCATCCAGATGTATTTAACGTACTGCTTCAGGTTCTTGATGATGGACGAATCACCGATTCTCAGGGACGTACAGTGGATTTCAAAAACACAATTATAATCATGACAAGTAACCTTGGCTCTCAGTATTTACTAGAAGGTATTGATGAGAACACAGGTGAAATCACTCACGCGACAAATGAGCTAGTCATGACTGAGCTAAGAAATTCCTTCCGTCCAGAGTTCTTAAACAGACTAGATGAAATCATTATGTTCAAGCCTCTTACAAAGGCTAACATAGGTGGAATCGTAGATTTGATTATGCAGGAATTAAACGACAGACTTGCTGATAGACAGCTTCACATAGAACTTACTCCTGCAGCAAAGCAGTTTGTAATCGACCAGGGCTATGACCCAGTATACGGTGCCCGTCCACTTAGAAGATATATTCAAAAGAATGTTGAGACAATGGCAGCCAAGATAATCTTAGGTGGTGATATAGGTGAAGGCACTACAATTACAATTGATAGTGATGGCAGTGGTTTAACCGCCAGATAAAACGAAATCCCGTGGGACTTCCACGGGATTTTTTTGCGTTCATAGGAAGATAGCATATCACGATTATTTAACATTTCTTTTGTAGAATGACACTGTATATGATGTATAGGAGGTAAAAATTGATATGAAAAAAACATTAAACAGAATTGTTACCTTAGTATTTACATTTGCGTTGGTGTTATCTATGAAAGGAATGGCACTGGCGGCACAGAGCCAATATGTGCATAATCCTATGGATAATCCAAAGGCTGCCAAGGATATTGTTGTAAACGATAATGCTGTATATGGATTTTCACCTAGTCCTGAATCTGAAAGATTAAAGGAGTACGCCTCTTATGATTGGACCGATAAGGCTACTGTAGATGCTATGAGAGCTCAAAGAGAAGAATATCATGCAAGTATTCAGGAGCTTTATCAAATAATGATTTCTATGAAACAAGCTGGAAAATCAACAGAAGAAATTGCCAGAGTGGTTAGTGCTAAAAGAAATGAAATCCGACTCGCATCTTACAAGGATGACCCGGAAGGCTTGGCAAAGGTGAAGAAAAGTAATTTGGAGACTTATGGAAATGAAAATGGTGGTACAGCAGAATTTTTCTATGCTAAATATGGTTCTTGGGAAACTGTAATAGAAAAATCAATTTCTGCAAATCCAGGGGCTGATGCCTGCCTTGGATTATATGACAAATATTACGATACATATATGATTTCTGGTGCACAGCCTGCTACAGATATCTATGTGGTGCAGCCAGGCGACTATCTAAGCAAGATTGCAAAGGATGTGCTTGGCAATCAGTATCTGTGGAGACAGATATATGAGAATAATAAGAATGTGATATCTGACCCTAATGTGATTCGACCTGGACAGCAGTTAGATTTGAAAAATATCAAGCCAGCTGCGTAATTGGTACATTAAAGATGATTGCAGACTCCCGCAGGTGTTTGGATAAAATGTTGCAATATAGACACTTTGTGAAACTTTGGTGAAAAACTAGAAAACTGTTAATCAATGAAGTATCATCTAAGTGGATTTAAAATATATTAGACAGGAGGGAGTTATGCAATTGGATATTCAATATTTATTGTTATTGCAGGATTTGCGAAATGCCACAGGAGGCGTATTTGATGAGTTTTTCAATGCCCTTTCAAAGATAGCTGTGGACGTTATGCCAATGCTTCCATTTATGGTTTACTGGTGTGTAAACAAGAAATGGGGTTACAGATTCTTGGCATGGTACAATGGTGGTGAGCTATTAAATGGCGTTATTAAATTAACAGCCTGTGCCTACAGACCATGGATTAGATCAGATTTGATAGAACCGGCAGGAGATTCCAAGGTGGCGGCCACCGGTTATTCGTTCCCTAGTGGGCATACCACCAATGCCACTATCCATTATGGAGGAGCAGCAGTGTGGCAGTGGAACAAGAGAAGATGGGTGTCAGTGATATGTATTGTAATGCTGGTGCTTACCGCATTTTCTAGAAACTTCTTAGGAGTTCATACACCACAGGATGTTGCAGTTGGATTTGGTGCAACAGCAATATTGATGTTCATCATATCAAAGGTTCAGGACAAGCTGGAAGGAAAAGAAAAAGCTAAGGATATATTAACTGTATGTGGCGTACTTCTTGTAATTGCGGTGCTTGTTTACATTCAGGTTAAGCCTTATCCTATGGATTATGTGGATGGAGAGCTTCTTGTAGATCCAGTGAAGATGATGAAGGATACCTTTAAGTCAGCAGGTATGTTCTTAGGATTTGTAGTAGGTTCTTACATTGAAAGGCATAATGTTAAATATGAAATACCGGAAGGTTCTAAGAATCTTCCAATGCTTGGATTTATCGGTGTTGTAATTGTTCTATCCTGGAAGGAATTTATGGGTGCAGCAATATTTGCCGGAATGCTTGGCGCTAATTGGGGTAATTTCGTAGCTAGATTTTTAATGATGTTATTTGCAGTGGCAATTTATCCAGCATTAATTAAAAAGTGGAAATAGTCAATAAAAAGGAAGCGCTCATTCAGGGGCGCTTCCTTTTGACTCTAAAAGTTAATTATCATTATCCTCAGGTTCACTAACCATATTATCATTATTCGTATATACGATACCTGGATACGACAAACCTCCCTGGTCATAGGTGTCTATTTCAGCCACAGTGGATGGTTCAAAATCATTGTTATCAGTAATTATGTAATGTGTCTGAGCTGGCATGTTAGAAGGTAATTTATCATCCAACGGTAAAGGTGAACGCTTCTCGGTGTCGAAAGGAAGAAGCATGGAACCGTTTGCCAAAGTTTCTTCCCCACCATTTTCCTCAGTAAGCTTTTTGGACACATCATTTAGATAATTAAGGAAGTCTACACAAAAATCTACAGAACCATCATTTTCAGTTAAAAATGCATTTTGAAAACCAGCTGTGTTTGCATATTGGCCTTCTGAGATTTCATTTACTATAGTATCTAATGTTTTACCATTATGTAGCTCATAAAGTATTGAATCAAAACCGAAGCGTATAGCTTGGGAATCAAATTCATTGGTATTATCGTTTAGCACAGAGCTATAGGTTGATACATGACCACTATCTACCGCAAGCTTTGAAAGATACATGCATGCAAGATAGCCGGTGACATATCTACTGGTTGTATTCCTGGTTTCATGATCATAATCAGGTTTAGTTGTACTGATACTAGCACCACCATAATCCTCATCGTCAAAGTTAGCGTAAAATGAAAGGAGTAATTCTTTAGTGTAAGTATCATTAACAACCTGATTTCCAGCTTCATCAGTGTAGGTTCTCATTGCTTGAAAATGCCTTTGTCTATATTCATAGACGTTTTCTACAGATGATGCACTACCTTCTATAAACCATAGTGGAAACATGTTATCTTTCTTTGTCAGGTTATCATAAGGCACTGTTCCTTCCATTCCAACCCTGGTATAGTCGTTCATGAAAGCGTGCATAAGTTCATGTACCAGTGTATTGTTTAAATTATGAAGTTGACTATTATCAAAGACTATTTTGTCAGTATATTTATCATAATCATACAGAGTTCCAGTATTTACGCCTATGAAATAAGAATATGCAGAGTTATTATTTTTATCGTATGTGGAATCAACATAAGCTAATACATCTTCTGTGTCCTTTTCTTTATCAATTTGGCGACGTTCGTCATAAATGTATAAACCAATTTTTCTGCCTAGTTCATCTCTTCCAGTAGTATTAGCTGCTATCGAATATGATGGGAAAGATTCCATAAGCAGATTTACAGCCTGTGGTTCTATAACATTTCTTATAAGGTTAGTAAACCAGCTTAGGTTTTCTTTACCAAGTAGCTCAATTGCTCCTGCGCTACAATGGATTTCTACTAAATCCTTATCAGGTGTAGGAGAAGGTGAAGGGGTTGGATTAGGAGAAGGTGCAGGTGTAGCATTATTTGAAGGTGCAGCAGGAGTAGCCTGACCTTGCCCACCGTTATTTGTACTACCTGAACTAACCGGCGCAGCTGCCGTATCACTTAGATTGTAGGCTGTGAAAAGCGCAGCCTCTACATCAGGAGTGGTAAATGTTTCTCCAACAAAATCAACTATAGAGCTAGTGGTGATAAATGTGATTTTGGTGGAAGGATTTGAAACAGAAAGGAAGCTCGCATCCTTATACAAGGTAGTCAGAAATTCTGGCATCTTGATAGAGAAATTGGTACTTCCATCATCTCCTGTTAGTACTACGTTTTCAGGAACATAGAAGGCGAATACTGGAGCATAGCTTATGCCTCTTAAACAGGTGGTTGCTACACACCCCTTTTCATCAATCCAAATAACAGGAATGTCCCATTGATATCCTTCATTGGTTTGTATAGTTGCTATATTATCAAAAGGCTTATTAAAGGCAGGGGCATCAAAGTTAGTAAGGTAAGGTCCTGTTAATGTCCTTTTTCCTGTAGTTTTATCTGTAGATGAATCTTTTACGATTTCAACATCTGATGCCTGGGCATTTGATACAAATGAGAAAATGCTTGTAAAAGCAAATAAGAACACAAAAGCTGTGCTAAATAGTTTAAAAAAATAATTCTTAAATCGTTCCATAACAATCACCATAACCTTTTTTAACTGTAATTTATAACGTGAATTTATTATACGTCATAAAGAAGAAAATTTTGTGAATCCAAAAATATCCCAAGAAATCCGTAGTATTTTTGTGCATTATGCAACAATTTCGTAATTTTAGCGAAATATAGCAAGAATTAGAAGTTAAAAAGCAACAATTAGAAAATACTAAAACTAAATTTAAGTTAAAATGTTTTTGGCTTGAGGGGAGATGAGTTAAATCATTTTTTAAGGGAGAAATGTAAGATGAAAAGGAAAGTATTTAAGAGCTTAATGAGCAAGCTCTTGGTAGTTGCTTGCGCCCTTACAATGTGCGTATCAACTCCATCGCTCACTGCTCAGGCGGCAGAAACAACTCTTCTGAATACATATGGTTCCTCATATGGTTATTCAGGAACATGTATCAATTTGTATCAGCTTCGTGATGCAAATCAGCTGGCATTTTTAAAGAAGCATTACAACAGTATTACACTGGAAAACGAGATGAAGCCAGATGCTTTGTTGGGAGGTTCAGCTAGACTTATCTCTGTTTCACAGGCTAAGAATCAGGGCTACTATATTCCTGATAATTATCGTGAGTCTTATGTTCCACAGATTAACTTCAGTACAGTAGATGAAGTTATGAAAATCTGTTACAACAATGGTCTTAAGATGAGAGCTCATACATTAGTATGGCATTCACAGACACCTTCATGGTTCTTCAGAAGTAACTATGCTGGATACGGAGGTTTCGTAAATCAGCAGGTTATGGATGCACGTCTTGAGATGTATGTAAAGACAGTTATGAACCACGTATATTTAAACCAGTATGGTAGCGTTGTTTATGCATGGGATGTTGCAAACGAAATCCTTCATGCAGAAAACTCAGGCTGGGAAGCAGTTTATGGAAATAACAAGGTAAATGCAACTTATGTAAAGAAGGCATTTAACTATGCTTATCAGACACTTGAGTATTTCAAGCTTCAGGATTCTGTAAAGCTTTTCTACAATGATTACAACACATACATGGAAGTTAATGATGTTATCAAGCTTGTTAATTACATCAACCAGGGCAAGAAGGTTTGTGCAGGTGTAGGTATGCAGTCTCACCTTGGAACAAATTTCCCATCAGTTGATTATTACACAAACGCACTTAACTCATTCCTCCGTGCAGGCTTTGAAGTTCAGATTACAGAGCTTGATATTTCTAACAAGGGTGATTATGACATGGCTAACTATGCATACAACCTTTTCAAGAATATCAATAAGGCGAAGAAGAACGGCGGCAAGATTACAGGCGTTACATGGTGGGGACTTTCAGACAAGACAACATGGGTTAAGAATCAGGCTCCATTGTTGTTCTCAGTTCCTGGCTCACCAAAGCAGTCATACAACAAGGTTATCCAGGCATACACAGAGGTACTTGGACAGCCATCTAATCCACAGCCACAGCCAACTAATCCACAGCCTACACAGCCAAGTGGTCAGAATGTAAACAACAATTCTACAGCAAATATTGCAAATGGTTGGTACTACCTTAAGAATACAAATTCTCAGAAGTACCTTACAGTTGCTGATGACAAGGCTGCAGCAGCTACAAATGTAGTAATCAGCAAGGGCACAGGTGTGCAGGGACAGAAGTGGTATGTTGAAAACAAGGGAAATGGATATATCACACTTAAGTCTGGTCTTGGCGAATTTATGCTTGATGTTGCAAACGGTGCAGATGAAGATGGTGCAAACCTTCAGATTTACACTGCTTACGGACATGATGCACAGCAGTTCATCGTTAAGAATACAAAGAAGAGTGGCGTATACACTATCGGTACAAAGGTTTCTAACGCTGTAAGATATGTGGACGTTTACGAACATAAGAAGACAGATGGTTCAAATGTATGTCAGTGGTTATACTATGGCAACCCTAACCAGGAGTGGATTTTCGAGCCAGTGAACAACCAGTCAGCTTCACAGTCACAGATCAATCCACAGCCACAGAGCAAACCACAACCAGCAGAACAGCCAGCAGCTACAGGTCTTAAGGCAGAAGCTTCTATCAATAGCTGGGGCGGCGGTTACACTGCTAGCATCAAGATTTCTAACAACACAGGTAAAACTGTAAATGGTTGGACACTTAAGCTTAAGAAGAGCGAAGTAAAGATGGATTCAAGCTGGAATGTTAACGTTAAGGAGTCAGGTGAATACTACGTTATCACACCAGTTGATTGGAATTCTTCAATCGCTGATGGTGGAAACGTAGAGTTCGGATTCAATGGTTCTGGAAACGTTTCAAGCAACCTTTACATGGATGTTCAGTAATATATTTGTCAGGTAACTAATAACTAAACTAACATCCCCCTCAAGCCATTTTGTTAATAACAATGATTACGAGGGATTTTTATGAATAAATATATTAAAAGAATGTTAGGGCTAGCATTATCTGCAGCCCTATTTGTAAGCCTTCCTGTAGATGTAGACGCTGCTACAGTAATAAATGGAAGCTATGTTAAGGGGGATAACGAAAACAATCCTCTGGTAACACAAAGCTACGGTGCAGACCCTGGTGTTATGGTATACAACGACACAGTTTATATCTATACCACCAACGACAGCGAAGAGTTTGCAGGTAACAACGAAAACACCTACGGCAAGATTAATCAGCTTAACTGCTATTCATCTAAGGATTTAGTTAACTGGACTGACCATGGTGCATTTAATATTGCAGGCAGAAATGGTGCAGCAAAGTGGGCTAACAACTCATGGGCACCAACAGTTTGCTGGAAGAGAATTAATGGTAAGGATAAATTCTTCCTTTATTTTGCAAACAATGCAAGCTCAATCGGCGTATTAACAGCTGATAGCCCTACAGGTCCATGGCGTGATCCAATAGGCAGAGCTTTCATTACAAAATCAACACCTAACTGTAATGTAGAATGGCTCTTCGACCCAGCTGTCCTTGTAGATAGCGATGGAACAGGCTACCTTTACTTTGGTGGTGGCGTTCCAAGAGGACAGGAGGCTCATCCTAGAACAGCACGTGTTATTAAGCTTGGTAACGACATGATTAGTACTGTTGGCACAGCAGCTATGCTTGATGCTCCTTATCTTTTTGAGGATTCAGGAATCAATAAGATTGGTAACACATATTACTATTCATATTGCTCAAACTGGAACTGCCGTAATGGTTTCAGAAACGCAACAATCCAGGTAATGACAAGCCGTAACCCAATGGGACCTTTCACACACCAGGGTGAGATTATGGCAAACCCAGGCTCTTCATTCAGAGGCTCTGATGGAAACAACCATCATCAGATTTTTGAATTCAAGGGTCAGTACTACATGGCATATCATACACACACTGTTGAGAGCCAGGTAGTAAAAAGAAACCTTGGATATAGAACAACTCACATTGATAGGGTTAATGTTTCAAACGGAAGAATTAATACAATCAAGCAGACATTAAATGGTGTTCCTATGAACCCATCTGTTAACCCATACGATTGGGTACAGGCAGAGACAATGTTCACTCAGGCTGGCATCCAGGTACGTGGTAACGGCGATGGAAGCGCTTGGGTATCTGATATCAACAATGGTGATTTCACAAAGACAAAGGGTGTTAAGTTTACAAAGGGCGTTTCAGCTATCACTGCAACTGTTCAGAGTAACGGAAATGGAAGCATTGAAGTAAGAGAGGGCTCTCAGAACGGAACACTTCTTGGAACAATAAATGTATCTGCAACAAATGGTTCATTCAAGGATTTCACAGCAAATGTAAAGAATGTAACAGGTACAAAGGACATCTGCCTTGTATTCCGCGGAAGCTTTGCATTTGATAGATGGAAGGCAACAGATGCTAATGGCAGCACCGTAACTGACGAGCCACAGCCTACACAGCCAAGTGGTCAAAACGTAAATACGAATTCAACAGCAAGCATTGCTAATGGATGGTATTATCTTAAGAATACAAATTCCCAGAAGTATCTTACAGTTACTGATGACAAAGCAGCACCAGCTACTAATGTAATCATCAGCACAGGTACAGGTGTACAGGGCCAGAAATGGTATGTAGAAAATGTAGGAAATGGCTATATCACTCTTAAGTCTGGCCTTGGTAACTACATGCTTGATGTTGCCAATGGAGCAGATGAAGATGGTGCTAATCTTCAGATTTACACAGCTTATGGACATGATGCACAGCAGTTCATCGTTAAGAATACAAAGAAGAGCGGTGTATACACTATCGGTACAAAGGTATCTAATGCTGTCAGATATGTGGATGTATATGAGCATAAAAAGGCAGATGGCACAAACGTATGCCAGTGGTTATACTATGGAAATCCTAACCAAGAGTGGATTTTTGAACCTGTAGGAGGTCAGTCACAGGATTCAAAGCCTTCATCACAGCCATCTAATCCACAGCCTACTAACCCAGAGCCTTCACAGCCAGCAGAGCAGCCATCGGCTGACACAGGCCTTAAGGCAGAAGCTTCTATCAACAGCTGGGGCGGTGGCTACACAGCTAGCATCAAGATTTCTAACAATACAGGTAAGACTGTAAATGGTTGGAAGCTTTTGCTTAAGAAGAGCGAAGTAAAGATGGATTCAAGCTGGAATGTTAACGTTAAGGAGTCAGGCGAATACTATGTAATCACACCAGTTGATTGGAACTCTTCAATCGCAAATGGTGGAAACGTAGAGTTTGGCTTTAATGGTTCTGGAAGCGTTTCAAGCAACCTTTACATGGATGTACAGTAGCTAATTTTCATTTCACAAGTCACTCTGGGATTTCCGGAGTGACTTTTTTTATCTAAAATGCTACAATTTTACTAAAATTATTAAACGGGGGAATTTATGGCCACATTAAAAGAAATATCAGAGGCAACAGGCTTTTCTATTACAACAGTATCCAGGGTGCTTAGCGAGGACGAGACCTTTAGTGTAGCGGAATCTACTAGAAGCGCCATCTTTGAAGCTGCCCAGAAGGTTAATTATAAAAGCCCTAGCAAACGTGTGGAAAGGAATCGCCAGGTTCAGAAATCATTTAAAGTGGGAATTGTTGAAATGGAATATGAGATGGATCATTTCAAGGATTCCTACTACATCTATATGCGAAACAGCGTGGAAAAAAGCCTTTTCGATATGAAGCTTGAGCCCATTGCATTTCGCTTTGATGAAGAGACTGGTGAGTATATAAATATTTCTGGAAATGTAGATGGGATTATTGCAATCGGTCAGTTTTCGGCAGAGCGGGTAGCAGCTATGGAAAAATGGACCAGGAATATTGTATTTATCGATTCATCCCCAGCCACTGAAAAATACACTTCAGTTGTTCCTGATTACGAGACTGGCATCAGACAGGGTGTTGGTTATCTATATGGCAAGGGACATAGAAGCATAGCCTTTACCGGTGTTAAATATACCTTGGATTCCAGAGCAGGCAAAATAATCGAAAGCCGTCGTCGCATATTTGATGATGTGGTAAAGGAATACCCTGATTTAAAGGCATGCCACATTGATACACCTAGCGGCTCCAGCGGCACCTCTGAAAGCATTCAGAAATATTTTGCAACCACCAAGGAATCAGATAGAGTTAGTGCATTTTTTACCTTTAACGAGCCTACAGCAATCGGGGTACTTCGTGCTATCGAAGCTGAGGGCTTTACGGTCCCAGATGATTTTAGTGTTTTGTCCTACAACGACACAGCACTTGCTACCATGACTAATCCTCAGCTTTCAGGAATCCACATTCCACTTCCACAGATTGCTGAGGCAGCAGTGTTCTTCCTGAATAGGTGTATGCTAAAGGAGGCGGATATGCCCCTTAAGATTATGGTTCCTACTACTATAACAGAGCGTGAAAGCGTAAAATAAAGCGAATATACATGACGTAGCCCTTACACATAATTGTGTGAGGGCATTTTTTTACCATTTTTAAGCATCAAATTTTAGTAAATATGGCTAATTGTAAAGTTTTACTAAAAGAACTAAAATTTTACTAGATTTTAATAAAACAATCATTTAGGGGGAATGATGATGGGGAAAATAAGTAAGGCGGCATCCTTTTTGTGCGCTGCTACTATGTTGGCTGGAAGTATGCCTATAATGGGTACAATGCCATCAGTGCAGGCAAAAAACGGAGAATTTCAACAAATCACCAATGACACTTTTTTCAAAGACAAGGATGGTAATTTCATCTATTCTCAAGGTGGAGGGATATTTGAGTTTGATGGAAAATACTACTGGTATGGCGTTAAATATGCCGAGGCAGTAACCTATCCTGAGACTAAGGTGTTATCTAGCGAAAATCATTTCGTAGGAATCACATGTTATTCATCAACAGATTTAGTTAACTGGACGGACGAAGGTATTATTGCTACTCCTGAGGATGTTTATAACGAGACAATCATGGAGGGACAGCAGGCTGCATGGGTAGGACGATTAGGTGTTACCAAGCTTTTAGATGGCACATACGCATTGCTTGTTCAGCATGAATGTGACGATGCTGACAATAGCATTGATAATGCCAACAGAGGAAACACTAAGGCGGAGACAGATGGTTGGAGCAAGCAGGTTTTGATTATGACTTCAGACAAGCCAAATGGTCATTTCACCTGGAACAACCGTGTAAATATGAAAAGCTATATCGGCACAACAAACACAGGTGACCAGACTGTTTTTGTTGACCCAGCTACAGGCCAGGGATATTTGCTTTATTCCTATGGAAGTGGCCGTGGCAAAATGTATTTGTCTAAGGTAGTAAAGGGCAGTGATGGCATTGTAACCTTGGATGAATCCAGAATGATATATTCAGGCGCAGGCCGTGAAGGCAACTGCATGTTTGAATATGGCGGAAAGTATTATGTGTGCGCATCTGATTTGTACGGCTGGAATGCATCCCATGGATATTATCTGGTGTTAGATAGTCTTGATGATGAGTATCTTAAATCGAGACCAGTCACCACTAATATGGAGTTGATGGATGGAGCCAGTGACGATTATTGTCACGTAAGCCAGACTGGATTTTTCTATACAGTTAGAGGCTCAAAGCAGGATACAGTAATCTTCTGCGGAGATAGGTGGTCAGATTTTGCCGACAATGGTGATGGCTACAATGTATGGTGTCCACTTTCATTTGACGAAAATGGAAAGCCATTTTTCAATTCAGTTAGCTCATGGAAATTAAACGCAGAAACAGGTGAGTGGAAGGTTTCTGGTGAAAACAATTACGTGAAAAACGGCAGCTTCGATGCAGATAGAATCACTGTAACAGACTTCGTTGGATGGAATGAAGAGATACTAGATGGAAATGGCAGTATTACAAACACTAAGGAATGTGTTACAGGAAAATATGCACTTATCATGTCAGGCCAGGGGGCTTACGAGGAACAGATTAGCCAGACGCTTCTCTCTACAAAGGATGTAGCTTTAGCTGATGGAATCTATGATTTTTCAGCAAAGCTTAAAAATACAGAGGGCTTCAGTGACCTTAGTTTATATGCTACTAGCGGGGGCGTGACATACGGACAGAAGGTACTTACAGCAAATGAAGCTTACACTGAAGTGACACTTAAGAATGTAGTTGTGGAAAATGGACAGGTTACAGTTGGTATTCATGCAAAAGGTGATGGCACAGTCCTTTATGCGGATGACCTTACCTTCAAAAAAAGTGATGTAAAGGATTACGCTACAGGAACTTTAACAGGAAAGATTTCTGGCGACAGCGCAACTGTGGGAAAGACTATTAAAGTAAAGGCAACAGATGCCACTGGTAAAACCTACGAAACAGCAGTTGAAGCCAGTGATGGTGAGGTGGAATACAAGATTAATCACATCCCTGAGGGAACCTACAGCATTGAAGCATCTGGTGATGGGGTTGCAGTTAAAATGGCTGAGACTTCCAGTGATAATACTGTTGCAACTATCAAAGCAACTAGTACCACTGGAATAGTAAAGGGACGTGTAGTAACCAAATCAGGCAAGGCCTTGGCGGGAGTTAAGGTTGCGCTTTCAGGCGAGGGCAAGGAATTTGAAGCTACCACAGATGAAAACGGTGAATATAGCTTTGATAATGTAAACCAAGGCAGCTATTCAATGAAATATTCGCTTAGTGGTTATTCACTTGCCTTAGGTGGGGAAGCTGAAACAAAGGTTGCAGCAGGATTTACCACAGTTAAATCTGATGCCATGCTGGGCAAAGAACAGGGCAAGGTAGCAGGAACAGTAAGAAACGCAAGTGGTGATGCTGTTTCAGATGTTCTTGTAATTGCTCGTCCAAATGAGGCAGATTACGGTGATAGATATGAGGCAAGAACAGATTCAGATGGTCATTTTGAGTTTGAATCATTGCCTGGTGGAGAGTATGTAATTGTTGCAACATCTACACCTGACAAGCAGTACGATTCACTTCCAACAACAGCAGGAAAGATTACAGTATCAAGCTCTAAGAGCATAGATATTAGTCTTAGATTTGGAGATGACAAGACATCTACTATCAGCAATCCTACATTTGACGGAAAATCAGTTAGTGGCTGGACAAATGGTGGAGATGCAGGTGGATGCAGAACTGGAAAGAATCAAAGTCATGGCACCTATGACCTTGCACCTTGGGCTAACAGTGATTTTAAAGTAGACACCTATCAGAAGATAGAAGGTCTTGATAATGGATACTACGTAGTATCAGGTTTTGGACATGGTGATTATGGTTCAGATGATGACCTATGCCTCTATGCTACAAATGGTGATGGCGAAACCTGCACAGATACCATTGCAAGAGGTAATGGCCCATACGAGCTATACGCTGTAAAGGCAAAGGTTACTGATGGCACTCTTACTATAGGAATTAAGGGAAATATGTCCTCAGGCAAATGGGCAAATATTGATGACTTCCATTTGGGATATTTAGGTGATGATATTTCTATAGTGGCAGAAACAGTGGAGCAGGAAAGTGAGGAATTGGATCCTGATTACATTCCTACTGAGGCGGTTTCTCCAGAAAGTATAGAAGAGATGACATTAGTAGGAACTAGCACTGCTGTTGTTAAAAAGACCAGCAAGGAAGATAACAGCAAGACTGATGGCAACACATCATCAGGTACTAAGCCTTCAGGACAAACTAGTGGTAGCAGCTCACAAAGCAGCTCTTCTTCAAATGCAGGCGCAGGCAGTGCATCTCAAAGCAGCAAGCCTGCAGGTAGTGGAAACACTGCTGGTGGGGATAAAGCAACTACTGCAAATAGTGGTGGGGCAGGAGCTTTATCAGCTGGTAGCAATGCATCAGTTAACAATACACAGGCAAGAAGAAATAATACTGCTAGAAGCAATCAGCAGGTAGCAGCTACTAATGATGTATCAGAAGATAATACAGATGTTACAGTAGAGGATTCTACAGATACAACAGTAGATGATTCCACTCTTTCAACTAATAATGATACAACAGAAATAGCAGAAGATACTGTCCCAGCAGCAGGTGAAGATACAACACTTGCAGATGATAATAAATCAAATATGGGATTTATCTTAGCTATAGTTGGTGTAGTTGCATTAGCAGGTGCAGGACTTGCCGCATTAAAATTTAAGATTTTCAGATAATCAATCTTTTTTTCATTTCTCTCTTTTATATATGGCGCAGCCACAGATGTGGCTGCGCCATTGTTATGTTGATTCCTTATTTGGTATAAACTTAATCTTAGCAGCTCCTATGCTTAACGTAAAATGAAAAAAGCTAAAATACACTTAACTATTGCAGGAATTGTTAAGCGGAATATGCTCACAGAAGAAAAGCACTTATCACCATTTTTAAAAAGTTAAGTGTTTTTGGAGAAAACCTATAATAAACGCACTTTTTCAGGGGTGACTTAAGTGGCTCAATCTTGAGATAAAAAAACACTTATATTTTTTGTAAGTGTAATTGGAGATGTGCTATATGTCACTTAACTTTCTTCTGAAATAGTAAGCTTTTTAGGAGAAAGGTCTATTTGCACTTAAGTTTTTTTTAAGAGTGATAAGTGGATTATGTAATCAAACAAATAACACTTATATTTCAAGACGATTTTTTGAAAATGTGCAAAAAATCAGCTTGTTCAACGACAAAGATTATCCATATTAAAGTATTGAGGAATAAAGCAAATATTTCTGAGATGTGCCATTATGGAGATGGACCTATTTTTTACCGATTTGGCTAAAAAACAAGAATCATAATTGTGGAATGTGACAAATCTGCATAAATGGGAAGAAAAATAATTGACAGCAATTAGCTCTAATGCTATTTTATGTAAAACGTTTCACGAAGAATCCGCAGCTGAGTAATGCGGATTAAAATTTTAACTCTGGATGAAACGTTTCACATAAAAACAGGAGGAGAAACATGTTTAAGAAAAGGTTTTTTAGGCAGGGAATAGCGTTAACACTTGCAGCGGCATTTTCCTTGTCCCAAATGTCAGTGAGCACACTGGCAGATGAGCTGGATGAGAATCAGGTTCAGAAAATATCTAACTACATTGAAAACGGTGATTTTGAGACAGGAGATTTTACCGGCTGGTCAAAAATGGATGGCACAGCTATCACTAATGACAACAATGCAGTAGGTGTTGTATCAGATGAAAAGACTTATTGGGGAAGTCGTTCAATGTACATTCATGGCAATTATTGTATGCGCGGTGAAGCTAAGGAAAACGAAAGTGGTGCAATTCGTTCCTCAAGCTTTAAGCTAGGCGGTGATGGATATATTTCCTTTATGATAGGCGCAGCTGCAACTGAAGAAAAGGGTTGTATCAAAATCTATAAGGAAACAGATGACGGTGATGAGCTTGTTAAGACATACACCAACAAAAACTGGTCTGACCCAAAGACAGGATTAACATTGATTCGTGTTTTCGATAGATTGGAAAGCAACATTGGCGATACACTTTACTTTGTAATTGAAAATGGCAGTGGCGCTGGATTTTCATTTATAAATGCTGATGACTTTAGAACATCCATGACTAGAGAAGATGTAATAGCTCTTCAGAATAGTCAGCTTAAGGATATTGCAAATATAGAGGATGAGTACAGCGATTACATTATAGGCTGCTACAAGAAAAATGGAATTATCAACGACATCGTAATCAAAAAGGATATTCCAGCTGTACTTGAAAAGTACGCAGGACTTGAGGTTGATTTCGTAGATTTAATCAAATCTGAAACAGAGATTATCGAGGAGTACACCGGCAAAAAGGTTGATATTGATGTGGTGATTAATGATATCACATTTAATGGCAAGCCTTTAACTGACACCTACAAGCAGGTTGTAAAGGAAGGCAAATATATCATCAACTACACCAGAAGCTACGATGGTAAGACTGAGGATAAAACACTTACACTTAATGTGGTAAAGGTGGATAACTCAGTGAAAACCATTGAAAATGGTGGATTTGAGACAGGTGATTTGACAGGCTGGGAAGTACTTACTCCTGATGTTTTTTCAAAGAATTCATCTGGCAAATACGAGGGCGTTATTTCTGCTAAAACATACTGGGGTGAAAAGCTTCCTTACAATCAGGGTGGTGATTATCATCTTGATGGCTGGGCTGTAACAGGTGATGAATCAGCAGGCTGGGCAATTCGCTCATCCGTATTTACGTTATCTGGAAGCGGCTGGATTTCAGTAAAGATGGGTGGTAATGCAGCATCATTTAGAGTGTACAAGCTGGATGGTACCATGATTGGAAGCTACAGACAGTCACGTTTTAATGACAGCGAGTTCCCTTATGTAGGAAAGGGTTCATGGGCTGATATGGGACGATATTTTGTTAATCTTTATGATTACATTGGTGAACCTCTTTACATTGAGCTTGCTGATAATAAGATTAACGGACCATGGGCTTTAGCCTTCTTTGATGATGTTGAGACATATTATGAAAAGGCACCAGATGTGGAAAAGGGATACGATACAGTGGTAGGACCTGTTGCAAAAAATGGTGATGCCTATGAATATGGCGATATCAAATTGCCTTGGACAAATATGACCTTTGAGCAGGATATAGTTTCACTTAGCTTTGAAGGTGAAGGCTTTGATGTAACCAACAAAGCAGGAAGCAAGCAGACTGTAGAGCTTAACAGTGTCTTCAAAAATCCTGCATATCAGGATGAACCTGTTATGCCATACAGACCAAATGGTGTAAGTGGTCATGCTCTGAACTTTGATGGTTATTCAAATTATATAGAGTTAAACGAGAGAATCGATACCAGCGCACTTACAGTAGATGCATATATTGCACCACGTGCATTCATGTGGGATGCACCTAGCAATCCTAGAGAGGACCAGATTGCACAGGTAATTGCAGGCTCTTACAACACTAGAGAGCGTGCAGGATTCCTTCTTGGAATTACAAAGCATGGTTATCTTACATATAGAATTGGCACAGGAAATCAGTGGCTTGCAATGACAAGTGATGATAGCAAGTAGGTACCACTTTACACCTGGAGTCATGTAACAGGTGTTTACAATGGCGATGCAGGTGTTATGGAGGTTTATCTAAATGGTGAGCTTGTTGGTTCTAAAAAGGTAGATAAGAATCAGATGATTGCAAGCGCAAACCTTCCAATCAGAATTGGTAAGGGCTCTGAGAGCATAATCGTAGCAGATAATCTTTTTGATGGAACAATGTTTCCAGGATTAATCGATGAGGTATCAATCACTCAGAAGGCATTGTCAGCTGATGAGATAAGAGAAAAGGCTTATGACCTTCCAGAATTAACCTACGAGCAGGCACATGCCCAGTCAGATTTTTCAAAGGATTATTACAGACCTACATTCCACGCGACACCACCAGCAAACTGGATGAACGAGCCACACTCATTGTTTAAGTACAATGGCAAATGGCATTTGTTCTACCAGTCCAACCAGAAGGGACCATACTGGCACAACATATCTTGGGGACACTGGACAAGTGATGATATGGTTTCATGGAAGTATGTTAAGGATGCTGTTGTTCCTACAGCAGGTACTATTTCACCAGATGGTGTATGGACAGGAAATGTTATTTTCAGTTCTGATGGTAAGCCTATGCTCCTTATCACAGCAGGTGATGACTCAAGACCAATCAATGGTTCAAACCAGCATGTAGGTCTTGCAAAGGCAGTTAATTATGATGACCCAGAGCTTACTGAATGGGAGATTGTAGGATTTGCAGTGGCACAGACTAGCGAGATGGGAACTCCTGGTGAGTTCAGAGATGCGCAAGCCTTTGGTATCGGAAACAAGCGCTACATGGTTGTAGGTGGAGCTGACAATGGAAGAGGCGTAGCCCACGTATTTGAAACAACAGCAAAGACAGCTGATGAGTGGGAAAAATCATGCAAGACAGGTTCCCTTAACGGTCTTAACTGGACATATAAGGGCTCGTTAATGGGCAATTATTTTGACAACCATGAATACAAATCTGAATATGGACGTGTTTGGGAGATGCCAAACCTGGTTCCACTTCAGGATAAGAAGGGCAATGCAACAGATAAGTTCTTGTTTGTATTTTCACCACAGCATGGTGATAATGACGTATGGTATTACATTGGAACATTTAATGAGAATACCTGCAAGTTCAAGCCTGACTTTGCAGATGCTAAGAGAATGGATTACGGTGATAACATCTTCACTGGCCCTACAGTATATGTTAATCCATCTGATGGAAAAACATATATCTGCTCAATTATGCAGGAGAATGCTGATGGCGAAAGTAATCGTACACCGCTTGACCACTACAAGGCAGGCTGGGCATTCTATGCTGGTCTTCCAAGACAGCTTTATCTGAAGGATAATGGAACACTTGGCATTAAGAATATTGACACATCAGCTGTAGAGGGTGATGTGATTGTAAATGCTAAGAACAAATCTATAGCAGAAATTAATGAGCTTCTAAAGGATGTAAACAGTGATACAGTAAAGGTTGATTTTAAGTTTACAAATGCTAAGGGCGAAGTAGGCTTTGAACTGAAGAAGGCTGGTGATTCCTACACAAGATTTTTCATAAATGATAGTACAGTTGGACTTGATAATAGAAGTGGAGAATATAGACATGGTGAAGCGGTTTGCGGCACAGTGTACGTTGATAAGTGTTCGATTGAAGCTTATATTGATGAAGCCATAACTGTTTCTGGCAGCAAGTTTATCAGAGGCGGTGGAATCAGAGCATTTGGAAATGATGAATTAAGAGGTGATGTTACTGTTACTCTTATGAAATCTATTAAGGAGGCTACACCATCAGGTGAGCCAGTGGTGAACCCGGATGAGCCTATAACTCCAGGGGATGAACCTAGCCCAGATGAGCCGATAGTAACACCAGGTGATGA